>NZ_JBDQQR010000001.1:2414866-3018583 GCF_039888675.1 Mesorhizobium sp. CAU 1732
CGCGCGCCCATCTCCGCCTGTGTTGCCTGCTCAGGTCGCGCCGACACGAACGACAGCGCCTCGCGCCGCAGCCGGTCCATCAGCAGCCGCGCGGACACGAACGCGTAGTTCGGCTCCTGCTCGACCAGCGTGCGCGCGGCCAGGATCGGCGCAAGCGACAGCTCGTCCAGGGTGATGCCGTCATAAAGGTTACGCCGCGCCTCGGCGATGATCGGCGCCGATGAAACCGCGTCGAGCCCATCGCAGGCTTCCTCGACGATACGCGCCAGACGAACTTCATCCAGCGGCGCGAGCGTGCCGTCCTCGCCCTTCACCTGCAACGCAGATGCAACCGGGGCTGCGGCAAGGGCCTTCTCTGCTGCACGCTCCCGCGCGCGCTCGTCACGGTACAGCACATAGGCGCGCGCAACCTTGTGGTGCTCGCTGCGCATCAGTGCCAGTTCCACCTGGTCCTGCACGTCCTCGATGTGGAACAGGCGTCCCTCGCCGACGCGGCGCGTCAGGGCCGACACGACCTCGTCGGTCAGCTCGACGACCACATCGTGCACGCGGCGCGAGCCGGCCGCCGTCGATCCTTCCACGGCGAGGAACGCCTTGGTCAGCGCGACGGTGATCTTGGAGGCGTCGAAGGGCGTCACGCCGCCATTGCGACGGATGACGCGATAGCCGGGTTCGGTGGCTGGGCGCGTCGGATCGGAAATCATCTCTGGAACCGGAACGGTCCCATTCGTCTGGAAGGTCGAAGTCGCCGGCATTCTTATCCCCGTGGCGTTGTGGGCGGGGATGGCAAAGGATGCGGGACGGCGCGAAGCGGCACAGGCCGCCTTCATGCCAGCGCACCACCAGGACACCCCGCCCGAGGTTCGATCAAGCTGTCAGGGCAGGTCTCCTGGCTCGCAGGTCATCGCTTTCGTCGGCCTTCCCGGTGCCCGAGGCACCAGTGGCATAACTCGACGCAAGCTCTCTGCTTACAGTTGCGGGGGCAGCTCCGGCTTTCCCTGAAACGGGGCACCGGCTTCCCTCTTAGCTCCCGAACCAACGTGATTCGGAAGAACCATGACGACTACATCTAGCGGCTATCGCGGTGCGGCTGTCAATTTGTTGCGGGCATTTTCGGGCGCTCGTCCACATCCCGCATCGATGCCGCGGCGATTCGGAACCACCGTCGCCCAAAACCGTTTTCCAAACCCACGTCAGGAGACACCCATGGCAGACAATGATTCCCCACGCACATCCGCAGCCGACAAGCAGGACGCGCTCGAAAAACAGATCGCGCAGATGCGCCGCGAAATCAGTTCGCTGAAACGCTCGCTTGCCGCGCGCGCCGAAGACGCCGCCGACGAAGTGTCCGACTGGATGGACACGGCCTCCGACAAGGCCAGCCGCGCGGCCTCCGCGATCAAATCGCAGGCGCAGGACGTTTCCGGCGTGGTGCAGGCGAACCCGGTGACCTTTTCCGCGACGGCGCTGGTGTTCGGCGCACTCGGCTTCCTGCTCGGCATGGCCGCGGCTCAGGCCGACACCCACAGCCACCGCCGCTGGTACTGAGGCCCGATTGGACCGGGCCTGATCTGGCCCAATCGGAAATCGTTCTGGATCAGCGAGAAATGCAAAAGCGCTGGTTGAACGCGGGTCGCCGCAGACCCATTTCAGCGTCGCACGGGGTCTTTCCTCCCATTGGCCCCGTGCGTTCCCCTCTGGAGGTTTTGACCTTCACACCTCGGCCAGGCATTCGTGTCTGGCCTTTTTCTTTGGGCCATTGTCGCGTCTGCTCGGCGCCGCAAGACACCCCTCGATTCACATCGTGACATAGTCGCCACGCCTCTCTCCGGACGTATCGCAAGACGGGGGACGACGTCGAAAATTAACCATTTGTTAACCATTCGACCGATATCCCTCGGCTACGAAAAATTAACAAAGATGTCCGAAGTGTTAACTGAAGCCCGGCCGATCCGCCTCAAGGGTCGCTCATTCCTCGCGCTCGTCCTGACGCCAGAACTGCCCTTCGACGGCTGGCTGGCGCGCCTCGACGATCTGGCGGCCCGTTCCGCTGGGTTTTTCCTGCGCAGGCCCATCGTTCTGGATGTCGACGGGCTCGACATCGACCGGGCGCAACTGCGCGAGCTGGTCGAACAGCTCGGCACCCGCAACGTGCGAATCATGGGCATCGAAGGCGCGCGGGCCTCGCTGCTCGACGGCGGCCTGCCGCCTGCCATGACCGACGGCCGTCCGGCCTCCGATTTCGAGGCGCCCGTCGCCGACGATGGCGATGCGGCAGAGGCCGAAACCGATGAAGCCGCACCCGCCTACACCGCGCAGGTCGGCAAGGCCGTGCCGTCGCTGGTCGTCACCCAGCCGGTGCGCTCCGGCCAGTCGCTGATATTCCCGGAAGGCGACGTCACGATCGTCGGGTCGGTCGCCTCGGGCGCGGAAGTCGTCGCCGGCGGCTCGATCCACGTCTACGGAACGCTGCGGGGACGCGCGCTGGCGGGCACGATGGGTGACGCCGCGGCACGCATCTTCTGCCGCAAGCTCGAGGCCGAGCTGATCGCGATCGACGGCTTCTACAAGACGGCCGAGGACATGGAGCCAGGATTGCGCGGCCAGGCCGTCCAGATCTGGCTCGAAGGCGAGACGATTTTGGCGGGAACACTGGGCTGAGCCGATGGCGGAACAAGAACAACAGGAGAGGTCTATGGGCAAGGTAATCGTGGTCACATCGGGCAAGGGCGGCGTCGGCAAGACGACGTCGGCCGCCGCACTGGGCGCAGCCCTTGCGCAGACCGGCGACAAGGTCGCGGTCGTGGATTTCGACGTCGGACTGCGCAATCTCGACCTCGTGATGGGCGCCGAGCGGCGCGTCGTCTACGATCTGGTCAACGTCATCCAGGGCGAAGCCAAGCTGACGCAGGCGCTGATCCGCGACAAGCGCGTGGAAACGCTGTTCCTGCTGCCGGCCTCGCAGACCCGCGACAAGGACAACCTCACGCCGGAGGGCGTCGAGAAGGTCATCGCCGCGCTCAAGAAGGCCTTCGACTGGGTGATCTGCGACAGCCCCGCCGGCATCGAGCGCGGCGCGACCCTGGCCATGCGCCATGCCGACATCGCCATCGTGGTGACCAACCCTGAAGTCTCGTCGGTGCGCGATTCGGACCGCATCATCGGCCTGCTCGATTCCAAGACGCTCAAGGCCGAGAATGGCGAGCAGATCGAAAAGCACCTGTTGCTGACCCGCTACGATCCGGCCCGCGCCGAGCGCGGCGACATGCTGAAGGTCGACGACGTGCTCGAAATCCTGTCGATCCCGCTGCTCGGCATCATCCCCGAGAGCATGGACGTGCTGCGCGCATCGAATGTCGGCTCGCCCGTGACGCTGGCCGATGGAAACAGCGCGCCGGCAAAGGCTTATTTCGACGCGGTGCGGCGTTTGAAGGGCGAAACCGTTCCGATCAGCATTCCGGGCGAAAAGCGCGGCTTCTTCGGCAAGATCTTCGGGAGGAAAGCGGCATGAACCTGTTCGGTTTCTTTTCGCGTCCCCAGTCGTCGGCGCCTGCCGCGCGGGAGCGCCTGCAGGTCCTGCTCGCGCATGAACGTGCGTCGGTCGGCGATTCGGACCTCGTCACCAAGCTTCGCGACGAAATCCTCAAGGTCATCGCGAAGCACATGAAAATCGACGACGAAAAGGTCAGCGTGAAGATGGAACGCGGCGACAAGGTCTCGACGCTGGCCGTTGATGTCGAAATCCCGTTCAACGCCGGCAAGAAGAAGGCGGCCTGACGGGCCGCCTCGCGCACAGGAACGCCACAACCGCTGATCGACAAGGAGAACCATCATGACCCGACTCGCACTTCTCGAACGGCTCAAGACGCTCCAGCAAACGCCAGCGCACCAGAAGCGTGACATCACCACGGTGAGCGCGCTTCTCTCCAACGAGGCGCTGGCCCGGCACGTCGAGCACTGCGAAGTGGCCGCCGGCGCTTCCGCCTCGCGCGATGCTGCAAGCAACAAGGCACCGCAGCCGCGCCCGCACTGATCAGATCGCCGAGCGATCCCGCCAGCGCGTGAGCGATGCCGCGAGCCGGTCGAAGGCCGCGTCGTCGCCGGGAAGGCCGAACCGCAGCGCATCGTCCATCGCGTCGAAATTCCGCACCAGAATGCCGTTGCGCCCGAGCTGATCGTAGATCGACGGCGCGTGCGGTGTCCTGACGAAGCGGTAGAGGCTGGTCCCGCCCGCAACCGTCAATCCGGACTGCAGAAGCAGCGCATCGAGCCGTGAGGCGTCGTGCGCGAGGCGCTGGCGCATCCGGGCCTGCCAATCCATATCCGCAAGCGCCATGCGGCCATAGGCGAGCGCCGGCCCTGCGACCGCCCATGGCCCGAGACGGGACCGCAGCTTGGACGCGACCGGCTCGGCGGCGAGCGCGAAGCCCAGCCGCACGCCTGCAAGGCCGAAGAACTTGCCGAAGGAGCGCAGCACGACGAGGCCTCCCTGCCCCACATTTCCGGCCACGCTCCGGTCGCGCGGGCCGACTTCCATGAACGCCTCGTCCACGACGAGCAGCCCGCCCTTGCGGTGCAGATGGCGCGCGAGGTCCAGAAGCATGTCGCGCTCGATGACCCGCCCGTCGGGATTGTTCGGATTGACCACGATCGCGAGATCGGCGTCGAAGAGACGCGCGACGTCGGTGACCTCGGAAACGCCGTGCCCGACAAGACGCGCCGCCCGTGCGTGCTCCGCATAGGTGGGCGACAGCACGGCCGCCCTGCCCTGCCCGGCCAGTTCCATCACCAGCGGCAGCAGGATCTGCGTGCCTGGCGCGGCGACCACCATCCGGGGCGACGGCGCGCCGTAACACGCAGCAGCGATCGTGTTCAGCTCCGCGACGTCCGCCGCCTCCGGCAGTCTCGTGAAGGCATCGGCCGGCAGGTCCGTGAGCGGATAGGCATGCGGATTGATGCCGGTCGACAGATCGAGCCACGGCGTCGGCGCATCCGGGAACAGTGCCGCCGCCGGCGCGAGACTGCCGCCGTGATCGGAGATGTCGTCAATATGCTCGTCCATGCCGGCCCCGCTTCGTCAGCCCGCGCCATACCAGATTTCCGCGCCGCGTTACGATAGGCATTTCCCGGCTCGATCTTTCCGCCGCGCCGTCACGGCCAGCCGCGCACATGGTCGATGAGCGCGCGAAGCTTCGGCGCCATGTTCCGCCGCTGCGGATAATAGAGGTAGAAGCCCGGAAAGGGCGGCAGGAAGTCCTCCAGCAGCCAGACGAGCTCGCCTCGCTCGACATAGGGCCGGAACGTCTCCCGTGGCGCGAAGGTGAGCCCCGCGCCGGCCAGCGCCGCGCGCAGCATCAGGCGCAGATCGTTCGTGGTGATCTGCGGCTCGACCGCGACATCGAAGGGAACCCCGTTCTCCTCGAACTCCCAGCGATGGGGCGCGACATTCGGCGCTGGACGCCAGCCGATGCAGCGATGATCGATCAGGTCGCGCGGATGGCTTGGTCCGCCATGGGCCGCCAGATAAGCCGGCGTGGCCACGACCGCTTCGCGCTGTTCGCCGCCCACCGGCACGGCGATCATGTCCTGCTCGATCACTTCGCCCAGCCGCACGCCCGCATCGAACCCCGCTGCCACGATGTCGAATTCCGCGTCGGTCACCGTCACATCGATGGTGACCTGCGGATGCGCCGCCGCGAAGCTTGCGAGCAGCGGTCCCGACAGGAACTCCTCGGCGATCGAAGTGACGGCGAGCCTCAGGAGCCCGCGCGGCTGGTCTTCCGACGCCAGATGCTCCAGTGCGGCCGAAATATCCGCCATCGGCCGCGACAGCGCCTCGCGCAACCGCTCGCCCGCCTCGGTCAGCCGCACCGCGCGGGTGGTGCGCGTCACCAGCGCCGTGCCGATCGCATCCTCGAGCCGCCGGATGCCCTGGCTGACGGCGGAGCGCGTCACGCCCAGCCGATCGGCGGCGGCGCGGAAATTGTGCTCCTCCGCGACGGCCTGAAACAGCGGCAGCAGGTTCATGTCGATGTTCATTGTCAAGCACTACTAACCGGCCAGTCCATGAATGGATGGATACAAGCGACAGCGCAAAAGGTCCACCTTCCGCCTGCAACACGGAAGGAAGCACTTCATGGACAAGATCATACTGGTCACCGGCGCATCGGGCGGGATCGGCGAGGGCATCGCCCGCGAGCTGGCCGCGCATGGCGCAACCGTCCTTCTCGGCGCCCGGCGGCTCGACCGCGTCGAAGCGATCGCCGCCGAGATACGCAGCGCAGGCGGCGCGGCGCAGGCCCGCGTGCTCGACGTCGCGGATCGGTCTTCGATGGCCGCTTTCGCACAGGCAGCGCTCGACCTTTGGGGCCGCATCGACGTGCTGGTGAACAATGCCGGCATCATGCCGCTCTCGCCGCTGTCCGCCGGAAAGCAGGACGAATGGGAGCGCATGGTCGATGTGAACATCAAGGGCGTGCTCTGGGGCATCGGCGCGGTGCTGCCGGCGATGGAACGGCAGGGCAGCGGCCAGATCATCAACATCGGCTCGATCGGCGCGCTGCACGTCGTGCCCACGGCGGCGGTGTACTGCGCCACGAAATTCGCAGTCCGCGCCATCTCCGACGGGCTGCGCCAGGAGAACACGAAAATCCGCGTCACCTGCGTCAATCCCGGCGTCGTCGAAAGCGACCTGGCGTCGACGATCACCCATGAGGAGACGATGGCCGTGATGGACGAATACCGCGCCATCGCCTTGCAGCCCGCCGATATCGCGCTGGCGGTGCGGCAGGTGATCGAGGCGCCGGCAAGCGTCGATACGACCGAGATTACCATCCGGCCGACTGCCTCTCCGCAGTGACGGCCATACCATTACCATCCCTGAACCCCACTGAAAGGAACCGAGAGATGACATCTTTCCGCATTGCCTGCCGCATGACGCAGACCGCATCGGCCGCGCTGATCGGGCTTGCCCTGCTGGCGTGCCCCGCGTCGGCGACAACCGAAAGCGCAGGCACTGCTGCCCGCAACGAAACGATCGTGCGGCAGGCCTTCGACAACTGGGTGGACGGCGGAAACGTCTTCGCCGAACTCCTGGCCTCCGACGTGAGTTGGACGATCCATGGCTCCGGTCCGGTCGCAGGCACCTACACCAGCATCGAAGACTTCGTCGAAGATGCATCCCTCCCGCTGATCAGCCGGCTTTCAACCCCGCTGGTCCCCGAGGTTCACGACATCTGGGCGGTCGGCGACACCGTGATCATCCGCTTCGACGGCTCGGCCACCACGACCTCCGGCGCGCCCTACGCCAACCAGTTCGTCTGGATTTTTCGGATGACCGACGGCGTCGTGACGGAGGCGGAAGCCTTCCTCGACCTCGTCGCCTATGGCGAGGTCGTGGACAACAATGAACCGCGCGCCGAGTAAGGCCTCAAACGGCAATCCGGAGACAGGACCATGCACAAACCCTTGGCGACACTCATGGCCGTTGCGCTGCTCGGCCAGGTGGCCTCGGCACAGGAGACGGATACGGTGACCCCACACCCCTATGTCGGCATGTGGGTCACCGAAGACGGCCGCATCCGCCACGAACTCTTGCCCAACAACCGATACGTCGAAGCCCGCGGCAGTCGCGAACGCGCTTATGAAGGGCGCTACGAGGTGACCGGGACCCATATCGAATATTGGGACGACACGGGCTTTACGGCGGATGGAGACTTCATCGACGGCGTGCTGCATCATGCCGGGATGATCCTGTACCGGCGCTAGATCGCCCGTGCCGAACGATAAACGGGCCTGCGTTCATGACGCGGGCCCGAAGTCTATGGCGCGGTCGACCGGCTTCGCGTTTACCGCTGTCCCGTGTGGCCCGGTCGCATCCGGTGCAGCCGCCCCGGTGCGCAAAAGCCCCCTCCCCTATCCATCAATGCGATGAATCGATCGGCCGTGATCGATTCAGAATAGGCGTTGGACGCGACCTGCTTTGCCCCGCGAGAATCGCGGCATGGCCGACAGACATCAAACCCCTCTCCATCTTCGCCGCGTCGACGCGTCCTGCAACATGCAGCGCTTCTATGCCCTGTCGATCCAGCCGACGCTGTTCGGCGAAACATCGGTGATGCGCAACTGGGGCCGCATCGGCACGAGAGGCCAGTGCAAGGTGGAGACGTTTGACGACCCGCTTGAGGCGGCACATATGCTGGCTCGGCTCGACCGAACCAAGCGCCGCCGGGGCTATCGGGATATCGAAGCGGGATAACGGCCGCGCCTTGTTGACAGCTGTCAACTCACCCGGCCATCGGGCCGATTCGGGTTGCAGAGAGGTTAATTCCCGTTAACCCTCTTTTCCTTGACAGGAATCGGTATTTCACCCAGCGTAGATACGGCAATTGAGGGTAATTAGCACCCGTCGCCGTAACTCGCGCTTGGTGCTGTCAGTTTCAGCGTAATTGCGTAAACTTAACACGACGTTGTGAGTCGCGATCGGGCATGCCTGATCGCGGTTGAGGGCGTGCGACTTTTTCAGACAGGGATGACGTGACCACCAGTGACATGACAGGCGAGCCGGCCGACCGGCAGATCGCGGCGGATGCGGAGCTGCTTTCGGCGCAGCTCTCGGCCTTGCGTGGCCGGCTGTTCCCGCCCACTGCCCAGAAGACGATGCGCTCCTTCACCAGCGGCGAGGCGGCGCGGCTGATCGGCGTGACTGACGGCTATCTGCGGCAGCTCTCGATTTCCGGCGAAGGCCCCTCCCCCGAGGTCGGCGTCGCCGGGCGCCGTCTCTATTCGCTGGCCGACGTCAACGCGCTGCGCCATCACCTTGCCTCGCAGGGTGGCGCCAAGGCGCGCAACTACGTGCCCTGGCGGCAGACTGGCGACCACCTGCAGGTCATCGCCATCACCAACTTCAAGGGCGGGTCCGGCAAGACGACGACGTCGGCGCATCTGGCGCAGTATCTCGCGCTCCAGGGCTATCGCACGCTCGCCATCGATCTCGATCCGCAGGCGTCGCTGTCGGCGCTGTTCGGCTACCAGCCGGACCTCGACCTGTCGGGCAACGACACGCTCTACGGCGCGATCCGCTACGACGACGAGCGCGTGCCGCTGTCGAGCGTCATTCGCAAGACCTATGTCGACGGGCTCGACTTTGTGCCGGGCAATCTCGAATTGCAGGAGTTCGAGCACACGACGCCGCAGCATCTGGCGAACCGTTCCAGTGGGCGGACCGGCGACCTGTTCTTCACGCGGGTGCAGGAGGCGATCGCGACGGTCGAGGCGGATTACGACGTCGTCGTGATCGATTGCCCGCCGCAGCTCGGCTATCTCACGCTCAGCGCGCTCTGTGCGGCGACGTCGGTGATTGTCACCGTGCATCCGCAGATGCTCGACGTCGCCTCGATGAGCCAGTTCCTGTTCATGACATCCGATCTGCTTTCGGTGGTGCGCGAGGCGGGCGGGGCGCTGAACTTCGATTTCCTGCGCTACCTGATCACCCGCTATGAGCCCAATGACGGGCCGCAGACGCAGATTTCCGGCTTCCTGCGCACGCAGTTCGGATCGCGCGTGCTGACCGCCCCGATGCTCAAGTCGACGGCGATCTCGGATGCCGGCCTCACCAAGCAGACGCTCTACGAAGTCGGACGCGAGAATTTCAACCGCGTGACCTATGACCGCGCCTATGAGGCGCTGAACGCGGTCAATGCGGAGGTCGAGGCGCTGATGCTGCAATCATGGGGGAGGACGCCATGAGCGGGGCAAAGTTGACAGCTGTCAACTTCGGCGACGGCGCGCTGGCCCGCGCGGCCTTTCGGCGTGAAATCTCGCCCGCAAAAAATATTTATCCACCCCCTTCCGCCCTGCTGCATCCTGTGCGGGAAGGAGAACGCACATGAATGCACGCAAGGACAGGCTCCGTTCGCTTTTCGGCGGTGAAGTGCCGGAGGGCTCGCCCGACGATCCCAATCCCGTCCCGGTCACGCCGCCCGAGCCGCCGCAGAAACGCAGCACGTCCGGCGCCGTCAAGGCGATGGGGCTGTCGCTCGGAACGCTGTCGCAGGAAGTCGAGGAGGCGCGCAAGCTGCGCGACGTGCTGGCTTCGGGCGACCAGGTGGTCGAACTGGATACCGCGCTCATCGAGCGCTCGCCCTATGTCGACCGCCTCAGCGAGGGCGCCAAGAACGACGGGGATTTCGACGCGCTGAAGGCCAGCATCGAAGAACACGGCCAGCAGGTGCCGGTTCTGGTGCGGCCGCATCCCGATGCCGACAAGGCAGCGCGCGGGTTCTACCAGCTCGCTTATGGCCACCGCCGCGCACAGGCCATGCGCGAACTCGGCCGGCCGGTTCGTGCCGTCGTGCGTGCGCTCGACGACAACGCGCTGGTGATGGCGCAAGGCAAGGAAAATGCCGAGCGGCGCGCGCTGAGCTTCATCGAGCGCGCATTCTTCGCCAAGACGCTGATCGATCACGGTTTCGACCGCGCCACGGCACAGGCAGCACTCGCCGTCCACAAATCCGAGATGTCGCGGCTGCTTCAGGTCGCCGAGGCCATTCCGATCCCTGTCGTGCGCGCGATCGGGCCGGCGCCCAAGGCGGGACGTCCGCGCTGGGTGATGCTCGGCCAGCTTCTCGCCATGGACGCCGGCGGTCTGGCGTTGCAGGAGCTCAGGTCGGAAGCGTTCCGCGCGGCCGGCAGCGATACCCGCTTTCAGCGGCTCTACGCGCGGCTCGAGCGATCGGCGCGAAACCGGGTCCTGAAGGCCAAGCCGGGGCCGCGGCAAATCGCGGATGGCAGGGGCCGGGCGATCGCGGAACTGGCGCGTACGGCACACGCGGCACGGCTGACCATCCCCGACAGCGCCGGCGAGGGCTTCGCCGATTACATCGCCGCGCGGCTGCCGGAGTTGTATGCCGCCTTCCGCTATGCGGACGAGGCGCAGGACAAGGACAAAAATTGAGAGATTGCCGGCGGGCTCGCCGCCTGTCCGGCATGCGTGCGTAGAACCGAAACCAGAAACGGAGAAGCAGGCAAGAAAAAAGGCCTCCAGAACGTTGCCATCCCGGAAGCCCCTTTCGATGTAGCAATCTGAAAGAATCACTTCCGAGTCATGCTGTCAAGGCGTGGGCACGTCCCGGCCGCGTATTTCTGTGCCTCAAAGACGAGGTAACTCGAATGACAGATCGATTTGCGACGACGCCTTTCGGCGGCGGTCGGGTTCGTGCGGCCGATTTTCAGCGCCGTGAAACCGTGGAGCGGCAGCGTTCCGCGCTGAAGGAAGGCGGCAACGACACCGGCCGCGCGGAGAAATGGCAGCTTTTGCGGGCGTTGTCGGAGGCGCGGAGCGTCTACGGCCTGTCCGACCGTGCGATCGCGGTGCTGGAGGCGCTGATGAGCTTCCACCAGAGCCGCGAACTGGACGGATCGGCGCCGATCATCGTCTTCCCGTCCAATGCGGAGCTTTCGCTGCGCTGCCGCGGCATGGCGGATGCGACGCTGCGCCGGCATATCGCGGCCCTCGTGGAGGCCGGCCTGATCCTCAGGCGCGATAGCCCCAACGGCAAGCGCTATTGCCGCCGGGACGATCATGGCGGCGTCGAAAGCGCCTTCGGCTTCGATCTGTCGCCCCTGGCGCTGGCCGCAGCAGGCATCCACACCGCCGCCGAGGAGCTTCGGGCCTATGCACGCCTGTGCCAGCGCGTACGCGGCGAGATCACCATCCATATGCGCGATACCGGCAAGATCATCGAGGCCGGCCTTGCGGAGAAGCGGGCAGGGGACTGGCAGGGCTTCATGCTGGCGCTGGTGCCGCTGTCGCGCCGGATGGCCCGTCAGGCGTCCCTGGACCTGCTGGAGGCACGCCGCGACAACCTGGTCCGCCTTCGAGCACAGGTGGAGACCGCCTACCTCGATGGTCTCAGCGAACAAGAAATGAGCGCCAATGACGTCGATTCCGAGCGGCACTATCAGAATTCAAAAACAGAACCCCAATTTGAAACTCGCTCCGAAAAAGAGCTGAAGGGCGGCGGTGATCAATCCGGCGAAGATGCGGACGGAAGCGGAGGGGACCATGCGCGGGGTGAAGGGCCGGAATTCGGCCGGGCGCCGGAAACCAAGGGCGAACCGGTGCCGCTGAGTTATCTGCTGGGCGTGTGCCCGACGCTTGCGACCTATGCGAAGGACGGGATTGCCGGCTGGCGGGAGGTTTTGAAGACCGCCGATCTTGTCCGGTCGATGCTGGGGATTTCGCCGGACGCCTGGCAGCGCGCGCGCACCGCGATGGGTGAAATCAATGCCGCGATCACGGTTGCGGCGATTCTGGAGCGGGCGGAGATGATCCGGTCGCCGGGCGGATACCTGCGGGCGCTGACCGAACGGGCCGAACTCGGCCAATTCTCGCCCAAACCGATGCTGGCGGCGCTGGAGAAAAGCGAGGACGCGTGATGGGCAGCGACTTGGGCGCAAGCTTCTCGAATGGCTCGATCAGGCCGGTCTTCAGCTCTTCCGGTCGGGCATTTCGAGCCTTTGGGAGGCCGAGCGATCAAACACTGCCCGAAATCGAGCAGGGGAGGGCGCTGTTACAACCCGGCCGCCTTGGTGAGATTGACGCGGAAACGGTCGCGGCGGCGCTGGTATTTGCGGGTCATCTCGGCCGAGGCGTGGCCGAGCTGCTTTTGCACGTAGCGCTCGTCGACTTCCGCCGAGGATGCAAGGCCGGCCCGCAGCGAGTGTCCGGCAAACCTGCCGCCGCGCTCGCCCTCGGCCAGATCGCCGCGAACGCCGGCCGCGAGCGCCGTGCGCTTGACGAGGCGGGCGACCTCCCGGTCGTTCAGCCGCTCCGCGCCCGGTTTTTTGCCCTGTCCGGTCACCCTGCGGAACAGCGGTCCATGTCCGATGCGGCCAAGGGTCATCCAGGCCTCGACCGCGACGACCGGGCAGGTCGCGTCGGAGGAGCCGCGCCCGATCTCGACCTCGCGCCACCCGGTCTTGCCGCGCAACGTCACGAGCAGGCCCTTTTTCGGGAAGAACTCGATCCAGCCGCTTCCGTCTTCGGTCTGGTCGCGTCCGACATCCAGCCCGACGATCTCGGAGCGGCGCAAGCCGCCGGCGAAGCCGACGAGAAGCATCGCCCTGTCCCGGATGCCGCGCAGGTTTCCCCTGTCCAGGGTTTCCAGCATGGCGATCAGGTCCTCGGGCAGGATCGCTTCCTTCTGGCGCGGCGGCGCGGCATGGCGGTTGCGAATGCCGGCCATCACGGTGGCGATGTGGCGGTCTTTTCTGTCGAGCGGCGTTCCGCGCTGCGCATAATTCCACGACAGCGACGACAGCCGCCGCTCGATCGTCGAGACGGATTTTTTACCCTCGATGGCCATGTTCGCATCGCTGCCGGAGGCGAGTGCAGTGATGTAGAGCCCGACGATCTGCGGATCCGGCGGCACGAGCGGCACGTCCTGACGCCGGCACCAGGCGGAAAAATGCCGCCAGTCGGCTGCATAGGCGCGCCGTGTGTTGGCGGACGTCGCCGCATCGACATAATCGCGGGCGCGGCCGGCAAGATCGTCGAGATGCGCCGGCAGGGACGAAGAAGCGGGTTCCTGCACCGAAATCGGCTGCAGCGGGGGAGGGGAGGGGGCCTTGAGCGGGCCCTGCGCCATGTCGCGCACGATGTCGACGATGTCGGGCAGATCGTCGGTAACAGGCGGATTCATGGTGGCAGGCGGTCGCATGCTTCTCATCCCGTTTTCATGCATGTCGATGTCGGCGAGGCACTGTCAAAGATGGACGCAAGACGCCGTAAATCCGAATTCAGGCGAGTCTAGAGACCGCCTCCTGCGATGGCAATGAGAATGCTCCATCAGCTTAGTTTTGGAGGCATGCCTGTATCTTGCAAATCTCCGTCAGATGATCGCCGGGATGCGCGGTCCATAAGCAAATCGTGTTTTCGATTATCGGTCGAATTTTCCTCCTGCGATTGACACGCTTTGTACGCGTTGGTTACCAGACCCCCGTGGATCGTCTGCGGAGGGGCGATCCGAGCGCATATCCGGCGTGGCGCTGGACTGCGCAAATCATGGAGGAGAGATTTACAGTGTCCATAGGTTTTCTGGCTTTCCTGGCATTTCTACCCATTCTGGCGGCAGGCGTGCTCCTGGTGGGTTTCCGCTTTCCGGCGCGAATCGTCATGCCGTTCACCTATGTCATGGCCGTCGTCATCGCATTGGTCGTCTGGGGGGTCAGTCCCAATCGCGTGATCGCTTCGACGCTGCAGGGATTGTTGCAGACGGCCGGGCTGCTGTGGATCATCTTCGGCGCGATCCTGCTCTTGAACACGCTGAAACATTCCGGCGCGATCTCGACGATCCGCTCGGGCTTCACCTCGATCAGCTCCGACCGGCGGGTGCAGGTGATCCTGATCGCCTGGCTGTTCGGATCGTTCATCGAGGGTGCGTCCGGCTTCGGAACGCCGGCGGCCGTCGCCGCGCCTCTCATGGTCGCCGTCGGCTTTCCCGCCATGGCGGCCGTGGTATTCGGCATGATGATCCAGTCGACGCCGGTTTCCTTCGGCGCGGTCGGAACGCCGCTGATCGTCGGCGTCCAGACCGGTGTGGACCAGGAGGCCGTCGCGGCCCAGCTTACCGCCGCCGGCTCGAACTGGGAGACCTATTTCCAGATCATCACCTCCGAGGTGGCGATCCTGCACGCGATCTGCGGCACGTTGATCCCGCTCTTCCTCGTGCTTGTGATGACCCGCTTCTTCGGCAAGAACAAATCCTGGTCGGAAGGGCTGTCGATCGCGCCATTCGCGATCTTCGCGGCCTTTGCCATGACGATTCCCTATGTGCTGGCGGCGGTCTTCCTCGGGGCGGAGTTCCCCTCGATTCTCGGCGGCATGGTCGGGCTCGGCATCGTCACGCTCGCGGCGCGCGCCGGCTTCCTCATTCCGCGCGACACGTGGGACTTCGCACCGAAGGCGGAATGGCCGAAAGACTGGTTCGGCAAGATCGACGCCGGCCTCGACGAACTCGCGACACGCAAGATACCGCTGCTGCTGGCCTGGGCGCCCTACATCCTGCTGGCGCTGATCCTCGTGCTGACGCGGGTCTTCACGCCGCTCGGTGACGCCCTGAAATCTGTGACCTATGTCGCGCCGCAAATCCTCGGGGAGGACGGCATCAGCGGCGACTTCGCGCCGCTCTTCTCGCCCGGCGGTCTTCTCGTCATCGTCTGCCTGATCGCGCTTCTGCTTCACCGCATGCCGTTCTCGGGCTTCGTGAAGGCGGCGCGCGAAAGCACCACCACGCTGATCGGGGCGGGTTTCGTGCTGATGTTCACCGTGCCCATGGTTCGGGTGATGATCAATTCCGGCGTGAATGCATCCGACCTCGACAGCATGCCCATTCTGGTCGCTGAATGGGTCTCCACGCAGGTCGGCGGCATCTACCCGTTCTTCGCGCCGTCCATCGGCGCGCTTGGGGCGTTTCTCGCGGGATCGAACACGGTCAGCAACGTCATGCTGAGCCAGTTCCAGTTCTCCGTCGCACAGGGGCTCGGCCTGTCGTCGGCGCTGATGATCGCCGCGCAATCCGTGGGCGCCGCCGCCGGCAACATGATCGCCATCCACAACGTGGTGGCCGCCGCTGCGACGGTGGGATTGCTCGGCCGGGAAGGGGCGACGCTGCGCATCACGATCCTGCCGACGCTCTACTATCTCGTCCTCGCCGGCACGCTGGTCATGGTCGGCTACTACGTCGTCGGCGCCGCCGATCCGCTGATCCCGCAATAGGGCTCAGCACGGTGAAAACCGCCATTTCGGCGCGGACGAGCATAATAACCGATAATGCAACATTATCGGACGTTGTGGCTGCTCGACAGGCGCGGCGGTTTTTGCGCGGAACGATTGCCAAAAGCGCCGTAATGATTCATCGTCACCGGGATGATTCTGCGGCCCGAACCTTCTCAGCCAGACACTGATCAACCCCTCGCGCCGGTTGTATCGAACTGGCTGCGCCGGGCGGTTTCCGGCACACGGGCGGTTGATGCACAAGCCTTTGGGCAACACACCATCGAGGATGCCGCGCTCGTCACAGGTGCCGCTATTGCCGCGCTCGATGCGGTCGTGCGCCGGCAGGACAGGTCGGCGGGAGTATGGCGGCAGCGGCTGGGGCTCGCCGCTGCCGCAGTCACCGCAGGGGCCGCAGGCCGCGTGGAGGACGAAGCGGCCTTGCGCGACGCGGCGTCGCTGACGCGACCGGGAGACGAGATCGGACCTGCGGGCCGCCTGCTGCTGGCCTGGCGCAGGCTGGCGACTCGGCCGCCGGGCGAGCTTCTGACCGAAGGAGACCTCGCCGCGGTGCTGGAGGCGTTCGGCTATGCTCGCGACGATGAAGCGGTTCGCGATCTCGCGGAAGACCTTCGCGAGCTCCGGGCAAGCGCCGGGGTGGTCGGGACGTCGACCGGCGCATTTGACGCTGCCGAACGCTACGGCTTCGGGCATCCTTTCGGATGCTGGCTCGCGGATGCGCTGCTGGCGCAGCGGCTGGGGTGGTCCCGTGCCATACCGCTGCTGGGCACCGAGGCCGGCGTGAGGGCGGGTGCCGGTCGCCGGCGGGACCCGGCCGCGGGCATGTCGTTCACCGAGCGGGCGGCCGATCGGACGACGGCAATTCTGGCAGGGCAGGCGCGCGCCGCGCTGCGCGCCATCGATCTGTCGAGCGAACTCGAACGCCGTGCGGAAAAGCTCCTCGCCGTAGCCCCGAAACTCAGGGCCAGGGCGGCAAAAGCCGTCGTCGCAAAGCTGCTGACCGACGACGCAATGGTGGCATCGGACAGAATCGCCGGAATAAGCGATCGCGGCCTGCGCCGCCTGTTCGACCGGCTGGTCGAACTCGGCGCGGTGCGCGAACTGTCCGGACGCTCGACCTTCCGCATCTACGGGCTGTGACGAGCATGGCGGAGAGAGCGGCCAGGAAACGAAAAGCGGACCAGGAAGCCGCGGCTCTGTTCGACCGGGAACTGGACCATCTGCCGCCGGAGGCGCGGTGGCGTGCATGGATGCATCGCGTCGAGGCGGTGATTTTCGCCGCCGCCGAACCGGTCACGCGCGAGACGCTGGCGCGGGTGGTGGGCAAGGGTTGCAGCATCGATCTTCTGATCGACGACATCCGCGAGGACCTGCGCGGCCGGCCCTACGATCTGGTCGCCGTCGCCGGTGGCTGGAAGCATCTGACCCGGCCATCCTATGCGGACGCCATCCGCGCGGCTGTCGGCGCAAGCGAGCGCGCCGTCGACCTCAGCCAGTTGGAGATGCTGGTGCTGATGTGCATCGCCTATTTCCAGCCGATCACGCGCGCCGAACTGTCGTCCTTCTTCGGCAAGGAGGTTTCGCGCGACCTGATCGGTCACCTGCGCGGCGCAAAGCTGATCGCCTCGGGGCCGCGCAGCCCCACGCCGGGGGCGCCTTACACCTACGTCACGACCAAGGACTTCCTGCTGGAGTTCGGCTTCGACACGCTGCGCGACCTGCCCGATTTCGAGGCGCTGGAGGATGCCGGACTGCTCTCGAAGGAGAAGCTTCTAAGCGGCGATATTCCGGTCGGGCTGGCTGCGGGGGAGGGGGAGGGTGAAGCAGGGGCGGAAGACGGGGTCTGACGACCATCCGTCCCGAGCGCGCCGTTGGCGCGTTGCGCCCCTCTTCCAGGATGCGGTCACGGCCTTGCGGGGGACGGGATCATCTTGTTGCGGCTCAGCGTCATCGCCCGATCGAATTCCGTGATCTCCAACTGCAAGGCAACATCGTCGCGCGTCTCGAAGACGGCCGACATCGCCGATGCTGCGGCCTCGAAGAGCGTGCGCGCGACGTCCGTCTTGGTTTCGGTGCTGCGCCCGGGGGCGATGCGTACCGAAATCTGAACGAAGCCGGCGCCGTCGCCCCGGTCGGCGACACGGCTGTACTGGGCCTGCCGGACCAGCGTCCTCACGCCGCCGATCGGAAATACACCCGACCGGCAGGCGGAGTCATGGACCGCGTCGGCAAGGGCGCGCATGTCGATATCGGCGTCCAGGCCGCTCGTGTAATCGATGGTGATATGCGGCATGGCGTTCTCCGTCGCTTCCCGTCAGAGCGCGCCGCCTGAAAGCCAGGACTTGCCGCGGCTGTACAGTGCGGTCACTTCCGGTCCCGTCAGGCCCGGCATGTCGCGCTTGACGGGGTAGCCGATGCCGGCCTGCAGATAGGCCAGGTGACGGTAACCTTCGGGAAAACCCTCGAGCACGGAAGGATCCAGTTTCGGCGTCCGGGTCGGGTCGATCGGATCGAGCCGGTCCTTTTCGTAGATCGGCTGACGCAGCACGACGCCCCAGCGGCCATCGCGCTTTTCAAGGAAATCGTAGAAGCGCCCGGTGCATACGACGTCGCAGGCGACGCCCTCGACATCCGCCCGCTGGCTGATGGTCATCTTGGTCTGCGCGATGGCGCGTTCGCCCGACAGGTCGATCGACGTGCCGCCCAGGAAATGCAGGATGCGCACGCCTTTCTCAAAGCCCGCCTTGCTGACCGCGATGAATTCGTCCGCCGTGCCCTGGAACCATGTGGCCATCATGCGGCCGTCGTCATGCCAGACGGTGCGGAATCTCTCCCAGTCGCCGGCGTCGCGCCAGACGGCCCAGTTCTCCAGCAGATCTCTGATTGCAAGGCGGTCGGTCTGCTGGTCTGGCATGGGGTCTTCCTGAAATGGCAATGGTGTTGGACGAAGAATTCTATTTTCTTATGTGAACTAGTTCAATATGTAAAGCTTGAACGGGGCGTCGACGGCGGTGTCGACCGCCCTTCGCATGACGCTTCGCAGGAGGTTCCAGGGACGATGCCGATGCTTTCGCTCGCACATTTCACCATCATCAAGGCAGGTCCTCTTGAACTCGTGGAATTCGCCGCCCGCGCGGGGTTCGACGCCGTTGGCCTCAGGATACAGCCGCCGATGGCGGCCGAGGCGATCGTGCCCGTGGTGGGTGACCCGCAGATGCAGCGCGCGATCAAGGCCAGGCTGCGCGACACCGGCCTGACACTGCTCGACGTGGAGGCGTTCTGGCTGATGGCCGATACCGACATGGATGCATTCATGGCGGGTATCGAGACGGGCGCGGAACTCGGCGCCCGGCATGTGCTCGTCGTCGGCAACGACCCGGACCGGCCGCGGCTGCTCGATCGTTTCGCGCGGTTCTGCGACCATGCGAAGGATTGCGGCATCGTGCCGATGCTCGAATTCATTCCCTACAGCCAGATACGGTCATTGGCCGAAGCGCATGCGTTCCTGGTGGAAGCGGGCACACCGGATGCGGGACTGCTGGTCGATTCGCTGCATCTCAGCCGTTCCGGCGGCTCTCCCGCCGAGATCGCCGGCTACGATCCCGCATTGTTCCGCTACGCTCACCTCTGCGATGCGCCCGGCCCCATTCCCCCCGCCGACCAGTTGCGCCACGAGGCGCGCAACGAGCGTCTCTATCCGGGCGAAGGCGGATTGTGGCTGGAGGACTTCGTCGCTGCGTTTCCGGCAGGGACGCCGTTCGCGATCGAGGCTCCGGCCGCGCGCCATGCCGCTCTGGGCATGGCGGAACAGGCCGCGCTTGCCGCCCGCATGTCGCGGGACGTCATTGAAAGGGCGGGCCGATCGTGATCACCCGGTCGAGCGACGCGCGATCCAGCGCATAGGCCAGCCGATACCGGGTCAGTGTCGAGGCGGGATCGTCGAGGCCGATCCGGGCAAGTTCGTCGCATGCATGCGCCAGCCTTGCGGCGAGCGCGGCGTCGTCATAGCCCTCGAACAGGATCGCGCCGCCGCGCGGAAACTCGGGAGTTCCCCCGCCGACAGTGAAGGGGACGTCCGGCACGGACCCGTCGCGTTCGATGATATGGATCGCTGTGAAGGCGTCGTGTCGAAGCAGATCCGCCATCAGTGCGTGAAGCGCGTCCGCGCGCAGGTCCGTCGCTTCCCCCACGGTGATCGCGGCCAGCGCGCTGCCCATGCCTCCGCCAAGGGACAGGACGCGGCGGCAGCACAGGCGCATGAAGTCGCTGAGCGACGGCCGCATGGTGCGCGACCAGTCGGTCGGGTGGTCGAGGAGGCGGAGATACGGCGCGCTTTGCAGCACGTCGAGGTTCTGCATCGGATAAAGCGTCAGATATTGCGGAAGCGGCCCGTCGAGGCGAACGTAGCGGCGCGCTCCATGGATGCCCGGCACCGAAATGCGCTCCGGTACGTGCTCGCGCGTGTGCCAGGCATTGTACTCGGCCGTCCGCGCAGGCTCGACGCCGTTCCAGAGCGCGAGAAGTCCCTCGCCGTTCAAATCCACCATGATTTCCGCTCGCTTTCGCATGTGCCGTGCCGACGATTTGCCGGCGTGAGAGATATGTATCTCTAGTGAACAAGTTCTCTTAGTGGAACAGCAGACGGATCGCGCCTCGCCGATCAGGCGATTTCGGCTCGAATTTCCTGAGGGTGCCTGGATGGGCGGCTGCCGGACCTGGCGGACGTCTTCGCGATCTCGCGCAGCAGGATACGCTGGAGTTGCACGGCATGGGCCGACAGCGGCACGCCGCTCAGCGAGATGATGCCCACGGTGCGCCGGATCGTCGGCTCGGTGATCGGAATGATGCGCACGCTTTCATGCGTGGGGATGGCGGGGCGGGGCAGGACGGTGATCGCGAGACCGGCGACGACCAGGCTCCCCGCCATATGCGTGCGTTGCACCTCGTAGCGCCAATCGAGTTCATGCGGGAACGTGTTCAGGCTCTCGCTGAGAATGAAGCCGTGGCTGGTGGTGGTCGATACCCTGGCAAGCGGGTGTCCGACGAGGTCCGCCCAGGCGAGGTGCGTCCGGTCGGCGAGCGGATGGTCCACCGGCACGGCTGCGACGAAATCCTCCTCGAACAGGACGCGCGACTTCTGTGCCCAGTGCTGCGCGCCGAGGATCGTCAGGGCGAACTGGATGTCGCCCGACAGCACGCGATCGCACAGCACCGCGGCATGCTCGTCGTGGATGCTGATGTTGACGGAGGGAAAGCGCTCGCGAAACGTCCGCAGCACCGAGGGCAGGTAGCGCTCGCCGAGCGAACTCAGGCATCCGATGGCGACGCGCTCATGCGCGCGCCTGCCTTCGACCTTCAGATCCTCGTAGAGGGTGTTGAGCCGCAGCATCATGTCGCGCGCCTTGGGGAAGAAGTCCTGGCCTGCGCGTGTCAGCGTCAGCGTCCGGGTGGTGCGCTGCAAGAGGCTCAGCCCGACATCCTGTTCCAGTTTCTTGATGCGATGGCTGAGCGCTGTCTGCGACAGGTTCATCGCCGTCGCCGCGCGCCGAAAGCTGCCGCATTCGGCGATCCGGATGAATGCCTCGAGGCCGAGAATGTCCATCGAGCGATCCTCCATTGATTAATCTGGTGCATTAATAGACGAGTGAAATTCGTTTGATCAAGCAATGCGTCACTCTTACCGTCAAGTCACATGCTGGCGGTGCCGTGCATGGGGAGGAGAATGCGCGAAGATCACGGCAGCCCGGCTGGACCGTGAGCGTCCTCCTCGCCGATGGCTTCCGCAACCGCAGATCGACGATACGCAGACGCGGCGAGAACTCGCGCGGCGTCGGCGCACAGGACGGGAGGACGCAGACAGATGGGCACGATGGAACCGGAGGGAGGACGCCTGTTCTTCCAGGCGGAAACGTTCGAAACGCAGCGCCAGGAACGACGCAGATTGTCGACGCGCGTGATCGAGGAGCCGGCGCAGCCCGTCCACGTGCATACGGAATGTGACGTTCTCGTCGTCGGTGGCGGCCCCGCTGGAACAGCGGCGGCGGTCGCGGCAGCGCGCCTCGGCGCCGACGTCGTGCTTCTGGAGCGCTACAACCATCTCGGCGGCCTGTCGACCGGCGGTCTCGTCATCTGGATCGACCGGATGAGCGACTGGTCGGGCAAGCACGTCATCCGCGGATTTGCGGAAGAGGTGCTGTCGCGGCTGACGCGCGACAAGATCGCCGGTCCCGAGAAGGCCGACTGGGGATCCCGCGATCCCGAGAAGGTGGCCTACTGGTCGCTGCGAACGGCCGCCTATCACAACACGGTCACCTACTCGCCGACGCTCGATCCGGAATGGCTGAAGGCAGAATCGCTCGCGATGGTGCTGGATGCCGGCGTCCACCCGATCTTCCATGCCTGGGGAGCCCGTCCGCTGGTCGAGGACGGACGCGTCACCGGCTGCGTCTTCGAAAGCAAGGAGGGCCGCCGCGCGGTTCTCGCCAAGGTGACGATCGACGCCACGGGCGACGGCGACCTTTTCGCCCGCGCCGGTTCCGACTTCGACACCGAGGTCGACCAGCGCGACATTCATGGCTGCATGAACACCTCCTGGATGTTCGCGGGCGTCGACATGAATGCCTTCCTGCGGTTTCGCGCGGAGACGCCCGAGCAGTACACGCAGTTCATGGCGCGCGGCCGCGAGACGATGCGCTATTTCGAGCGGCCCGTCGTCTCGTGGCGCAACGAGGTGGCCGTGTTCATGGGCCCGCGCCTGTCAGGCTACTCCGCGCTGAAGGTCGAGGACCTGTCGGAAGTCGAGATCAGGAGCCACCAGTTGATGCTCGAGCACCTGGCCTTCTACCGCGAACACGCGCCGGGTTTCCGCGACGCCTACATCATGGTGTCAGGCTCGCAGCTCGGTGTCCGTCACGGCCGTCGTCTCGTCGGCATGGGCAAGCTGACGCGCGAGATGTGGGACGGGCGCACGGTTGCCGACGAGATCGGCGTCTCGCCGTCGCTGTCGCCGAAATTCGCCAACGTCTCGGTTCCCTATTCCACCATGGTGCCGCAGAGCGTAGGCGGCCTGCTGGCCCCCGGCCGGCACCTGTCGTGCGACGCGACGAGCCATTCCTTCATGCGCGAAATCCCGCAATGCTGGCTGACCGGCCACGCCGCCGGCGTGGCGGCGGCCCTTGCCGCGGATCGGGGGTTGCAACCCGCGCAGGTTCCTATTTCGGAGCTGAGGAGTAATCTGCTCGCCCAGGGCGCCTATCTGAACCCGCTGGAGGAAATGGCGGAGGCGTGAACCGGGGCAAGGCGAAGGAAACGGCGTGCCCGCCTCACGGCGCGCCAAAGGAATCGGAGCCGGACGATCCATGTCCGGCCCGGTGAAGACCGCGAAGCGCGTGGAGGAGCACCTTGCGCAGACACGGCCGGGACCATCGGCTTCGCGGGCGCAATCGACCATATGAAACAGGGAGTGAGAGAATGTTGAAGTTGACGATCAGAAAGGCCGTCGCCGTGGCGATGATGCTCGGCGGCGCGTTTACGGCCGGGGCCGCGGCTGCCGCCGACGTGGCGCCGCTCGATCCGCCGCAGACCGTGAAGATCGCCTATGTGCCGATCATGAAGTTCGCGACCGCCTATGTTGCCGACGGCCAGGGCATCTTCGAGAAATACGGACTCAACGTCGAATTCGAACGCGTGAAGTCGGGCACGGAAGCGATCGCCTTCCTCGATCAGGGCACCGTCGATGTCGGCGGCATCTCCATCGTTGCTTCCCTCTGGTCGGCCTGGGATCGCGGCCTCGACATCCGCATCATCGCGCCCGGCGCGCTCGACCCGATGGAGGACGGTCCGACCAAGCTTCTGGTTCGCAAGGACCTGTCCGAAAGCGGCGAGGTCAAGACGATCGCCGACCTGAAGGGCAAGCGCATCGGTGCGGCGGGCGGACCGGGCAGCGGCGGCGAATACTTCGTCAGCAAGGCGCTGGAACTGGCCGACCTGACCATTCGCGATGTCGAGCTCATCAATATCGGCAATGCCGATATGCCTGCCTCGATCGAGGCGAAGGCGGTGGACGCGGTGCTGCTGAGCTCGCCCTTCTCCGACCAGATCCTCGATTCGGGCAATGGCGTCATGCTGGCGCAGGACATCACGCCGGGCCTGATGACGGTCGCTTTCGTCGGGTCGGGCAAGTTCGTCAACGAGCGGCCGGAGGTTGCCGAACGCTTCGTCCTCGCACTGGCGGAGGCGGCCCGCATGATGCAGGGCGCCGACTACCTGTCGCAGGAAAACCTCGATGCCTTCATGAAGCACACCGCATCGACCGAAGAAGCGCTGCGCAGCGGCAGCCCGGTGATCTACGATCCCAATGTCGAGATCCCGGTCGACGGCCTGTCCGACCTGGAGCGGGTCCACCGCGAGAACGGCCGCACCGAGTATGAAGAGCCGCTGGATATCTCCACGGTCGTCGACGAGACCTTCACGGCCAAGGCCGTCGAGACCCTCGGCAGACAGTAATCCGCCGTTGAAGCTCCGGCGCGCGACCGCGCGCCGGACCGATGAGGAATTTTACATGACCAGCCTGTCAAACAGCGGCGCGTCCGGCGCGCCGAAGATCGCCGCACGCAACGTCTCGAAGATCTATCCGACCGTCGATGGCTCGATGGTGGCGCTCGACGATTTCAGCCTCGACGTCGCCGATGGGGAGTTCGTCTGCATCGTCGGACCGTCGGGATGCGGAAAGTCCACTTTCCTGCGCATGCTCGCCGGGCTGGAGGACATATCGCTGGGGACGATCGATATCCGCCCGGGCACGGAACCGGGCAAGCCGCTGAACAGCGTGGTCTTCCAGGAATACGCCATCTTCCCGTGGAAGACGGTGATCGACAATGTCGCCTTCGGCCTCCAGATGCGCGGCATAGGCCTGCGCCAGAGGCAGGAGACGGCCCGCTACTGGCTCGACCGGGTGGGTCTGGCGAAGTTCGCGAACTATTATCCTCACCAGATTTCGGGGGGCATGAAGCAGCGCGTCAGCATCATCCGCGCGCTCGCCAACGACCCGGAAGTGCTGCTGATGGACGAGCCGCTGGGCGCGCTGGACGCGCAGACGCGGGTGGTCCTGCAGGAAGAGCTGCTGCGGATCTGGGAAGAGACCCGCAAGACCGTCGTCTACATAACGCACAGCCTCGACGAGGCGGTGCTTCTGGGCGACCGCGTGATCCTGATGAGCGCGCAGCCGGGCCGCCGCCTGGCGACATTCGACATCGACCTGCCCCGCCCCAGGTCGATCGACGCGATGAACACGCCGCGCTTCGCGGAGTACCGCGCCGAGATCTGGAACCAGCTATCCAGCGAAGTGACCCGCGCGATGGAGATGCAGCAATGACCGAGATTTCAGCCAAATCGCTTTCGCAGGGCACGGGCGCGCCGAGCACTCCCCGTCGCGCTCATGCGGCAGACCGCCGCGCCATCCTCATGCTCCTCGGCGCGGCGGTCGCGTTCAACGCATTGCTCGCGGTCACCGGTCTCTGGCGCTCGCTTGCATGGCTCGCCATCATCGCCGGCTTCGTCGTCCTCGTCCTCATATGCGAGCGCCTCGGCCGCATGGTGCCTTTGCGTCGCCGCACGGCCTATGAGCGCACGCTTGCTTTCGGCTTTCCCGCACTGGTGCTGCTGATGTGGCAATTGGCGGGCGACTACGGCCTGATCAATCCGACATGGTTTCCCCAGCCCTCGCGCATCGCGGCAGGCCTGTGGGACATGACGGTGCGCTACGACCGGTTCTCCGAGACCAGCCTGCTGGGACGGCCTTGGCTGATTCCGGAATATTTCTCACGGGACGGGTTCGCGGGCGTCTGGACGCTCCTGTCGGAAAGCCATGTGCTGGCGACCATCAGCCGCGTTTTCATCGGCTTCGTGCTGGGGGCGATTCCCGGCATTCTTCTCGGCGTGGTGATGGGCGTCAACCAGACGGTGCGGCTGATGCTCGACACCACGCTGTCGGCGATCTACGTGCTGCCCAAGATCGCGATCTTCCCGATCGTCATGCTGATCTTCGCCGATCCGTTCGGTGAGGGGCCGAAGATCCTCGTCGTCGCGCTCGCGGTCTTCATCCTGATGACGATCAACACGATGGCCGGTGTGCGCGGCATCGACAAGGTCTACCTGATGGCGGGGCGCAACTACGGCGCCAATGGCTGGCAGATGATGCGGCATGTCATCATACCGGGGTCGCTGCCGGTGATCTTCGCGGGCCTGCGCATCGCGCTCGGCACGGCGATGATCGTCATCATCTCCGTCGAATTCCTGCGCGCCAAGCAGGGCGTCGGCTTCATCACCTTCTATTACTGGGAAGTCCTGAACCCCGAGAAGATGTATGCCGGCCTGGTCGTGGTCATGATGCTCGGCGTGATGCTCACCTACGGCCTTCAGGCGCTGCAACGCCGGTTGATGCCATGGCAACGTTGACCACAGATGCGGCGCAGGCATCGTGCGCCGGTGAAGAGGCTGTTCTGGACGGCTTGTTTCCCGGCTTTGCGGTGAAGCGCGTCAGCCTCGCCGATGGCTCTTCCATGCGCGTGGTAACGGCCGGTGACGGGCCGGTCGTGCTGCTGATCCACGGCTACCCGCAGACGCTGTGTGCGTGGCACCTCATCGCGCCGGGACTTGCGCAGACCCACCGTGTCGTCGCGCTCGATCTTCCCGGCTATGGCGGATCGGTCGCGGCGCCGGGCAGTGCGACCGTCCGTGAACCGTCGCGGCGCGCCATTGCGAACGCCTTGTTCGAGACGATGGACAGGCTTGGTCACGAGCGTTTCGCCATCGTCGGACACGATCGCGGCGCGCGCGCCGGATACCGGATGGCGCTGGACGATGATCGCGGGCGCATCGTCGGCTTCACCTCGCTGACGGTGATCCCCACGATCGAGGTCTGGGACCGGATCGACGGCGCCTTCGCACTGCGTGCGCCGCACTGGTTTCTTTTCACGCAGCCCGCGGAGCTTGTCGAGCGTCTGCTGTCGCACGAGCCGGTGCGCTATCTCGACAGCGTGCTGGACAAGATGGCCGGTGGCATCGATCGCCTCCACCCCCTGGCGCTTGCGGATTATCGAAGGGCATTCGCGAAACGTTCGGTCCGCGAGGCCATTTATCGCGACTATGCGGCGGCGATGGGCGCGGACCTCGAGCAGGAACGCGCCGACAGGGAGGCGGGCGTGACGTTGCGATGCCCCGTCCTGTGCTTGTGGGAAGACCATGCGGCGGATCCGCTTCCGATCTGGCGCAACTGGGCGGCCGACGTCAGCGGCGCAGCGTTGCGGGGAGGGCATCTCCAGCCGGAGATCGCGGCCGACGCGGTTCTTGCGCATCTCATGCCGTTCCTGCGGCGATGCACGGCAATGGAACCGTCCACCCCGTAGCGCATCGCAGACCTGTCGGTTCACGCCCGGCATCAGCAGACGGCACCGGCAAGGCCCGCGCATCCTCGGCCATTGCCGACAACACCGGAGAGACCGATGAAGACTGCATTGATTACCGGCGGCGCGGGAGCCGTTGGTTCGGCCACGGCCCGGATGCTGGCCGAAGACGGCTTTGCCGTCGTGCTCGCCGATATCGCGATGGAAGAGGCGACTGCCGTCTGCGATCAGATCCGTGCCGATTTCGGCGTCGATACGCTGGCCTTGCACGTCGATCTGTCGGACCTTGCGTCGCTGAAGCCGATGGTCGCGACGATCGGAGCGCGCTTCGGCCGGCTCGACTGCCTCGTCAACAATGCCGGCAAGACCGGTGCGCCGAAGATCGGCGAAGTCGAGCTCGATGTCTGGAGCTCCGTCCTGGCGATCAATCTCACGGCGCCGATGCTGCTGTGCCAGGAGGCCATACCGCTGATGCGCGCGGCCGGTGGCGGCAGTATCGTCAACGTGGCGTCGCGCGTCTATCTCAGCGGCACGGGCATCGGTTACACGTCGAGCAAGGCCGGGTTGATCGGATTGACGCGTGCCTTGGCCGTGCAGCTCGGCAAGGACGGCATACGGGTCAATGCCGTTGCGCCGAGTTTCCTCAATTCGCCCTTCAACAAGAAGCTCGTCGAGCAGAACACGGCCATGGCGGACTCCTTCCGCAAGCTGACGCCGCTCGACCGGCTCGGCACGCCAGAGGACGTCGCCGGCGCCATCGCCTTCCTCGCCTCCGATCGCGCGTCCTTCATCACCGGCGACATCCTGCATGTCTGCGGCGGGGCTCAGCTCGCACCGCAACCCGTCTAGAGCATCGGCCCGAAAAGTGGACTCCGGTTTTCGGGCTGTTCCGATGCTCAGACAAAGAGGCTCCTGATTCAGGACGCCCGAACGGCGAACCGCCATCTCCATTGCGTATAAAGACAATCGCCCCGTTCCGGCGTCCCCGCGGCCTTGGTGGCCGCATGGCGTCGAAACGGGGCGATCTCGTCGTCGATAGGGGTTCCGGGCCGACCCTGCGGACGCCCGGAACCGAGGCTTGCGCGGTTTACGCTCCGGAAGCCGGCTCAGCTTTCCGGCGTTTGAAGATGTAGTCCCAAAGCGGCGTCTGGTTCAGGATCAGCAACAGGAAGCCGATGGTCAGAACCAGCGAGATCGGGTTGAGGAAGAAGGACGTCAGGAAGTCGACCGGGTCGCCACGCGACGACAGCACCGCACGACGGAACGACACGTCCATCAACGGCCCGAGGATGACGCCCAGGATGATCGGTCCCGGCTCGAAGCCATAGACTTTCAGGAAGTAGCCAAGCACGCCGAAGGCAAGCATCCAGTAGACGTCGGTGATGCTGTTCTGGATCGTGTAGGTGCCGACGACGGACAGAAGCACGATGATCGGGATCAGCAGGCCTCGCGGCATCATCATGATCTTCGTGAAGATGCGGATGCCGGTAAGCCCGATGATGAGCAGCAGCGAGTTGGCGAGAACCAGCGCGCCGACGATGAACCAGAACAGGTGCGGGGTTTCGACCATCAGCATCGGACCCGGCCTCAGCCCGTGGATGTAAAGCGCGCCGATGAAAAGCGCAGTCACCGCGTCGCCGGGAATGCCGAGCGTCAGCATCGGCACGAATGCACCGCCGATGACGGCGTTGTTCGCCGATTCCGGCGCGACGACGCCTTCATAGGCGCCCTGGCCGAACGGGCGGCTCGGGTTCTTCACCGTCCGCTTGGCCTGATCGTAGGCGATGAGGGCGGCGATGTCTCCGCCCGCACCCGGCAGTGCACCGACGGTCACGCCTATGGCGGAACTGCGCAACGACAGCGGCAGGTACTTGCGCACCTCCGCCCATGCCGGGACGATTTTCGAGACCTGCTGCTTGATCGGCTGAACGTCGAGGTTGCGAAGCTGGAACAGCGCCTCGGCGATGCCGAAGAAGCCGATCATCGCGGCGATATAGGAGATGCCGCCGAGCATGGAGACGCTGTCAAAGGTAAGGCGCGGCTGTGCGGTCAGATTGTCCAGCCCCACAAGTCCGATGATCACGCCCATCGCGGCGGCAAAGATGCCGCGTGCGAGCGAGCCGCCGGAAAGCCCGCCGACCAGCAGCAGGCCGATCATTGCGAGCAGCAGGAAATCGCGCGGGGCGAACTGCAACGCCAGCCCCGAGACCATGGGCGCTCCGATGGCGAGTATGAGGATGCCCACATAACCGCCGATGACGGAAACGACCGTGCTGATGCCGATCGCCTTGCCGGCTTCGCCGAGTTTCGCCAGTGGATAGCCGTCAAAGGCGGTGGCGACAGAGGCGGGCGTGCCGGGGATGTTGAGCAGGATGGCGGTCCGACTGCCGCCATAGACACCGCCGCAATAGACGCCGACCATCATGGCAAGTGCTGCGTTGACGTCCCACGAGAAGGTGAAGGAGATCAGGACCGAGGCGGCCATGGTGACGGAGATTCCGGGTATCGCGCCGACATAGACGCCCGCCCAGGTTCCGATCAGAACGATGAAGAAGAGGCTCGGATCGAGCCACGACATGAGAAAGTAGCCAAGAGACTCTGTCATTTGGGGTGCTCCTGGTCAGGGTAGATAGACGGAGAAGACGAAGCTGAAGATCGCAAAGACGAAGGCAAGCGCCGCTGCCGTCACCAGTGCCGAGCGCACCACGCCCTTGTGGTCCAGCATCATGAAGGACACGAACAGGAAGATGGCCGACGCGACCCAGAAACCGGCATAGTCAAGCGTCGCCACATAGACTGCGCAGATGAGCATGTAGCCGACCATCGGCAGTGTCACGATGGCCGCAAGGCGTTCCGACAACGGTGCCGTGACGTCGTCGGTGCGAACGCGCATGCGGATCGAGTTCGCCAGCATAACCAGCGTGGTGACGATCATCACCCCCGCGGCGATCATCGGGAATACGCCGGCTCCGCTCATCGAGCTGAAGCCCTCGATCCCATAGGCTTCCCAGAAAAGGACGCATGACGCCACGAGAAGGAGGCCTTGGAAGACTATCTGCCCGGTCACGGGCTTTTGTGTATCGGTCATCGCTCGGTCCATTGCAGTGCGGCGAGGCTAGGACCTCGCCGCGTGTTGCTCTTGTTTCGGATTGCGACGGGCGGTCAGGGCCGCGGGATGCCGAGTGTCTCGGGCGAAACCTTGGCATCGCCGGTATCCTGCAGGATCCAGCTCGTCACGGACTGCCAGCGTCGCATGAACTCGTCGGCTTCAGCGCCGGAGATGTCCATCCTGACCATTCCCGACTCCTCGATGAATTCCGACACGCGCGCGTCGGCAAGAGCGGCGGTGAAGGCCTCGTCGAGCTTCGCCTTGATGTCGTCCGGCGTATCGCGCTTCACGAAGACGCCCTGGAACGAGCCCCAGGGAAGGTACTGGGCGAGCTCCGGATATTCGTCGGTGATGACCGGGATATCGGGGAACTGGGCGATCGGCTCGGGGTCGAGGACGGCAAGGCCGCGGACGCGGCCGGCGCGCAGTAGCTCGGCGGCCGCAGGCAGGCTGACCGGCATGAAGTCGACATGGTTGCCTTGCAGCGCGGTCAGGCCCGGGCCCTCGCCGTCGAACGGCACCTGGGTCACCTCGCCCTTGACGACGGAGTTGAGCATGCCCATCGACACCGCGGGCGAGCCGCCGGGGCCGGTGGCGCCCATGCGGATCTGGCCGGGATTGGCCTTGATGTCATCGACCAGCTCGGTCAGCGTCTTCCACTTCGCATCCGGATTGACGACGAAGACCTGGATGTTGCGGCCGATGATCTTGACCGGATGGAAGTCGGCATAATCCACCTGCGCGAGACCAAGCACCTTGTGAAGCTGCGGGTTTTCCGCGCCGAACAGGATGCTGTAGCCGTCGGCGGGACGGGAATTGATGTACTGGATGGAGATCGCTCCGACGCCGCCGGGGCGGTTCACCAGAACGATCTTCTTGCCGAGCGCCTGCTCGGCCGCGGGCGCCAGGACGCGCGCGAGGTTATCGCTCGCGCCGCCGGCGCCCCACATGATCGTGCCCTGAATGTCGCGGCTGGGATAATCCTGCGCCATCGCGGGACCACCAATCATCAACGCTGCCGCGACAGCGATCGCTTTCTTGAACATGATTCCTCCACTTGAATTCAAAAACCGTCGCCGTGAGCGAACCGCTGTGCGGTCAGAACTCATGGGGAGGGTGAATTCGTTCTACAACGTGCACAAGAACATATACAAGAATTAATTTAGCCGTGCTAAGGGAGACTATCCGCGTGGTCAGGTGACCTCACGTCATCGAAAACGGGTCGGGCCGGGTTGCGACTTTTGCCCTATCCCGGTCACGGATCGAATTCCATTCCACGGTCGAGCATCCAAGGAGTAGAGCGTGTCCATAAAGCGAGAACCCCGGTTGGGCGACATGCCAGGCTTCGGCATCGGTTGCGGCAGTCTCGCGAATGCCGACGGTGATGGCGCTTTCCGTGGCGTCGTCGAATTGGCGTTCGAGCGCGGCGTCCGCTACTTCGACACGGCCGCGTTGTATCTGGGCGGGCTCAGCGAACGACGCCTCGGCGAGGCACTGGCTGGCCGGAGCCACGACGAATTCATCGTCTCCACGAAAGTCGGCCGCACCCAGACACATTCGGGGTCGAGTATCGATCCGTCGGGCCTTCGGTCGTCCTGCGACTATTCCGCGGATGCCACGATGCGTTCCGTCGAGACGAGCTTGCGGCAGTTGGGGCTGGACCGTCTCGACATCGTGATGATCCACGACCTGACGAGGCAGCTTCACGGCCCCAGCTATGACGAGCGCTTCGACGAGGCGATGGCTGGTGCGTATGAGGCGCTTGTCGAATTGCGCAATGCCGGCACCGTCGGCGCGATCGGTGTTGCGACGATGGACTGGACGAGCTGCATGGATTTCGCGCTGGCGGGCGATTTCGACGCCTTCATGCCGGCGGGCCAGTACACGCTGCTGCATAGGGAGTGTGGTTCGCTGCTGGATCATTGCGCGGCCACGGGTGCGGCGTTTCTGGCCGCGTCGCCGTTCAATTCCGGCATTCTGGCGACCGGCGCGGTGGAAGGGGCATTCCACAACATGCAGCCTGCCGGGTCCGAAGCCCTGGCTCGCGTCGGCGCGATGGAGGCGATCTGCGCCCGTCACGGCGTGCCGCTCGCCGCGGCGGCGCTTCAGTTTCCCACCCGGCACGCGGTGGTATCGAGCATCGTCGTCGGCAGCCGCACGGCAGCCGAGCTGCAACGCAATCTCGATCTTTTGGACATGCCGATCCCGGACGAACTGTGGACCGAGCTCGATGCCGAGTACGCGGGCACCGCAGCGGCACGGACGATCTAGATCGCCGTGCATCCTGACGGGCGCACGAGCGGCGGTCCATCTCTTTGTTCGAGCATCGGAACAGCCCGAAAACCGGATTCCACCTTTCGGCCCGATGCTCCGGCTAGCGGCGCAGGGCGGCCATGCCGGCGGTCATGTCCTCGATGGGCGTGGTCGATATGATCTCCAGGATCGCCGCGCTGCCGCCGTCCTGCGCCGCCATTGCCTCCAGAATGGGTCCGAAGCGAACCGTCCCCTGACCGATGGCATCGTGTCGCCACGAGGTCCGGGTCGCATCCGAAAGATGGTACTGCCCGATCAACGCGCCCCAACGCCGGATCGCGGCGACCTGATCCTCGCCGATGAACTCGGCATTGGCGACATCGTAGGCGATCGAAGCGAAGCGTCTGTCGAACTGACTGACCCAGGCGCCCAGCCCATCGGCCGTGGGCAGCGGGGTCTGCGGGTGCGATTCGAAGAAAAGATGACTGCCGTGCGCGCGCGCGAGTTCCACGAGCCGCGCGGAGGCATCCGTGAGATGGCCGACGCTATCCTCGTGGCGCGGCGCGAGCAGCCCCGAGACCCGTCCCGGCACCACCACCACCCCGCGCGCGCCGAGATCGGCGGCAAGCAGGATCGCGGAGGCGTAGGCTTCAACGGTGCGCTCGCGCACTTCAGGCACGACGCTGCACAGATTGTAGTCGAGAGCGGGCAGGTTCAGCGATTCGATGCGCAAGCCTTCCGCTTCCAGCACGCGCCGCAACGTCGCGGGACCGTTTGCTCCACTCCCGTCGAACCAAAGGTGACCCGGCGCCAGCAGCACGTCGAAATCGTTGAGGCCGATCGCCGCCATCCGGCGCATCGCCGCGATGGCGGTCTCGCGCCAGATGAAGGAGAAGGTGCTGCCTGCGAGGCGTGGCGTTGTCATCACGGCTTGTCCCTGGAAATGCGTGTTTCGTGCTGCGCGGCTTCGCCGAACCAGAAGTCGAGCATCGACTGGCGCTCGGCCTCGAACATGTCGGCGCCGGTCGAGATGCCGCAGCCGAGCTTTCGGGCCGCGGCGAGCAATGGCGTGATCTCGGGCAATGTGATGGCGTCGCTCACGAACATGTCCGCCGAAAGCTTCGCGATATCCACCGGCAGTGGATCGTCGGGACGCATGCCCGCGGGCGTGACGTTGGCGACGATGCCGAAGCCCGTGGGGTCGGCCGAACCGATCGTCGCACGCCCCGGATGGGGCGTCGAAAGCCGGGCGATGAGGTCGTCCCGGCGCGCCGGATCGGTGTCATGTATGGCAAGACTCTCGACGCCGGAGTCAAGAAGTTCGAGGCCGATGGCGCTGCCGGCGCCGCCGGCGCCGATGAGCAGGGCGCGCCGCCCGGCCGGTTCGCACCCCCTGGCGCGCATCGCCGCGATGCTGCCGGTGCCGTCCAGCATGTCGCCATGCCATCCGCCATCGGCGTTGCGCCGGGCGATGTTGCTGGAAGCGAGCAGGCGGCTGCGCTGGGACAGGGTTGCGCAGCGCGCCGCCGCGTCGAATTTGTGCGGCACCGTGAAGATCAGGCCATCGACGTTGCGCAGGGCGGTGGCCGCGCTGAAGAATGCGCCGAAGTCGGCGGGCGCCACGTCGATGGGCACGACGATCGCGTCACGACCGTTTTGCTCGAAGTGCCTCGTCAGGCCCGAAGGGGCTTTCACCTGGGCGATCGGATGGCCCAGGATGAAATAAATCCGTGTCGCGCCGCCATAATTGTCGAGCAAGTCATCACCTCATGTTGGTCCGGTGCGCGTGGCGCGCCGCATTCAATAGGTCGCGCGTCCGCCGGAAATGTCGAAGGTAAAGCCGGTTGTGAACGTGCACTCCGTGCTGGCGGCCCACGACACCATCGCCGCGATCTCCGGGATTTGCAGGAAGCGGTTCATGGGGATTTTCGCCTTGCTGGCCGCGACGTGTTCCGCCGTCATCTCCTTGAAAAGGTCGGTCTCGGTAATGACGGGCGCGACGCAGTTGGCGAGGACGCCGGTTCCGGCCAGTTCGCGCGCCAGCGACTTGGTGAAGCCGATGACGCCCGCCTTCGCCGCCGCATAGGCGGAGATGCCGGGATTGCCTTCCTTGCCGGCGATCGAGGAGACGTTGACGATGCGGCCGTAGTCGCGGGCGCGCATATGCGGTACGGCGGCACGGCAGCAGTGGAAGACGCCGCCGAGGTCGATGGCCAGAACCTTCTGCCACGCATCCAGCGGGTAGTCCTCGACATGCGCGACCGGGCCATTGATCCCCGCATTGTTGATGAGGATGTCGATGCCGCCGAACCGTCGGGCTGCCGCGTCGAAGGTCTCCTGCACCGCCATGGCATCGGCGACGTCCACGCGCTGCGTCATGGCGGGTTCGAAACCGGCGGATGTCGCATCGAAGGCGGCGAAGTCGAGGTCCCAGAGCACCACCGACGCGCCTTCGTCCACGAGGCGCCTGGCGATGCCGCTGCCGATCCCGCGAGCCCCGCCGGTGACGATGGCGACGCGCCCATCATGCAGTCCCATGGACGAATTCCTTCTTCGGTTCAGTCGGATCAGGTGATCGGCTTCGTGGAGCTTTCCGTCAGCCGGCATTTCGCCTGGGCGGAGTTTCGCCGCTCCATGCCCGCCGCAACAAAGCGAGGATTTCGGCTTCGTCGAGCGGTCTGGGATTCCAGTAGGGGTTCTGCACTGCCTGTGCCGCCGCCCTGGCGAGATCGGCCTCTCGCATGCCCAGAGCGGCCAGCGACGCCGGCGCGCCCATGGCCGTTGCGCGGCCGAACAGTGCCGTCGCCGCATCGGTCGCGCCGAGCGCGCGCTCGATCGTGGCCATCGCTTCGGGCACGGCCTGCGCGACATAGGCGACACTGTGCGGCAGCATCACCGTGTGGGTCTCGGCATGCGGAAGATTGAAGGCGCCGCCCAGCGTGTGGCAGAGCTTGTGGTGGATCGCCATGCCGACGGAACCGAGGCAAATCCCCGCGAGCCACGCGCCCTGCAGGGCACCGGCCCGCGCCTCCCGATCGTCCGGGTTCGCCACCACGCGGGGCAATGCGTCGCCGAGGCTGCGGATCGCCTGTTCGGCCAGCGCCGAAACGGCAGGGTTGCGGTCCTGCGCATAGAGCGCCTCGACCGCATGCGCCATCGCGTTCATGCCGCTGGTGACGGAGAGCGAGACCGGAAGTCCCATCGTCAGGTCGACGTCGTAGATGACAACCTCCGGCAGGATGGACGGGTCGCGCCGCGTGGTCTTGAGCCCGTCGCTGGTTTCGCCGAGGATCGGGGTCATTTCCGACCCGGCATAGGTCGTGGGGAGCACGATCTGCGGCAGGCCGAGGCGCGAGGCGATCGCCTTGCCGAGCCCGGTCGTCGAGCCGCCGCCGATGGCGACCGTGGCGTCGGCGTTCAGGGACAGGGCGATCTCGACGGCGCGATCCGTCACGTCGCTGGGCGTATGCATCGCAGCGCCGCCGAAATGGCCGGCGGCGCGCTCGCCCAGCACGGTGGCAGCGCGCGCGGCGAGCTCGGTCTGCTGCGGCGTGGTGAGGACCAGGGCCCGCCGGACGCCGAGACTGTCGGCCTCCTCGCCAAGGCGGGACAGGGTGCCGGATCCGAAGATCACCCGTGTCGGCAGCGGCGCGTAGACGAAAGCGTCGATCATGCCGATGGCCCGGACGCCTTGAGGACGAAATCGTAGTTTAGCTCGACATAGTCGCGATCGACCTGCGTGCCGTCGGGGGCGGTTCCGGCCTGATGCCTCTTGTAGGGCGTGATGAGCGAATTCTTGACGCCGAACACGACGTCGCTGTCCATGTAGGGATCGCCTTCCGCGAAGATGTGGGTCACGAGCGTTTCGAAGCCGGGCGCCGAAATCATGAAATGGACATGCTCGGGACGGAACGGATGACGGCCTTGTGCAGCCAGCATTTCGCCCACCGGCCCGTCGTCGGGAATCGGATAGTATTTCGGCCTGACCGACCAGAACCAGAAGCGGCCCGCCGCATCGGCGGTGAAGATGCCGCGCATCGCGAGTTCGTCGCCCTGTTGCACGTCGTAGAAGCCTTCCTCGTCGGAATGCCAGACGTCGATCGTGGCGCCGGCAATCGGGCTGCCATCCACTCCGCGGACGGTGCCCGATACATACATGGGCGTACCATCGACGCCTTCCGACATATTCTCGCCCAGCGGGAACGGCTTGCGCTGTTCGACGAAGAACGGTCCGAGCACGGTCGTCTCCGTAGCGCCGGCAGGCGTGCGGTGATTGATCGCGTCGACGAGCATCGAAGCCCCGAGCGTGTCGGAAAGCAGGATGAACTCCTGCCGATTTGCATCGCACATCTGGCCAACGCGGGTGAGGAAGTCGATGCCGGCGGCCCACTCCGCCTGGGTCGGCTCGATCTCGCGCAGGAAGGCGTGCAGATGACGCACCAGCGCTTCGCTTATCTGATACACTCGCGGGTCGGTGGCGCCGGCGAGGCGCGTCACCACTTCGGCGGTGATCGTTTCCTCGTTCAAGTCGCGCATGATCTCGCTCTCCCTGCCGACGCGCCGCCTTGCCACCGCCGGAAGCACGCAATCCCGGTCGCCCGCACGTGCGGCGTAATAGTTCCTTTATGTAAACTAGTTCCTCTGGTAATGTCGAGCGACGATTTCAGCTCGGCATGTTCCGGCAGCCTGATGCCGCAGGTGGAAAATTCTCGCCAAGCCGGTCGCCAAACTCGTGTGCCAGAGTGCAATGTGCAATCATCGGCCGTGGAACTGCCGGCGGCTGCAGGGATGCCGGACGCCAGATTATGACCGAAGGAGCAGAACGAGTTGTTGACGCAGACATCGGAAAAGAGTTCGCCTACCGAGGCCGGGCCGGTGAAATCGGCGACGCGGGTGCTCGATCTGTTCGAGTTCCTCGGTCGCTGGGACGCGGAAAAGACCCATACCGAGATCGCCGAGGAACTGGCTATCCCGAAGAGCAGCCTGACGCAGCTTCTCAAGACACTGGTGCGGCGCGGCTATCTCAACTACGTCCCATCGTCCAAAGGCTACGAACTCGGCCCGTCGATCGCCGCACTCGCCAAGCGGATCAACGAGAGCAACGATCTCGTGTCGATCGCCCAGAGCGCGCTCGAGTGGGTCACGGCTGAAACGCAGGAAACCTGTGCGCTCAACTTCATCAAGGGCGACAAGTCGGAAGTCGTCGCATGCGTCATGAGCCCGCGCCGGCTTCTCTATCATATGCGCCTTGGCGATATGGCGCCGCTCTATGCGACGTCGGGCGGCAAGGCGCTGCTTGCATTTCTGCCTGCCGAAATGCTGCGGGAGTATCTGTCGCGCGTCGCGTTAGAGCAGATCACCCCCAATACGATCACCAGCGTGAAGGCGCTTGAAAATGAGCTGGAGCAGGTTCGCGCCCAGGGGGTTGCCTTCGTCGTGGAGGAGTTCACTCCCGGCATCGCCGGCGTGGCGCGCCCCATCCTGAGCGCATCGGGCCATCCTCTCGCCTCGATCAACATCGCCGTGCCGGTCGCGCGCTTCGACGATGCCGCCCGGGATCGGTGCGTCGCCACGCTGGCCAAGGCTGTGGAAACCGTCTCTCAACGCATGCGGGCCGGCAACCACGGCACCATACGCTGAACCAGCGGGCAGGCGATTAATCCGAGGAGTTCTTCTCCGGCGTGCATCGGTTCGCGGTCGCTGCCGACGTTCGTCGATGAGTCTCGCAAGGTGGCCAGTCGCGTGCATCCGTGTCGCAAGCCGTGAACATCTGCAGCCCCGCATGTTTAGATTGCTTAACATCCGCCATTGCCCGCCGCGCCAGTGGGTTCGAAATTCTCTCTATCAATCAATGCTTTGCTGGAATGGAGCCGAGCTGGCACGGAATTTTCATAGGAGGTTTCAGCAATGAAAGCCTCTGACCATGTTCCTGCTTGCACTGACCGCTCTAGCCTTCCTGTCCGCGCCGGTCGTCGGCTGGATGGGCTGTCGCTCCCTTCCGTTCGTGGCGCTCTTGCCGCTCGCTCTCTTCATCGGGTTCGCGACGCTGCTGCCGGAGATTTCCTCCGGTAGCCTCCTGGTCGAAAGCACGGCCTGGATACCCAGCCTCGGCATCGATGCGGCGTTCAGGGCGGACGGGTTGTCGCTGACTTTCGCTTTGCTGATCACCGGCATCGGTACGGCGGTCTTTCTCTACGCCTCCGCCTATCTGCGCGGCGCGCCGCGTCTTGGCCGGTTCTACACCGCGCTGACGCTGTTCATGGCATCGATGCTCGGCGCCGTGCTCGCCGACAATCTGATGCTGATGGTGGTGTTCTGGGAAATGACCAGCATCACCTCGTTCCTGCTCATCGGCTATTCGCCGGAGAACCAGCAGGCGCGCCGCTCGGCGCAGCAGGGCTTTCTGGTCACGGTGGCCGGCGGGCTTGCGATGCTTGCCGGCGTGATCGTGCTCGGGTCGGCGGCGGGCACGTTTTCGATCACCGAAATTCTGGAGCGCAGGGAGGAAATCGCAGCACACCCCGCCGCACCGGCCATCATCGTCCTGTTGGCCCTGGGGGCGTTTTCGAAATCCGCCCAGGCACCGCTCCATTCGTGGCTTGCCAATGCGATGGTCGCACCGACGCCCGTGTCGGCATTTCTGCATTCCGCGACGATGGTGAAGCTCGGCGTCTACCTTCTGGCGCGCATGGATCCGGTATTCTCCGACCAGGCGCTGTGGATCGCGCTGTTAGCGGGCTTCGGGTCTCTGACCATGATGGTCGGCGCGGTGCTCGCGATGCGCGAGACCGACCTGAAGCGCGTGCTCGCCTATTCGACCATCGTATCGCTTGGAACGCTGGTGATGCTGATCGGGTTGCCGGGTGAGCTTGCCGCAGTGGCGACGATCACCTTCCTGATCGTCCACGCGCTCTACAAGGCATGCCTGTTCATGGTGGCCGGCATCATCGACCATGAAACCGGGACGCGGGATTCATCCGCATTGAGCGGCATGCGCCACTACATGCCGGTCACCGCGGCGGCGGCCCTTCTGGGCGGCCTGTCCATGGCCGGCTTGCCGCCTTTCATCGGCTTTGCGGCGAAGGAACTCGTTTACGAAACCGGGCTGGAGACGTCGGCTTCCCTTGTCCTGGTGCTTGCCGGGCTTGCCGCCAACGTCGTGATGGTCGTCGTGGCGGCCATCGTGGCGATACGGTGCTTCGCCGGCGATCTCAGCCCGACCCCGAAGACCCCCCACGATCCGGGTGTCGCGATGCTGGCCGGACCGGTCGTCCTTGCGGTTCTGGGCCTTCTCTTCGGGCTCATGCCCTGGCTCGTGGGCAACAGCCTGATCGTGCCGGCGGCCAGCGCGATGGCCGGCACGCCCGTCGAATATTCGCTTTCCCTGTGGCACGGCTTTACGCCGATGCTGGGCCTGAGCGTCCTGACCGTCGCGCTTGGCATGGCGGTCTATCTGCGCTGGGATACGGTTCGCCGGCGAATGGCCGCGATCCATCAGATCGACGACTGGGGGCCGGATCGGCTTTACGACCGCATGATGGACGGTTTGCAACGCTTCTCGACGTGGCAGACGGAATTGATCCAGTCCGGAAGCCTGCGCAGCTATGTGGCCCGGACGCTGTTCATCATCGCATTCGCTGCTCTGGTGACGCTGCTTCTTCGTGGCGGTTTGGAAATGCCTTCTTTCGCCGCGAGTCTCGGACCTGATCTGGTTCTTGCGATCCTGCTTGTCGTGTCGGCCCTTGCCGTGGCGCGTGCGCGCAATTTCGTATCCGGCATCGTGGCGGCGGGCACCGTCGGTTTCACTGTCGCGCTGCTGTTCCTGTTCAATGGCGCGCCGGACCTTGCCTTCACGCAATTCTCGGTCGAGGCGCTGGCGATCGTCATCATGCTGGCCATCGTCGGGCGCATGCCGTTTCGCGAGCGGGACAGCCGCGTGCGCGATGAGCGGTTGCGCGACATCTTCATCGCAGGCGGCGTGGGTGTCACCGCATCGCTGGTTCTGCTTGCGGTGCTTGCCCAGCCCTTCGATGGGCGGCTTTCCGACTTCTTCCGTCAGGCAAGCGTTCCGGAAGCCCACGGCAGCAACCTCGTCAACGTCATCCTCGTCGATTTCCGTGCCCTCGACACGCTCGGCGAAATCACCGTGCTCGGGCTCGCCGCCGTTGCGGCGGCAGCCGTGCTTGCGGGGGTGCGGCGTGCAACCTCGGAGAAGCGCCGATGAATTCGCTCATTCTGAAAACGACGAGCCGGCTGATCCTGCCTGCGGCACTGATCTTTTCGATCTACGTGCTGCTTCGTGGCCACAACGAGCCGGGCGGCGGCTTCATCGGCGGGCTTATCGCGGCGGCAGGCATCGCCGTTTTCGCGATCCCGCGCGGCCGCACGGCCCTGATCTCGATGCTGAGGGTCTGGCCGAAGACGCTGATCGGTGCCGGCATTCTGCTGGCGATCGCCGCAGGGGTGCCGTCGCTGCTCCTGGCAGAACCGTTCCTCACGCAGCAATGGCCGTTCGCGTCGCTTCCGATCGGCACCACGCTGGTCTTCGACGTCGGCGTTTATCTGGTCGTGATCGGCTCGGTGCTGACCTTCCTGTCCTACTATCTGGAGAACTGACGTGGAGCCTGTTTTCGCCATCGCGTTCGGTGTGATGATTGCGGTTGCAGCCTACCTGCTGATGTCGCGCAACGTGCTGCGGATCGTGCTCGGGCTGCTCGTTCTCGGCAATGCGGCAAATCTGTCGATCTTCCTCGCCGGCCGCCTGGAAAGCCGCATCCCGCCGCTGGTTCCGGCAGGCGAGACGGCTTTAGCGGGTGGCGCGAATCCGCTGCCTCAGGCGCTGATCCTCACGGCAATCGTGATCTCCTTTGCGCTCGTCGCTTTCACGGTCGTCCTCTTCCAAAGCGCGCACCGCCGCCTTGGCACGCTGGATGTCGATGCGATGCATGAGGCGGAGTCGCTGTCTCGGGCCGTGCCCCGGAAGGCGCCCGCGGAACGGACGCTGGAGGCGGCCGAATGAGCGCGCATATCCTGCTTACGCTTCCGATCCTGTTTCCCCTGCTCGGGGTGGCGCTCTGCGCGCTGTTCTGGTCGAACAAGCGCGCGCAGCGCATCGTCAGCCTGCTTGCAAGCTTCGGCCTGCTCGGGGCGGCACTTGCGCTGATGGCAGCCGTCCATGACGGCACAGTGCTGGCCACCCATTTCGGCAATTGGGACGCGCCCTTCGGCATCGTTTTTGTCGCGGACATGTTTGCCGCCGCGATGGTGCTGATCACGGGCATCATGGCCGTTGCAATCGGCATCTACGGTCTGGCCGACGATATCGAGCCGAAGGAAAACGCCTTCTACCACCTGCTCTATCAGGGGCTGTTGCTGGGCGTGACGGGCGCGTTCCTGACCGGCGACATCTTCAACCTCTACGTCTGGTTCGAGATCATGTTGATCTCGTCCTTCGGCCTTCTGGCTTTGGGAGGCACGCGCGCGCAGCTCGATGCAGGCATCAAATACGTCACGTTGAATCTGATCGCGACGACGTTCTTCCTCATAACCGTCGCCTTTCTCTACGGCATCACCGGGACGCTCAACATGGCCGACCTGGCCCGCGTTCTGCCCACGCTCGAAAATCAGGGACTGGTGACGACGCTGGCCGTGATGTTCCTGATGGCGTTCGGTGCCAAGGCCGCGGTGTTCCCGCTGTTCTACTGGTTGCCTGCCGCCTACCACACCGCATCCGCACCGATCGTCGCGATCTTCGCAGCGCTGCTGACCAAGGTCGGCGTCTACGCGATCATCCGCACTTTCACGCTGCTGTTCGACGGCGACGCGGGCTATACCGGGCCGATCGTGGCGGGGATCGCCATCTTCACCATGGTAACGGGCGTGCTCGGCGCGGCGTCGCATTTCGACGTGCGCCGCATCCTGTCGTTCCACATCATCAGCCAGATCGGCTACATGCTGTTCGGCATCGTCGTCGCAACGCCTTTGGCCGTCGGCGGGTCGATCCTCTACGTCATTCACCACATCGTCGTGAAGGCGAACCTGTTCCTGCTGGCGGGCGTGATCAACAGGGCGGGCGGCTCCTTCGACCTCAAGAAGACCGGCGGTCTCTACAAGACCATGCCGATGCTGGGCGTGCTGTTCCTCATTCCGGCGCTCTCGCTTGCCGGCCTTCCGCCCCTGTCCGGCTTCTGGTCGAAGTTCACCGTCATCAAGGCAAGTCTGGACGCCGGGCATATCGCGCTTGCCGCTTCGGGCCTCGCTGTCGGGGTGCTGACCCTCTACTCCATGATAAAAATCTGGAACGAGGCGTTCTGGAAAGCCGCGCCGGAAACGGCGGAGATCGCCATGGCCCGCTGGCGCGCCGATCCGAAAGTGCGCGTCCTGATGCTGGCGCCGATCGTCTCGCTTGCGGCCATCACGCTGACCATCGGCTTCTTTGCCGAGCCCTTCGTCGACTTCTCCATGCGCGCCGGCGCGCAACTGCTCGACAAGTCCGTCTACATCGATGCCGTTTTCGCCCCGACCTCACAGCTTGCGGAGATACGCCCATGACCGCACTGACCCCCTGGCTGCGCCTTGCTGCCATTTTCTTCCGCGATCTCGCGCTTTCCGTGAAGGATGTGGTGCTGACAGTGCTCAATCCGCACAGGCCGATACGCTCGGCCATCCTTGCCGTCCCGTTGGATGTGAAAAGCGATGGCGGGATCACGCTGCTTGCGAACATGGTCACGCTGACGCCGGGCACGACCAGCCTTCACGTCAGCGATGACCGCTCCACGCTCTATATCCACGTCATGAACGTGTCGGACGACACGGTCGCCCAGACCAAGGACGGTTTCGAGCGCCATGTCCGGCAGGTGCTGCCATGACTGCGCAGACCATTCAGACTGCGGGCATCGGAATTGCCGCCGTCCTTCTTCTTTTCGCTCTCGTGTGCGCCGGTATCCGCATCGTGCGCGGACCCAGCGGTCCCGATCGCGTCGTCGCCCTCGATCTTCTTGGTCTGCTCGGCGTCGCGGCCGCCGGCATGGCCGTGCTTGTGTCCGGATCGGTTGCGTTCATCGACATCGCACTGGGCGTTGCCCTCGTGGGTTTTCTGACAGCTATCGCTTTCGCCGGCTTCATCGAAAGCGGTTCGATCGATGAGGAGGAAAAGCGATGATGGCGATTCTTTCGGCGATATTTCTGGTTGCCGGTGCGGCGCTGTGCCTGGTGGCGGCGGTCGGCGTGTTGCGGCTGCCGGACTTCTTCATGCGCATGCACGCCGCGACGAAGGCGGGCGTTGCCGGCTGTGGCCTGCTTTTGATCGGCGTGGCCTTCGGCATGCCAAGCCTTTCCATGTGGGTGAAGGTCGCGATCGCCATCGTGTTCCTGCTGCTCACCACGCCGATTGCGGGACATCTTCTCGGTCGCGCCGGTTATATCGGCGGCGCTCCATTGTGGGCGCGCACCGTCGAGGACCAGCTCAGCTGCGAACTGCCGCGCGGCAATTTCGACAGGCCACACGGCAACGGATCGAACAAGCAAGCGCGCGAGCGCGACATCTCCAGCGTGTTGCTCGCAATCGCAAGCGGCGAAGGGATGGATGACGCCATCGACACAGCGATCCGGTTTGCAAGATCGTCCGGCGCCGACCTCACAGCGCTGGCTATCATCGATACCAAGACACTGCACAATGTCGGACCGGTGCCGCTGGGTGGAAACCACTACGCGGTGCAATTGCGCAACACGCTGACGGCTCAGGCACGCGGGAAGGTCGCGGAGAGCCTGCAATCCTTCGAGCAACGGGCGTCGCAGGCCGGGGTGCGCTTCCGTGTACAGGTGGAGGAAGGCGACCCGGCCTCGTTGTTGCGCAAGCTGCTGGTGGGGCGCGTGGCGCTGATCGTGCCCCGCAACGCCTGGTTCGATCAGGGTCTGGCGTCATATCCGATCAACCCGCTGGACGTCTTGCGGCGGCACAGACTCGGAACCGTCGAGCCCGTCCGAGACGACAAAACGCCGATCATCGTCTACGGTTGAATGCCGGACGCTGCGGCTGTCGGGCGACAGGAAACGCTTGGAGCGCAGTTTGCCGACCAGCCCGTACAGATTGCCGGTTACCGTGCGCTTGCCGCTTGTCGCCGCGGCGATGATCTTCGTTGCCGCGGTCGCTTCGACGCAGACGGCGATCTTCTTCATGGGACGCCAGGCGGACCGGCAAGTGCAAACGCTGGGACAGGTTTATCTCGATGGCCTGTCGGCAGCGCTTCTTCCCTATGTCAAAAACGCGGATGCGTCGACCATCGGTGCAACGCTTCAAAAAGCGCTGGCGTTTCACGAAGGCGTGGTCGATCGTCGGCTGGCATATATCGACTATGACGCTTTGGGCACAACGGAAGCCGCGCGGTCGGATATCGATGCGTCCGGCCCCCTGCCTGCCGATGCACAGGCGAATGCCACGGGCTTTATTCGTGCGGATGATGGAACGATATGGATATGGCGAAGGCTGGTCGATGGCGACACCGTCCATGGAACCGTCGTCGCCAATCTGGATGTCTCGGCGTTCGAAGCCGAGCGCGGTACGCTTCGCTGGCTGCTGCTTCTTTTCGATCTCGTGTTCAGCGGTGTCTGCGCATTGCTTGGCTTCTTCATGGTTCGCAGGGTCCAGAAGCCGGTCGCGACCGTCGCCCGCCATCTCTACGACGCCGCGTTGGGCATGGTGCGGCCGATAGGCGATGGCGAAATACCTGCCGACGATCGTCAGGCCGCGCAGATGATCCATGCCTTCAACGCGATGGCAAACGCCACCCAGGAGCGTGAAAGCCTGCTCGCCCACATAGCCGAACAGCAGAGGCAGGCCGATCTCGGCCGGCTGACCGCAACGATCGCCCACGAGGTTCGCAATCCGCTGGGAGGCATGCGAACGGCGATCAGCACATTGAAGCGTTTCGGCGACCGCGAGGAACCCCGCGCAGAGGCCGTACAGTTTCTCGATCGCGGCGTCAGCGCGCTCCAGCACGTCGTTGATGCGACGCTCGAAAACTACAGGTCTCGGCCGAACTGGCGTCCGCTGTCGAGGCAGGATTTTGAAGATTTGCGCCTTTTGATCGAGGCAGATGGCAAATCGCGTGACGTGTCGATCATCATCGAGGCCGACATACCGGAAACCGTCTCGGTCGCGGCCCTGGAGGTGCGGCAGATATTGCTCAATCTGCTGTTGAACGCGGTGCGCGCTTCGGCCAGAGGCCGGACGGTTCGCCTGAAGGCGTCGCTTGCGGATCGCGAACTCATGGTCGTCGTCGAAGACGAGGGGACGGGGCTCGATCACGGCGTCGCGCGTGTCATGGAAGGGCGCGCCGGCCGGGAGGACGGGCCTGGGCTGGGCGTATCCGTCATGATCCGTCTGGTTGAGCAGCTTCAAGGCCGGGTCTCCATCGAGTCCGCACCCGGCCTCGGGACGCGCATCACCTTGAACTTTCCGTTGCAGGACGGAATGCTGCGATCATGACCAGAATGGCACGGCAGATACTCGTCATCGAGGACGACACGATCCTGGGCGGCGCCCTTGTCCAGCGATTAAGGCTCGAAGGCTTCGAGGTGGCATGGGCGCAAAGCAGTGCGGAAGCCCTGCGCGAGCTCAAGCAGCGAAAGCCTGATTTCATCTTGTCGGACATCGTGCTTCCGGACGGGTCCGGGGAGGATGTCTTTCGCAAGGTTCAGCCATGGCTGGGCGATACGCCCATTCTGTTTGCCACCGCATTCGGCGAGATCGACCAGGCCGTGCGGCTGGTGAAGGCCGGCGCCGACGATTACCTCACGAAACCATATGACGTGGATGAACTGGTTGAGCGCATACGCAAAAGACTGGCGGGCATCGCCAGCCCACGCGAATCCTCTTCTGATCCGCACACGCTTGCGCCTGCCAGCGAAACCCATGCCGAACACTTGCGAAGGGCGGCCGCCAGCGATCTTCCTGTGCTGCTCACCGGCGAGACGGGCGTCGGCAAGGAGGTCGCTGCGCGGTACATCCATTCCGTCTCGCCGCGCAGCGGTGCACCGTTCGTGGCGGTCAATTGCGGCGCGATCGCGCACGAGCTTCTGGAAAGCCAGTTTTTCGGACACGAGCGCGGTGCATTCACGGGAGCGGCGCAGGCTCATGTCGGTTTCTTCGAGGAGGCAGCAAACGGGACGCTGCTGCTTGACGAGATCGGCGAGCTGGACACGCGCCTTCAGGCGGCCTTGCTGCGCGTGCTCGAGGACGGAACGTTTCGTCCGGTCGGGTCACGCCGGGACAAGCAGTTTCACGGTCGTATCATCGCGGCGACCAATGCCGACCTGGACGCACTGCGCAACGAACGCCGCTTCCGCGACGATCTCTATTTCCGATTGTCGGTGATCGAAATCGCACTCGAGCCCCTGCGGTCGCGCCGCTCCGAGATCCCTGGTCTGGCCGCGCAATTCCTCGCGGACTTGTCGGAGCACGCCGGCAAACGGTTCTCGCTCGCCGAGGCCGCTCTTCCGGCACTGCTCGACCATGACTGGCCCGGCAACATCCGGGAGCTGCGCAATCGCCTTCAACGGGCGCATGTGTTCGCTGGCAGCGAAGTCCTTGACGTCGAAGACCTCTTTCCCGAGATGCGCCTCGAACCCAACAACGCGGATACCCTTGCCGGCGCCCGCCAGCGCGCCGAATCCGAAATGATCCAAAAAGCCCTGCTCGAATCCGACGGCCGCATCGGCGCCGCTGCCAAGCAACTCGGCATATCGAGAACCACGCTCTGGAAGCGTCGCAAGTCTCGCATTCAGTAGCGGCGTCCCGTCACCCTCGCTCGGCCAACTGCGGTGGCCGGTCGCGGAAGAATGTCGCGGCCGTCCACCAGCCAAGCGCGGCCACGCCGAGCATGCCTGCGATCACGGAATTTGAGCCCAGCACGATCGAGGAAATTCCCACGAGCCCCGCAGCCACCCACTGAAGGGCGGCCCATGCGCAGGCCGACGGCGTCGTGAGGGGGATCGCCATCGCCCTTGCGATCAGCATGATCGAGCCCACCGTCGTCAGGATGACAATGACGATCTCGCCTGGCGTACCGTTCAACAGCAGCGCCGGGTTGTAGACCCAGATGAAGGGCACGAGATAGGCGACGAACGAGAACCGCATACCCGCCCACCCTGTCTTCCACATGTCTGCCCCGGCAAGGCCGGCCGCGACGAAGCTGGAGACGGCGACGGGCGGGGTGAGGAAGGACAGAATGCCGAAATAGAAGATGAAGAGATGCGCGCCCATCGTGTCGACACCCATGAGGACGAGGGCGGGCGCGATAATGGCGGCAAGGATGATGTATATCGCTGTCGAGGGCATGCCCATGCCCAGGATGATCGACAGGACGGCGGTGATCAGGAGCATCCCGAACAGGCCCCAGTTCTCGCCGATCCGCGCCAGCACGAAGGACAGCGACTGGCCGAGGCCCGTGATGTTCATCACCCCGACGACGACGCCGGCGGCGCCTGCGATCAGCACCAGCGGGATGACCGCCGCACCGCCGTCGAAGATCAGCCGCCGCCAGTCCTCCAGCGTCCGCATCCTGCCGATGGCGAGCGCGAAGACAAGCAGGATCGCGGCCGAGACCAGAGCGGCGAAACCGGGCGTCGTGTTGGCCCAGAAGATCAGGTAGATGAGGACGACCAGCGGCAGGACGAAGACCCAGCCTTTGGCGAGCAGCGGGAGCACTCTGGGCAGTTCCGACTTCTTCATACCCTGGAGTCCGTCGCGCTCGGATACCGCATCGACCTGCACGAACAGGCACAGATAATAGAGTATGGCGGGCAGGAGCGCCGCCATAACCACCTCGCTGTAGCTGACCTGGAGAAACTCCGCGATCAGGAAGGCGGTCGCGCCCATGACCGGCGGGGTAATCTGCCCGCCTGTCGAAGCCACGGCCTCGATGGCGGCCGCATTGTGCGGGCGAAAGCCGATGCGGCGCATCAACGGAATCGTCACGATACCCGTCGACATGATGTTGCTGACCGGCGAGCTGGAGATCGAGCCGAACATGGTCGATGCCAAGATCGCGACCTTGGCGGGCCCTCCGCGGCGATGCCCCATCAGCGCCATGGCGACGTCGGTGAAGAACTGGGTCGCGCCGCTGACCTCCATCAGCTTGCCGAGCACGATGAAGGCCAGAACGATCGACGCGATGATGACGAGCACGAGGCCCGGAATAGCGTTGGTATCCGAGTAGAGGTAGAAAGACAGCGCCTGCGGCGACACGCGGTCGGCCTGAAGCGGTGGCTCGAGAAGAAAGCCGAACAGGCCGTAGGCGAGCAGCACCCACACGAGGAGCGTGATGGACAGGCCGCAAATCTTGCGGATCGCTTCCATCATGATGAGGATCGCGAGGATCGCCGGAATATACTTCGACGGCGTGTAGCCGGCGATGTCGAGAATCCAGAACTGGTAGTTCAGCGCCAGCCATACCCAGCAGGCGATCGAGATGAAGCCGAGTCCGATCTCCAGCACTCCGGGTCTTTCACCATAGGGCTGCACGAGAAACGCAGCGGCGACGGCGACACCCAGATAAGGGCCAAGCCATTCCGCCTCGATCAACGAGACGCCGAACGTCGGCAGGAAGTTGGCCGCCCAGATGATTCCCCCGACAAGCAGGAAGGACTGGTAGAGGCTCAAAAGGAAAACACTCGGACGGGTCACGGCGGTCACCCCGGTTCAAAGGAGAGAAAGGAAGGCTGCTGGAGCGGTCGACGCAGTCCGGATTTCGGACCGTTCGACATTCGGTCGATGAACCGGCACGTCCGCGCCGGTTTCGACCGGTGGCTCAATTGGCCAGAAGCTTGTCCTGGCGCGCCTGATGCTCGCCGGTCCACAGACCGGTCTCCTTGAAATAGCGCACTGCGCCATCATGATAGGGATGGTGGAAATTCAGCGGCGCCAGGTCGTCTTGTCCGACCGCGCGCAGCATCGGCATGCTCTCCTGCATCGCGGGCCAGTTCTCGTGAATCGTTTTGGCCAGCACGTAGGCGTGGTCCTCCGGCAGGCTGGCGCCGACATTCATGAAGACGTCGAAATGGGGCACGCGCGTGGGTTCCACGATGCCGACGAAGGCCTGGCCGGGTTCCATGGTCGCGGTGCTGAACCCCGCCACCGCGTCGAGCGCGCCCTCGTCGTCGCCGAGTTGCAGCACCCGCAGGCCGCCGGAGATCGAGGCATCGGCCTCGCGCAGCGCCGGAATGCCGAGCACCGAGGCGGAGGCCACGACCCGGCCCTCGACAAGGGCGCGCGTCGCGTCCGGGATACCGGCTACGGTCTCCCCGCGTACATCGTCGGGCGTCAGGCCGGCGGTGGCGAGAATCGCGGCATTGACCTGGTTGAACGATGCGATCGCACGGTATTCGGTGATGATCGGCTGGCCGGCGAGATCGGCGATCGACGTCAGCCCGGAATCGGCACGTACATAGAAGCTGTAGGGTGATCGCGAGACCAGCGTCAGCGCGCGCACTTCCCCGAGCGGCTGGGTGTAGGCGCCCTGGCCGGAATAGGCCTCCTGCGAATCGAGCGCGGAGTTGATGCCCATGGTGATCTCGCCGCGGTGAAGCATCGGCAGATATTGCGATGTGCCGCCGAAGGGGCGCGCGGTGGCGGGAATGCCGAGCGCGTCCTGGATGCCGGCGGAGATCGCCGTGCCGATCTGGTTGTAGGCGGTTCCGGCCGGTCCCGTGCCGACCGTCACGCGCGACGGCTGGGCGCTGGCGGATTGCAGGACGGCCATGGCAAGTCCGGCTGTGATGGCGAGCCTTACGGCGAGATTCCCCTTGTTCGTCATTGTGCACTCCTCCCTTGGCGCGGAACGCGACGACCGCGCCGGCGAGTATCTATATAAGGTATCCTGCTATTGATGGCAATAATCTCAAATACCAAGATTATTGGCGTTTTTTCTTGGGCTCGCAGCCTGTCGTGCAGCATGCAGGGAGCCTTCGGCCAGGCTGACTGTCCTCCCGCAAGTTCGGCGTTCAGGTGCGGCGACTGACCAGCGCGTCGAGAATGCGCACGCCCTGGCCACGTGGATAGACGACGAGCGGATTGATCTCGATTTCGGTGATGTCCGCGTCGTCGAGAAGCCGGCGACCCAGCCGGTCGAGGACGTCGGCTACGGCCGCGATGTCCAGCGTCTCGCCGCCGCGATAGCCGTCGAGAAGCGCCGCACCCTTGAGCCGCTTCAATTCCGCCTCGATCCGAACGAGCGGAATTCCGGCCGGGAACATGCGGATGTCGGCCATCAGCTCGGTCAGGACGCCGCCGAGACCGACGACGACGACCACTCCCCACTCGGGATCCCGCAAGGCCGACACGACCAGTTCGAGCTGGAAGGGGGGAGCCATCGCCTCGACGAGCATGCCGTCTATCGTCACGCCGGCGGCGCGGGCGGCCAGCGCGTCCTCGATCTCGCGCCATGCGCGCTCGAGGGCGGCGGCGTCGGCAAGCTTCAGCTTGACGCCGCCCATGTCGCTCTTGTGGGCGATGGCCGCCGCCTGGACTTTCAGCGCGACGGGGTAGCCGATGCGGTCCGCGATCTCCTTCGCATGGCCGACATCGCGCGCGAGCGCGCCGGCCGGCACGTCGAACCCGGCCTCGGCCAGAAGGGCCTTGCCTTCATGCTCGGCGAGCTGGCGCGTTTCGCCGGCGCTGCCGGCGGGCATCCCGGCCGGCAGATCGGGCTGGAAGTCGAGCCGGGCGATGTTGGCGAATGCCCGCATCGCGCGTTCGGGCGAGCGGAAGAAGGGAACGCGCGCCGCCTGCACTTCCGCCAGGAATTCCGGCGGCATCGGCAATTCGTCACCGAGAAAAGCGATCGCTACCGGCGCGGCGGTGGTCGACATCACCGGCTTGAGCGATTCCCATTTCGCCATCACCTGCCTGGGCGCGCCGCCCATGGCGGCCAGGAGCAGCGCGTCCACGCTGTCATCCTCGAGCATGGCGCGGCAGGTGTCGCCGAAGAGGGAGGGCTTGCTCATGCCCATCGCGGTGATGTCCAGCGGATTGTCGATCGTGGCGAAGTCGGGAAGGATGCCGGTGAGTTCGCGCGTCGTCGCATCGGCCAAGAGCGGAAGATCGAGCCGGATTTCCTCGCAGAAATCGAGGCAGAAACCGCGCACAGCGCCCGAATTGGTGACGATTCCGAGCCCGTCGATGCGCGCCTCGGGATAGAGATGGCGCAGCAATGTCGTGTCGAAGAGCTCGTCGAAACTGTCGACCAGCGTTACGCCCGCCGCCCGCACGAAGGTTTCCATCACCGCGTGATCGCCGACCATGGCGCCGGTATGGGACTGAGCGGCTTCGCGTGAACGCTGGCTGCGGCCCGGATGCATCAGGACGACCGGCTTACCCAGATGCCAGGCGCGCCGGGAGACCGCAAGGAAGGCGGCCGGATCGCGCAATTGCTCGACGAAGACAGAGAACGAGCCCACCGCCTCGTCGTCGACGAGCGCGGACATGATGTCCTCGACGCCCAAGGCGGCCTCATTGCCGGTCGAGATCGCGTAAGCGATGTCGAGGCCGCGGCTGCGCAGCGCCTCGCGTATATTTCCTGTCATGGCGCCGCTCTGGGCGACGACTGCGACGCCGGGGCCGCCGAGCTGCATCGGCTGGACGCGCTCGAAGGTCATCGGCACGCCTGCGACGAAATTGGTGAAGCCGAGGCAGTTGGGGCCGAGCAGGGCCATGCCTGCCTCATGGGCGATGTCCGCGATCGCCTTCTGTTCGGAGATGCCGTCCTTGCCGAGCTCGGCAAAGCCCGATGCGAAGACGACAGCACCCGCGATGCCCCGCGCCGCGCAATCGGCGACCGACTGGCGCACCGCCTTGGCCGGCACGACGAGCGCTGCCATGTCGATGCCGTCCGGCAAATCGGAGATCGCGGCGACGCAGTCATGGCCTTCGACCGCATCGAACCGTCGGCTGACGGGATGGAGCGCACCCGAAAAGCCGAAGCCGGCGAAATTGGCCATCACATTGGCGCCGAGCGAAAACGGCTCGGCGGAGGCGCCCACGACCGCGACGGACCGCGGCCGCAGGAGACGGTCGATGCTGCTTCTGCCCTCCCGCACGGCTCAGCTCTCGCGCTGATAGGTTTGAAGGCCGGGGCGGAAGGATTTGTCGTCCAGGAACTGTTTCATCCCGGCCTTGTCGCCCTGTTCCGGATCGCGGAACTTGGTGTGGTCGGACTTCGCCATGAGATAATCGAGCGCGGAATCCCACGGCATCGTCTTCACATGGTGATAGGCGGTCTTGGCCGCACGCAGCACGAAGGGGTTCTTCGCCTTCAGCGTCTCGGCAAGCGCCGTGGTTCGCGCGCGCAGCTCCTCGCGCGGGACGGAGATGTTGACGAGGCCCATCTGCCGGGCCTGCTTGCCGTCAAAGGTTTCGCCCGTCATGATGTAGTAGAGCGCGTCGCGCTGGCTCATCACCTCGGCGACCGATTTCGTGACGATGCCGGCCGGGATGATGCCCCAGTTGATCTCAGACAGGCCGAAGGTGGCCTCGTCGGCCGCAACGGCGAGATCGCAGCCGATCAGCACCTGGAAAGCGCCGCCGAAGCACCAGCCATTGACCATGGCGATGGTCGGCTTGGGAAAATGCATCATGCGGCGCCACTGCCAGGCCGCGTTTGCGCGATAGAGCTTCTCACGCTCCAGCGGCGGGCCGGCATCGGGGATGCGGAAGTATTCCTTCAGGTCCTGCCCGGCCGAGAAGGAGTCGCCCGCACCGGTGACGACAAGCGCCTTTACCTCGTCGTCCTCCTCCATCGCGTCCAGCACCGCCACCATCTCGTAGACGATGCCCGGATTGATCGCATTGCGCTTGTCTGGCCGGTTGAGAGTGATCCAGGCGATGCCCTCCTCGACCGCGACCGTGACATGCTCTCCCCAGGGCTGGCGCGGCGTCTGCGATGCGGCGCCGGACGCCTCGGTTTTCGGAGTGGCTGTCATTTTGTGGCTCCCTGGGCTAAACAATATATGCGACCCATATATAAGGAAGCCTGATATTGTCAAGGTGGAGCAAAACCGTGCCGGAACGCGTCATGCTGCGGCCACGCACCATGTATCTCATGAACCAGGCCAACCAGGCTGTGCGCACGCAACTCGAACAGGAATTGCGTGGTCTGGGGCTCACCGGAATCCAATATACCGTGCTGAGCATCGTGGATGCGCGCGAGGGGATCTCGTCGGCGCAACTGTCCCGCCGCTTCTTCGTCACCCCGCAGACCATGAACGAAATCGTCTCGGCACTGGAACGGCGCGGCTTGCTGTTGCGGCGGGAAAGCCTTGAAAGTAAACGAATCCTGAGCGCCACGTTGACCGATGCCGGCCGCGATGCCTTGGGCCGATGCGACGCCGTTGCCGACCGGGTGGAGGGCAAGTTCATGTCGCTTCTGAGCGACGAGGATTTCGCCGCCCTGCGCGCGATCCTGCCGCGGTTCCTCAAGGCCATCCGGGAGGACGGTGAACGCTAGAGCCGGATCCGGCATGCTTGGCTCTCGGCCACGAGGGCTCACACGGCGACGCGCTTCTTCCATCAACTCAACGAGGCGGGGCGCGTGCCCCGCATCAACGAAGACACTCGTCGCCTGGCGACCTTACGACGTTATCAAGTCAGGCAGTTTCTTCCCCAACGTGCCGTCGACATCGGCCAGGTCAAGCACGACGCTCATATGGTTGAGATGGGGAACCGGCAGCAGGTCCGGGGATTGGCCGGCTGCGGAAAGCTTGTCATGCAAATGCCTCGCCTGCTGGTGAAACGGCATGGTTTCATCCGCCCCGTAGGCGAGGATGCGTCTCGGGCCGGCGTGGTGGGTCGAGGTTTGCGGCGACCAAGCCGTGGCTTCGGCATGGGTCATCTGCGCTTCGTTGCGCAGAAAGCTGTCGGGAATGCCGGAGAGATCGTAGATGCCGCTGACCAGCAGCATGGCTTTTATGTCGGGGAGCGCCGCGGCGACCTCCTCGTCCGGGCCGGTCGCGGCAAGGAAGGAAGACAGGTGCGCGCCTGCTGAATGGCCGCTGACGGTAATGCGTTCGGGATCCGCGCCGAAATCGGTGGCATGGTTCTGAAGCCACAGCACCGCGCGCCGCACCTGTCCGATCAGCATCGGCAGACGCTGGCCTGGCATCAGGTCGTACTCCACCATCGCAGCGACCCCGCCCGCCGCAACCACCGGCGCGGCGACGCAGCGATAGTCAGCCTTGTCGCCCGAGCGCCAGTAGCCGCCATGGATGAAGACATGCAATGGCGCGCCGGCGGCGGGCTTTTCAGGAAAGACAAGATCGAGCACTTCACGTGGCCGGGTGCCGTAAGCGATGTCCGTGCGCATTCGTGCGTGTTCGGAAAGGACACGGCTACGCGCAGCGATCTCCGCTGCGATCGCGTCGAAATCAGGCACGAAATCGCGAATGCGATATAAATCTTCGCCGGTCATGGCAGGTCCCCCAATCTCGATCCGCGACCTGTTCTAGAACTCGACGGCATAATATTTCGCTTCCATGAACTCTAGAATGCCGGTCACTCCTCCCTCGCGCCCCAACCCGCTCTGCTTGACGCCGCCGAACGGCGCGGCAGGGTCCGACATCAGGCCGCGATTGATGCCCAGCATGCCGGTTTCGATGCCTTTTCCGACCCGCATGGCGCGCTTCAGGTCCCGTGTGTAGACGTAGGCTGCAAGTCCGTACTCGGTATTGTTGGCAAGACGGATTGCCTCCTCCTCCGTTTCAAACCGGTAAACCGGTGCCACCGGGCCGAAGATTTCCTCATGCGCGATCTCTGCATCGACGGAGACGCCCTCCAGCACAGTCGGCGGATAAAAATAGCCCGTGCCAGGCAGAGGAGCACCGCCGGTGGTGGTCCGCGCGCCGCGACGGATGGCGTCGGAGACGAGGTGATCGATTTTCTGCACGGCTTTCTGCGTGATCATGGGGCCGCATTGCGTTGCCGGATCGTAGCCGGCACCGATTTTCAGCGCGGCCATGCGCGCTGTCAGCCCCGCGACGAAATCGTCGTGGATACCCGCTTGCACGTAAAAGCGGTTGGCGGCGGTGCAGGCCTCGCCGGCATTGCGCATCTTGGCGATCATCGCCCCCTCCAGCGCAGCCTCAAGGTCGGCATCGTCGAAGACGACGAACGGGGCATTGCCGCCGAGTTCCATCGAACAGCTCACCACAGTCTTTGCGGCTTCGGCCAGAAGTGTGCGGCCAACGCCGGTCGAGCCTGTGAATGACAGTTTGCGTACGCGCGGGTCGGCCAGCATCGCGCTGGTGACGGGGCCGGGATTGCGCGTGGTCAGCACATTGACCACCCCGGCCGGCACGCCCGCCTCCGCACCCAGGCGGGCCATGGCGAAGGCGGTGAGCGGCGTTTCGGACGCGGGCTTCAGGATCACGGTGCAGCCTGCGGCGAGCGCCGGGCCAATCTTGCGCGTCGCCATGGCGGCAGGGAAGTTCCACGGCGTGATCAGCACGGCGATGCCGATCGGTTCGTGATCGACCAGAATGGTGTGGGAGCCCGAGGGCGTGTGACGGTATTCGCCGGGGATGCGGGAGGCTTCTTCGGCGTACCACCGGAAAAACTCCGCTGCGTAACCGATCTCGCCGCGCGCGTCCGGCAGGGCTTTGCCGTTTTCCAGCGAGATCAGCGTGGCGAGTTCCTCGGCATGGTCCGTCATGAGTTGGAACCAGCGGCGCAGGATTTCCGAACGCTGGCGCGCGGGCGTGGCACGCCAGCCCGGGGCGGCCGCCTCCGCTGCGTCGACCGCGCTCATCGCGTCCGCGATGGTGGCGTCGGGTACTTCGGCGATAACGTCCCCCGTAGACGGGTTCAGCACCGGAATCCCGGCTCCGGCCTGCCATTGCCCGCCAATATACAAACCTTGCGCGTGCAGAGCGGGATCGGCGTAGCCGGCAAACTTGGTATGGAGTGTCATGATCTCGGATCCTTGGGCGATCAGTTGAGGGAGTCGCGATCGCCGTGGTAGGCGGCAACGATGAGCCGGTGCATTTCCGGCAAGGGGAGGGGGCGCGGGTTGTTCTGGATCAGCCGGGCAATGCCACAACTTTGTTCCGCGACCCAATCGATCCGGTCCTCGGCAAGGCCAAGCTCTCGCAGGGTCGAGGGGATGCCGATCCGCGCAAACAGGTCGGCCATCGCCGCGATCACCTCGTCGCCGCGCGAGAGCCCGACGGCGGACGCGATCTCGTTCAGCTCCGCCGCGATGGCCGGCGCATTCCACTGCATGACGTAGGGCATCAGGCAGGCTACGCCCGCGCCATGTGCCGTGTGCGTGAGCGCGCCGACCGGATACTGAATGGCGTGGGCGGCAGCCGTGCCTGCGACGCCGAACGCCAGACCCGCAAGCGTTGCGCCCATCATCAACTGCTCGCGGGCGACGCGGTCGGTGCCGTCCTTGCAAGCGGCCTCAAGGCCTTGCCAAAGCAGCGCGATCGCGCGCAGCGCGAAATGATCCGACAGGCTGTTCTTGCCGACGAACACCCGCTCCTGCGCAATGCCCGGCACAGGCTCACGCCGGATCGCGGTAAAGGCCTCGATCGCGTGGGTCAGGGCATCGGCGCCGGCGATCGCGGTCAGCGAGGGCGGGCAGGTGATGGTCAGATCGGGGTCGCAGATCGACGCGGTCGGAATGATGAAGGGGCTCGAGATGCCGACCTTCAGGCTGCGTTCGCTGTCGGACAGCACCGCGACGGGCGTAACCTCGGAGCCGGTGCCGGCGGTGGTCGGCACGGCGATAAGCGGCATGACCGGGCCGGGCACATTGTATTCGCCGTAATAATCCTGCGGCCGTCTGCCATGGGTGAGAAGCACGGCGACGCACTTTGCCATGTCAAGGCAGGAGCCGCCGCCGATGCCGATCACCAGATCGGGGGCGAAGATGCGTGCGGCGTCGGCGCTGGCCTCTGCGGAATCCACGGGGACATCGGGAAGGGTCGAGCTGTCGATCCGTACTGAAAGGCCAGCCTCCTTCAACTGCGACACCATTTCAAGAAAGTCGGAATCCACGGAAAGGCGGGCATCCGTCACGATCAGCGCGCGCTGTCCCAGCTTGCGCGCGATGCGGCCCAGGGCATGGCGCTGGCCAGAGCCGAAGATCAGTTCGCGCGGCGCTCTGATCGTACCGAACACAGTCATTTATCGTTTCCTTCCCCTGAGCGATCCTGTCGCAGAACCGTGGCGCCTAAATCAGATATCAGATCGTATATGATAATGTATTTGACATCGCATATCCTCTGGGACACATTGCGGCCTGTCAAGACGGCTCTTTGGAAAGAGGAAACCAGGTGGCATTCGCGGCGGAACGAGAGACGAGACCAGCCAATGTGCGCCCCTCCAGCGTGGTGGATGGCGTCTACGACAATATCTACCACCGCCTGATGTCGCTGGAGATCGCGCCGGGCTCGCGTATCCCGATCGACGCGATCGCCCGCGAGATCAACGTCTCACAGACGCCCGTGCGCGAAGCGCTCAGCCGGCTTGAGCGCGAGGGGCTGGTGCGAAAGGAGCACCTGATCGGTTACAGCGCCGCGCCACAGCTCACCCGCAAGCAGTTCGACGATCTTTATACCTTTCGCCTGCTTCTGGAGCCCGAGGGCGCACGGCTTGCCGCCGCCAACATGACGCCCGAGACCCTGCTGCTGCTGGAAAGCGCTGCCGCCGACATGGAAAACGGCGGCGCGCCGGTCGACCGCAATACGCGGTACTCCCGCTTTGCCCGCGCCGATGCGCATTTCCATGACGAAATCCTGCGCATCGCCGGCAACGAGGTGATCCGCAACACCCTTTTCAACCAGCATGTCCACCTGCACATTTTCAGGCTGATGTTTCATACGCGGGTGACGCAGGAAGCTCTTGAGGAACACGAGGACCTGCTAGCCGCATTTCGCGCCGGTAATCCGGAGGCAGCCCACAAAGCGATGCACACGCATATCGCGCGCTCGCGAGATCGCCTGCTTTCGGCATTCGAATGAACGCGCTGCCATCTTCGCCGGGCGTGGGGGTGCCGCTGGTCGCCATGCGAGCACAGGGCCTGGGAAAGGCCTATGGCCCGATCACGGTTTTGTCCGATGTGACGATCGACATCCGCGCCGGCGAGGTGCACGCAATCATCGGTGAAAACGGCGCCGGTAAGTCGACGCTGATGAAGCTTCTGTCCGGCCATGTCGCGCCAACTGCCGGCCAGATCAGCATGGATGATCTGCCGGTCGATTTCGCCGACGCGGTCGGAGCCGAGGACGCAGGCATCGTCCTGGTGCATCAGGAGATATTGCTTGCCGCGGACCTGACGGTCGCGCAGAACCTGTTTCTCGGCCGCGAGCTCGGCCGCGGTCTGCTGGTCGATGACCGCGCCATGAACCGCAGGACCGCGGACATCCTGAAGCGCATCGGCTGCGTCGCGCGCCCGGATGACCGCGTCGGCGATCTGCCGCTCGCGCAGCGCCAGCTCGTGCAGATCGCGCGGGCGCTGCTGGAGGAGCGCAAGGTCGTTATTCTCGACGAGCCGACCGCGGTGCTTGCCAACACCGAAGTCGCCGCGCTTCTGGATGTCGTGCGCAGCCTGCGGGAACATGGCGTCGGCGTTCTCTACATCTCGCATCGCCTCGACGAGATTCAGGCGCTTGCCGACCGCATCACGGTGCTGCGCGACGGACGGATGATTGGGACGTGGCCCGCCTCCGAACTGAGCCAGCGACAGATGGCCGAACTGATGGTCGGGCGTGAGCTTGCCATGCTCTATCCGCCCAAGCGCCAACCCGTATCGCAGCCGCCGATCCTTGAGGTTCACGACCTGGCGGTGGACCACGGAGAGGAAAAGGCGTCCTTCGTGCTGCATCCCGGCGAGGTGTTGGGCATCGGCGGCATGATCGGTTCGGGCCGAACCGAATTGCTGGAAGGCCTGATGGGGTTGCGACCGTCCCACGCGGAAAAAGTGGTGCTGAACGGCAAGGCCATGACGCATCGGTCCGTCGGTACGATGATGGCGGCCGGGCTCGTCTATCTGACCGAGGACCGCAAGGGCAAAGGTCTGCTTCTGGACGAGCCGCTTGCACCGAACCTGACGTTGCAGGCACTCGACACCGTCAATCCGGGGGCCGTGCTTCACAGGCGGGGCGAGTTCGCGGCACTTCGAAAAGCCGTCAGCGACTACGATATCAGGGTGCGTTCGCTCACGCTCGATGTGGGCAAGCTTTCGGGTGGAAATCAACAGAAGCTGCTTCTGGCGAAGGTCATGATGACCGATCCGTCCGTGATCGTCATCGACGAGCCGACCCGTGGCATCGACATCGGGAACAAGAGCCAGATTTACGATTTCATCGACGCGATGGTGCGGGCAGGCAAGGCCTGCATCGTGATCTCGTCGGAATTGCAGGAGCTGGTCGGGCTCGCGGATCGCGTGCTTGTCATGCGCGGCGGTCGCATCGTCGCGGAGCTGCAAGGCGACGCGATCACCGAACAGAACGTCGTCTACGCCGCGACAAGCAGCGGCCACGACGTGGAGGGGGAGAAATTGACATGACCGCAGCGACTGAAACCGTCGCGGCCACCCATGAAGGCCGTCGAATGACCATCCGCTGGAGCGACCTCGCACCCTTCATCGCACTGGCCGTGATCATCCTGCTCGGCACGTTGATCAACTCCAACTTCATGTCGTCGGCGAACCTGATGAACGTGATCACGCGCAGCGCCTTCATCGCGATCATCGCTGTTGGCGCGACCTTCGTGATCTCATCGGGCGGTCTGGACCTGTCGGTTGGCTCGATGATGGCCTTCGTCACCGGCATCATGATCATGGTGATGAACGGACTGGCGCCGTCCTACGGAAGCTGGGCGATCGTGATGGGCGCAGGCGTGGCGCTGGTGGTCGGCGCGTTGTGCGGGCTGTTCAATGGCCTGATCATCACGATCGGCCGAATAGAACCGTTCATCGTCACCCTCGGCACGATGGGGATATTCCGGGCGTTCATCACCTTCATGACCGATGGCGGCTCGCTGCCGATCGACCGCAGCCTGCGCGAGGCCTATCGCCCGGTCTATTTCGGCAACTTTTTCGGAATTCCATATCCTGTCCTCATCACGCTCGTGGTGGTGCTTCTGGGCGCGTTTCTGCTCTATCGCACCAAGTACGGCCGCCGCTTGACGTCGGCGGGGTCCAACGCGGAAGTCGCGCGCTTTTCCGGCGTCCATGTCGGGCGCGTGCGCACCATCGCCTACGTCATTCAAGGACTGTGCGTAGCGGTCGCCGCCATCTGTTACGTCCCGCGCCTCGGCGCGGCGACACCCACAACCGGACAGCTTTGGGAACTGCAGGTCATCACTGCAGTCGTTATCGGCGGAACGCTCTTGCGAGGAGGCAAAGGGCGTATCTGGGGCACCGTCGCCGGTGCCCTCATACTGGAGGTGATCGCGAACGTCATGGTCCTGTCGGACATGGTTTCCGAGTACCTCGTCGCAGCAGTGCAGGGCGCAATCATCATCATCGCGATGCTCGCGCACCGCTTCACCAGCCGCCGCTGAGACATGCGGCAACCAACTTTAGTGGAGGAGAAGAGAATGAACGTGAATATCAACAAAGCGCGGATGTTCGTATCCGCAGTTGCACTCGCCTGCCTCGTGCCGCTGGGTGCGGCTCAAGCGCAGGAACGTGACGTGACGATCGCCGTGTCGATCCCGGCGGCGACCCATGGCTGGACAGGCGGCGTCGTCTACCATGCGGAACAGGCGGCAAAGGAAATCGAAGCCGCGTTCCCGCATATCGACGTGGTTGTCTCGACCGCCGCCTCGGCAACGGCGCAGGTCTCATCCCTCGAAGATCTTTCGGCCACGCGCAAGCTCGACGCACTGGTGATTTTGCCGTTCACGTCCGAGGAACTCACCGGCCCCGTTGAGCAGGTCAAGTCGAAGGGCACCTTCATCGCGGTCGTGGATCGCGGTCTGAACGACCCGTCGATTCAGGACCTCTACGTTGCTGGCGACAACATCGCAGTGGGGGCGAACACCGCGCATTGGCTGAGCGACAAGCTGGGCGGTGAGGGCGAAATCGTGGTGCTCCGCGGCATTCCGACCGTCATCGACGACGAGCGCATCAAGGGCTTTTCGGACGTGATGGCCGAAACCAACATCAAGATCCTCGACATTCAGTACGCAAACTGGAACCAGGACGAGGCCTTCACCCTGATGCAGGACTATCTCGCCAAATATCCGAAGATCGATGCGGTATGGGCAAATGACGACGACATGCTTCTCGGCGTGATCGAAGCCGTGGACCAGGCCGGCCGCCAGGACATCAAGTATGCGCTGGGCGGCAACGGCATGAAGCAGGTGATCGAGATGGTCAAGGAAGGCAACGCGCGCACGCCAATTTCGACGCCGTACCCGCCATCAATGATCAAGTCGGCGATCTACATGACGGCTGGCCAGTTCGCAGGACAGGCGCCGATGCGCGGATCGTTCCTGCTGGATGCTCCGCTGATCACCCCGGAAAACGCGGATCAGTTCTACTTCCCTGAATCGCCGTTCTGATACCATCTCTGGCGCCCGGCTCAACGCCGGGCGCCGTTCCCAACATACCTGCAAACAGGAGACCTGCGATGAGCGGCAAGAAAATCCTCATGCTCACGGGCGAGTTCACCGAGGAATATGAAATCTTTGTTTTCCAGCAAGGCATGGAAGCAGTCGGCCATACGGTCCATGTCGTGTGTCCGGACAAGAAGGCGGGCGACAGGATCAAGACCTCGCTGCATGATTTCGAGGGTGATCAGACCTATACGGAAAAGCTCGGCCACTACGCCGACATCAACAAGACCTTTTCCGAGGTGAAGCTGGACGAATACCATGCCGTGTATGCGGCCGGCGGTCGCGGTCCTGAATATATCCGCACCGACAAGCGCGTGCAGGACATGGTTCGTCATTTTCACGACGCCGGAAAGCCCATCTTCACGATCTGCCATGGCGTGCAGATTCTGATGGCGGTGCCGGGCGTGCTCAAGGGGAAAAAGGTCGCGGGATTGGGTGCCTGCGAGCCCGAGGTGACGGCGGTGGGCGGCATCTTTATCGACGTCAAGCCGACGGAAGCCTATGTCGACGGCAACATGGTTTCCGCCAAAGGCTGGACAGGGCTTGCCGCGTTCATGCGTGAATGCCTGAAAGTTCTGGGCACAAAGATCACCCATACCTGATCGGATCGATATCGGCGGCGCCGAGCCTTCACGTCTCGGCTCTGCCGATCCAGGACATTGTTCGCGTTTCCGTGATCCCTCTGCCGGGCGCATGTTTGCCCATGCGGGCGACTTGACTTGCTCCTGCGTCGCCGAGGCGGCAAGCCACGCTTCTTTCACGCCGAAACGAGAGGTGCCGTGTGCCAGGCTTGATCTAACCGGTCCTGCCGGCCAAATGCTTCGCCTTCCTGTGCCGTCCGTTTACAGTGTCGATCGTCGCCTGACGAGCGTGATCGCCGAACTGGTGCGTCTTGATCCCGTCGGTTAAAAGAAGCCGCCGCTGTCATCACGCGAGGGCTGCGGGCCCAAGAACTTTCCGTGGCCGAAGGCGTGAAAATGGATCTGCGTCAATTGCGATACTTCGTGGCCCTTGCCGAAGAGGGTCATTTCGGGCGAGCCGCGGACAGTCTGCATATCGCCCAGCCGCCGCTGTCGCAGCAGATCAAGGCTCTTGAGAGCGACCTGGGCGTCACGCTTTTCGATCGAAGCCATCGGCCGATCCAACTGACGCTGGCTGGCCATACCCTGCTGCGCGAGGCGCGTCTGATCCTCGCGCAGACGGAGAGGGCCGAGGCGATGACAAAGCTCGCGGCCAAGGGCGAGGGTGGCCGTCTGTCGATCGGCATAACCGGCACGGCCGTCCTCGAATTCGCCGTGCCTGTGCTTTCCGCCTTCAGCAAGCGCCGGCCGAACGTCAGCATTTCCCTGCGGGAGATGTCTTCGCCCGCACAACTCGAAGCGCTGGAGAAGGGCGAAATCCATATCGGGTTTGTCCGGCCGCCCGTCACCGACGATCGCTTCAGCATCACCCTGGTGCATCAGGAGCCGTTCCTGGTCGCGCTGCCGTCGACCCATCCGAAGGCCGATGCGCTCGCCGTACGGCTCTCCGATCTGAACGGGACGCCGCTCGTCATTTTCGATCGCGCAGAGGCGCCCGGCTTCCGCGACCTGATCCTGCATGTGTGCCGGTCGGCAGGCTACATACCGACCGCAATTCAGGACGCGCCGCAGATGTCGACCATGCTGTGCCTCGTGGGCAGTGGGTTCGGAATGGCGCTGGTTCCGCGGTCGACGACTCGTCTCGCGCTGGAAGGCGTCGTCTTCAAACCGCTCATCGACGACAGCCCGCCAATCGAGCTTTACGCCGCTTGGCTGCACAATATGGAGGCATATCTGGTGGATGACCTCATTTCGTGCATTAAAGATTCGGTGAAGATCGCCGGCTAAGTCGTTATCCCTGCGTTATTATTCATTTTTTCGCGATGTATGATACGCAGACAGTATTGGACGCGCATTCGCACTTCTCCCTAACTTTCCCGCCACAGTTCTTGGACGAGGGAAAGACGCGTGGCGCAATCGATCGACCCCATTACCCGCTCGGTGATCCAGCATCGTCTGAGCGCGATCGTCGAGGAAATGGGGGAGGCGATGCTGCGGACGTCCTACTCCCAGATTCTCAATGCGAGCCGCGATTTCTCGATCGGAATGCTCGACAACAAATGTCGCCTGATCGCGCAGGCCGACCATATCCCGATCCATGTCGGTGCATTGACCTGGGCGGTCCGGGCGGTCGAGGACCGCTTCGGCAACGACATCGCCAAGGGCGACGTGATCCTTCTCAACGATCCCTATGCGGGCGGCAGCCACCTCCCTGACGTCACGGCCTTCGTGCCGATCTTTGCCGGCGAAGAGCGGCTGTTCTGGGCGGTGGTCCGGGCGCATATGGGCGACATCGGCGGCGCGACGCACGGCGCATACAATCCGCAGGCGACCGAGATCTGGCAGGAAGGGCTGCGGATCCCGCCCATCAAGCTCAGCGAAGCCGGGCGGATGCGCGAAGACCTGCTCGACATGATCCTGATGAACGTGCGCTTCCGGCGTGACTTTCGCGGCGATCTCGCCGCCATGGTCGGTGCGGCGCATCTCGGCGAGCGCAGCGTCGTGAAACTGTTTGCCGAACTGGGTGCGCAAACGGTGCTCGAGGCGGTCGAGAGCATTCTCGACAGTGCCGAGGAGCGGACACGCGGCATCGTCGCGGGCTGGGCCGATGGCGTCTATCTTGGCGAGGCGTTCCTCGATGACAATGGACGCGGGCGCGAGGACATCGCCGTGCGCGCCAGGGTCACGAAGCGCGGCAGCGACATCGAGGTCGATCTGTCGGAGTCCGATCCGCAGTCCGACAGCTTCGCCAACTCGTCGCACGCCAACACGCAGGCTGCCGTTGCGATGGCCTTCGCCTATCTGATCGATGCGGATATCCCGAAGAACGACGGTGCGTTTCGCCCGCTGTCGGTCAAGCTCAAGCCCGGCACGGTCGTCTGCGCCGACAACAATGCGCCGGTGACACTGGCGACGAGCCACCCGGCGAACGAGATCGTCGAGGCGATCATCAGGGCGCTTGCGCCGGCGTGCCCGGACCGCGCCATGGGCGGCTGGGGACGGCGGTTCCGCATCTCCGTCACCGGCGACAATCCGCGCAACGGCCGTCGCTTCATCTGGCATATGTTCCACGCGCGTCCCGGCGGCGGCGCATCGCCGAACGGAGATGGCTGGTCGGCGGCCGGCGAATGGCACTCCGTCGGCGGCATCAAGTTCGGCAGCGTCGAAGTGACCGAAGCGCGGTTTCCGCTGTTCTTCGAAACCCATGAGTTCCGGCCGGGCTCCGGTGGCGACGGCCAGTATCGCGGCGGGCTCGGCTCCTCGATGGATCTGCGGGTCGAGGTTCCGGCCTTCGCCCATACGGCCGGCGAGGGCATCCGGCACGGCGCGGCCGGCATCGCGGGCGGCGACGATGGCCTCCCGCACAGCTACCATCTGGTCGGCGAAAGCGGGACCGTGGCGCTCAAGACCAAGGAGTTCGGCATCCGCATCGCAGATGGCAGCCTGCTTCAGATCCGGTCCGGCGGGGGAGGCGGCTGGGGCGATCCGGCGGCGCGGACCCCGGAGGATCGCGCCCGCGACCTGACGCGTGAATTCGTGACCGCCTGAACCGCCTCACCTCACATCATTCAACAATAAGAACCGTCCGGGGCGGATTACTGCATGAGCCTTTCGTACCAAATCGGGATCGATGTCGGGGGTACTTTCACCGATCTCGTCGCCATCGACAGCGATGGCGCAACCACCTTCACCAAATCCGCGTCGACGCCGCAGGACCAGTCGATCGGCGTCGTCGACGGCCTGCATGATCTGGCACAGCGCTTGGGCCTCTCGCTCGACGTCCTGCTGGACCGGACGCAACGCATCGTCCATGGCACGACGGTCGCCACCAATGCGCTGCTCGAGCGCAAGGGCGCGAAGGTGGGCCTGCTGACGACCGCCGGCCACCGGGACGTGCTGGAAATGCGGGAAGGCCTGAAGCCGGATCGCTACAATCTGGTCATCGCCCCGCCCGACCCCCTCGTTCCGCGCGATCTGCGTCGCGGCGTGACGGAACGCATCGCCTTCGACGGCTCGATCGTCACGCCGCTGGACGAGGCATCCGTCATCCGGGAACTCGAATTCCTGAAGGCCGAGGGCGTTTCGTCGATCGCTATCTGCTACCTCCATTCCTATCGCAACGACGCGCATGAGCGTCGCACGGCGGAACTGGTCGCCGAGCACCTGCCGGACGCCTACGTCTCGCTGTCGAGCGATGTCCTGCCGCAGATCAAGGAGTTCGAGCGCGTCTCCACGACGGTGGTGAATTCCTATGTCGGACTGGCCGTGAAGAACTATCTCGGCAAGCTGCGGCAGCGTCTTGCGGATGTCGGGCTGTCGAAGGACATCCTGTTCGTCATCCTGTCGCACGGCGGAATCGCGCTTGTCGAAGAGGCGGCGCGGCTTGCGGCCGGAACCTGCCTGTCGGGTCCTGCCGGCGGCATCGCCGGCGCCAAGGCGTGTGCCGAACTGTTCGGCGCGGGCGACGTCATTCCGTTCGACATGGGCGGGACCAGCACCGAAATCTCGTTGATCTCCGACAATGACGTTGCGCTGACATCGCAGCGGGGTTTGGCTGGGGAGCGGATCGCGCTGCGCAGTTTCGATATCCTGTCGATCGGCGCGGGCGGCGGATCGCTCGCCCGGCTCGATGCGACCAACACCTTCGTGGTCGGCCCGCAATCGGCCGGCGCGTTTCCGGGCCCGGCTTGCTATGGCAATGGCGGCAGCGAACCGACGGTCACCGATGCAAATCTGCTGCTCGGCTATCTCGACGCAGACAACTTCCTCGGCGGACGCAGCCAGCTCGACATCACGGCTTCGGAGCGCGTGACGGATGCGTTCGCCGAGCGTCTCGGTCTCGATCGCATCCAGACCGCGGCCGGCATCCATCGCCTGATCAACGTCAAGATGGCGGACGGTATCAGGCTGATGACGCTGCGGCGCGGTGTCGATCCGCGCCGGTTCACGCTGGTGAGCTTCGGTGGCGCGGCCGGCCTCCACGCGGCAGAGGTCGCGCGCGAGATGGAAATCTCGCGTGTTCTCGTGCCCACCGTCGCCTCGGTTCTCTCGGCATGGGGGATGCTCGCCAGCGACCTGCGCTACGAAGTCAGCCGCAGCCATGTGGGCGACACGGCGATCCTCAACGACGAGGCGCTGCGCACGCTCTATGGCGAGCTCGAAGCCGAAGCGCGCCAGCGTCTGCCGCCGAGCATTGCGACAAGCATGCGCATCGAACGATCCGCCGAGTTGCGCTATGGCGAGCAGATATTCGAGGTGGATGTGAGCCTCGACGGACTGGACCTGACCATGGACAATCTCGCGGACGCGGTCGTGGATCGCTTCCATCGCCGCCACGAAGAGCTCTACACCTACGCGTCGCCCGGCCAGGAGGTCGATCTCGTCAATGCGCGCGTGGCCGTCATCGGCGAAGTGCCGCGCGGCTTCGGTGTCAGTGAACTCGCACCCGCGACGGGGCCGGCGGTCGCGATCCGCAGCAAGGCGATCTACTCCGCCGGAGAGTGGCGCGACGCGCCGGTCTATGGATTGCAGGCGCTCGCACCCGGTCATCTGATCGAAGGACCGGCGATCATCGAAGCGGAAACCACGACCGTCATTCTGCACGACGGCGACAAGGCTTCGGTGACGCCGCTGGGCTGGCTCGACATCTCCGTCCGACAGCGGGAGACGATGCACTAACCTTTCGAAAGCTCGGGGCCACGAACTTTCGAAACAGCCCGGGGGGCTGTGCCGAGCGCTGCCCCCCGGGTGAACCACGTGAGACGCAATCAATCGCAATAAGGGGAATCTCGCATGAAGACATTACTGGGCAGCACGCTGTTCGCCGCCGCACTCGGTTTCATGAGCCCGGTGCACGCACAGACACAGCTCAACGTCGTGGCACCCTGGTCGAACCTCAACGCCTATGAGGCGGTGGAAAAGCCGTTCTGGGCCGAGAAGCTCCCGCAGCTCACGGACGACAAGCTTTCCGCGAAGCTCTCGAACTACTCCGAGCTGGGCCTCGCCGGCGCCGAACTCCTGCGCCTCGCCACGATGGGCGTGTTCGACGTGGCGCATATCGTGGTCGGATACTCCGTGTCGGACGATCCGGTCATCGAAGGCCTCGAACTGGCCGGCCTGATCCAGGATATCGAGACCGGCCGCAAGGCGCTCGACGCCTACCGCCCGGTGATGGCGAAGAGCCTCGAGGCCAAGAACCTCGTTCTCCTCGGCGTCTATCCCAATCCGAGCCAGGTTCTCTACTGCCGCGAGCCGGTCAATTCGATCGCGGATTTCGCCAACAAGAAGGTCCGCTTCTACGGCGCGAGCATGAACGAGTTCATCGAAGCCGCAGGCGGCACGGGCGTCAGCGTTCCGCTCGCCGAGGTCGTGCCTGCGCTTCAGCGCGGCGTGGTCGATTGCGGCATCACCGGAACCCTGACCGGCTACTCCTTCAAATGGCCAGAGGTCACGTCCAACCTGTTCGGCATGCGCTTCGGCTGGGGCCTGACGCTGATCGCGGCGAACAGCAACAGCTTCGCTGCGCTGAGCGAAGACGAGCGCGCGAGCCTCGTCTCTGCCGTATCGCAGCTTGAAACCGAGTTGTGGGACCTCACGGCGACCGATGACCAGGCTGGTATCGACTGCAACAGCGGCCTTGCGGAGTGCCCATACGGGACGTCGGCCAGCATGACCTACGTCGCGCCGTCCGCCGAGGACGACGCAGAACGCGAACGCATCCTGGAAGATGTCGTCCTGAAGAAGTGGGCGGCGCGCTGCACGCAGGAATGCGTCGATGACTGGAACGCCACCATCGGACAGGTCCTCGGCCTGACGGCAGCCAAATGACATCCCGGCACGATGCCGAGCCTTCGGCAACGAGCTCGCGCGGGGGCGGCTTTGCCGCCCTCGTCGACCGCGCCGATAGCGTTTGCCGCGGCTTGTCCCACGGCATGATCATCGCAAGCGGCTGGGGCATTCTGCTGCTCGGCGTGCTCGTCTCGATCGATGTCATGATGCGCAAGGTCAGCGGCCGCAACCTCGGCGGCGTGGACGAGATCGCCGGCTATCTCTTCGCCGTCGGCATCTCCTGGTCGCTTGCCGCAGGATTCTACGCCAGAAGCCACATCCGCATCGACGCCCTCTACCAGCGCTTTGCGCTTGTTCCGCGCGCGCTGCTCGATCTTCTGGCGATCGTCTCGCTTCTCTTCGTGGCGCTCTTTCTCGTCTACAGCAGCTGGCTGGTTCTGGAGACGTCGTGGCAGCGCTCGTCCCATTCGGCATCGTCGCTTCAGGTTCCGCTGTTCATCCCTCAGGCCGCGTGGATGTGCGGCATGGTCGCCTTCGCCCTGTCGCTCACGATCGCGACACTCAAGGCCGGCCTGGCTTTCGCAAGCGGGCAGCGTCTCGCCGTGGTCCGCGACTATGGCGTCATGACACCTGACGAAGAGGCGGAAGAAGCCGTCCAACAATCGCTCGGCAGGACCTGACATGCTCGCTCAAGCCTCACTATCGCTGATCATCCTGATCGGTCTTTCGCTGCCGATCGCAGCCGTCCTGATCTCCATCGCGCTGGGCATGGCGTTCTTCCACTCGCCCATGCCGCTGCACGTCGCAGGCTCGGAAATCTTCTGGAAGGTCTCCAACGAGTTTACGCTGACCAGCGTGCCGCTCTTCATCCTGTTGGGTGAAATCCTCCTGCGGGCAGGGGTGGCGGAGCGCATGTACGCGGCGGTCGCGCTCTGGCTCAACCGGCTTCCCGGTGGCCTTCTCCATGCCAATATCGCGGCTTCGACACTGTTCTCGGCGACGTCCGGGTCGTCTGTGGCCACGGCGGCGACGATCGGAACCGTCGCACTGCCCGAGGTCCGCAAGCGCGGCTACAATGAGCGCTTGTTTCTGGGCAGCCTCGCTGCCGGCGGCACGCTTGGCATCCTGATCCCGCCGTCGATCCATCTCATCCTCTATGGAATGATGACGGGGACGTCGATCCCGCAACTCTATCTCGCGGCCACCATGCCGGGGCTAATCCTGGCAGGGCTCTTTTCCGTTCTGGTGCTGCTTGCCTGCCTCATCCGGCCCGATCTCGGCGGAGAGCGCATTCAGGCGACATGGAGCCAGCGGTTCTCGAGCCTCACGAGCATCGTGCCCATCCTTCTCCTTTTCGTGGTCGTGGTCGGCTCTATCTACACCGGCTTCGCGACACCGACGGAAGCAGCATCCCTTGGGCTGGTGTTCGCGCTCATTCTGGCTGCATTCTATCGCAAGCTGAGCGTGACGATGCTCCACGAGGCCTTCATCGGGGCAATGCGCACCAATGCGATGATCATGCTGATCGTGCTGGCGTCGTACTTCCTGAACTTCGTGCTGTCGATCCTGGGCATCCCGCAGCAACTGACGACGTTCATCGCGGAACTGGGCCTGTCTCCGGTCTCGACCATGCTCCTGATCGTCGCTTTCTTCGTGATTCTGGGGTGCTTCCTCGAATCGCTGTCGATGCTCGTCACGATGACGCCGTTGATCGCTCCGATCGTGGTGGGATTGGGTTATGATCCGATCTGGTTCGGCGTGATCACGATCATCCTGCTGGAGGTCGCGCTCATCACGCCGCCGGTCGGCATCAATCTGTACGTGGTGCAGGCGATCCGCGGCGGGGGGAGTATGTCCGACGTCATGGTGGGCGCATTGCCGTTCGTGATCTGCATGTTCGTGCTGATCGGATTGCTGATGGTCTTCCCGCAGATCGCCATGTTCCTGCCGGGCCTGTTTTAGGGCCTGTGGGGATTTGGGGTTCCCCTTGAGCGCGATTGTGTTTCACGCTTTGGATGACCCGTTTTGTCGAGCCGGCCGTGCAGATCGGGTTTGCTTGGAATGCGGCGGCCGCCACGGAATGCCTGCCGCATTTCGGTCGGCGACGAAGCGCTACGGCATGACGAACGCCAACTGGCTGCGGACATTCGCAGCTAGGGATTTCAGACGGGGCGCTACCTCCTCCTCGATCTGGTTGCCGCTGAGGCGGAATATCGGGACGCGGCAACTCATCGCGAAGCATTCGCCGTTCTTGTCGCGCAGGAGCGGGACGGCGGTTGATTCCGTGCCCGGAATCCATGTCCCGCGCATGACTGAAAAGCCTCGGCTTTTGACCGATTCGACGCCCGCCATGAATTCATCGATGTATTTCGGCCAGAACTCCGGTGTGAATCGCTTCATCTCGGCGAGCTTTTGCGCAAATTCGTCTTCGGGGAGCTGGGCGCAGAGCGCCTGTCCGATCGCGGCCGGCAGCAATGGCCCGATGGTGCCGAGATCATGCGAGGTCCAGACATTCTCGTTCACGCGAGAGGTTTCGAGATAGACGAAGTTCACGTGGTCGATAACGCCGATCGAGACCGTGCCGCCAAGATCCTGCGCGAGCTTCTGCATCGAGGGTCGCGCGATCTGCAGGATTTTTGCGTTGACGAGCAATGGGTTGACCAGCATGAGCGCGCCCCAGCTCAGGCGGAATTTCGACTTCTCCTGCTTGAGGTATCCGAGCTTGACCAGCGTATAGGACAATCGCGCGACGGTGGCCCTGTTGATCCCCGTCTGGGCGGCAATCTCGACGTTGCTCATCGAAGGCCGGTCCGGCCGAAACGCGCGCAGGACTTCCAGACCCTTGGCCAGGGTCGTCGCAAATCCTGCATCGCGTTCGATTTCAGTCACATCGTCTTCCATGACGGCACCAACAACTTCGGTTGGGGACACTAATATTGCACTGCTCCAAGCATGGAACTGTCTGGATTTCAACCAGATGGCGGCCGCTTCCGATGCGTTGCACAATATTTAATGCTGCATGCGCACAAATGTCAACATATCGGACACATAAATTAATTATGGGCCACCATATTGACAGAGCGGGCGATGTGGCAGTCAATTGGCCAAGTTGGCGGAGATATCCAGCCGAACTGCAGCCGCAAGAGGAAATTCGGATGACGCGTGTAATCGATATGGAAATCGGGCTTCCGCATTCGGAAGCGAACCCCGAGCTCGAGCGCCTGGCGCATGGGCGACCTGGAACCCCGTTTCCGCAGCCGCTTCCACGTCCCGAGGGTTACGGGTTTTCAAACTACGGGCGCGTTTTCCGTTCGAAGGAGAAAGCCACGCCGGAAGCCAAGAAGGACGATGGCGGGCTGAAGCAGCTCGTTGCAGACATGGACCGTGCCAATATCGAGCGCGGGCTCCTCGTCGGCGCGGAAAACAGCGCGACCGGCAAAATCCATGCGCAGTACCCCGGCCGGTTCTTCACCTTCGTGACGTTCGATCCGACGGACGGCATGCGCGCGGTTCGCGAGTTCGAGCGACTGGTCAAGGAAGAGGGGGCCAATGGGCTGAGGCTCGCCGCATTGTACAATGGTCTTCCCGCCAACGACCGGCGCTACTACCCGCTCTATGCGAAGGCAGCCGAGCTCGATGTCCCGGTCCGCATCTACACCGCGATGAACTACGCCAACGACCGCCCCTACGATCTCGGTCATCCGCGCTATCTCGATGATGTCTGCATCGACTTCCCGGAACTGCGCGTCGTTGCCGGTCTGGCCGGCTGGCCGTGGGTGAACGAGATGGTCGGCCTGCTGCGCCGCCATCCCAACCTTTATGTCGACACCGCCGCGCATCATCCGCGTTACTTTGCGCAGCCGGGTTCCGGATGGGAGCAGTTCCTGCAGTACGGCAACACGCTCCTGCAGGACAAGGTCATGGTCGGCCTGTCCCGCTATCTCTTCGGCACGCCCTTCGAGACCCTCATCGAGGATTACAAGAACCTGCCGCTCAAGGACAAGGTGATCGAGAAGTGGCTGTACGGCAACGCCGCCGCGTTCCACCGGCTTTGAGCTGAAGGCGCGGACATGCTTCGCTTCGTTCTCCAGCGCGCGCTCTACGCCGTGCCTCTCATCTTCGCGGTCATCGTGGTGATGTTCACGTTGCTGCACCTGATCCCCGGCGATCCTGTGCAGGCGCTGGTGGGCGACTATCCGGTCCCGCCTGCATATCGCGAAGTCATCGAGGAGAAATATCGCCTCAACGACCCGTTCATCGTGCAGGTGGGCAATTACCTGGCCTCCGTGGTGCAGGGAGATTTCGGCTTCTCCTACCAACATCAACGCGCCGTGCTGGATCTGGTGCTCGAGCGAGCGCCACGAACCATCCTGCTTGCCTCCGTCGGGTTTGCGGTTGCGATTCCACTCGGCATGCTCGTTGGCGTGCTCGGCGGAACGACCCGCAACCCGAGCGTCGACAAGTTCTGGACGACGACGGCTCTCGTCGCCTACGCGATCCCCACATTCTGGCTGGGACAATTGCTGGTGATGTTCTTCGCATTGCGGCTGGGATGGTTTCCGACGCAGGGAATCGGGCCGCTGGTTTCCCGGGCGCATGGGTTCGACTGGGTTCTGGAGCGAGCCCGCTACCTGACGCTTCCGGTGCTGGCCTTTGCGATCCACGAGGGAATGCGCTTCGCCCGGATCATGCGTGCGAGTGTGATCGATACGCTGGCGCAGGGATACATCGTCACCGCCCGGGCGAAGGGGCTGAGCCGCGGCCAGATCGTGCGGCGTCACGTGCTGCGCAATTCGAGCCTGCCGCTGGTGACCATCGCCGGCTACGCGTTCGGCTCGGCCCTCAGCGGCGCCGTTCTTTTGGAAACGGTCTTCACCTGGCCCGGTCTGGGTCTTCTGTTGGTCGACTCAATTCGTCTCCGGGACAATCTCACTGTCGTGGGCGTCGTTATCTTCTCCGCCATTGCGGTGATCCTGATGAACCTCGTGGTCGACATTCTCTATGCGCTGCTCGATCCGCGCATCAGGACTTCAGTGTGAGGCTATCATGAGCATATCCTCGCAAACCGCCAAACCCACCGGCCCCGTCGCCCGCTGGCGCGCGAGCATCGCCAATTTGATGGGCACCCGCCACGGGGCGATCGGGACGATCATTCTCCTCCTGCTTTGCGTCACCGCGATTCTCGCGCCCTTCGTTGCGCCGTACACGCCGCTGCAACAGACCCCGCAAAGTCTTGCGGCACCGTCTTCCGAGTTCCTGTTCGGAACGGACAATCTCGGCCGGGATCTCTTCTCGCTGATCCTGTACGGCGCGCAGTCCTCCCTCATGGTGGGTGTCGGTGCCGCACTCGCCGCTCTTCTCGTGGGCGGTACGATCGGAATCCTTGCCGGTTACTTCCGTGGCCCCGTCGAGATCGTGCTGATGCGCGTCATCGAACTGTTCCAGACATTGCCGGTCATCATGCTCGTGCTCTGCGCCGTCGCTCTGTTCGGGTCGAGTTTCTGGCTTCTGATCACAGCCGTGGCGCTCGCGATCTGGCCGATGGAAGCCCGGCTCGTCTACGGTCAGTATATCAAGCTGCGGGAGCGGGAGTTCGTGGCCGCCGCACGGGTTGCCGATCTGTCGACATGGCACATCATCTTCCGTGAAATTCTGCCGAATGCCGCGCAACCCGTGATCGTTCAGGTGGCGCTGGATGCAAGCATCGCGATCCTCATCGAGGCCGGGCTTGGCTTCCTGGGGCTTTCGGATCCATCGAGGGTGAGCTGGGGCCAGCTTCTGTTCGTGGCACAGGACTACATGGCCAGTGCCTGGTGGATGAGCGTGTTTCCCGGCGCGGCAATCTGCCTGACGGTCATCGGCCTCAACCTCTTCGCCGATGGTTTCAACGAGGTCGTCGATCCTCGCAGCACGCGCGGCGTGGGGGGATTGCAATGACCGGCCTCGTATCATCGACGCCACTTCTCGAGGTTCGCGATCTCAACGTGCATTTCCGCGTCGCCGAGCGGCTTGTCCGCGCCGTCGACGGGGTGGACTTCACGGTGAATGCCGCGGAGTGCGTCGGCATTGTGGGCGAGTCCGGGTCCGGCAAGAGCACACTCATCCGGGCGGTTTCACGCCTGATGCCAAACCTGCGCATCGACCAACTCTCGGGAGACGTCAGGTTCGAGGGACGCGACGTGCTCGCGATGCCCGACCGCGAACTTCGGGAATTGCGCCGCTCCCGCGGGTTCTCGATGATCTTCCAGGATCCGCTCGGCCATCTGAATCCGACGCAGCGCGTCGGCAGGCAGATCGCGGAAGGTCTGTCGCCCGGCGGTCGCGGGCGCTCGGACCGCGACCGCGTTCATGAGCTTCTCGACGAGGTCGGGTTCAGCGACCCCGGCGTGATCGCGCGTCGCTATCCCCACGAGCTGTCCGGTGGCATGCGCCAGCGTGTGATGATCGCGATTGCGCTGGCCAGCGACCCGAAGCTGCTTTTTGCCGATGAGCCGACCACCGCGCTCGATGCGACGGTGCAGCTACAGGTCCTTCAGACGCTCTACAAGCTGCACAAGGAGCGCAACATGGCGGTCGCGATCATCACGCATGACCTCGGTGTCGTCGCCGAAATGTGTGATCGCGTCTGCGTGATGCAGACGGGCAAGATCCTCGAAACGGCATCGACCGTCGATCTGTTCGAGCGGCCTCAGCATCCCTATTCGGCGCGGCTGGTGCACCTCAGCGCGCGTCGTCTCGAAGCTTCGTGAGTGCAACGATGACGCAACCAATTCTCAGTCTCCGCAGCGTCGGGCGCAGCTACAAGAGCCGCAATGCAAGCGGGTGGGGCTCGACGACCGTCGATGCCGCCATCGGGGTCAACCTCGAAATATACGAGGGCGAAACGCTGGCGATCGTCGGGGAGTCCGGCTCCGGAAAGAGCACGCTGGCGAAACTGCTGCTGATGCTCCAGCCACCCTCGAGCGGCGACGTCGAGTTTCGGGGCGTTTCCCTGTCGAGCCTCGACAAGCGCAGGCGCAGCGAATACCGGCGAGAGGTTCAGGCTGTCTTCCAAGACCCAGCTTCGTCGCTGAACCCGAGAATGACGGTCGAGCAGACGCTGGGATACGTCATTCGCCGGCATGATCTCGTGAGCGAGAGCGAGCAGCGCGGGTTCATCGTGCGGCAACTCGCATCCGTCGGACTTGAACCCGCCGAGCAGTATCTGACGCGCTATCCGCACCAGCTTTCCGGCGGCCAGCAGCAGCGCATCGCCATCGGCCGGGCCATGATGCTGGAGCCCAAGGTGATCATCGCCGATGAGCCGCTGTCGAGCCTCGATGTCTCGATCCAGGCTCAGGTGCTGCAACTGATGCTGGACCTTCGCACGCGAACCAATGTCGGCTTCGTCGTGATCAGCCATGATCTTGGAGCGATGCAGTCGATCGCCGACAGGACGGCGGTGATGTACCGGGGGCGCATCGTGGAGATCGGCGCCGGCGTGTACGACCGGCCGGCGCATCCATACACGAAGCTTCTGCTCGACGCCCGTCTCGGCTCGGACCCGCGCAAAGGGCGTATCCGAACGCCGGCGAGCAAACAGCCTGTCCCGATACGAACCGTATCGGCAGGAGAGGGCGGATGCCGCTTCAGGGACCGCTGTCCCTACGCAATCCAGATCTGCGCCGAATCCGAACCCGCCCTTCGCACGATCGGCAGCGGGACGACGCAGGCCGCATGCCATCGCGCCGAAGAACTCGTCGCGATGATGAGCGGTGCGCCTAGCGAACACGTCACCCCATGAGGAAATGGGCGATGTGCGAAACGGAAGCTAACCCAGGGAGAGAGAGCATGAAATTCTATCGAAACAGACCGTTCGCCTTCGCGATGCGGCCGACGGCAGCGCTTCTGGCGGCGGGCATCAGCGCGTTTGCGTTTGCTGCATCCGCCCAGGAAGGAACACCGGAGATGGGTGGAACCGTCATTGCGGCATTGAACTCGACGACGATCCCCACGCTGAACACGCAGTTGACGTCGTCCGTGCCTGCGCTCTTCGCCGCGGATGTGTGGGCGGACGGCCTGATGACATACGACCGTGAAGGCAAGCGCCTGCCGCGTCTCGCGACGGAATGGCAGACGTCGGAGGACGGCAAGACCTATACGTTCAAGCTGCGCGACGGCGTGAAATGGTCCGATGGGGAGCCCTTCACCGCCGACGATGTCGTGTTCACGCTGAACACATTCGGGAAATTCAACACCTACCTCACCAAGCTGATGCCACTGATCGAGGAGGCATCCGCCCCGGACGCCACCACCTTCGTCCTGAAGCTGAAGCAGCCTTTGACGGCCACGCTCGACCTCTTCGACAAGGAGGTCTTCCCGCTGATGGCGAAACACATCTATGACGGACAGGACGTCGCGACCCATCCGGCCAACCTCGCGCCGGTCGGGCTTGGGCCGTTCAAGTTCGAGAGCTGGCAGAGCGGCCAGTCGATCACCTTCGTGCGCAACGAGCACTACTGGGAGGAGGGGAAGCCTTATCTCGACTCCGTCATCTTCGCGCTGATACCCAATCCCCAGCAGCGGCTGAACGCGCTGAGCAACGGTGAAGTGAACTGGTTCCGGCCGGAAGCCGCACAGGTCAGAGCCACGCAGGAAGCGGCCAAAGCGGGTACGTTCAAGGTTGTACGGATCGTCAACAATGCCCCGGAAACGGCTGTCATCGATTTCAATCTGACACGTGAGCCGCTGAAAAACGTTCAGGTGCGACAGGCACTCTTCCATGCGATCGACCGTCAGCGCATCGCGCAAGACGTTTATCAGGGCCTCGCCGCCACGGTGAAGAATGCGATCCCGGTGCAGTTCAAGGACCTGCATGGCACGACGATCGACTACGACCAGCTCTATGCCTACGACCCGGAGAAGGCAGGCGCGCTGCTCGACGAAGCGGGTTATCCGCTGAAGGATGGAAAGCGGTTCTCTCTCGAACTCTCGGTCATCTCCGTTCCACCCTACCAGACCGTGGCGCAGGTTGTTCAGTCCCAGTGGTCGGCTATCGGCATCGATGTCAAACTGAACGCCCTCGACCAGCAGCTATGGGTCAACAAGGTCTACACCGAGCGTGACTTCGACGCGTCGGTCATTTCGCTGACGGGCAGGACCAATCCGGTGCTGGGCGTCGATCGAAGCTTCGTGTGCAACGAAGGAAGCGTGCCGTTCGCAAATCCGACGGGCTACTGCAACCCCGAGTTTGATGCAGTGGCATTGGCGGCGGCGTCGGCGCTGCAAGGCCGGCAGCGCGAGCACTACGACAAATATGCCCAGATCGTCGCTCGTGACCTGAACCAGCTCCAGTTGACAAACACTGAAGTCTACGAGGCCGTCTCGACGAACCTGAAGGGGCTGGATGCCCAGTTCAACTTCTCGTTCAACACACATCCCAATTGGGCGGAAGCCTGGCTTCCGGCCGACGAACAGTAACCCGATCAACTCCCAGACTGGACCAGCCACGCAGCCACCTTCCGGCTGCGTGGCAGCCTTCTTGCGGCCAAAAGGACATCCTCTTGCATATCGATGTTACATCCATGGTGCGGCCACGCTCGGTCGCCATTGTCGGCGCCTCCGCAAAGCGGGTTACGCAGGGCAATGTGGTTATCAGCAATCTCAAGGAATGGGGCTATCAGGGAGCCGTTCTTCCCGTGCACCCGCAAGCCAGGGAAATCGACGGACTTGCCGCCTGCAACACGGTTGCCGCGCTTCCCGCCGAAACGGATCTGGCGATCGTCGCCATCCCGGCCGCGCAGGTGCCGGCCATTCTGAATGAGCTGGAAGACAGTCCCGTTCGCTCGGCGATCGTGTTCACCAACGGATTCTCCAGCGACGAAGAACGCGCCATCCGGGAGATGAGCCGTTCCAGCCGGTTGATCGTCCACGGCCCCAACTGCATGGGCCTCGTGAATTTTACCGATTCCATTCCGCTCTATCCGTCCCGGCCTTCAGAGCGTCTGCGCGCCGGCAAGGTGGCGATCGTCGCCCAGTCGGGCTCGGCCGCCATCTCCGTGATGAATTCGACGGTCGTCGGATTTTCGAAGGTGGTGACGATGGGCAGCGAGTTTCACGTCGGCGCGGCGGACTACATCCGCTGGCTGGCCGGAGACGACGCCACGACCACGATCGGCGTGGTTGCAGAATCCATCAAGGACCCGGTCGCATTCGCGCTCGCGGCAGAGGCGGTGCATGCCGCGGGCAAGTCGCTCGTGGTTCTCAAAGTCGGTCGCACGGCGACCGGACTTGCGGCGACGCAAGCTCACACCGGGGCGCTGGTGAGCGACAGCGATGCCTATGACGACTTCTTCGCCGCGACAAACATCGCCACGGCTGCCGACTATGACGAACTCATCGCGTCCCTCGAATGCTCGGCTGTTGCCCGAAAAATGGTCGGCGGCAGCGACATCGCCATTGTCGGCATTTCGGGTGGTCAAACGGCGCTGGCCTGCGACATTGCGGAGACCGGCGGCATTGGAGTCGCAGCGTTCAGCGAGACCACCAGGCAGCGCGTCATGAAGGCCCTTCCGGGGACTTCGGGCAGCAACCCGATCGACTTCGGCGCCACCGTCAATGTCGACGATCGCAATTCACCGGAGGCGATCGCTGCCGTTTTCGAGGATGCCGCGGTCGGAGCGGTAGTTGCTCTGCAGGACACGCAGGAAAGCCTGAATCCCGCGACGCTCGAGAACTATATGGGCATTCTCACCGTTTATGCGGAGGCGGGACAGGCGGCGTCAAAGCCGCTGGTGGTAATTTCGCCGACCTCCGAGAATGTCGATCCCGGTGTGCGCGCGTTTCTGGGGAAGCATGACGTACCCCTCATTCGCGGTCTAACAGCAGGTTTGCGCGCTGCCGGCAATCTTCGCCTCGGCAAGCCCGGCATCGCAGGGGCATGGGGCAACGCACGCCGAAGCGACCGCCCTTTCCACAATCCCAACGCGCCTCGGCTCCGCGAGGAGCTTCTGGAAACGACGGGTACTCTCAGCCCGGAAACCAGCTTCCGCATCCTTCGAGACTATGGATTGCCGCTGGTACGGGCCATTGTCGTGGGAGGTGTCGAAGACGCCGTTGCCCGTGCATCGGAAATCGGGTTTCCGATGGTCGTGAAAGTCGCCTCGCGCGACATCCAGCATCGTTCGGACGCAGGCGGCGTCGTGCTGGATGTCACCGATGAAGTGGGTTTGCGCGCGGCCATTGCGCGTATCGCTACAAATGTCGGCAAGGCGCTGCCCGATGCCGTCATCGACGGCTACGAACTTCAGGAACAAGTCGTCGGTGGTGTCGAGGCAATGGCGGGGTTCACGTCCGCTCCGCCCTTCGGGCAACTGGTCGTTGTCGGCAGCGGCGGGACGCTGGTCGAGGTGATGGCCGATCGGGCGGTGAAGCTTGCTCCGTTCGACACGGAAGCGGCGGTCTCGATGCTCTCGCGGACCAAGCTTGCAAAGGTTCTTGGCGGCTACCGAAATCTCGTTCCGGAAACCGATATTTCGCCGCTTGCGGATGTGGCGGTGAAGCTGTCGCAAATGGCCAGCGATCTGGAGGGAGTGATGGTTGCTTGCGACCTCAATCCCGTCGTTCTGCGACACGGCAGCGGCGAAGCGCGCATCGTCGATGCCCTGTGCATCGTCGCCGCGCCCGCTTAGACGGCTGGCACGGATACGATGCGCTTAGATGCTCAAACAAGGAGATAGATCGCCACTCGCGCGTCGGTCAGGATGCACGGCGACCGAGCGGCAACTGACGCTATCTTCCAAGACCGGGCAAGGATGTCAGTCCTGGCGACCAAAAGCCATTTGTACCTGCCTGGCAAGCGCGACAAGGTCGCGGCCTATGTCGTCGAGACGGGCTGCGGTCAAAACATGGGCGGAACCGCCGCAATTGAGGGCGTAGGGCTGGCTGCCGTGAAGAAGGAGCGGAACACCGACCGAGTTTATCTCGGATTGCCATTCGCCGATCGACGTCACGAACCCATTCAGGCGCAACTGGTCTACCGAGCGTCTGACGCCGTCTCGCATGAACGCCCCCATATCGTCGGGAGGACAAATCTCATCGAGCAGACGGTCTCTTGCCGACGCGTCAAGGCTTGCAAGGTATGCGCGTCCCATCGCCGATGTCGCCATGCGAACATGGGCGCCTATCTCCATTCCTATGTGAAGCGGGCTCGATCCTCGGCAGTGTTCGATGTAGACCATCGTCCGCCGGTCCGGGGCGCCAAGAGCGACCGAGCAGCCGACGTTGTCTGCCAAAGCCTGCATCATAGGGCGGGCGACGTCGCGCACGGCAAGGCCCCCCAGCGCGCTGAAGCCAAGGGCGAGCGCCGCTACGGAAAGAGAATACCGGCCGGTGCTTGCCGAGTATTCGAGATATCCCAGTCGGCTAAGCGTGTAGGTCAGCCTCGATATGGTGGATTTGGCAAGGCCGGTGCGCGTTGCCAGATCCTGATTGCCAAGCCCCGCATCTCCACGCCTGAACGCTCGCAGGACGCTCAACCCGCGCGCAAGTGCGGCCACGAAGCGCGGATCGTCGTCCGCATCCGCTTCAGTCGACGCAACGAGCTGACCTTCGCGTTTGCGCATAGGTTGATCCCTCGTGAAATGGGAAATGCACCCTTGACCCAGAAAACATCCAAGGCAATAGTCATCAATAACGGAATTATATTCCACTCTACGGAATTGCTAACAGGCACGGAAGATGCCGTCAACAGGATGACAATTGCAGATGGAAGATGATCGCTCCAGATCGTTGCGCCATGCGTTGCTTGCGGAGGGTGAGGCGGACCGCTTTGCTTTCGACGGCACGGGCGCACAGCCGCGTGACGTTGCCAAAGTCGGCGTCATCGGCGGCGGCACGATGGGCGGCGGCATCGCCATGGCGTTTGCCAGCAACGGCATCCCGGTCGTGTTGATCGAAACCGACATGCCCGCCGCCAATCGGGCGGTCGAGCGCGTCGCTGCCAACTACGCCCGTTCCGCGAAACGTGGGTCGATCTCGGAAGCGGTTGCGGCCGAAAACCTTTCCCGCATCACGCCGTCTGACGATTATGCCGCCTTGGCCGATGTCGATCTCGTTATCGAGGCGGCGTTCGAGGAGATGGAGATCAAGCGGGAGATTTTTGCAAAACTTGTCGCGGCCACCAAGCCGGCGGCCATCCTCGCGACCAACACGTCCTATCTCGACGTCGACGCCATAGCGGCGGCGAGCGGTGTGCCCGGGCGCGTGCTCGGCATGCATTTCTTCAGCCCGGCGAACATCATGAAGCTGGTGGAAGTCGTGCGCGGCGCGCGCACCGGCCCCGAAGTGATCGCCACCGTGGTCAAGGTTGCCCGCGTGCTCGGCAAAATCCCGGTGGTCGTCGGCAATTGTCACGGCTTTGTCGGCAACCGCATCCTGGCGCGGCGCAGCGAACAGGTGGACCGCCTCTTGCTTGAAGGTGCTCTGCCCGGGGAGGTGGACAAGGCGCTCACGACATTCGGGTCGAAGCTTGGGCCCTGCGCCATGGGAGATCTCGCGGGCCTCGACATCAGTTGGCGTATGCGTCGAGCCACCGGGCGGACCGCGCCGGTTGCCGATGCGCTCGTGGCGGCCGGGCGGCTGGGGCAGAAAACACGCAGCGGCTATTATCTCTACGACGAGGACGGCCGCACACCGCGAGAAGACCCGGCCGTCACCGCGCTGATCGAAAGCGTTTCTGCCAGCCACGGCATCGAACGTCGCTCTATCGACCAGGACGAGATCATCGACCGCCTCATTTTGCCGATGGTCAACGAGGGCGCCCGTATCGTGGACGAAGGGATTGTGGCTCGGTCGAGCGATATCGATCTGATCTGGCTTCACGGTTACGGATTTCCGCGCTGGCGCGGCGGCCCCATGTTTTATGCGCAGACCCGTGGCCTTGCAGACGTAGCGTCGCGCCTGAGGGAACTTGTGCAGTTGACCGGGGACGCCTCGATGCAACCGGCGCCGCTGCTCGACAGGCTCGCGGCCGAGGGCGGTTCCTTTTCGTGATGCATCATCCATTTCAAATTCGAGGGATCACCAAAAAATGAGAGCGGTAATCTGCAAGGAATTCGGGCCAGCGACATCGTTGGTGATCGAGGCGTTCGATCTGCCGCCGCCGGCCAAAGGCCATGCCCGTGTGCGCGTCGAAGCGGCAGGCGTGAACTTTCCCGACACGTTGATGGTTCAGGGCAAGTATCAGGTTAAACCTGACCTGCCGTTCGTGCCGGGTGCCGAACTGGCCGGCATCGTGGAAGCCGTTGGCGAAGGCGTAACGGACATCGTTCCCGGAATGCCGGTCATCGGCATGGTGGGACTGGGCGCATTTGCCGACGTCGCAAATGTTCGCACGGCCAGGCTGATGCCGCGCCCGGCCACGATGGACGCCGTGACGGCCGCAGGCTTTTCGATGACCTACGGCACGAGCATGCATGCGTTGAAGCAGCGCGCGCGGTTGCAGCCGGGTGAGACGTTGCTGGTGCTCGGCGCCAGCGGCGGTGTCGGGCTGGCGGCGGTCGAACTCGGCAAGGCGATGGGGGCAACCGTCATTGCGGCAGCCAGCAGCGCTGAAAAACTTGAGGTCGCCAGGCGTGCAGGCGCCGATCATCTCATCAATTATTCGACGGCTTCGCTGAAGGACAGCGTCAAGGAACTGACCAGCGGCAAGGGGGTCGACGTCGTCTACGATCCTGTCGGTGGCGATCTGCTGGAAGAAGCTGTTCGCGCCACGGCCTGGGAAGGCCGCGTGCTGGTCGTCGGCTTTGCGTCAGGAACGATACCGCGCGTTCCCGCCAATCTGATGCTTCTGAAGGGCTCTTCGCTTGTCGGAGTTTTCTTCGGCACCTTCCGCGATCGCGATCCGGAAAAGAACCGCGCGAATTTTGCCGAGATGTTTGCCTGGTTCGAGCAGGGAAAGCTCAAGCCGCTCATCAGCCAGACGATGGAACTGGAGAAGGTGGTCGAGGCGTTCGACGTGCTGACAAGCCGCGGCGCTATCGGAAAGATCGTGCTGACCACATGAGCGACGACACGCCTTCCAGTTACCGGGATGTTGGCCTGTTCGCGTTGCTCGGGCTCGAGATGACGCATTCGGAAGACGGGCGTGTCAGCGGGCAGATCGAGATCGACGCCAAGCACAAGAACCGTGCGGGGTTTGTGCACGGCGGCGTGCTGTGCAGCATGATCGATTTCGCGGCATGTGCGGCGGGGCTCCATGCTCCTGCCGGACAGCCGCCGCGTTTCGGCGTGACCCTCTCCCTGACGACGCACTTCACCAAGGCCGTCGACAAGGGCGTTTTGCGGGTGGACGGCAGGATGGTTTCGGCCGCCCGCAAATCCTACACCGCGCAAGCCCACATCTATGACGATGCCGGCGACCTCGTCGCTCATGGCATCGGGACGTTTCAATGGCGGCCCGACAGCGCTCCTGCCTCGCAGCCCCTCGTCGACAGCAAGAATTAGAGAACGGATAAAACCGATGTTTGACCTGCGAGAAGACTTGCAGCCGCTGATGCAGGAACTGAAGACGTTCATGGCGGAGGAAGTCCGTCCGAACGAAGCGCTCTACGAACAGCAGCTACGCAGTCAGCCCGATCTCTGGTCGGAACCTGCGATCATGACCGAGTTGAAGGCAAAGGCGAAAGCTCGCGGGCTCTGGAACCTGTTCATGCCGCAGCATGGGCATGGCGGCCGTCTCAGCAATCTCGACTACGCGCATTTCTGCGAACAGATGGGACGCTCATCAATCGCGCCCGAGGTGCTGAACTGCTCCGCGCCCGACACGGGCAACATGGAAACGTTGATCCTGTACGGCAGCGACGAGCAGAAGAAGCAGTGGCTCGAGCCGCTTCTGGACGGCACGATCCGCTCGTGTTTTTCGATGACCGAACCGGCTGTCGCCTCGTCCGATGCAACCAACATCCAGACCGAGTTTCGCCGCGACGGCGACCACTATGTTATCAACGGACGCAAATGGTGGAGTACGGGTGCGAATGACGAGCGCTGCAAGATAGCCATCGTGATGGGGCGCACCGATAGCAATGCGCCGAAGCATCAACAGCAATCGATGGTGCTGGTGCCGCTCGACACGCCGGGTGTGACGGTGGAACGGGCGTTGACGGTTTTCGGCTACGACGATGCACCGCACGGCCATGCCGAGATCAGCTTCGACAATGTTCGGGTGCCCGTCACGAACATCTTGCTCGGCGAAGGCCGTGGATTCGAAATCGCCCAGGGCCGGCTGGGGCCAGGCCGGATTCACCATTGCATGCGAGCGATCGGCGTCGCGGAGCGCGCGCTCGAAACGATGTGCAATCGTGTCACCACCCGCGTCGCGTTCGGCAAGCCTCTCGCCGACCAGGGCCATCTGCGCCAGTTGATCGCCCGCTCGCGATGCGAGATCGAAACGACGCGGCTGCTGACGCTCAAGGCCGCGCACATGATGGACACGGTTGGCAACAAGGCTGCCCGGCGCGAGATCGCGATGATCAAGGCCGTTGCGCCTGAAATGGTGTGCACCGTCATCGATCGCGCGATCCAGGCTCATGGCGCTGCCGGTCTTTCGCAGGATACGTTTCTTGCCTTCGCCTATGCCAAGTCGCGCACGCTGCGCATCGTCGACGGCCCGGACGAAGTGCATCGCGAAGCGATCGCCAAGATGGAATTGAAGGCCTATCGCTAAGGGAGTGAGCGATGTTTGACGTCAAGGGCAAGGTCGCATTGATAACCGGCGCGTCGCGCGGCATAGGGCGCGCGACCGCAAAGCAGCTCGCCGCCAATGGAGCGAAGGTCGTCGTGTCGAGCCGCAAGCAGGACGCCTGCGATGCGGTGGTCGAGGATATCCGGGGCGCTGGCGGCGACGCGGTTGCCATCGCGTGCCATGTGGGAGATCACGGCGGCCTGAAGGAGATGGTCGCCGCCGTCGAAGGCAGGTGGGGCGGGATCGACATTCTCGTCTGCAACGCAGCCACCAATCCTGTCTATGGTTCGATCTCGACCCTTTCCGATGAAGCGTTCGCAAAGATCATGACGGTCAACGTGCAGAGCACGATCTGGCTCTGCAATCTGGTCCTGCCGCGCATGGCGGAACGGGGCGGCGGCTCGGTCATCATGATGTCGTCGATTGCCTCGGTGCGCGGAACGGCGACGATCGGTGCCTATGGCATGTCGAAAGCAGCCGAAGCCGCGCTGACCAGAAACCTTGCCGTCGAGTGGGGGCCGCGCAAAATCCGCGTCAATTCGATTGCGCCCGGTGTCGTCGACACCGATTTCGCGCGCGAGCTCGTCAATGATCCGGTGCGGCGGGCGCAGATGGAAAGCCGCACGCCGCTCCGTCGTTTCGGAGAGCCGGAAGACATTGCCGGCATCGTTCATTTTCTTGCCAGCCCTGCCTCGGCTTACATCACCGGCCAGATGATCGTCGCGGATGGCGGAGAGACGATCGGCTGACCATGACCGCTACTGCACCCACGCTCGTACCGACCATCGCCGCACATCGGTTTGATGAAGAAGCGCTGCGCTTGTGGTTGTCGGAATCTGTTCCCGATTTCGCAGGTCCGATGACGGTCCGGCAATTCCAGGGCGGGCAATCGAATCCGACGTTCCTGCTTGAGACAGGCGCTCGACAGCTCGTTCTTCGCAAGAAGCCTCCCGGCAAACTCCTGCCCAAGGCCCACAACGTCGAACGCGAATATCAGGTGCTGGCTGCCTTGGGCGGCACGGATGTTCCTGTTCCGCGTGTCATGGCGTTGTGCGAGGACGCCGATGTCATCGGCACGCCCTTCTACGTGATGGAGTTCATGCAGGGGCGCTTGTTCGACCATCCGGTGATGCCGGACGTCACCCCGGACGTGCGGAGCCATCTTCACCTGTCCGCGGTCGATGCGCTGGCCCGCCTGCATCGGGTGGATATCGATGCCGTCGGTCTCGCCGATTTTGGTCCTCGCACCGGCTATGTGGCGCGTCAGGTCGAGCGCTGGAGCAAGCAGTATCGATCGTCGCTGGCAGCGGGCGAATTGCCCGCGCTGACGTGGCTGGCAGACTGGCTGCGCGAACGCCAGGACGTTCCCGACGAGACCACCATCGTTCACGGCGACTATCGCCACGGCAACCTCTTTTTCCACCATCGAGATGAGAAGGTAGCCGCGATCCTCGACTGGGAGCTCTCGACGCTCGGGCATCCCCTGAGCGATCTGGCCTATCTGTGCATGCCCTATCATATCCAGTCAGGCGTTCCGCAAAGTCGCGGCGTGTCGGGCTTGAATCTGGGCGAGCTTGGAATTCCGAGCGAGGAAGCCGTCGTGCAGCATTATTGCGAGGCAACCGGCCGCTCGGGCATGGGCGAATGGCGGGTGTTCATGGCGCTGTCATTCTTCCGGCTGTCGGCGATCCTGCATGGCGTGATGGCGCGCGCTCTTCAGGGCAATGCGAGCAACAGCGATGCCCTGCAGGTCGCCAAACGCAGCGGCGTTCTGGCCGAGATCGGCCAGAAGATCGCCAGGGATGAAGGGTAGCGGTTCTATCCGGGCATCGTGCTCCGGTGCCGCTCCGCCGCGGCTTGCGCGACGCAGTCGCAGAAGGCGCTGACCAGCGGAGACAGGGGTTGGTCGCCTGAGAAGATCGTGTGGACCTGGAGGGCGATCTTGGGGCGGTACGGCCGTGTCGTCACGCCCACGATCGGCACGGTGTAGGAGTCGACGAGTGCGACGCCCAGTCCGGCGCTGACGAGCGCGAAGGATGTCAGCGAGATGTTGCACTCCAAGGTTCTGAGGGGATGAAGCCCCCGGCGCGTGAAGGTCTCGGCGATGCGGGCACCCAGAACGGGTTCGTTGAAGTTCGAGACGATCAGGTGATAGGGCATCAAATCTTCCGGCGTCACCACGTCCAGATTTGCCAGAGGATGAGAATCGGGCATCGCGCACACGATCAGCGCGCTCGATATCGCTTGCGAGCAAATCGAGCTGTAGCCGATGCTGCGCTGGCATACGCCGACATCGACCTTGTTCTCGTAGACCAGCCGCGACACTTCCTTCGTTGTCGATGTGGTCACCGCGAAGTCCACGTTCGGATGCTCGCGGCGATAACGAAGAATGGCGTTCGGCACGAGGCCCGACGATGCCATGGCGGCGGCCGCTACCTTGATGACACCGCGACGGCCCAGCCTTACCTCCTCGATCCTCTGATTGATCGACTCGTGGCTCGAGATCATGCGGTCCAGATCGGGAAGAATGGTGAAGGCCTGTGGCGTCGGACGCAGCTTCCTGCCTGTCCGTTCGAACAGGGGCATCTGTATTTCGCTTTCGATCAATTTGATCGTTTTGCTGATCGCCGGCTGGGAGACATTCAGCAACTGAGCCGCCGCGCTGGTGGAACCGGTCGAGATGACGGCCGTGATGACTTTCATCTGGCGAATGTCCATCGTTTCCGAAATCCCTAATATAACCGGCAGTTATCTGTTGATGAATAATATGTCTTTGTCAACGGCGGATGACCTCAGTAGCTTTCATTCAGGCGACTAACGGTTTCCGCCCCAAAACAATATCCAGGTAACAGCATTCTTCGAGCAGACCGGAGATTGAAAAGGTATGGCATGTCCAAAGACAACTATTTGGAAGCATTGTATAATCCTGATCATATTCTGATTGCAGGGTTCTCACCAGATCAGAAGAAGGCGGCCCCTCGTTTTCTCGAGGGTTTGAAAGAACAGGGATTTTCCGGCACGATTTCGCTTCTCGGACGGCGCGCCGGCGTCTTTGATGGCCACCAGATTTACGACGATGTCGATAACCTACCGTCCGGTATCGACATGGTTTTCAATATGTATCCAGCCGAAGTCACGGCTGACATCCTCCCAAGGATTGCCGCACGCGGTGTGCCGGTCGCCGTCGTGTTTACCTCTGGCTTCGCCGAGCAGGGCGGTGATGCGGCGGATGCCCAGTCGAAGATGGTGGCGGCCTGCCGCGCAAACGGCATGCGCCTGGTCGGCCCGAACTGCCCCGGCTATTTCTATCTGCCGAACGGCGTGAACCTGACCGCCCAGCAAGGTCTGCCGAAAGGGCCTGTCGCCCTGATTTCCCAGAGCGGCAATGTCGGCATCACCTTGTGGGATCAGTCCCGCATGCTGGATATCGGCTGGACCGGCTTCATCGGCGTCGGCAACCAGTCCGACATCCCGTTGCACGATCACATCGCCTATCTCGGCGACGACGAGAATACCAAGGTCATCGCCCTCTACATCGAGGGTCTGCCGGAGGGGCAGGGCAAGGCTTTCAAGGAGGTCTGCCAGAGGGTGAGCCGCAAGAAGCCCATCGTCGCTCTCAAGGGCGGACGTACCAACGGGGGCAGACGGGCGGCACAATCACACACCGCATCGCTGTCATCGGATGCGCAGGTTTACTCCGCGCTGTTCGACGAATGCGGCATCATCGAAGTCGGCCATCTCGAGCATCTCCTGCCGATCGCCGAGGTGCTGTATCGTTGCCCGCCGCTGAAGGGTGATCGGATCGCCATCGTGGGATCGGGCGGCGGACACTCGACCGTCGGCACCGACGAGGTCGAACTGGTCGGCCTCCAGGTTCCCGAATTCAATGCGACGCTTCAGGAAAAGGTTGGCGAACGACTGCCGGCCTATGCGCCGAAGCGCAATCCGATCGACATGACCGGCGGCTTCACCAAAGATCCGACGCTGTTCTCCCAATTCACGCAGATGGTCATCGATCTCGACGGATCGTTCGACGGTTTCGTCAATTACGGACTGTACGGGCTCTACCGCGGCGGGAAACTCGACGAAGGCCACGTTCATACCTACGAAAGTGCTGCCCCGTTCCTCGGCCGGATCCAGGACGAGACCGGACTGCCGATCATCTTCTATACGCCCTATGCGTATCAGCAGCACTCGTCCTTCACCGCGTTGCGCGACGCCGGCATTCCATGCTTCGCCGATTTGAACCTGGTCGCGCTGGGGCTGGGAGCATTGAGAAAACGCGGCGTTTTCCTCGCCAGCAAGCCGGCTGCAGAGGCCGTCATACGATTGAATGGCGGCGTCAAGCAGACGTCCAAGCCCGGCACCGAGGCGGACACGGCACAACTGCTGGCCGGACACGGGGTGAAATTCCCGAAGACGGCGGAAGTCGGTACGGCTGAAGAGGCAGTCGCGGCGGCGCAGGACATCGGCTTCCCGGTCGTGCTGAAGGCGGTGTTGCCCGGCGTGCTCCACAAGACGGATGTCGGTGCGGTGAAAACCGGTCTCGGCGATGCGGCCGCCGTTGCCTCAGCCGCGCGGGACATCGAGCAAAGCGTTTCGTCGAAGCTCGGCTCCGGCAGATTGTCGGGCTACCTCGTTGCGCAGGACCTTGGACGCCAGCGTGAGTTGTTTGTCGGCGTGCGCAAGGATCATGCCTTCGGCAGCATCGGCGTTCTCGGCGTCGGCGGTGTGTATGCCGAAGCGTTCGCCGACACCAATGTCTGCCTCCTGCCGGCGTCGCCACAGTCCGTGGAGCTATGCCTGAGCAAGCTTCGCAGCAATCGGATGTGGGGCGACTTCCGGGGTGCTCCCGCTTTGGACCGCACCAAAATTGCCGAAGTGCTCAACCAACTCGCCAGCGCCCTCGACGCGCAGGATGGATGCACCGCGATCGAATGCAATCCGGTCATGGCCGTCGGCCAAGATCTTCTGGCGGTGGATGCCGTCATCGAATATTTGGAGGGCTGAATCATGTCGACCGATCTGCCGATCACCGAAATTGCCGACGGCGTCCTGACGTTCACGTTCAATCGGCCTGAGCGGCTGAACGCCATCACGAGCGATATCTACGCTCACATCGCCGACCATGTCTCGGCAGCCAGCACGGACGAAGATATCAAGGTCATCGTGCTCAAGGGCAACGGACGGGCGTTCTCCTCAGGTTTCGATCTCAAGCTTCAGACGGGGAATCGCACGGTTGAGCAAAAGATCAACAGCCTCCAACTGACCGCCAATCGCGCGCGCTGGGCGATATGGAACTGCCGCAAGCCCGTCATCGCCGCCGTTCACGGCTATTGCGTGGGTGGCGCACTCGAACTTGTCCTGCCGACCGACCTGACCATATCGACGGAAAGCTGCCGCTTCGCTGTGCCGGAGATCCTGTTTGGCGCGGGACCGGCCTTCAACATGTTCCCCTGGCTGATGAACCACAAGAAGGCGAAGTCGATCCTGCTCCTCGGAGAGCAGTTCAGCGCCGCCGATGCCTATGATGCCGGCCTGGTGACGAAGGTCGTGCCGGACACCGATCTTGCGTCCGAAACACAGAAATGCGTCGATCAGCTTCTGCGCATGCCGCGTGGGGCCGTGTGGTTCAACAAGCAGGGGGTGAACCGGGCTTTCGAAACCTCCGGCATGATCGCACACATCAACAGTTGGGCCGAGACGGTCGCCATCCTCGGTCAAATCCCCGACCCGACGCGGGAATCCTTCAGCCGCAAAGTGCAGGAAGAGGGTGCGAGCGCGGGCATCAAATGGCGCAGCGATCACTACAGCAAGGGCGCCGGCAATTGACGGACTGACACATCCGGGGACCAGAGAGGCAAGGCATCATGCGCGTCATCTATCGTCAGCTCTTGCAAGGCCTGCTGGTCATCTGGATCGTGCTGTCCGCGACTTTCGTGCTGGTTCGTCTGAGCGGCGATCCGGTGGCCATCCTGCTCCCCGAAAATCCGCCGCAGGAAGCCATCGATCTGCTCCAGGCAAAGCTTGGCCTGGATCGACCCATTTACGTTCAATACGTCGATTTCCTGTCCTCCGCTTTGACCGGGGACATGGGGCAATCCTATTTTGAAGGGTCATCGGTCAGCGAGATCATCGGCCGGCATCTCGGCAACACGCTGCTGCTGGCCGGCGTGGCCTTCATCGCCTCAGCCCTGATTGCCATCCCGACCGGCATCTACGCGGCGGTCTATCCCGGATCGTTCGGCGACAGGCTGCTGCAGGTGACGGCGGTCGTGTTTTCATCGATACCGGCATTCTGGCTCGCCTTGCTTCTGGTCCAGTTCTTCGCGCTCTACATGAACTGGTTGCCGACATACGGAACGGGCACATGGCGGCACCTGGTGCTGCCGGCGGCGACGCTCACCCTGATCAGCATTCCCAGCCTCGCACGCCTGACGCGCTCGTCCTTGCTGGAGGTCCTGCCGCTGAACTACGTGCAGGCGTCGCGCGCCAAGGGCATGCCGGAGCGGCGTGTGGTCCTGCGCGTCGTCCTACGAAACGCGCTGGTCCCCATCATCACCCTGCTTACGCTGGAGATCGGTTCCCTGCTCGGCGGCGCCGTGGTCACCGAGACGGTATTTTCATGGCCGGGCATCGGGCACCTGACCGTCGTTTCCCTGCAACGTCGCGATTTTCCGATCGTGCAGGGCGTGGTCATCTACGTCTCGATCATCTTCGTGGTGATCACGATCGTGAACGAGTTGCTGATCAGGCTGGCCAGCCCCCGCCTGCGAGGTGACGCATGACCGCCGCGACCATGAGGCTCATCCGCGGCCGAAGCGTCATCGAGATCGTTGCCGGCACAGTCCTGCTTGCCGCTGTCATTGCAGCGCTCTTTGGCCCGTACCTCACGCCGTACAACACCGCGTTCATGAACCTGCGCGGCCGGCTGCTGCCTCCGGGCACGGAAGGGGCGCACGGCATCCACTGGCTGGGCACGGATGCGCTCGGGCGGGACATTCTCTCGCTCGTGATCCTCGGCAGCCGCCCCGCACTCCAGGTTTCGCTCTTCTCCGTCGGACTGGCAGCGGCTTTCGGCACCTTCTGCGGGACCTGGGCGGGCCTCGCCGGCGGCCGCATCGCATCGAGCCTGATCCTGCTCACGAACGTTCAACTGTCCTTCCCGTTCTTTCTGATCGCGGTGGCCATCATCGGTATGGTGGCGCCGTCGAGCACGCTGGTGATCGGCGTGATCGCTGTCGGCCTGTGGGTGCCTTTCGCGCGCATCAGCTACAACAGCGCGCGGGAGCTCGTGCAGCTCGATTTCATCGATGCCGTGAGGGTCATGCGCGGGTCCTATTTCAGGATCGTCGTCAGGCACCTCATTCCCAACGTGCTGCCCAACGTCATCATCGTGGCGACCTTCGCCCTGGCGAACGCGATCATCGCGGAAGCGGCCCTGAGTTTTCTCGGGCTGGGGATGCCCACCTTCTCTCCGACCTGGGGCCGCATGCTGAGCGAAGGCCGCGATTATGCGGCGACGTCATGGTGGCTCACCGTCTTTCCCGGCCTCGCCGTCTTTCTGCTGGTCCTGGCCATCAACATCATCGGGGAACAGCTTCGGACGACCCTCGATCCGCGTTCAAACTAGAAAAATGGGAGAAAAGAAATGCGAACGATCTTGACTGGCATGACGATGGCCCTTTGCCTGGGCGTGGCAATGAATGCGATCGCGACCGTCCCGAGCGCCGCTCAGGCGAAAGACGGCGCGATCACCGTTGCGCTCAGCGGCGGACTTGATCGGCTCGACCCTGCATTGACGTCCAACGGCACCGACCTCGTCATTCTCGGGCAGATCTATGACACGCTTCTGCGCATGGATCCGGACGGCACGTTGCAGCCGGCCGTCGCCAAATCCTATGAAGCGACGGGCGAAAACACATGGCGTTTCCATCTGCGCGACGACGTGAAATTCCAGGACGGAAGCAAGCTCACTGCGGCCGACGTCAAGTTTTCGATCGAGCGCATCCTCGACAAGAGCATGGCATCGACCCATGCGAGCCAGCTCAGCACGATCGAGAACGTCGTTGCCGTCGACGATTACACCATCGACCTGGTGACCAGAGGTCCCGACCCGCAATTGCCGAGACGCATGCAGGCCTATGGCGGAACCGGCCGGGTTTTCATCGTTTCGAAGAATTACGTCGAGTCCAACACGCCCGAGACGGTATCCGACAAGCCGATGGGCAGCGGACCCTACAAACTGGACGAATGGAGCAAGGGCCAGAAGATCGTCCTGTCGGAGAACGCCGACTACTGGGGCGATCATTCCGATGTCAAACTGGCGACCTTCACCTTCATCCCCGAAAACTCGACCCGGGTGAACGCACTTCTGCAAAAGGAAGTCGACCTCATCCAGCGGCTGCCGATCGCCGACATCGAGCGCGTCGAGGGCAGCGACAGCCTCCACGTCATCTGGACGCCGAACGGGCTGGTTCACAACATCAATCTGGATTGTCGCTCAGCGCCTTTCGATGACATCGAAGTCCGCAAGGCGTTCTCGGAAAGCCTCGATCTCGAGGGCATCGTCGAAAGTCTTCTCGGCGAATACGGACGTGTCCTCTCGGGACCTCTCCCGCCGCAGGTGGTGCAGTATGACGAGACGCTCGAGCCCCGCAAATACGATCCGGAAGCTGCGTTTGCGGTCGTCCAGGAGAAAGGGTTGGCACCCTTCAGCACCAACACGTCCGATGGCCGGTACATCGCGGACCGCGAAATCTATCAGGCCATCAACGCACAGGCCGGAGCCGTCGGCTTCCAGATTACCCCACGCGTGATGGAGTGGGGGCGGCTGATCAACATGATCATCAATGGCACGGCGGGCCCGCTCTACATCGTCGGCTGGGACTACAGCGAAAACGACGCCAGCAAGATGCATGCCTTCGGCAATTCTTCCCGCCCGACGGCGCTCTGCAAGGTGCCGGGCTACGACGAGGCCGCGAACAAGGCGATGACGGAACTCGACGACGAGAAACGCACTGCTTTGTGGCGTGAGGCGCAGCGCGCGATGAACGAGTCCTACATGATCGCCGGAACCTGGCAGGCCGCATCGATCTTCGGCGCTCGGAACGAGATCAAATGGGAAGCCAATTTCGGCGACAACATTTCCCTGTCGGACATAAAGATCGAACCCTGATGATCTCCGACACGATGGACGGCCGCCATAGCCAACCGGTGCTTCAGGTCAAAGACCTGAACGTACGATATGGCGGCCGTAGCGGAGATATTTCGATCCTGCAGGACGTTGACCTGGCTGTCATGCCAGGTCAGGTCACTGCGGTGGTCGGCGAATCCGGCTCCGGAAAATCGACGCTCGTCAAAAGCATCATGGGTCTTCTGCCGGCGAATGCCCGGCTGGAGGGTTCGATCGACCTGGCCGGCGTTCGCCTCGACAGCTTAAAGGGCGCGGCGCGGCGGAAGCTGAATGGCAGCCTCGTCTCCCTCATCAGCCAGGATGCGCTTAACTCCCTCAATCCATCGACGCCCGTCGGTTATCAGATCGCTGAAATGCTGATGGTGCATGAAGGGCGCTCCAAGGCGGACGCGATGGCGCAAGCAGTGGAGCTTCTGGCGCGAACGGGAATTCCCGACGCGGAAAAGCGCGCCCGTCTCTATCCGCATGAATTTTCCGGCGGAATGCGTCAGCGCGCCCTGATCGCGATGGCCATCTGCCTGCGTCCAAAGCTCCTGCTTGCCGACGAGCCGACCACAGCGCTCGATGCCACGGTGAAGCTGCAGGTCGTCAAACTCATCGAGGGCCTCCGGCGCGACCTTGGCCTCTCCGTTCTGCTGGTCACGCATGACATGGGAATCGTCGCCGCAATGGCCGACAACATGATCGTCATGTATGCCGGTCGCGCCGTGGAAAGCGGAGCCGTCGAAGACCTCTTCGCCAACCCCCGCCATCCCTATACCGCCGCCCTCATCCAGGCGGTTCCCAGCGTGAGCGTATGGAAGCAACGGCTGCGCAACATCCCGGGCGCTCCGCCTTCCCCGCCGTTTCCAGCGCACGGATGCGCGTTCGAGCCGCGATGCGGCCGGGCCATCGAACTGTGCGCTTCGCATGTCGACCACGTCGAGACCGGCGGCCGGACCGTCCGATGCAATGTCCCACTATAGGAAATCGGCATGAGCGTAGTTGAAAGCGAAGTGCCAGCAGACACCCGCACGATGCCCGTGCTCAGCGCCGAAGGCATAAGCAAAGTCTACGGAAAAGCGGGATTCCTGCAGCGCACCACGATGCTGAAAGCCGTGAGTGACGTGAATTTGAGCCTGGCACCGGGGCGCACGCTGGGGATCGTCGGCGAGTCCGGCTGCGGGAAGTCCACGCTCTCACGCATTCTTGTCGGCATTACCCCACCTACGTCAGGGCGCGTGCGGATCGATGGAAAAGACGTGTCCGCCGGCAGTCGGCGCGAGCAGCAGGAACGTCTGAGCGACATCCAGATGGTGTTCCAGTCCCCCGCCGGCTCGCTCGATCCGCGAATGCGCATAGACAAGATCATCGCGGAGCCCCTCGATATCCATCGGCCCGATCTGAGCCGTCAGGACAAGCGGCGCCTTGTCGAGGAGATGCTCCAGCGTGTCGGCCTGGATGTCGCCCATCTGACGCGCTATCCGCATGAACTCTCAGGCGGGCAGCAGCAGCGCGTCGGTATCGCGAGAGCCCTGATCACGAGCCCCAAGGTCGTGATTTGCGATGAAGCCGTTTCGGCTCTGGATGTTTCGGTTCAGGCCCAGATCATCAATCTCCTCCTCGAAATCCAGGAACAGACGCAGGTCGCCTATATCTTCATTTCTCATGACCTCAGCGTCATCGCTGCGATCGCCGACGAGATCGCCGTCATGTACATGGGCAAGGTGGTGGAGGAAGGGGCGGCGCAGACGGTCCTGTCGAAGCCTGCCCATCCCTATACCAGCCTCCTGCTCGACAGCGCATTCGTTCCAGACCCGCTGATCGAAAAACAGCGTGTTCGTGCGGCGGACGGCGAGGCAGCTCATGATCTCGAGCGGCCGGAGCAGGGCTGCCCGTTTCTGCCGCGCTGCGGCATCGCGCTGGCCAAATGCGCGAGCGTTTCGCCGGCGCTCGTCCCCACGCATCACGCCGACACCCGTGTCGCATGTCACAACTACGAGGCCAATGTGCGCCCTTGAACGGGCAAGGCATGGCGAAGCTGTATCGAGAATGAAAGGAATTGAGATGGGCGAGATCCTGGTCGATCAACGCGGAAAAGTCCTGGTCGTAACGATTGCGAATGAGCGAAAGCGCAACGCGCTCGACGTTTCCATGGAGAAGCCGTTTCACGACGCGCTTGTGGCAGCGGAAAACGACGATGGGATCCGGGCCGTGGTTATTACAGGCGCCGGCGACATCGCTTTTTGCAGCGGCCACGACCTCTCGGAAGTAGGCCGTCCCGGCGTCAAATTCATGAAGCCCGACCCGATGGGATATCCCGATCTCATGCGCAAGCCGGTCATCGCGGCGGTCAACGGACATTGCCACGCGGCGGGCCTGATGATGGCGCTTTGCTGCGATTTGCGCATTGCAAGCGAGAACGCCGTGTTCGGACAACCCGGCGCCCGCTTGGGTCAGTTGCCGATGGGCGGCCAGATCTGGCGGTTGCCGCAGGCGATGCCACGGGTCCGGGCGCTGGAGATGCTGCTCACCGCCCGGCATATGTCCGGTGCCGATGCATTCGAATGGGGGCTGGTGAGCAAGCTGGTCAAAAAGGGCGAGGCCCTCGCGGTTGCGATGGAACTCGCCGAAGCAATTGCGGACAATTCTCCCAATGCGGTTCAGGCGATAAAGGCCGGTCTCAAGCTGTACGAAAAGGACGGACGCGATGCGTTCAACCACTATGAAGCCGAAACGATGCGCGGCCTGATGGACAGTTCGGATCGCATCGAAGGGTCGAAGGCTTTCATGGAGAAGCGCGCGCCGACGTTCCGGTAGCTCCGATGACCGCGGGGGCGAAGCCGAGATAGTCGATGCCGGGCTGTAACTTCGATCGCTGAGCAACGCCCGTCGATCGAAGATGCGGATTGTTACCTCTCGGCTGAGAGTTCTGTCGAGACCAAGGTTCCATAGCCTCGGCGTGCTTGGTTACAGGGATGACCGCTTCAGCGCGCCCAAGGTCGAAAGCATCGCGGCGCCGGTGCGGATGCCCTTGATGAAGCAGTCGATGGTGAGGTTTTCGTTCGGCGCGTGGTTGGCCTCGTCGGCATTGGCGTAGGGCACGAAGAAGGCCGGGATGCCCAGTATCTTGGTATGGACGTAGTCCGGCCCGCTGGCGCCGAGAGCCGGGTAGAGCAGGGGCTCGACGCCGTGCGCCATTGCGATGCCCTGGCGGATGGCGTCCGCGTAGGGCGTATCGATCGCCGTCTTCGACGGCAGCATGCCGCCGCGTCTGATCAGTTCGACGTCCGGCGCGTGGCGGCGGACATGGTCGGCGACTTTTTCGTAGATGTCGTCGGGTGTCATTCCATCCACGAGACGCATGTCGCATTTGGCGATCGCTTCGCAGGGCAGAACGGTTTTGGACGCCGGTCCGTCATAGCCGCCGTGCAGGCCGTTGATGGTCAGCGTGGGATGGAACATCAGCCGGTCGTAGAAGGGCCGGTCCTTCGGCGCGTCGAGCTCGCTCAGCCCGAGATCCGCCATGAACTCGGGCAAATCCAGCGGCAGCTTCGCCGCGTTGACCCTGTCCGCATTGCTTGGCGGGATGACGTTGTCGAGAAGCCCGTCGATGGTGATCTCACCCTCCGCGTTCTTCATCGTGCCCAGCAGGTGAACCAGCTTCCAGATCGCGTTCGGCATGAGGCCGCCATAATTTCCCGAATGGGCATCGCGGCTGGCGGTCTTGGCCTTGAGGTCGAAGCTGAGGATGCCACGAACTCCGAACGTGATGATCGGCAAGCCTGAAATGTGAAGCGGGCCATCGGCGGTGATGACCAGATCCGCATTCAGCCGATCGCGGTGACGCTCGGCAAATTCGGCGATATGCGGGCTGCCGATTTCCTCTTCGCCTTCGAGAAGAACGATGAGGTTGCAGGGCAGGTCGCCATGAACGGCGAGCCAGGACTCGATCGCGAGCAACTGCGCGAAATGCTGGCCCTTGTTGTCGCCGACGCCGCGCGCATAAATGCGGCCGTCGCGGATGGTCGGCTCGAAGGGCGGGCTGTCCCAGAGCTCCAGCGGCTCCGGCGGCTGGACGTCGTAATGGCCGTAGAACATGACCGTCGGCACGTCCGGGCGATTGCCGCGCCGGCCGAGCACCATGGGATGACCCGACGTCGCGACGGCTTCAGCATCCATTCCGAGTTCACCCAGCATCTCGACCAGCATGCCGGCGACCTTCTCGATCCCGATATTGTGCGCGCTGATCGAGGGGTGCCTGACATAGTCCATCAGGCGATCGATGAAGGCGTCGTGGTTGGCGGCGATGTGGTCGAAAACCTGCGACAGGTGGTCGCTGGCGGAATGATTTTTCATGAAATGATGCGTCCCTGTGGATTCTTGGAATTTCATTGCCGGATCAGTCGGCTTAGACGCCGAAACTGCCGGAAAAAGGCGGAATCGGTACAGTTGCAAGGCTTTTTTGAGGCGTGTGGTGTCCCTTAAATCACGTGACCCCCAGCCAGAAAATATCTGAGGCACTGCGACATTTTAGGCCTGAAATGTTGAAATACATACCATTCGGTTGTCAATCCAACCGGCTTCTTCTAGCTTCGCTCGTAGGGGATAAGCTCAAGAAAATCAGGTCGCAAAACCTGGCGGGCGTATCAAGTTTTATCAATGAGAGGTTCTATGATGACGGTATTCACCCGACGACTGGGCTATGGCCTGCTTGTGTCCACCGCGTTGACTGTAGGCGCGTTCAGCGCCGCGTCCGCGCAGGAAAGAGTACCAGCGATCACGCTCGGCACCACCACGGAAGCCTACGATCCCATCCGGTACGAAGCAGCCTTCATCATCGCCGAAAAGTGGCGTGAGCTCGGTCTCGAAGTGAATGTCCAGCCGACGGAATTCTCGACGCTGCTCGGCCGTTTCTACGACCAGCAGGACTTCGACGCGACGATTATCGGCTGGTCCGGCCGTGTCGACCGCCTCGACCCGCAGTTCTTCCTCGGCACGCTTGATTCGCGCCAGAGCAATCCGGGCGGCAACAACCCCGGCGGCTACAGCAACCCCGAATATGACGCGCTGTTCGACGCGCAGGGCAAAGAGTTCGACATCACGAAGCGTCAGGAACTCGTGCATCAGGCGCAGGAAGCCTACGTGCCGGACGCTCCGGTGATCGTGCTGTTCTACCGCGACGAGGTCGTGGCCTATAACAACACCACGTTCGGCGAAATGAACGCCATGGCCGGCGAAGGCCTCTACAGCGAGTGGACGCCGATGCAGGCGCAGCCGCTGGGCGACCGCAAGACGCTGCGCATCGGCGGCCCGCAGGAGCCCGACAACATCAACCCGCTCGCCTCCACCTCGGTCTGGGGTTGGAAGTGGATGCGCCTGTACTACGACCGTCTGGTGCGCCTGTCGCCGGACGTCGAGCCGATCAACTGGATGGCCGAATCCGTCGAAGCCATCGACGACACCACCATCAACGTGACGCTGCGCGAAGGCCTGACGTTCCATGACGGCGAACCGGTGACGGCGGCGGACGTCGCGTTCACCTTCGGCTATTACCAGACGCAGGACTACTCCTACTTCAACGCCTATCTGGCGCCGGTCGAAACGGTCGAGGCGACCGGCGACCTGACCGTGCAGTTCAAGCTGAAGACGCCGTCGGCATCATTCGCCAACATCGCCCTGTCGCAGATCCCGATCCTGCCCAAGCACATCTGGGAAGGCATCGAGAATCCGGGCGACCTGACGCCCGAGCAACTGCCGACCGTGGGGTCGGGCCCGTTCAAGTTCGCGACCTACAACCGCGGCGAGATCATGTCGCTGGAGAAGAACGAGAACCATTTCCGCGCCGACGATGTCGCCGTGGATGGCGTCGAGTTCATCATCTATGCCGACATGGAAGGCGTGTTCACCGGCCTCCAGACCGGCGCGATCGACATGACCGCATGGCGCATGGAAGCCGGCCAGATTCCGCTCGCAGAGCAGGCCGACCACCTCAACGTTATCTCGGTTCCCGACTTCGGCTACTACCACCTGACCTACAACACCAAGCGCGAGCCGTTCGGCGATGCGGCAGTGCGCCGTGCGCTGACGCATGCGATGGACCGCGAACGGATGGTCAACGTGCTGCTCGACGGCCGCGGCGAAGTCGGCACCAGCGTGATCGCACCGATCAACGCCTTCTGGCACAACCCGTTCGTCGAGACCTTCGATTTCGACATGGACGTCGCCCGTGCCAAGCTTGAAGAGGCCGGCTACTCCTGGGATGCCGAAGGCAGGCTCGTAAAGTAGCAAGTCCGCAACGACCGAGCTCCTCCCCGTGGCCGCGCGCCATGGGGAGGAGCCTCTCTCTTTTCGCGGAAGCCAAAAGCCATGAACCGCCGAAACTACCTGATCCGCCGCGCCCTGCAGGCGCTGGCATCGCTTTTCATTATCGCGACGCTGCTGTTCTTCCTGTTCAGGATGGGACTGCCCGACCCGACCACGGCGCTTCTTGCCGAGGGGCTGAGCCCCGAACAGCGCGAGGCCGTGCGCCAGAGTTTCGGCCTCGACCAGCCGTTGTGGCGCCAATATGTGCTGTTCCTGCAAAATGCGGTGCAGGGCGATTTCGGCTTCTCGTTCCACTATCGCGCCCCCGTCGCAGACATCATCTGGGAGCGGCTCGGCAACACGATGGTGCTGATGGTTACCGCCATCGTCGTCGCCTACGTCATCGGCGTTCCGCTGGGCGCATGGCTGTCCTGGCGTCGCGGCACGCGTGCCGACACGGTCGGCATTTTCGCCGGTCTGATGTTCCGCTCCGCGCCGATGTTCTGGACCGGCATGATCGGGATCCTCGTCTTCGGCGTGATGCTGGGAATGCTGCCGACCAGCGGCATGCGAACGCTGCCGTATGAGTCGACAGGGTTCCTCGACAAGATCACGACGCTCGACTTTCTCTGGCATCTGACATTGCCGGCGCTCGTCGTGGCGCTCTATTACCTCGGCTCGCCGCTGCTGATCATGCGCAACACGATGCTGGAAGTGTATGGCGAGGACTTCATCGAGATGGCGCGCGCCAAGGGCCTGCCCGAACGGCGCATCCTCTACAACCACGCAGCGCGCAACGCGCTGCTGCCGGTCGTCACGCAGCTTGCCGTCACGATCGGCCTGGCAGCGGGCGGACAGGTGGTGGTGGAAGTGGTGTTCTCGTGGCCCGGACTGGGACGTGAAATTCTCAACGCCGTGCGCACCTCCGATTTTCCGCTTGCCCAAGCCAGCTTCCTCGTCATGGCCGCTTTCGTCATCACGCTGAACCTGCTGGTGGACATCCTCTATTCGACGCTTGATCCACGGGTGAGCTTCAAATGATCGTTCCATCGTTTATCCGGAGCGCCGCCAAGCCGCTGCGCCTCGTGCTGGCCGACAGGCTGGCGGTCATCGGCCTTGCCGTGCTGTCGGTCATCATCGCGATGGCCTTCGCCGCCCCGCTGCTTTCGCCCTTCGATCCGCGTGCCGTCAACGAAATCGAGGACGGTTCGGTGCTGGTGCGCACGCAGGATGGCGACGCCGGGATCGTCTGGCGGCTGGAAGACTCGCTCGGCCCGCTCGCCATTCAGGCCGCCGACGACGACAGCCTGGGCAACGGCATTGCCGTAGGCCGCGAAGGCAGCGCCTTCCGTTTTGCGGCAGGCCAAGGCTGGACGCCCATCGACACCGCTGTGGCGACCGACCTGAACGGCGTGGCGCTCGGCGACGACGGCCGTGCCATCGCGGTCGGAACCAACGGAACGATCCTGCTGCTCGACGGCGCATCGTCGCAGACGATCGACGCTCCTGCCTCCGCATCACTCAACGCCGTCACATGGATCGACGCGAACTCCGCCCTGATGGTTGGGGCCGGCGAGGAAATCTGGCGGCTCGACCTGACGCCGACGCCACAAATTACCGAGATCAAGAGCCCGGTCGGTCGCGGCTTCCCGCTTTTTGCGGTGGCACGCGATCATGACGGAACGGTGCTGGCGGTCGGCGACCGCGGGCTTGCGATCCGCTACGACCCTGCAAGCGGTGCAGCGACGATGGAACGGCTTGGCACCTCGCGCCAGTTGAACGGCCTGCATATCTCGGAAAACGGCCACGCACTCGCAGTCGGCGAGCGCGGCACCGCCATGAGCCGCATGGGCGCCGACGCGCGCTGGAGCGAAGACACGGTCGGTGAAATGCGCGCCATGCGCGCCGGCTGGATCGGCAACGACGGCCGCGCCGTGGCCGTGGGCCGCAACGGCATGATCGTGGAGCGGGAAGCAGGCAGCGCAGACTGGACGCGCTCGACTGCCGAAAGCGAGCGGCATTTCCGCGCCGTGATGGTTGCCGGCGACACGGTTTTCGCGCTCGGATCGGACCGGTTCGTCAATCGTCTGGCAGCACCCAGCGGCACGCACTGGTTCGGCACCGACCATCTTGGCCGCGACCTGTTCAGCCAGAATGTGCACGGCTCGCGCATCGCGCTGCTCGTCGGCTTCCTCGGCGCGCTGCTGGTGGTGCTGATCGGCACCAATGTCGGTCTCGTCGCGGGCTACTATCGCGGCCGCACGGAAACGGTCCTGATGCGCACCGTGGACGTGATGTACGGCATTCCGTTCGAGCCGTTCGCGCTGATCCTCGTGCTCCTGTTCGAACCGAGCCTGACCATCGTGATCCTCGCCGTTTCGCTGCTGACGTGGCGGACCGTGGCGCGGCTTATCCGCAGCCAAGTGCTGTCGCTGCGCGAACGGCCTTTCGTGAAGGCCGCGCGCGTGGCCGGCGCATCCGATCTGCGGATCATGTACCTGCACATCTTCCCGAACGTGATGCCGCTGGTGTTCCTCGAACTGGCGATCATCGTCGGCGTGTCGATCATTGCCGAAGCGACATTGTCGTTCCTGGGCCTTGGGCCGCCCCAGTCAATCTCGTGGGGCGGAATCCTCCACAACGCCCGGCTTTCCGGCGCATGGCGCACGGCCTGGTGGTGGAACCTGCCGCCCGGATTCTTCATCATGACTACGGTGCTTTCGGTGTTCTTCATCTCGCGTTCGCTTGAACTCATCGCCAATCCGCGACTGAGGGCACGCCAATGACCGAAACGCTTCTCAAGGTCACCGACCTTGCCATTCACTACCGGACGGGTGCTGGCCCGGTCCGGGCGGTCGATGGCATCGACTTCGACATCAAGCCCGGTGAATCGCTCGGGCTGGTGGGCGAATCCGGCTGCGGCAAGACCACTGCCGCCAAGGGCATGCTGCGCCTTTTGCCGCCGAACGGGGAAATTCCCAGCGGGCGGATTGAATTCGGCGGGCGCGATCTCGTGCCGCTGGACGAGGAATCCATGCGCCGCGTGCGCTGGAAGGACATCGCCTGGATCAGCCAGGCGGCGATGAACGCGCTCGACCCGGTCTACCGGGTCGGCGACCAGATCGTGGAGGCCATGCAGGCCCACATCACGATCGACAAGAAAGACGCGTGGGCGCATGGCGAGACGCTGTTTCGCGCCGTCGGCATCGACCCGTCGCGCCTGCATGCCTACCCGCACGAGATGTCGGGCGGCATGAAGCAGCGCGCCATCATCGCGATGGCGATGGCGCTGGGCCCCGCATTGGTGATCGCCGACGAGCCGACGACCGCGCTCGATGTGGTGACGCAGGCGCAGATCCTCGCTCGGCTCGGCCGGCTGCGGCGCGAGCGCGGCATGTCGTTGCTGTTCATCACGCACGACATCTCCGTGGTGGTGCAGACATGCGACCGCGTGGCGGTGATGTATGGCGGCAAGATCGTCGAGACCGGGCCGGTTCGCTCGGTGTTCCGCAACCCGGCGCATCCCTACACGATGGGCCTGACCAACGCGTTTCCGACGCTGGAAGGGGCGCAGCGCGAGCTGATCTCGATCCCCGGCACGCCGCCGAACCTGCTCGACCCGCCGACAGGCTGCCGCTTTGCCGCGCGCTGCCCGTTTGCCGAAGAGCGCTGCATCGCCGAAGCTCCTGTGTTCCACAAGGTCGATGCAGAGCACGCGACGGCCTGCCACTTCCCCGAAAAGGCGGAAGAGTTCCGCCACATCGCCGCACGCAACGATACGTGGGCGAAGGTCGGGCAGCGGCTCGGCGAGGAAGTCACGGCAGCGGCACCACGCACGCGATCGGACAGTGAAACGAACGTGTTCGAGGTGAAGGGGCTGAAGCGGCACTTCCCTGTTGCGGGCGGCTTCATGTCGTCTTTCTCCGGCAAGGAAGAGCGCAAGGTGCACGCGGTCGACGGCATCGACTTCGAGCTGCGGTCGGGCGAAATCCTCGGGCTTGCGGGCGAATCCGGTTCCGGCAAGACGACCACCGCCGAGATGCTGGTCAAGCTGCAGGAAGCCACCGAGGGCGAAATCCGCTTTGCCGGCACCGATGTCGCGCAACTGAAAGGCAAGGGCCTCAAGGCGTTCCGGCGCTCGGCGCAGATGGTGTTCCAGGACCCGTATCAGACGCTCAACCCGCGCTTCACCATCGCCGATATCGTCGGCGAGCCGCTGAAGATTCACGGGCTGGCGAAGGGTGACGCGCTCAAGCAGAAGGTGAACCAGGCGCTTGAACGTGCCGGGCTGAAGCCGGCCGAGACCTATCTCGAGCGCTACCCGCACGAGCTTTCGGGCGGGCAGCGCCAGCGTGTCGCGATTGCGCGCGCCATCGTGCTCGAACCGAGCTTCATCGTTGCCGACGAACCGGTGTCGATGCTGGACGTGTCGATCCGCGCCGGCGTGCTGAACCTGATGCGGCGCTTCCGCGACGAGCTTGGCATTTCGTTCGTCTATGTCAGCCACGATCTGCCGACGATCCGCTACGTCGCGGACCGCACGGCGATCATGTATCTCGGCGAGATCGTCGAGATGGGGCCGACCGAGGCGGTGATCTCGAAGCGCAAGCACCCGTATACGCAGCTTCTGCTCGACGCGAGCCCGGAGCCCGATCCGGAAATCGTCAAGCCGCCGCTGGAGGCCGCGGGCGAAATCCCGAGCGCCATCGAGCCGCCGAACGGGTGTCGTTTCCACACACGCTGCCCGCTGGCGACGCCGGAATGCGGCTGGGAAGGCCGGGACGTGAAGGCCGCCATCGACGCACGCGTCATCGAGGGCGTGGCGCCGGCACATCTCGGCAAGGCGAGCGTGGACGGGCTGGACATCGTCATCGACACGACCGGCGATGCGGATGCGGCGAGCGAGGAACTGGCCGCGATCATGTCGGGCCGCAGCCCGGCGCTGGCACAAATTGCCCGCGTGTCGAAGCTTGACGGCAAGCTGCATGTCGCCTTCGACGCGAAGTCACCGCCGAAAATGCGCAAGCTCGAAGACGGCCACAGCGTGGCCTGCGTTCTCTACGCTTGACGGAAGCGTCGGTTGGGGGCCGGTGCTCGGACCCCAGCTCATCGATCCGGCTGGGACGGCGCTGAGGCCGCGGACGACATCAACCCCGTCCAACGCGGCCGAAGTGATCGGGGCCGGCGCGCGTGCGTCGCGTCAGGATGCGGATACCGCCATCGCTGCCGCCCTGCCAAGACAAGGGCGGCGGTGACCCTCCCGTCACTGTCCCTTCAACTGAATCTCCCAACCGTTCACCCGATCACCCTTGCTGGGTTCGTAGGCGATGCTGTCCGCGACACCCCAGATGATGTGGTGGTTCCACAGGAAACAAGCCGCATCATCGCGCACGATCGCCTCCATTGCGTCGGCGAGCAAGTCCCGTCGCAGGTCAAGATCAAACTCGACGCGTTCGCGCTTGAGAAGCTCGTCGACCTGGGGATTGGAGTATTTGAGACGCGGCGACCCTCCCGTCTCGAAATACTGCGCGAGGGCCGGGGAGGGATCGAGCATGTTACCGCGGCCCATATAATAGAACTCGACATTGCCCGCCTGCACGCCGCTCCACAGAACCGGCCATTCAGGCGTCTGCAGTTGGGCGTTGATGCCGGCATCCTGCAGCATCGCGACGATCGCCTCGGAGATTTGCCTGTCCGACGTGTATCGGCCGACAGGCGTCTGAAGAACGAGCGGCGAGCCGTCATAACCAACCTCTTCGAGCAGGCGTCGTGTTCGATCGGGATCGAAAGGCTGCATCTCCTCGGCGCTTTCCCGATATCCCAGTTGGCCATCGGCAACCGCGCCGTTGAGCTTCGTCGCGTTGTCGCCCAGAAGCGCCGAAACGATGGCGTCCCGGTTGATCGCATGGCAGACGGCCTTGCGCATGCGCGCGTCGTCGAAGGGCGCCGACGTCGGCTGCATGGCGAGGAACATCATCTCGGCCGACGCGACCGTCTTGGCCGAGGCATTGCCGAGGCTGTCGACGCGGTCGCGCAATTGCGGCGGGATATTCTGCGCTAGCTGAATCTCGCCATTGGCCAGAGCCGTGACCCGCTGCTCGGGCTCGATCATGACACGGAAGATCATGCGACGCGGATTTTCCGTGCCGATGAGTGGGTGGTCGTCCACACGCTCCAGGACCATGTGGCTGTCCGCTTGAAGGTCGACCAACCTGTAGGGTCCGGCACCGTAGGGATGCAGCCGATCAGCGTCGCGCGCGCCGTGCTCGTCATGGATCGCCTTCGAGGTAATCTGGATCGTTGCCAGATAGTTCGGCAAGGTAGCGATCGGCTCGGTGGTGTGGATCCGCAAGGTGCGGTCATCCACGATCTCTACGCGGTCGATGTAATGCACCGATGCCTGCGAGACGCTGTCCGGGTCGGAGCGCGTGCGATCGATGGAATGCACGATGTCTTCCGACCTGAGGGGATCACCATTGTGGCGCAGCCAGTCGTCGCGCAGGCGCACGAGCCAGCTCTTTTCGCCATCTGGCCGGATGTCCTCGGCAAGGAATGGCACGAAGCGGCCTTCCTCGAAGTCCCAGCGCGTCAGACAGCCATACACCTGGCACCATGTCATGCCGACGAGCACGGCCGAGTTGGCGTAGGGGTTGTAGCCGGTGATGCCCTCGGTGATCGCGATCGAAATGTCCGAGGCGTTTGCGTTCGCGGCTCCCACGAGCATTGTCGATGCGAGAAGTGCGCTGGCGAATCCGGTTGCTTTCAAGTCAATGTCTCCTGGCATGGATTTAACAAGAGCGATTCAGGCCGCTTCGATGCGAACGAAATGGTCATCGCCGATCGGGCTGAGTTGCGTGGCCGACACCTCGGCGCCGACGGGTCGTGTCGGGCTCATGATGGTGCGGGCTTCCAGTTGGCGTATCTTCCGCAGGGCAGGGTGGGCGACGGGCACAGCATCCAGAAGCCGTTTGGTATAGGCGTGACGCGGATTGCGCAGCACGGCGTCGCGCGGGCCGATCTCGACGATCTCGCCCAGATGCATGACCGCAATCCGGTCGCTGACCTTCTCCACCACCGCCATGTCGTGTGAGATGAAGAGTATCCCGACGTCGAACTCGTTCTGGATTTCCTCGATCAACCCGAGGATTTGCGCCTGGATCGAGACGTCCAGCGCGGAGACGGGCTCGTCCGCGATGATGACGCTCGGCCGCAAGGCAAGCGCGCGTGCGATACAGATGCGCTGGCGCTGGCCCCCGGAGAAATTATGAGGATAGCGCTTTGCAGCGGCGGCAGGCAGCCCGACACGCTCGATAAGGGCAGCGACTTCCTTTCGGCGCGAGGCCGTGTCTCCGCGCCTGTGGATGTCGAGGGGTTCGGCGATGATCTGCTCGACGGTCAAACGTGGGTTGAGCGACGCATAAGGGTCCTGGAAGATCATCTGTATGTCGGCCCGGGCCGACATCATCTGCAATGGCGACAGGGATGCGATGTTCTTCCCCAGCAGGTGGATCGTGCCGGAGGTTGGCTCGATGAGGTTCATGAGAGCCTTGGCGGTCGTGGACTTGCCGCAGCCGCTTTCGCCAACGATGGCGAGCGTTTCGCCGCGATGGACCTTGAAGGAGACATTCTCAACGGCGTGGACGTTGGCGACGATGCGCTTGAGCAGCCCCTTGTGGACAGGGTAGCGCACCACGAGCCCGTCGACCTCGAGGACGGGGGTCGCGTCCGCGGTCGGCTGGAAGGGCGGCATGGCGTCGGGATTGGCGCCCAGCTTGGGCGCGGCGGCGAGAAGCGTGCGCGTGTAGTCGTGGGAGGGTGCCTCGAAGACGGATCTCACCTCCCCCGTCTCGACCCGCTCTCCCTTCAACATGACCACAACCCGGTCGGCTATCTCCGCCACTACGCCCATGTCGTGCGTGATGAACAGGATGGACATGCCGGTTTCGCGCTGGATGGTCTTGAGCAGATCGAGAATTTCAGCCTGGACGGTGACGTCGAGCGCCGTCGTCGGTTCGTCGGCGATCAGAAGATCGGGCTTCAATGCCAGCGCCATGGCGATCATCACCCGCTGGCGCATGCCGCCGGACAACTCGTGCGGATATTGCTTCAGCCTTTGCTCTGGTGCCGACATGCGAACTTGTTTCAGCGCCTCGAGGCAGATCCTGTCAGCTTCAACGGTCGGCATCTTCCTGTGTCGCAGGACGGCTTCGCGGAGCTGGAAACCGATCGTCAGGACCGGGTTGAGCGACGTCATCGGGTCCTGGAAGATCATCGAGATGCGCGATCCACGGATCGTCTGCATCTCGTTCTGGCGGAGGCGGAAGAGATCGGTGCGCCCGCCCTTGTCGTCATGAAGCCACGCTTCTCCCTTCGCAATCGTGGCGCCGGAAAACTCGATCAGCCGCATCAACGATTTCGCCGTGACGGATTTCCCCGAACCCGATTCGCCGACCAATGCGACGACCTCGCCACGTGCGATGTCGAGATCGAACGACTTCACGGCAGGTTCGGATATGCGGCCGAACGTGACCTGGAGATCGCGCAGGCTGACGAGCAGGTTCGGGGAGGTTTCGTTCATGGCGCTGCGTAGGCCCTGATTTCGACGAGGCAGTCGCGCCGGGCCGTGGTGCCGGTCACGACGGAAAGGGCTGGCGGTTCATGGCCCTCGATCCAGGTGTTCCACGCCTCGCGGAACTCGGCGAATTGCGACATCTCGGCCAGCCAGATCTGGACCATGAGCAGCTTTGCCCGCGAGGTGCCGACCGTTTTGAAATGCTTTTCAATGATGTCGAGAATCTCGACGGTCTGTTCTGCGAGCGTGCCGGATTTGTCCGGTGCCGTCAGGCAGACCGAGACGAGTTCATCCGTTCCCGCGCCCAAGGCGATGTTGGGCCCCCCGGGCCGCGTTACCCGTCCAAGCTTGACGATCTCCATGCCTCACTCTCCCTTGGTGCGGCAGGCGGTGACGACGAGTTCGACGAGCAGGTCCTCGCGATAGAGGTCGCCGGAAATGCAGGTGCGCGCGGGTGGGTTCTCGGCGTCGGCCCATTCGTTCCAGGCCGCGTTCATGGCGCTGAAATACCGCATGTCCTTCAACCAGACATGGACGACGAAGATCGAGCCCTGGTCCTCGCCCATCTCGGCAAGAAGCGTGTCGAGGCGGCGCAGGGCCGAGCGCGTCTGTTCCTTGATGTCGCCATCGAGTGTTTCGGGATGGATGCCGGAAAAGAAGATCCAGTTGCCCTGTGCTGCGATCTGAGCGCGCCGTGCGCCGTCGAGCGTGTCGATATGTCTGCGTTCGATCATGAATTCGGCTCCTAGATGTTCTTGAGTTTTGGATCGAAATGGCTTCTGAGCGCGTCGCCGACGAGGTTGATCGACAGGACGGTCAGGAAGATCGCAAGGCCGGGAAAAAGCGCCATCCACCACGATGTGCTGATGTAGGCGCGGGAATCGGCCAGCATCGAACCCCAAGTGGGGATGGTGGGCGGCACGCCGAGACCGAGGAAGCTCAACGCGGCTTCGGAGATGATGGCGGTCGCCATGGCGAAGGTCGCGACGACGACCATGGATGGCACGATGTTCGGCAGGATGTGGCGCGAGAGAATGCGCGCCGGGGATGCGCCGAGCGAGCGCGCGGCGACGACGAATTCGCGCTCGCGCAGCGCCATGGTTTCGGCGCGCGCCAGGCGGCAATAGGGAATCCAGCGTTGCGATGCGAGCGCGATGACGATGATGCCGAGGCCCTGGCCGAGAAAGGCGACGATGGCGATGGCCAGAAGCAGCGGCGGGAACGCCCAGAAGACCTCGAGCCCCTTCTGGATGAGTGAGTCCGTCCGTCCGCCGAAATAACCCGAGACGACGCCAAGAAAGACGCCGACCGCGCCCGAGACGATCACCACGGCAAGGCCGATGACGAGTGAGATGCGCGAGCCGTAGATGATGCGGCTGAGAAGATCGCGGCCGACGTGATCGGTCCCGAGCCAGTGCGGCCCGCCCCATTGCGGCGCGGTCATTGCGCGCATCAAATCCTGCCGCGTGGGATCGTAGGGCGCGATGAGCGGGGCAAATATCGCTGCAACGACAAGAAGCGCGATGACGGTGATGCCGAACAGCACCTTGGGTGCCATGAGATAGCTATAGCGGTGATGGAAGGAGAGGGTGGCAGCGGTCATGGTCACTTCATCCGGATGCGCGGATCGATGGTCGTGTAGAGAATGTCGATGAGGACGTTCACCAGCACGAACAGTGTCGTGTAGACGAGGACCAGCCCGACGATCAGCGGATAGTCGCGATAGGTGATGCTCTGGATGAGCAGCATTCCGATGCCCGGCCAGGAAAATACCGTCTCCACGATGATCGCGCCCGAGATCAGCGCGCCGAATTCGAGACCGATAATGGTGACCACGGCAACGAGCGCGTTGCGGAAGGCGTGGCGCCACAGGACGACGCGCTCGGAAAGCCCCTTGGCGCGCGCCGTCATGACATAGTCTTCGCGCAGGCTCTCGGCCACGGTGGCGCGGGTGAGCTGCATGATGATGCCGGTCATCGACGTGCCCAGAACGATGGCCGGCAGGGCGAGATGACGCAGCGCCGTCCAGAACGCATCGAACCGTCCCTGGATGAGCGCGTCTATGGTCAGGAAGCCGGTTATGGAGGGCAGGTCCATGCCCCACGGTTCACGTCCGCCGGACGGCAGCACGTTGAACGTGCCGGCGAAGACGAGAATGAGCAGGATGCCGAGCCAGAAATTGGGCATCGACACGCCGAAGAAGCCGACGAGCGAGCCGGCATTGTCGAGAAGGGAGTTCGGACGCGCTGCCGACAGGACACCGAGCGGAATGCCGATGAGAACGGCGAGAAGCGTGGCGTAGATCGCCAGTTCGATGCTGGCGGGCAGCCGCGCCAGAACCAGATCGAGGACCGGCTCGCGGTAGCGGAAGGAGGAACCGAAATCGCCGGTGACGGCGTTTTGCAGGAAGCTCAGATACTGGACCGGGGCCGGCCGGTCGAGGCCCCAGGCTTCGACGATCCGCTGGCGGTCTTCCGCAGACGTTTCGTCGCTGACGAGCATGCTGACCGGATCGCCCGGCGCGAGCTGCGTCAGCGCAAAGACCATAAGCGACACCATCAACAGAACGGGGATGACCCCGATCAGGCGCCTGACGAGATAGCTGGCCATTGCTGCGTCCTATCGAATTCCTGGGTGGGTTTCTCCCGATCGGTCAAGGCCGGGAGAAACGGGCGACGGCTGGCCGTCAGTCCTGCCGGATGTGGATTTCCCATCCATCGACGCGGTCGGCGGGGCGGGGCGTGAAGTCGACGCCATCCGCGACGCCCCAGGCCATTTGATGCAGCCACAGGAAATGTGCCGGCGCGTCCTCGGTGATCAGTTCCATCGCTTTGCGCACGGTCGCGACGCGTTGATCGACGTCGAAGGTGCGCCGTTCCGCCTGAAGCAGGCGATCGACTTCGGAGTTGGAGTAGTCCAGGCGCGGCGAGCCGTCAGTTTCGAAGTACTGGCGCAGCGCCCTTGATGGATCGAGCATCTGACCGCGGCCCATATAGTAGAAGGGTACGCCTCCGGCCTGCACGTTGGCCCACAAGGTCGCCCATTCCGGCGTGCGAAGGTTCACCTTGAACCCGGCATCCTCCAGCATGGGAACCATCGCTTCTGCGATCTGCCGATCGGTGGTGTAGCGGCCGACAGGTGTATAGAAATCGATTTCGACGCCGGACAGCCCGGCTTCTTCGAGCAGCGCACGGCTTTTCTCGGGCGCGAAATCGTAGGGCGTCCTGAAATCAGGGTCGTATCCGAACTGGCCTTCGCCGACGGGGCCGTCAAGCAGGGTCGCACGACCATCCAGAAGAGCGGCGACGATCGCCTCGCGATTGATCGCATGGGCCACGGCCTGCCGCGCTTCCTTGACATCCCACGGATGCGTGCTCGGATTCATCGCCAGGAACATCATCTCCACCGAATTGGCGAAGGTGGCATGCGCGTTCGGCAACTCGTCGACACGGGCGACGAGTTGGGGCGGAACGCCCTGCGCGATCTGGATTTCGCCGTTGGACAGAGCCGTCACACGCTGCTCCGGCTCGGCCATGATGCGGTACATGATCTGGTAAGGGTTGGTCGGCGAGACCATCGGGTGGTCGTCGACACGCTCCAGGACCATATGGTTGCCGATGGAGATTTCGACGAGGCGATAAGGCCCGGCACCATAGGCGTGGTTGCGGTCGGCATCCTGACCATATGCGTCGTAGAGCTTCTTCGACGTCACGGGCAGCAGGCTGAGATTGTCCGGCAGCGTGGCATCGGGCTCTTTCGTGGTGATGCGCACGGTGCGATCGTCGACGATCTCGGTGCTCTCGATCGAGGCGACGACGAACTGGCGCATCGAATTGGGATCGTTGCGCGTGCGCTCGATCGAATGCACGACATCCTCGGCAAGGATCGGGTCGCCGTTATGGCGCTGCCAGTCGGACCGCAGCCTGATTTCCCATACCCGCTCGCCGACCGGTTCCACGCTCTCGGCGAGGTAGGGAACCATTCGGCCCTGTTCGAAGTCGAAACGCGTGATGCAGCCATAGACCTTGCACCACAAGCTGCCGATCAGCACCACGGCGTCGCCGTAAGGGTTGTAACCCTGGATCGTCTCCGTGATGCCGACGGCGATTCGCTCGCGCGTCATTTCCTCGGCCTGCGCGCCCATACCCATCAGCATGGTGGCGATGCAGGCACCGGTCAGAAGTCGCTTAATGCCCATTAGACTATCTCCATATCGAGACGGCGCGCTGCCCCTTCAGAGGTCTGTCGCGCGGCCGGATCAGGTGTTCCCGTCACTTCGGCCGAAGCCGGAAGCGAGCGGACGATTGCACAGGCCACATGATAAGTAAATACTTACTTACTTGAGTTTTTGTGCTATGCGTCGATCAATGGCAGGCGCGGCAGCGAGGATGGCGCAGCCGGCCCAAGGACAAGATGGAGGATGGCGTGTCGAAGGCGGCAGGACAGGAAAGTCGGGTTTCGTCGGCCGACACGAAGGAGCGAATTCTTCAGGCTGCTTTGGCTGAATTTTGCAATCACGGATATGCGGGCGCCAACATAGCGCGCATCGTCGCTGCCGCGTCCTGCAACGTGCGCATGATCTACCACTATTACGACAACAAGGACGGACTCTACCGGGCGTGTCTGGAGCGCGTATATGCGCAGTTGCGCGCCAGCGAGGAAGAGCTTCACTTCTGGGACGCTTCGCCTTCTGAAGGCATCGCGAAACTGACCCGCTTCACCTTCGAATATATGTGGAACAACCCGCAGTTCCCGCGCATGATGATCAACGAAAACCTCAATGAGGGGCGTTTCGTTCGGGATATATCCAGCGTCAATTCAAGCTCGCGCCCGCTGCTGGAACACATCGAACTGCTGGTCGATCGCGGCTTGGAAACCGGTGAGTTCAAGCGCCGCCAAAATGCGCTCGACATCTATCTGACGATTCTGGCGCTGTCCTTCATCCACATCTCCAATCTGCACACGCTGATGGCCACGTTCGGCTTCGACGCGCGTTCCCCCGATTTTCTGGAGCGGCGCAGGGAGCAGGCGGTCGATATCGTTCTGGCGCATCTGCGCGGCCACTAGATCGCCACTCGTGCATCCTGACGGGCGCACGAGTGGCGATCGATCTCTTTGTTTGAGCATCGGAACAACCCGAAAACCGGTTTCCACTTTCGGTCCGATCTCCAATCCTGATCGAGGGAATTTTGATGTCTCATGATGAATCGCATGGCTCGGTCCATGCGCGCGGAAACGGCATGGTCGCCAGTCCGCATGTGGCAGCGAGTGAGGCAGGGAGAAAGGTTCTCGCCTCAGGCGGCAACGCCATCGAAGCTGCGATTGCCATGGGCGCCGTGCTCGCCGTCGTCTATCCGCATTTTTGCGGTCTGGGAGGAGACGCGGTCTGGGTGGTCGCCGACGGCGAAGGCAGGTCGACGAGCTTTCTCGGCATCGGACAAGCGGGCGAAGCATGCGCCGACATTCGAGGTGAGGTCCCCGTGCGCGGCCCCGCTTCGGCACTGACGACGGCCTGCGTCGTCGATAGCTGGGGCAGGGCGCATGCGTTCTCGCAGAGCCGGTGGGGAGGGCTGATGTCGTGGTCGCGGCTTCTCGAACCGGCTATCGAACTTGCGCAGCGCGGTTTTCCCGTCAGCAGGTCTCAGGATTTCTGGCTCGATTACCGAAAAGAGGACTGGCCGGCATGGCCCGGTTTTGCGTCACTCTTCGGCGAGGCGAGCCCGGCCGGTTCCCTGTTCCGGCAACCGCATCTCGCCCGGACGCTGTCGCACGTCGCCGAAGAGGGTGCCCGCAGCTTTTACGAGGGCGATCTTGCCCATCGGATTGCGAAGGGCCTGGCCGAGGCGGGCGCACCCTTGAGCGCCGCCGACCTCGTTCGTACGCATACGCGCACTGCCAAGCTCGAAAGCGTGAAGTATCGCGGGTTGACCCTTCTGGCACCCACCGCCCCTACGCAGGGGATCACCACGCTTTCGATCATGGCCACACTCGAAAAGCTCGGGATAGCCGACGTGGGCGAGGGGACATCCGATTTTTATCATCTCATTGTCGAGGCCATCAAACAGGCGTTCCTGGAGCGCGACAGGATCGGCGACCCTGATCATGATGCGTTCGACCTGTCGGTCCTGTCCGCCGCCTCCATTGCGCAGAAGGCGACGGCAGTCGATCGACAGGTGGCGCGGCCGTGGGCGGACGAGTTCGCCACCGGCGATACCGTGTTCTTCGCCGCCTGCGATGGCGACGGGCGCGCGGTCAGCGTATTGCAAAGCATCTATTTCGACTGGGGCAGCGGCGTGGTCGCCGGCGACACCGGCATCCTGTGGCAAAATCGCGGGGCCGCATTTGCGCCTGCGGGTGAACCCGTCAACGGCTTGCGACCCGGTGCACGCCCATTTTATACGCTGAATCCTGGAATTGCTTTGAAGGACGGACGCCCGCATCTGCTGTACGGCACGCAAGGAGCCGATGGGCAGCCCCAGACGCTCGCCACATTGCTCGTTCGTTTGATCGATCACGCAATGCCGCCCCAGGCGGCCCTTGCCGCGCCTCGCTTTCTTCTGGGAAGAACCTTTTCCGACAGCCGCGACAATTTGAAACTGGAGCGGAACGTCGGCCCGGGTGTCGCCGACACATTGGCGGCAATGGGCCACGAAACCGTCCTGCTTGAGCCGCTCAGCCCGCTGTGCGGTCAGGCCGGTGTCATCCGCATGGATGATGACGGAGTTTCCGGCGCGCATGATCCGCGCGGCGATGGCTGTGCATTGGCGTTGCGCTAAAACGGATTGATGCCGGTCGCTTCCCTTCTCAGGGTTGCCGCTTTCAGACCCAAGGGCGAGGCTCGACCATGGGAGGTTGCCACTTTGGCAAGCCGAGCCTCAAGCCCCGCTGACCCCCTCGTCAGCACGATCATGCTGACATCGCCGGCCGAGTCGCGCAATTCGCGCGCAGGGCGATCCACAACAAAGGTATGAATTCAACCTCTATCGTCTATCTGCCGGCTCCGGCGCCCCCGATCTAGCAGGCCGGGTTGAACCGATGCTGTCTGTCACACCCGGTTGATCGCATAGGCGGCTTCGGCGGCGAGAGGCGCGAAGCGCGAGGCGAAGGCGCTGGGCGTCCATTCGCTCAAGGAGCCGGCTATATGGATCGCGCCGAGCGGGCGGCCGCCGGCACCACGTATGGCGACACCCAGCGCCACCTCGCCCACCAGCACCTCCTCGACGGTAAGCGCATAGCCGTCGATGCGGGCTTCGCGGACCTTTTCGCGGACCTCGCGCGGGTCGGTGATCGTCTTGTCGGTGAAGGGTCGCCGGTCGGAGCGCGCGATGATGTCGTCGACCTCGGCATCGCCCAGATGCGCCATCACCGCACGGCCGCCGGAGGTGCAGAAGGTGGGCACGCTGTGCCCCACCAATGTCGCGAAGAAGGTCTCGCGCTTGCTCTGCATCCGCGCCGCATAGACCATGCGCAGGTCGTCGTGCAGGCTGAGATCGATGCGCTCGCGCGCGTTGCGGCGCAGGTCGAGAAGAACCGGCGTCGCCCTTTCCACCAGCGGGTTCAGGCGAAGATAGTCGTAGGCGTGATCCAGCATACGGATCCCGGGAACGTAACCGCGATCGGCCTCGTCGCGCTGGATATAGCCGAGCGTCTGGAGCGTATGAACGACGCGCTGGGCGGCGCTGCGGCCGACGCCGCTCATCTGCGCGATCGCGCTCAGGCTGAGTGGGCTCTGGCTGCGATGAAACGCCGACATAACCTGGAGCGCCCGCGCTGCCGACTGGAGAAACAGCGGGTCTTCCTGCTCCTCCTCGCTTGGCTCGCGGGCACCGTCTTCCCCGCTGGTGATGCTGCGCAGCATGGATCCCCCTTTGACGGTTGACGACGCGTCATACCGCCTCTACCGTAAGACGATATAAACGTATCGCTAAGCGATACAAGCACCATCAAACCGAGTCGACAAAGTGGTACCCCTCTGAATGACGAAGCGTGTTGCCATTGCAGGTTTCCTGCACGAGACGAACACGTTTGCGCCGACAAAGGCTCTCTACGAGAATTTCGAACAGGGCGGCGGCTACCTGCCGATCAGCCGCGGCGAGGAAATCCTCGCCCGCTGCGGCGGCGTCAATCTGGGCATCAGCGGCTTCGTCGATCATTCGCGGGAGGCTGGCTGGGATCTCGTTCCGCTGCTGTGGACCGGGGCCATCCCGTCGGCGCATGTGGAACGCTCGGCCTATGAGCGGATCGCTGGCGAGATTGCGGACAGGCTGCGCGAGGCGGGGCCGATCGACGGTTTGTTGCTCGACCTGCACGGCGCGATGGTGGCCGAGCATCTGGACGACGGCGAAGGAGAGCTTCTGCAGCGGCTGCGGGCGATCGTCGGCCCGTCCGTACCGATCGCCGCAAGCCTCGACCTGCACGGCAACGTCACCGCCCGCATGGTCGAGATGGCCGACGTGCTCGTCGCCTTCCGCACCTATCCGCATATCGACATGGCCGAGACAGGCGTTCGGGCCGCCGTGCAGCTCGACCGGCTGATGGCGCGCGGACGCCCCTTCGCCAAGGCTTTCAGGCAACTGCCTTTCCTGATCCCGATCCCATGGCAGTGCACGATGATCGAGCCTGCCGGCTCACTCTATGAAGACGTGCGCGCAGCCGAGACCGGCGCGGTGTCGAGCACGTCGATCCTGACCGGCTTTCCCGCAGCGGATTTCGAGGACTGCCTGCCGAGCGTGCTTGCCTATGGCGAGACGCAGCAGGACGCCGATGCCGCGGCTGGCCGGCTGGAGCGCGCCTTCCTGGAGCGCGAAGGACTGTTCGCGGGCCGTGCCTATGCGCCGGCCGAGGCGGTCGCGGAAGCAAGGCGGATCGCGGCAACCGCGTCACGACCGGTGGTAATCGCCGACACGCAGGACAACCCCGGCGCGGGCGGCGATTCCAACACCACGGGAATGCTGAGGGCGCTCCTCGACGGCGCCGCCGAGAATGCCGCGATCGGCATCATCGTCGACCCCGACGTGGCGCGCGCCGCGCACGATGCCGGCGAGGGCGCGGAGATCGAGGTCGACCTGGGCGGCAAGTCCGGCATTCCCGGCGATGCGCCGCTTCGTGCGCACTACCGCGTGGAACGACTGTCGGATGGCAGGTTTGACGCGACCGGCCCCTATTACGGTGGTGCGGCCATGAATCTCGGTCCCTCCGCCTGCCTCTCGATCGGCGGCGTTCATATCGTCGTCTCGACCTACAAGGCGCAGATGGCGGACCGGGAGATGTATCGCTTCGTCGGCATCGATCCCGAGCGCAAGGCCGTACTGGTCAACAAGAGCTCGGTGCATTTCCGGGCCGATTTCGAGCCGATCGCCGAGACGATACTGGTTGCGACGGCGCCGGGACCGATGGCGCTCGATCCTGCCGATCTTCCATTCACCCGGTTGCGAGCGGGGACGCGCATGTCCCCGCGAGGACCGGCCTTCCAGCCGAAGGAAATCAATCGCCGCGCAGGCTGATGCGGCGGACAAAAAAAGTCGGCGACAAGACCGGCCGAACAACCGGCAAACCAAACAAAAGAGGGTAACGATGAGCTTCATGTCACGCGACTTTTCGCAATCCGCCCTGACGAAGGGGCGCTCCATTCTGGCCGCCGCGGTGCTGGCGGCTTCGACCGCGCTGGTTCCGACGGGCGCGGCACTTGCACAGGACGGCGAGACGATCACCGCCGTTATGCATTCGGGCCTGCGCGTGCTCGACCCGATCATCACCACGGCGCATATCACCCGCAACCACGGTTACATGATCTACGACGTCCTGATCGCCGTGGACGAGAATTTCGCGGTCCACCCGCAGATGGCCGATTTCGAGGCCTCCGACGATGGCCTGATCTATACGTTCACGCTGCGGGACGGGCTCCTCTTTCATGACGGCGCACCGGTCACGGCGGCCGACGTCGTCGCCTCCCTGGAACGCTGGGGCAAGCGTGACTCGGGCGGGCAGATGATCTTCGATGTGACCGCAAGCCTCGAAGCCACAGATGACAAGACCGTCACCTGGACGTTGAGCGAGCCGTTCGCACCGCTTCTCGAGACGGTCGGCAAGCCCGCAGCGGTGCCCGCCTTCATCATGCCCGAGCGTATCGCCAAGACCTCGCCGGACGAGGCGATCACCGAATATGTCGGCTCCGGCCCCTTCTCCTTCGTCGAAGAGGAGTTCCAGCCGGGTGTCTCGGTCACCTATTCCAAGTTCGAAGACTACGTCCCGCGCGACGAACCCGCCAACTGGCTGTCGGGCGGCAAGGTCGTCAATGTCGAGACGGTGCGCTGGGTGACGATGCCCGATGCGCAGACCGCGATGAACGCGCTCGTTTCGGGCGAGATCGACTATCTCGAGCAGGTTCAGATCGATCTTCTGCCGATCCTGGAGGCCGCCGCTCCCGACGTGGTGGTCGAAATTCGCGATCCGCTGGGCTTCCAGACCATGGGCCGAATGAACTTCAAGCATCCGCCCTTCGACAACCAGCAGATCCGCCAGGCCGCATTGATGGCCATGGGCCAGGAAAACGTGCTGGCGACGCTGGTCGGCAATCCGGACTACTACTCGCTTTGCGGCGCGATCTTCGGCTGCGGCACGCCGCTCGGCTCCGAGACCGGCAGCGACACGCTCAAGAGCGGCGGCAACGCAGAAGCCGCACGCGCGCTTCTGGAAGAAGCCGGCTATGACGGCACGCCCGTCGTCGTGATGCAGCCCACCGACGTGACTTCGCTCACCGCGCAGCCGGTCGTCGCGGCCCAGCAGCTTCGCGAAGCTGGATTCACGGTCGATCTGCAGCCGATGGATTGGCAGACGCTTGTGACGCGCCGTGCGAGCCAGTCGGCTCCCTCGGAGGGCGGCTGGAACATGTTCTTCACCAACTGGGCGATTCCGGAGATCAACACGCCGCTCGTCAACGCGATGGTGAACGGACGCGGCGACGATGCCTGGTTCGGCTGGCCGGAGGACGAGGCGATGGAAACCCTGCGTGACGAATATATGGCTGCCGACACGCCCGAGGCCCAGGCCGAAGTGAGCGAGCGGATCCAGGCTCATGCCATGGACTTCGTGACCTACGTGCCGCTTGGCCAGTATCAGGAAGTCCAGGGCCGGCGCAGCAACATCGTGGACATGATCCCCGCGCCGGTGCCGGTGTTCTGGCAGATCGACAAGAGCGAATAGTCCGTCGACTGCACCGCCCCCGGGGTTCCGCTCCGGGGGGCCTGCCTGACTTTCAAGGGACAATCGAGCCAATGCTGGGCTACATCATCCGGCGCATCCTCGCCGTCATCCCGGTGATGGCGATCGTCGCGGTCTTCGTCTTCCTGCTTCTGCGGCTGACGCCGGGCGACCCCGCCGCGATCCTCGCCGGCGATTCCGCCACGCCGGCCCAGATCGAGCGCATCCGTGAATCGCTCGGTCTCGCGGACCCTCTGCACCTCCAGTTCGTGACCTGGATCGGGCAGCTCGCGCAGGGCGACCTGGGCACATCGATCATCTCGAACCAGCCGGTCACGCGCCTGATCGGCCAGCGCATCTGGCCGACATTGCAGATAGGCACGCTGACCATCATCCTGTCGGTGCTGATCGCCGTGCCGCTCGGCGTGCTCGCCGCCTGGCGACACCGGACATGGGTCGACTACGCAGTCATGAGTTTCTCGGTGCTCGGCTTCTCGATCCCGGTCTTCGTCATCGGTTACATCTTCATCAAGATTTTCGCGATCGACCTGCGCTGGCTGCCGGTGCAGGGCTACACCGCGCCGTCCAGCGACCTTCAGGCCTTCTTCACCCGCGCGATCCTGCCCTGCCTGACGCTGGCGACGATCTATGTCGCGCTGATCGCCCGCATGACGCGCGCGAGCCTGCTCGAGGTGCTGGGCGAGGACTATGTGCGCACGGCCCGCGCCAAGGGCGTCAAGGAGCACATCGTGCTGTTTCGCCATGCGCTGCGTAACGCGGCCGTGCCGATCATGACCATCATCGGCACCGGTTTCGCGCTGCTGATCTCGGGCGTGGTGGTGACCGAAAGCGTCTTCAACATTCCCGGCATCGGGCGGCTGACCGTCGATGCGATCCTCGCCCGCGACTATCCGGTGATCCAGGCGATGATCCTGCTGACCAGCGCGATCTACGTCTTCATCAATCTCCTGATCGACCTGTCCTACACCTTCTTCGACCCGAGGATCCGCTACTGATGGCCGCTCATCCTCAACCGACCTCAGCCATGCAGGTCGTGCTCGGCGCGATCCGGTTGCCGCGCCGCTGGCGGCTGGGCTTCGGGCCGATCATCGCCGCGATCGTACTGGTGCTGATCGTCATCGCCACCGCCACGGCCTATCTGTATGTGCCGCACAATCCGATGCGCATGGACGCGCTCCAGCGCCTGAAAGGACCGAGCGAAACCTACTGGCTCGGCACCGATCCTTACGGACGCGATCTCTTTTCCCGCGTCATGATCGGCGGCCAGGTCTCGCTCCTGATCGGCATCGGCGCGGCGATCGTCTCGGTCGCCATCGGCCTTGCGATCGGTCTCGTTTCCGGCTTCTTCCGAATGGCCGACGCGATCATCATGCGCATCATGGACGCGCTGATGGCGATCCCGTCGATCCTGCTCGCCATTGCGCTCGTCGCGCTCAACGGGCCGAGCATCTGGTCGGTGATCTTCGCGATCACCATTCCCGAAATCCCCCGCGTCGTCCGCCTGGTCCGCTCGGTGGTGCTGTCGGCGCGCGAGGAGCCCTATGTCGAAGCCGCGATCGCGCTCGGCTCGTCGATGCCCAAGATTTTGTGGAAGCACCTGATGCCGAACACGCTCGCACCGCTGATCGTGCAGGGCACCTATATCTGCGCCTCGGCGATCCTGACGGAGGCGATCCTGTCCTTCCTGGGCGCGGGCGTTTCGACCGAAATTCCGACCTGGGGCAACATCATGGCGGAGGGGCGCGTGTTCTTCCAGATCAAGCCGGAACTGATCTTCTGGCCGGGCCTGCTTTTGTCGCTGTGCATTCTGTCGATCAACCTTCTGGGCGACACCGCGCGCGACCTGCTCGACCCGCGGCTGAAGAAGCGGGAGGCGTAAGATGTTGTTCCGCAATCGGCAATTCGCCGAATCCGCCGTCGCGCTGAAGATCGAGAAGCTGTCCGTGGCGACCGCCGGCACGCACGAACCGTTCGCCATTCTCGACGCCATCGACGTGACGATCCGGGAGGGCGAAACCGTTTGCCTGGTCGGCGAAAGCGGGTCCGGCAAGTCAGTCACGTCGCTCGCCATCGTGGGCCTCCTGCCCAAGGACGCTCTGGAAGTCACCGGCGGTCGCATCGAGCTGGACGGCGGTAATCTGCTCGATCTCGACGCGTCGCAGATGCGTGAACTGCGCGCCCGGCGCATCTCGATGATCTTTCAGGAGCCGATGACCGCGCTCAATCCGGTGATGAGGGTCGGCGACCAGATCGAGGAGGTGCTCGACAGCCATACCAGGCTGCCCTCGCGCGAAAAGAAGCGCCGCGTCATCGACATCATGCAACAGGTGCACCTGCCCGACGTCGCGCGCATCTACGGATCGTACCCGCACCAGCTTTCCGGCGGCCAGCGGCAGCGTATCATGATCGCCATGGCGCTGATCCTCGAGCCGAAGCTGCTGATCGCCGACGAGCCGACGACGGCGCTTGACGTGACGACGCAGAACCAGGTGCTCAAGCTCATCGCGGAACTGCAGGAGCGGCACGGCACCGCCGTCCTTTTCATCACCCACGACATGGGCGTGGTCGCCGAGATCGCCGACACGGTCTATGTGATGCGCCAGGGCGAGATCGTCGAACATGCGCCGGTGGAGACGCTGCTGCGCGCACCGCAGAAAGACTACACGCGCAAATTGCTCGAGGCCGTGCCGAGCCTGATACCGCGCGAGGCAAGGCCGCTGCGCGGCGACCAGCCGGTGCTCGACGTCAGGGGACTGAACAAGACCTACGAGCTGGGGGGCTTCTTCCGCAAAGGGTCGGCCACGAAGGCCGCGCAGGACGTGAACTTCGCCATCAGGCCCGGCCAGACGCTGGGCATCGTCGGCGAGAGCGGTTCCGGCAAGTCGACGGTGGCGCGGTGCGTCATGCGGCTCATCAATCCCACCGACGGCGAAATCCGCGTCGGCGGCGCCGACATCGCCAGGCTCGGGCGTTCCGCGCTCCAGCCGCATCGCAAGCGGATCCAGATCGTCTTCCAGGACCCGTTCCGCTCGCTCAATCCGCGCTGGACCATCGGCGACAGCCTCATCGAAGGACCGCTCAATTTCGGGCAATCGCGCAAGGAAGCGCTCGCCCATGCGAGCGAGTTGATGGAACTGGTGGGACTGCCGCGCGACGCGCTGAAGCGCTATCCGCACCAGTTCTCCGGCGGCCAGCGGCAGCGCATCGCGATCGCCCGCGCCATTGCGATGCGGCCCGACATACTGGTCGCGGACGAGGCGGTCTCGGCGCTGGACGTGTCGGTGCAGGCGCAGGTGCTGAAGCTGCTGGACGAATTGCAGGAAAGACTGGGCATCGCCATCCTCTTCATCACCCACGACCTGCGCGTCGCCGCGCAGATATGCGACGAGGTGGTGGTGATGCAGCACGGGCGCATCGTCGAACACGACACGGCCCAGAACGTTCTGGCCCGTCCTGCGCATGACTATACCCGCGCGCTGATCGAGGCGGCGCCCGGCCGGAAATGGGATTTCGCCAATTTCCGGGAACTCGAAACGGCCTGACATTTCCACACAGGAGCACGCAATGCCGACCTTGCCGCGGATCGAAGACTACGCTGACGAACTGACCGCCATCAGGCGCGACCTGCACGCGCATCCCGAGATCGGCTTCGAGGAGACCCGGACAGCCGGGATCGTCGCCGAGAAGCTGCGCTCCTGGGGCATCGAGGTGCACACCGGCATCGGCAAGACCGGTGTCGTCGGCGTGCTCGAAGGCAAGCGCGGCGGCGGCCGCACGGTCGGCCTGCGCGCGGACATGGACGCGCTGCCGATGGACGAGGAAACCAACCTGCCATGGCGTTCGAAGACGGCGGGCAAGTTCCACGGCTGCGGCCATGACGGCCATACGACCATGCTTCTGGGCGCGGCGCGTTATCTCGCCGAGACGCGGGACTTCGCGGGCACGGCGGTGTTCATCTTCCAGCCCGCGGAGGAAGGGCTGGGCGGCGCGCGTGCGATGATCGCCGACGGGCTGTTCGAGCGCTTCCCCTGCGACGAGATCTACGGGATGCATAACAACCCCGAGGCCGCGCCCAACAAGGTCGGCGTCAAGCCGGGACCGGCCATGGCGGGCGCCACGTTCTTCGATATCCACGTCAAGGGCGTCGGCAGCCACGGCGCGATGCCGCACCAGTCGAAGGACCCGATCGTGGCGGTGACGTCGCTGGTGCAGACGCTGCAATCGATCGTCAGCCGCAACGTGCCCGCGACAAGCCCTGCGGTGCTGTCGGTGACGCAGATCCATTCCGGCTCCGCATATAATGTCGTGCCGGACAAGGCCGTCATCTGCGGCACCATCCGCTATTTCGACGACGAGGTGAAGGAGCTGATCCACCGGCGCATCCACGAGATGTGCGAAGGCTATGCGAAGCTGTTCGGCATCGAAGTCGAGGCCGACCTGCGGCCAATCTTCACCGTGCTGATGAACGATACCGACCTCAGCGAGGCCTATCTGGATGCCGCCACCGACATCGTGGGGACGGACAACATCACCACCACCAACGAGCTGATGATGGGCAGCGAGGATTTCGCCGACATGCTCAAGGCCGTTCCGGGCGCCTATTGCACCATCGGCCATGGCGGCGACGTGCCGGTGCACAATCCGGGCTTCATCTTCGACGACGCCATCCTGCCGGTCGGCGCCAGCGTCATGGCGCGGATCGTCGAGAAGCGCCTGCCGCTCGCCTGAACGACAACAGAAAGCCAAGAGACGCCCGATGAATCTCAATGCCCTTCCCTTCGACACCGACGCGATGGTGGCCGGCCTCAAACCGTGGATCGAGTGCGAAAGCCCGACCTTCGACGCGGCCGCCGTCGACCGGATGATGGATCTGGCCAGCTACGATCTCGCGGCCGCCGGCGCCGTGATCGAGCGCATTCCCGGCCGCATGGGTTTCGGCGGCTCGGTGCGGGCACGGTTTCCGCACAAGGATTTCGGCAAGCCCGGTATCCTGATCTCGGGCCATCTCGATACGGTGCACCCGGTCGGTACGCTGGAAAAGCTGCCGTTCCGGCGTGAAGGCGACAAGTGCTACGGGCCGGGCATCCAGGACATGAAGGGCGGCAACTACGTCAGCGTCGAGGCGATCCGCCAACTGGCGCTGGCCGGCATCGAGACGCCGCTGCCGGTGACGGTGCTGTTCACGCCCGACGAGGAGGTCGGCACGCCCTCCACCCGCGCGCTGATCGAGATGGAGGCGCGCAAGAACAAATACGTGCTGGTGCCGGAGCCGGCGCGCCCCGACGGCGGCGCCGTGACCGGGCGTTATGCGATCGCCCGCTTCAACCTCAAGACCGAGGGCCGCCCCAGCCACGCCGGTTGGGCGCTCAAGGAGGGCCGCTCCGCCATCGCGCTGATGGCGCAGAAGCTGCTGGAGGTCGAGGCGATGACGAGCGAAGACTGCACCTTCTCCGTCGGCGTCATCCATGCGGGCCAGTGGGTCAACTGCGTCTCGTCGCTGTGCCAGGCGGAAGCGCTGTCCATGGCCAAGCGGCAGGAAGACCTCGACCGTGGCGTCGAGGCGATGCTTGCCATGGCGACGGAACAGAACGACGTGACCTTCGAGGTGACGCGCGGCGTTACCCGTCCGGTCTGGGAGCCCGATGCGGGCACGATGGCGCTCTACGAGGTCGGAAGGCAGGTCGCCGCCGATATCGGCTTCGACCTCACCCACGGCAGCGCCGGGGGCGGCTCGGACGGCAATTTCACCGGCGCGCTGGGCATCCCGACACTCGATTCCATCGGCGTGCGCGGCGCAGGCCTGCACACGCTCAACGAGCATATCGAGGTGGAAAGCCTGGCCGAGCGGGCGCGGCTGGTCGCGGGGCTGCTGGTCCGTCTCACCTGACGCACCAGATCGTCAGATTGGAGGCATGGGTGTTTTGGACCGTCTGATGCTTCGGGTGCGTCCGTCCATCCAGACCCTTCCGGATCGCGTAGATGATTGACGTCTCGAACCCGATTCATGGGGCGCGAGCCTGGTCGTAGAGATGACAGGCGACGGTTCTCCGGCTATCGACCTGCACCATGGGTGGCATCTGTTCGCCACATCTGGCGTGCGCGCTGGGGCATCGCGTGCGGAAGGGGCAACCTGATCCCGACAGTGCGCCGGTCGGAGCGTTGGCCTGCGCCCGCAGTTCCAGGCGTTCCTGACGCTTGCGTTCGCGCTCGCGGGGGTCGGGCGGAAGCACCGACGCCAGAAGCATCTTCGTGTAGGGATGCCGGGGATCCGCATAGACCGCGTCCGCCTCGCCGACTTCGACGATCCTGCCCAGATACATCACCGCGATGCGGCGGCTCATGTGCCGGACCACGCTGAGATCGTGCGAAATGAACAGGTAGCTGATGCCCAGACTGTCCTGAAGCTCAAGCAGGAGATTCAGGATCTGGCCCTGTGTGGAGACATCGAGCGCACTGACGGCTTCGTCGCACACGACGAGGCGCGGCTTCGATGCCAGCGCATGGGCGATCGCGACGCGTTGCTTCTGGCCGCCGGAAAGCTCGGCGGGAAAGCGCGCGGCGTGGTAGGGGGCCAACTGCACCCTTTCCAGTAGCTCGTCGCGCACCCGGACGCGGTCTTTCGCCGAACCCGGTTCATGACCGGCGATGACCTGATCCAGTATTTGGCCAACGCGGTGGCGCGGGTTGAGCGACGAACTCGGGTCCTGAAACACGATCTGCACGTCGCGGCGATAGGAAAGTGGCGTCGTGCGCCCAAATCCCGTGACGCTTACCCCATCGAAATCGATGCGTCCGGCTGCGGCCTTCTCCAGGCGCACGATGGCGCGGCCTATGGTTGTCTTTCCCGAGCCGGACTCGCCGACGAGGCCGAAGGTCTCGCCTTGTTCGATGGAGAAGGACGCGTCGCGAACCGCGACAAAGCGTTTGCCGCCCCATATCGCGCCGCCGCCGGCCGGATACTCGATGGTCAGGTCCTGGACTTCAAGCAGGGTGGGCATCGCTCAGGCCTCTACCATTGCCAGTTCGCCCGCGCGCAGGCATCGGCTGCCTGCCACCAGCGGCACCGGAGAGATGGTGCAAGCTTCGATGGCGAAGCGGCATCTCGGGTGGAAGCGGCAACCCTGCGGCAGGTTCCACGGTGGCGGCACCCGCCCGTCGATCGTGGGCAGCCGGCCCCCTGCCGCCGATGAAGAATGCGGCGTCGCTTCCATCAGCGCGCGCGTATAGGGGTGACGCGGCGCATCGAAGACATCGGCGACATTTCCGGTCTCGACGATCTGGCCCGAATACATTACGCCGACGCGGTCGCAGGTCGCGGCTACCACGCCGAGATCGTGGGTGATGAGAAGGATCGCCATGTCCATCTCCTGCTGAAGCTCGTGCATGAGGTCCAGCACCTGCGCCTGGATTGTGACGTCAAGGGCCGTCGTGGGTTCGTCCGCCAGCAGCACTTTCGGCTCGCATGTCAGCGCCATCGCGATCATCGCGCGCTGGGCCATGCCGCCCGAGAACTGGTGCGGATAGTCGTCCAGCCGCAGTCTGGCATTGGGTACGCCCACGCGATCGAGCAGTTCGACGGCACGGTCTCGTGCGGCGGCGCGCGACAGCTTCTTGTGGGCCTGCAAGGGTACGATGATCTGGTCGCCGATCGTGTGGACGGGCGAAAACGCCGCCATCGGGTCCTGGAAGATCATGGCGATTTCCGCGCCGCGCACGCGCTGCAACTCGTGTTCGCCGGCTGCTGCGAGGTCGCGGCCGCCAAAGTGTACACTGCCTCCGGTGACCACGCCGGGCTTCGGTGTCAGGCCAAGTATGGCCAAGGCAGTTTGCGACTTTCCGCTTCCCGATTCACCGACCAGCCCGAAGGTTTCGCCGGCTCGAAGAGAAAAGCTCACGCCGTCGAGTACGCGGGCGCCGTCATTGCCGATGGGAAATTCGATCGTCAGCCCTGACACGTCGAGGATGCTGGCTGTTCCAGCCGTATCGTTTTTCTCCGCAGCCGACGGGACATCGGTCGCAACGGATACAGGCTGCGCGGCGGTAGCCGGTCTCGCGCGCTTGCTTGAGACCGGCCTACGCGTTCCCGTCAGAATGTCGCGCAAATCGTCGCCCAGCACATTGAAGAGCAGGACGGAAAAAGTGATCGCGAGCCCGGACGGTATCGACAGGAACGGATGCACGCCCTGGTAAATTCGCGCGTCGTTGAGCATCGAGCCCCAATCGGCCGCATCCGCATCGACGCCGAGGCCAAGAAAGCTCAACATGGCGATGATCAGTTGTGCCGACCCGAGCAGGATCGCGGTCTCCACGACCAGAGGACCGATCATGTTCGGCAGGATTTCGCCGAAGATGATGCGGGGCGTGGGCAGACCGGCCACCGTGGCCGCATCGACATAGCGTCTCTGGCGTTCACGCAGCATCACGCCGCGCGCGATGCGGATATAGGCGATGGCGAAGATGACCGCGACGGCCAGCGTGGTCGGCACGATTCCCTTGCCCACCAGAGCGATGATTGCAAAGGCGAACACAAGCGCCGGGATCGATTGAAGGGCATCGACCACGCGCATCGCCACGCTGTCCCACCAGCCGCCGAGATAACCTGTCAGCAAGCCGATGGACGTTCCCGCGACCGCGGCGAGCGCGACGCTGACGACAGCCGCGCCGAGGGACACGCGCGCCCCGTAGATGACGCGCGAGAGCACGTCGCGGCCAAGCGAGTCGGTGCCCAGCCAGTGATCCAAGCTCGGCCCCTGAAGACGACGCAATGTGTCCACCGCCTCGGGATGATATGGCGCCACCACCGGCGCGAAGATCGCCGTCCCGGTCAGCAGTGCCAGCATCACCAGACAAAACAGCGACGCAGGTCTTCTCAGGAGCTGGTCCGACCAGGTCGATGTCCGGGCGGCGTCCCGATCGGTCATTTGCGGTGCAGCCGATTGACTTGAGGTCATGCGGGTCTCGCTCTGGGGTCCAGTGCGCCGAGGAAGACGTCGACGACGAGATTGATGGCCAGCACGAAACACGCGACCAGCAGCACGCCGCCTTGAAGCAATGGCATATCGTTTGTCACGATCGCTTCGAGAAGCATCGAGCCTATGCCGGGAAGGGCGAACACATGCTCCATGACGACGCTAGCCGAAACGATGACGGCCATCTGCAGACCGATTACCGACAACACCGGCACAAGCGCGTTCTTGACGACGAAGCGCAAGGCGATCGTCCGCGACGATGCCCCCGCGGCGCGCATCGTCTGAACGTATGGCGAGGCCGACGCCTCTATGACGGCGCCTCTTACCTGCCGCGCGATGACGGAGAAGGCGTGGATGGAAAGGCCGATGCACGGCAGCACGAGGCCGCGCATCCACGCCAGCGGATCGACCGTCAACGGCGTGTAGCCGATGACGGGGAACCAGCGCAGGTGAACCGCGAATGCCATGGCGAGAAGCAGCCCGAGCCAGAAGCCGGGGAGCGCCAGCCCCAGCGAAACGACCAGTGTGATGACCCTGTCGGCGATCGATCCGGGTTGCAGCCCACCGGCTATCCCGGCCGTCAGGCCGACAACGAGGGCGATCGCCATCGCGCCGAGGCACAGGGCCAAGGTTACCGGCAGCCGCCGCACGAGTTCGCTGGCCACGTCATGTCCGTGAAGGTATGAGCGGCCGAGGTCGCCCCCTGCCGCCTGTCCCAGCCATGCGGCATAGCGGGTAAGGGCGGGGCGGTCGAGGCCGAGTTCCGCACGCTTCATGGTCTCCTGCTCGGGCGTGGCGCTATCGCCCAGCGACAGGGTCACCGGGTCGATGGGCGACAGCTCCGCCATGAAAAACAGGAGCGTCGAGACGAGGAACAGCACCCCGAAGGAAGCGGCCAGGCGGTTGACGATCAGCTTGCGCAAGCGGCTATCTCGCTGGGATCGCAGACGACGCAGGCGGTGAGCCGGCCGGCGCTTGCGTTGTTTGATGTGGATGAGGCCGGCATTTCGGCCGGCCTCATAGGGAGGTTACTCGACGATCCTGACCTCGGCATAGCGGAAGACCGTCGGCTTCATCACGGTCGGGACGAAGTTCTCGACCTTCTTCGGATTGTAGGCCCAGACGGTGTTCTGCTCGAAGAAGCCGCAATCGAGCGCCTTGTCCTCGATATATTTCACGACGTTCTGCCAGCCTTTTTCCTGCTTGGCGGCATCGGAGATGGCCAGCGTCTCCTCGACCAGCGCGTCGAGTTCCGGAACGGCGACGCCGAACGGATTGCCGACGCCGCCAGGGCCGAAGCGGAACTTGTAATAGTCGTAGGCTCCGTAGCTTTCCGCGGCGCTGGTGTTGATCTGCATGGGATAGCGGTTGCTCTGGTAGTAAGTGAAGTACTGGCCGGCCGAGAGGAGCTCGATGTTCACCTCGATGCCGATCTGGCCGAGCTGGCTCCTCATGAGCTGGGCGAACTGCTGGCCACGCGGGTATGTGGGCAGCGTGAACGAAATCTTCGGATCGCCTGCTGCGGCGAGGTAGGATTTCGCTTCCTCGATGTTCTGCGTGTAGCCCGTCAGGCCCGGGTTGTGCCCCGGCATGCCGGCGGACAGGCGCTGGGTTGCGCCCTTGCCGTAGCCAGCAAGTGCAGCGTCGATCCAGGGCTGAACGTCGATCGCGGTGCAGATCGCCTTGCGGACATTCTCGTCGGCGAAAGTTTCGTTGCGGTCGAGCATCAGCACGTGCATCAGCATGGACGGCGCGCTGGCGACTTCCAACTGCTGGAATTCCACGGCCTTTGCGAGGTCGCCCGGCAGTTGCGCCACGTCCACCTGCCCGGTGATCAGCGCGTTGGAGAGTGTGTTGGGGTCGTTGATCGTCAGCATCTCCACGCGCGCGGGGCCGACATTGTCGCGGTCGTAGTAGTCGTCGAAGGCGTCCACGACGATCTTGGTGCCGAACTGGGATTCGGCGGTGTTGAACGTCCACGGTCCGGTGCCTGCGGGCTCGGTCTTGAACTTTTCATCTCCCAATGTCGCAGGAGACATGAACCAGGCGCCGCGTGATGCGAGGTTATGAAGCAGCGTGGGGGCCGGGCCACTCAGTTCAAGCACGAGTTCGTGGTCGGACGGAGCCTTGATACCCGACACGCGCTCGAACATCGCGGCGTACTGGCTCTTGGACCCGCGCGTTCTCTCGAGGTTGATGCGGGCGGCTTCGGCATTGAACGGCGTGCCGTCATGGAAGACGACATCGGAGCGCAGCTTGAAGGTCAGCGCCATCTCGGTCTGCTCCCAGCTTTCGGCGAGCTTCGGCAGCAAGGTTGCGCCATCGGCAGCGACATCGACCAATCCCTCGAATAGAAGCGCGAGATAGGCCTCGCCCGGCTTGTTGAGGATTTCCCAGTCGTTGAGCGGCGAGTCGATGCCGAAGCGCAGTGTGCCGGACGGTTCGGCGAATGCGTCGGCGGAGATGCCTGCAACCGATACGAGCATGGTGCAGGCGAGCGCCCCGGAAAGAAAAGCCCCGCGCCTGGTGTGGAATGAAGGTGTGATCAATTCTAGCCCTCCTGTGCAGGCTTTTTGTGGAAATCACGCAATCGATTTCCGAGCCTTTGATGTGTATTTACTCAAAAATTCCCCTGAAAACACCGGAAAAACCTATCGTTTCCGATGCCGCTGGCCCTTGCTGAGCTCTGTTCTGTTCGAGAAGCATGGCATGTGTGCAATCGATTGACAAGAGCGTGCACGCCGCTAGTCTTAGCCAACGACGTTCGAAAAGTTCAGGTGGGGAGATTGCCAATGAAGGTTCAGCTACTGCGCGCCCGTCGCGTCCTGACCATGTCCGAACAGGGTGACGCCGAGGCGGTCGCCGTGCTCGGAGACAAGATCCTTGCGGTCGGCAGCCTGGACGATATCCGCAGCCAGTTCCCCAGGGCGCAGGAAACGGATTTCGGCAGCGGCGTCATCCTGCCGGGCTTCAATGATCCGCACATGCATCCCGCGCGCGCTGCCGAATATCATATCCACGCACATCTGGACCCGGAGACGGTCCACTCCCTGGACCAGTTGATGGACGTGATGCGCAAGGCGGCGGCGCGCACGCCGGCAGGCAAGCTGGTGCGCGGCGTCCGCTACGATGACGTGCGTGCAACGCAGGGCAGGCTGATAGATCGTGACGATCTCGACAGGGTGTCGACCGATCATCCGGTTCTGGTCACGCACTTCACCGGCCATATTGGGATCGCCAACAGCAGGGCGCTCGAGATGTTCGGCATCGCGGACAACAGCGAACCGCCTTCCGGCGGTTCCTACGGTCGCGATGAATCGGGACGCCTCAACGGCATACTGTACGGCTCCGGTATTCAGTCTCTTCTACCTCGCCTGCCGGAGCCGGACATCGAGGAAAAGCTCAAGGGCCTGCGCGCTTTGCAGCAGGAGTTCCATGCAGCGGGCCTCACCTCGGTGACGGACGCCATCGCCACCCCGTCCATTCTGGAGCTTTTCCAGGAGGCTGAGCGGCGTGGGGAATTGTCCCTGAGGATGGGGCTTCTGATTTGGCACACCTTCTACGACCACGCTCGAAGCCTCGGCATGCATACCGGGTTTGGCAGCGACCGGTTGAAATGGCTGGCGGTGAAGGCGGTTCTCGATGGCGCGATGTCGTCTGCGACCGCGCTGCTTGAGGAGCCCTATGAGGGCACCGACAATGTCGGAAAGCTCGTCATGACGGTGGAGGAACTCGACGCGCTGGTCCAGCGCGTGCAGGCCAATGGCGACCGCATGGCCGTTCATGCCAACGGCGACAAGGCGATTTCGATCCTGCTCGACGCATATGAGAAGGCACAGGCATTGACGCCCAAAGCCGGCCTGCGCCATCGCGTCGAACACGCGAGCCTCGTGACGGACGAACTGGTCGAGCGCATCAGGAAGCTCGACGCGATGGTCGTTCCGATCATGAGCTACATTCCCTTTCATGGCGACAAGCTGCGCCGCCTGTTCGGAAACGAACGCGCGAAGCGCATGGTCGCGTGCCGGTCGTTTCTGGATGCGGGCATCACGGTTGCCGGCTCGTCGGACTATGGCGCGTGTCCCTATCCGCCGCTCTACGCGATGCAGGCCGCGCTGACCCGGCGCGACAATGAGGGCGAGCTGGTCGGTGTCGAGCAGTGCATCACCATTGAGGAAGCGCTGGAGATGTACACGGTCAACGCCGCCATCGTCTGCGGCGAGGAGCATCTGAAAGGCAGTATCGTGCCGGGCCTTCTGGCGGATTTCGTCGTCCTTGCGCAGGACCCGAGGGAGGTCGCCGCCGATGAGGTCGCGGCCATTCCTGTCCTTTCGACATGGGTCGGAGGAGAGTGCGTCTGGACGGCGTGACCCCGTACTGCGCTTGGTCCAGGGGCGGGTCGTTTTCCGCGCCGCCGTATAGTATATTGACCGCCAAGAGCATTTTTTTCGGGAGCGGCCGTATCATGGCGGATGAAGATTTCGATGTGGGGGCGCGTCTCAAGGCGATGCGTATCGCGGCAAATTTCTCACAGCGCCAACTGGCGACATTGGCAGGGGTTCCGCATGCGCAGATATCCAACATCGAGACCAACAGAAACAGCCCGGCCGTCTCGACGCTTCGTAAAATATTGAGCGGTCTTGATGTCAGCCTCGCGGATTTCTTCGAGCCCGGCAGGGGTGTGCAATCCGGTCCGTTTTTCGGGGCAGAGGAGCTTGTGGACCTGACATCGCGCATTGCAGGCAAGAAGGCGGGCGGTGGTCGATTGCGGCTGCGCCAGGTTGGTGATGCGCGGGCCCACAATCTCCAGATTTTGCACGAATTCTACGAACCCGGCGCTGATACCGGAGAAATGCTGCTTCAGCATGCGTCTTCTGAAGGAGGTTATGTGGTGGAGGGGGAGCTGGAAATCACGGTGGGAGACGATGTGCGTGTGCTGGGCTCCGGCGAATCCTATCTTTTCGACAGCCGGACGCCGCACCGGTTCCGCAATGTCTCGAGTGGCCGGACGATTGTCATTTCCGCCTGCACGCCCCCTTATCTGTGAAGGATCGTGCAAATCAGATTGCTCAATATTATAGACAGTGCTAGCATCCTTTCATATTCCCAGAAGGTGCTGACATGACCGTTTCCTCCCAGCTTGCCACTCGCCAATCCGCTGCCGTCGCGGGCGGTGTCGGAACCCGTTCGATCTATGCCGAAAAGGCGCTGAATGCAGAGCTTTGGGATGTGGAGGGCAAGCGCTACATCGATTTCGCGGCGGGAATTGCCGTCAACAATACTGGACACCGGCATCCCAAGCTCATGCAGGCGGTGCGCGAGCAGGCCGAGCGCTTCACCCACACCTGTTTCCATGTCGCGCCGTATGAAAGCTACATCCGCCTCGCCGAGCGCCTGAACGCCATCGTCCCAACCGGCGCGGAGAACCGCACGATGCTGGTGACGACCGGCGCTGAAGCCGTTGAAAACGCCATCAAGGTCGCGCGGGCCTATACGAAGCGGCCGGGCGTGATTGCGTTCACAGGCTCGTTCCATGGCCGCACCATGCTGGGCATGGCGCTGACGGGAAAGGTCGCACCCTACAAGAAGAACTTCGGGCCGTTCCCGAGCGACATCTACCACGCTCCGTTTCCGAATGCGTTTCTGGGCATTTCCGTCGAGGAGTCGCTCGTCTCGCTCGATCGCCTGTTCCAGGCTGACATCGACCCGGAGCGGGTGGCGGCCATCATCGTCGAACCGGTGCAGGGGGAGGGCGGCTTCAACATCGCGCCGAAAGAGTTCCTGCAAGCCCTGCGCGCCGTCGCCGACCGCCACGGCATCGTGCTGATCGCCGACGAGATACAGGCCGGGATGGGGCGCACCGGCAAGATGTTCGGCTTCGAGCATGCCGGCGTGAAACCCGATCTGGTGACGATGGCCAAGGGTCTTGCCGGCGGGTTCCCGCTGTCGGCGCTGACCGGCCGCGCCGAAATCATGAACGCCGCGCATGCGGGCGGCCTTGGCGGCACCTATGCCGGCAATCCGCTGGCGGTGGCTGCGGCCAACGCGGTTCTCGACGTTATCGAGGAAGAGGGGCTCTGCGAGCGCGCCGCCGTGGTGGGGCAGCGCATCAAGGATCGCCTGGACGCGATCTCGCAGCGGCAGGGCATGGAGAAGATTGGCGATGTGCGCGGCCTCGGCGCGATGGTCGCCTTCGAGTTGGTCAACGACCGCGCCTCGAAGGATGCGGCGCCCGCTTTGACGAATGCGATCGTGGCGGAGGCCGAGAAGCGCGGACTGATCCTGCTTTCGTGCGGAACGCGCGCGAATGTCATCCGCCTTCTCGTGCCTTTGACGATAGAAGACGACGTGTTGTCCGAGGGGCTCGATATTCTGGAAGCTTCGATCGAGGCGGCCATTTCGGTCGCATGATGGACACGGCAATGCGCGGGGCTCCGGCCTCTTCGTTGCGAGAAATGATGCAAGTGAGACCATGACCGACAAGAACTATCCTGACACTCGGCTACTCATCGACGGAAATTGGCGGGGCGGCGTCCAGGGAAAGACGATCGCGGTGCTCGATCCGGCCACAGGCGAGGAAATCGGCAAGGTGGCCCACGCCACCAGGGCGGACCTCGATGCCGCGCTGGACGCCGTTGATCGCGGCTTCAGGGTGTGGAGCGCTACCTCCGCCTACGATCGCTCCAAGCTGATGCGCAAGGCCGGCGAGCTCCTGCGCGAGCGTGCCGGCGTGATTGCCGAAATGATGACGCTCGAGCAGGGCAAGCCCGTTGCGGAAGCCAAGGGCGAAGTGCTCGCCGGCGCTGACATCATCGACTGGTTCGCGGAGGAGGCGCGGCGCACCTATGGGCAGATCATCCCTACTCGCGCGCCAGGTGTGACGCAGATGGCGATCAAGCTGCCGGTTGGCCCCGTTGCGGCCTTCACGCCGTGGAATTTCCCGATCAACCAGGTGGTGCGCAAGCTTTCGGCTGCCGTCGCCGCCGGCTGTTCCATCATCGTGAAAGCCCCGGAAGAAACACCGGCGTCGCCTGCCGAACTGATCCGCTGCTTCGTCGATGCGGGCATTCCTGCCGGGGTGGTCAATCTGGTGTATGGCGTGCCGGCCGAGATTTCCGAATATCTCATCCCGCATCCGGTGATCCGCAAGATTTCCTTCACCGGTTCGACACCCGTCGGCAAGCACCTTGCTTCCCTCGCCGCCCGGCACATGAAGCTGTCGACCATGGAACTCGGCGGCCACGCGCCGGCGATCATTTTTGCAGATGCCAACCTCGACAAGGCGGTCAAGGTGATGGCGGGATCCAAGTTCCGCAATGCCGGCCAGGTCTGCGTGTCGCCGACCCGTTTCCTGGTGCAGGACAGCGTCTACGACACGGTTGTCGGTGCGTTCACGGAAGCTGCCAAGGCCATCAAGGTCGGCAACGGCATGGAAGAGGGCGTCCAGATGGGCCCGCTTGCCAATGAGCGCCGCATTCCCGCGCTGGAAGCGCTGATCAACGACGCCGTTGAGCACGGGGCGGAACTCAAGACCGGCGGCCACCGCATCGGCAACAAGGGCAACTTCTTCGAACCGACGGTTCTCTCCAATGTGCCGACGCACGCGCGCATCATGAACGAGGAGCCCTTCGGTCCGGTCGCCGTGTTCAGCCCGTTCTCGACGCTGGATGAGGCAATATGCGAGGCCAATCGCCTGCCGTTCGGCCTTGCATCCTACGCCTTCACCGGTTCGGCGGACACCGCGCAGCAGCTCGGCGTGCGCATCGAGGCCGGCATGACGACGATAAACCACAACGGCCTTGCCCTGCCTGAAGTGCCCTTCGGCGGCATCAAGGATTCGGGCTATGGAACCGAGGGCGGCTCGGAGGCGATCAACGCCTACCTCGTCACCAAATTCGTCACGCAGACCGCTGGGTAACTGCAAAGGCCAGACATCGGGCATCGGAACGGCGGAACCATCCGCTTTTGGATCGTTCCGATGCTGATACAACGTGATTTGAGGCGCCTCCGCGCGCGGTGACCAGACTGACGACCCCAGGAGAGATGCGATGAACGGTGCTGACAAGCTGTGTGACGTACTTTTGGTCAATGGCGTCGATGTGTGCTTTGCCAATCCGGGCACCTCGGAGATGCACTTCGTTGCCGCGCTCGACAGAAAGCCGGATATGCGCTGCGTGCTGGGCTTGTTCGAGGGCGTGGTCACGGGCGCTGCCGATGGCTATGCGCGCATGGCGGACAAGCCAGCCGCGACGCTGCTTCATCTGGGGCCCGGTCTCGCGAACGGACTGGCCAACCTGCACAATGCGCGGCGCGCGAACACGCCGGTCATCAATATTGTCGGCGATCACGCAACCTATCACCTGCAATACGACGCGCCCCTGACCAGCGACATAGAGAGCCTCGCGCGACCCATGTCGCAATGGGTCGGCCGCGTGGAGACCCCTGCGGACGTGCGCAGGATGACGGAAGAAGCCTATGTGGCTTCCGTCAGCCGACGCGGCGTGTCGACCATGATCCTTCCAGCCAACGCGGCGTGGGGCGATGCGGAGCCCGAAGATCTGGCGCCCGTGGCCGTGCCTGCGGCGGCACCTGCGTCGCCGGACAAAATCAGCGAAGCATCCGCGGCGCTGAAGAGCGGAAAGCGCGTCGCTATCATCCTGGCCGGAAAGGCGCTTCGCGCCGAGGCGCTGGAGATAGCGGGCAAGATCGCCGCCGCGACCGGTGCCGTGCTGTTTTCGCAGCAGTCCGACAGGCATGAGCGCGGCGCGGGGCGGGTGGCGATCAGGCCGGTGCCATATCCAGTCGGCATGGCAGTCGCCGCGCTTGCGGAGTACGAGGTGGCGATCTGCCTCGGCAAAGGCGCTCCCGTCGCGTTTTTCGCCTATCCGGGAATGCCCAGCCTCGTTCTGCCGCCCCATTGCTCAACGATCGACCTTGGCGGCGCTGAAACGAATCTTCTGGAAACGCTGGAGCTTCTTTGCTCGGAGGTTGGGGCAACCGCCGCACAGGCCGTGCTGAACAGGCTGACGCAGGGCGAGGTGGACGAGCCCACGGGTGACCTCACGCCGGACACGATCGGGCGCGCGCTCGCCCGCCGCATGCCCGAAAACGCGATCATCTGCGACGAGTCGATCACATCCGGGCGGGCGTTCGGGCAGTTTGCGCCGGGCATCCAGCCGCACGATCATCTGTCGCTGACGGGTGGCGCCATCGGTATCGGTATCCCGCTTTCGGTGGGCGCTGCGCTCGCACGGCCCGACCAGAAGGTCATCCTGCTTCAGGCCGATGGCAGCGGCATGTACACCGTGCAGGGACTGTGGACGCAGGCCCGCGAAAATCTTGACGTGGTCACCATCGTCTATTCGAACCGTTCCTATGCCATCCTTCAGGGCGAGATGCGCAATGTCGGCGTGAACCAGTTCGGCAAGAATGCCCGCGCCATGCTCGACCTCGACCGTCCCGATCTCGACTGGTGCCTGATGGCCCGCGGCATGGGCGTCGAGGCCGGTCGAGCGACCACCATCGAGGAGTTTTCGCGACTGCTGGATTCGGCCCTGGCAAACAAGGGCCCCTTCTTGATCGAAGCGATGATCTGAGCTTGCCGTTTCCTTCCTGCATTTCCTAATCCACCGAAAACTGTGGCCCCAAGGCGTTTCAACCGCAACGCGAAGCCGTTCAGGTTTCCTCTTTGCAAACGAATGTTCTAGAAGGGGAATTCACGGAGGAAAACGGCTTGCAGCGAGTCGGCGCAACCACCATCAAGCAGATTGCGGAAGAACTCGGTGTCCATCCGTCGACGGTTTCGCGCGCGCTCAACCCGTCGACACGACGGCTGATCGGCAAGGCGACGACCGAACGGATCGAGCAGGCCGCCAAGAAGCTGGGCTACTACCCCAATGCGGCGGCGGCGAGCCTGCGCACCGGCCGATCCAAGCTGATCGGCGTGTTCCTGCCTGACATCAGCAACCCCGTCTTTTCGCCGATCCTCAGTGGCATTGCCGAAGTCACTTCGGAAGCAGGTTTCGCCACCATCGTCGCCGATGTGGGCACCGAATCGCGAAGCCAGACGGAAATGATGTTCGAGCTGGTGGCCCGCCGCGTGGAAGGCCTTATTCTTGCAACGGTCAGCCGCAACGACAGCCTCGTGCAGCAGTGCATGAGCGAGGGACTGCCGGTCGTTCTGGTCAACCGCGCCGAGAGCCAGATGCGGGTATCGTCCGTTACGTCCGACGACGCATACGGCATGCGGCTGGCCATCGACCATCTCCATGCGCTGGGGCACCGCCGCATCGGTCATCTTGCAGGACCGCAGAATCTGTCTACGGGCTATCTTCGAGGCAAGGGATTTCACGAAGCCGTTGCAGCACTCGGGCTCGATCCCGCCGACGCGCCGGTGGTGGAATGCAGCGCCTATACGCGACAGGCAGGCGCCGTCGCCATGGATGCCCTTCTGGTGCAAAAGCCCGATGTGACGGGGGTCGTCGCCTCGAACGATCTCGTTGCGCTCGGTGCCTATGACGCACTTCAGCGGGCCGGACTGAAAGTGCCGGACGATATTTCGGTGGTGGGACACAACGACATGCCGCTTGTGGACATGGTGCACCCTCCGCTCTCGACCATACGCATCAGCCATCGCGAACTCGGTCGTGAGGCGGCGCGGCTGCTGATGAGCGAAATCAACCATGATGGCAGCGCGCGCCGCAGCATCGTGCTGGCGCCGGAACTCGTGGTACGCAGTTCGACGCGCAAGGTCTGACTTTCAGGCGGCCTTGCCTGGAAAGCGCGGAATCGCGTCGAGCAGATCGCGCGTATACTGGCTGGAAGGACGTTCGAACACGTCTTCGACGTTGCCGATATCCGTGAATTCTCCATGCTTGAGCACGCCGACCGAGTGGCACAGGTTCCGCACGACACCGAGGTCGTGCGAAATGAAAACGTAGCTCAGTCCTCGCTCCTGCTGGAGGCGACGCAGAAGCGCGATGACCTGCGCCTGTGTGGACACGTCCAGCGCGCTGACGGCCTCGTCGCAGATCACGATGCGCGGATCGCACGCAAGTGCGCGGGCGATCGCCACGCGCTGCTGCTGGCCGCCGGAGAGTTCGTCGGGGTAGCGATCGCCCAGATGGCGTGGAAGGCCTACGTCGTCGAAAAGCCGGTCGACCCGCTTGTCGAGCTCCGAACCTCGCAGCCCGAGATGGAAGGCGACGGCTTCCGCCACGGTGTCGCGCGCGAGCATACGAGCGTTGAGCGACAGGCGAGGGCTCTGGAACACGACCTGCACCGCGCGGCGGTACGACAGCGGCGTTTGCCCCTCCTTCCAGTCGGTGATGCGCTCGCCTTCGAAGGTGATGCTGCCGCCGAGGACGGGGATCTGGCGCAGGATCGCCTTGCCGATGGTGCTCTTGCCAGAGCCGGATTCGCCCACGAGCCCGAACGTCTCGCCGCGCTTCACCGTGAAGGAAACGCCGTGCACCACCTGGCTGTAGCGGGGGGAGCCCCAGATCGAGCGGCCCTTCTCGTAGCGGATGCGCAGATCGTCGACCCGCAGGATGACGTCGTCGTTCTTGCCGGTCATGGCGTCTTCTCCACAGGGCCGCCAAGCATCTCGCGCGCCAGCATGAGCTGGCGGGTGTAGGGATGCTTCGGTGCCGAGAACAGATCGGCTGTCGTGCCTTGCTCCACCATCTCGCCAAGCTTCATCACGCCCACGCGGTCGCAGACCTGGGCGACGACGGCAAGGTCGTGCGTTATGAAAAGCACGGACATGCCAAGCGTGTCGCGAAGCTCGAGCAGGCGGTTCAGGACCTGCTTTTGCACCGTGGCGTCGAGGGCGGTCGTCGGCTCGTCGGCGATCAGCAGCTTCGGCTTGCATATCAGCGCCGCCGCGATCATCGCGCGCTGGGCCATGCCCCCGGAAAACTGGTGCGGGTAGTCGTTCAGCCTGTTGCCTGCATCGGCCACGCCGACCAGATCGAGCAGTTCGGCCGCGCGGACGAGCGCCTTCCTGCGCGATATGCCTTCATGCCGCACCAGCCCCTCGATCATCTGGTCGCCGATCTTGTGTACCGGCGACAACGCCATCATGGGGTCCTGAAACACGACGCCGATGTCCCGGCCGCGTATCCTGCGCATCTCGCGTTCCGGCAGGCCCGCGAGTTGGCGCTCGCCGAGCAGGATACCGCCTTCCGACATCCGGCCGGGCCTGGGCACCTGGCCGAGGATCGCGGCGGTGGTCATCGACTTGCCGGAGCCGGATTCGCCCACCAGCCCATAGATTTCGCCCGGTTTGATCGAGAACGAGACGTCGTTGACGACCTTCTGGAAGGCACCGTCATGACCGGGAAATTCGACGCTCACATTCGAGAGCGTCAGAACGGCATCTTTGGGCCCGTGCTCCGGTGCTGGCGCTGGGGCCGGTGTGGCCGCGACCGCCCGGCCGGCCAGGTACTTCTTGCGTTTCGTGATGACGAGATCGCTGTTGAAGGCGTCGCGGAAACCGTCGCCAAGCAGGTTGAAGGCGAGAACCGTCAGCGTAATGGCGATGCCGGGGACAAGCGACAGCAGGGGCTGCTGTATCTGGAAACGGCGGGCGTCGTCGAGCATCGCGCCCCAGCTCGGGCTGCCGGTGGCGACGCCGAGACCGAGGAAGCTCAGCATCGCCTCCAGCAGAATGGCGACGCCGGCGAGAATGGATGTCTGCACGGCAATCGGGCCAATGGCGTTGGGCAGGATGTGCCGGAACAGGATGCGCGGCGTCGAATAGCCCTGGATTTCCGCCGCCTGAACGTAGGCCTTATGACGTTCCGCCAGCACGACGGCGCGTGTCAGGCGCAGATAGGACATGGCGAAACCGACGCTGACGGCGAGCATCGCGTTCGTCAGGCCGCGGCCCAAGATAGCGATGAAGGTGAAGGCGAGCAGCAGCATCGGAATGGCCTGCTCGACTTCCACGAGACGCATGACGATCTTGTCCCACCAGCCGCCGCGGTAAGCGACGAAAAGCCCGACGGGAACGCCGACGAGCAATGCCGGTCCGACCGCCTGCGCCACGGCGAGCAGAGCCACGCGAGCGCCCCACATTCCGCGCGACAGCAGATCGCGTCCGAGGTCGTCCGTGCCCAGGAGATGCTCCCCGGAGAGGCCCTGGAGGCGCTTCAGGACATTGGAGGCATTGGGATCGTGGGGCGCCAGATGGTGTGCGAAGGCGGCGAAGACCACCAGCAGCAGGACCCACGAGAGCGCGAGCACCGTTGCCGGCTGCGAGAAGAGGCGGGCGAAGAAACCCGGACGCTTCGGCGAGGTTTCCGCAAGCGCGGTTTCGATCGGTGCCTGGAGCGTTTTCACGGCTGGTTCATCCATCATTCCGGCCGCACCTTGGGATCGAGCAGGCCATACCCAATATCGACCAGCAGGTTGACTGCGATGATGAAGAGGGCGACCACCACGATGACCGCCTGGAGCACGGGCACGTCGCCACGATTGATCGAGTCGAGGATCAGCGTTCCGACGCCCGGCAGCGAGAAGACCTTTTCAACCACGAAAGAGCCGCTCAGCATCAGTGCGGTGAGCATGCCGATAATCGCCAGCACCGGCATCATCGCGTTCTTCAGACAGTAGCGCATGACGAGGCGGCTGCGCGGGCAGCCACGTGCCGTCAGTGCGCGCGCATATTGCGAGTCGAGCTGTTGCAGCATCGACGAGCGCGTGTGGCGGGCGATGTTCGCGGTGGCCCCCAGACCCAGCGCGAAGCAGGGCAGGACGAAACGGCTCAGCCACGGCCAGAAGCCTGCCGAAGGCGGCACGTAGCCAGCCACGGGCAGCCAGCGCAACTGCACGGCAAACAGCAGAACCAGCAGCAGCGCCAGCCAGAATCCGGGCATCGCCAAAAGCACCGAGACGACGCTCGTCAACGCACGATCCAGAAAGGAATTGCGGTAGAGCGCGGAAAGCACGCCGACAGGCACGCCCAGCAGGACGGCAATGGCGATGCCGCCGAGCGCTAAGGCGAGCGTGATCGGGATGCGGTGCGCGATCTCGGTCGCCACGTCGCGACCGGTTACGTAGGATCGACCGAAATCACCCTGGAGCGCCTTGGCTACCCATTCGAAGAAAATGATGGGCGCGGGCCGGTCGAGCCCCATTTCCTCTGTCAGGCGTGCAACGGCTGCCGGGGTGGCGGAATCGCCGAGGATCGCGGCGGGCGCCTGGACGGGCACGAAACGAAACAGGATGAACGTGCAAAGCGCCACCAGCAGAACCACGGGAACTGCGGCAATGGTGCGGGCGAAAGTCAGTTTCCACATGCGGTGTGCCTCTTAGAGCGAGGATTGGAATAATGGAAACCGGTCTTCGGACCAACTCCTGCTCTACGTCCGTGAATGCGTTGCATTCGTGCAGAGCAACATGCCGCTGCTTGCGAATGCCACGGCGGGAAAGGATGGCCCTTTCCCGCCGAGGGGAGCGGTTCTCGCCACTCGCGATCTTATTGCGCCAGACGCACATCCTTGTAGCGCAGAGCCGACGGCTCCCAGTGCGTCGTCGCAATTTCCGAGATCGTGCCGGTGTTGTAGTGAACCACGCCGACAGTGTCGAAGTAGCCGCAGTCGAGCGCCTCGTCATGAATGATCTGCGTCATCTCCTGCAGCAGCGCCGGCTGCTCGGCCTCCGGCGCGACGAGTGCCTGCTGGTAGAGTTCCTCCAGACGCGCCGGCGGCTCGACCTTGAAGGTGTTGGCCGCGCCATCTGCGGCGAAGCGGAATGGATAGTAGTTGAACATGCCGCCGTTCTCAGCCGTCATCGTGTTGATGATGAAGGGATAGCGGCCCGAATAGAAGCTCTGGAAATATTCCGGGGTCGGCATCATAACGATCTCGGTTTCCAGGCCGGCATTGACGAAGCTTTCCTTCGCCAGTTCCGAGATCACGCGCATGAAGTCGGGGCTCGGAAACTCGAGCTTGACGTCCGGGTTGCCTGCTTCGGCGAGAAGCGCTTTCGCGCCCTCGATGTCATATTCGTAGGCCTTAAGGCCCGGAACGTGCGCCGGGTCGCCCTCGTCGAAACGCTGGCTCGGGAAGTTCAGGAGGCCCTCGTAGCGCGCCGCATTGATATGCTCCAGCGGCATTGCCATGCACACCGCCTTGCGCACCCGTACGTCGCCCAGCGCGCCGGCGCGGTCGAACATGATCAGGTGGTAGCGCAGGGTGGACCAGAGATGGTTGGCGAAGCCCATGCTCTCGGCCGTCGCCATCTGGGTGGGGTCGCCGTCGGCGGCGTCGACCTGGCCCGCGAGCAGCGCGTTGTAGCGCGAGGCGGAGTCGGGCAGGTAGAAGATTTCGACGCGCTTGGGGCCGACGTCCTCGGGCGCATAATAGCCGTCGAAATAGTCGAACACGTAGTTCGAGCCGCTGACGGTATCGGCCTCGTTGAATATGTAGGGGCCGGTGCCGACCGGGCTGGTCTGCCAGGTCCCGTCCTCGAGCGCCTTGGGGCTGGCGAATGAAAGACCGCGCTGGCTGAGCGTGTAGAGCAGGGCCGGGCTTGGTGTGTTGAGGTCGAAGCGCACGGTATGGTCGTCGACCTTCACGACATCCTCGATACCCGCGATCGTCTCGCGCCAGCGGTTGGAGGCCGCCTGCACGTTCTTGATGTTGGCGATCACCGCGTCCGCGTTGAACGGCGTGCCGTCGTGGAAGGTAACGCCTTCGCGAAGCTTGAACGTGATGTCGGTCGGCGTGACCGTCCATTCCCGCGCGAGGCCGGGCTGCAGCGTGACGCCGTCGGGGGCCATCTGCAACAGGCCCTCATACACGAGCTGGGTGAAGGTCGTGTTCGGCTGAACCTGCGGGTTCCAGCCCTGGGGTTCGAAAGCCGCTCCCCACTTCAGGGTGCCGGACGGCTCCGCCCAGGCTGGGCCGCTCAAGCCAGCGGCTGCGATGCAGCCCACCGCTACCGCGTACTTTGCGCAATCGATTGCTTTTTTAAGCACTGGCAATGTCTCCTTCAGAGCGGCAGCAAATCCCTCAAAGACTCAAGGGTTTGGCCATTTTGTTGTTCCCGGGATGCATGAAGATGTATTGTTGTTTTGCTAATTCGTATTCCATCGTGCGAACGATTGCAAGAGTGTCAAGGGCTGAGTTCGATGGCTGCGAAATCGTCAATTCCCACAGCGAAAGTCCTCATTTTGCCGGCGGCAAAGGCATGCAGAGAGCGATCAGTGCAGTGGTCGACCCCCGGTTTTCGAGCGCGCGCGCCTCTCCTGGCGCAATCCTGCAACTGTCGAGTTTGCATAGTGTCGTCTCGCGCTCCGGCGTTTTCACCACGACCTCGCCTTCCAGCACCAGATAGAGCTTCTCGAGGGGGGAGGCAGACAGCGATGTGTGGCCTCCCGGAGCGATCTCCGACAGGCCCATCCAGAGCGTGTCGGATGGCCCAGCCTCCATGCCTTGCAACCGCAGGCACCGCATGCCGAAATGCTCCGGTGGGTGGTATTCCCTGGCGTCAGCGATAGGCGTGACGTTCATTTTCCGGTCTCCGGGATGATGAACACGCGCTGCCGGCTCGACGTCATGACGGTGGCGTAGGCGTCGCTGATCCTGTCCAGGCCGTATTGCGCCTCGTCCACGACTGCGAACGGCTTCAATGCGCCATCCTCGAAACCGGGAAGAAGCTCCTTGAGCACAGCTCCGGTTTCGCCGCATGACAGCGCGAGCGTATCGATGCCGTAGTAGCTGTGGCGGCCGCGATAGAACTCGAAGATGTTGAAGTCGACGACGTGGTTGATCGCGGCAATCAGGATCTGCCGGCCGAGCTTGCCGAGGCTTTTGTGGGCGGCGGCGAAATAGGGGTCGCCGACCGTGTTGAAGACGATGTCGGCTCCCTTGCCGCCGGTCAGCGCCTTGACCCGCTCGGCGACGTCGTCGCTTTGCGCGTTGACGATCTCGACCTCGGCCGAAGCGTGACCCTCATAGCCTTCGTCCCGACGCACCACACCGATGACGCGGGCTCCGCGCCATGTCGCGATCTGCGCGGCTGCCTGTCCGACCTTGCCGTTGACGCCCATGACCACGACGACCTCTCCCGGCTGGGGCAGGCCTGCGCGCCGAAAACCCTCGATCGCGGTGACGAACGGCACGCCGATGCCGGCAGCTTCTGCGAAGCTCATATTGGACGGCTTTGCAACGAGACCGTCGCGCGGCACGATCACATGCGTGCCATGGCTGCCGTCGCGGCGAATGCCAAGATCGCCTGAGGAGCCGAAAACGTCCTTGCCGATAAGATCAGCCGGCCCCGCGATGACCGTGCCGGCGAAGTCGCGGCCGGGGGTCCGTGGAAAGACGGCGTAGGGCATCAGCCCCGTCGCCGCCTTGACGTCTGATGGATTGACGGCTGCGGCACGGACCTGCACGACGGCCTCGTCGTCCGAGCTCGTCCGGATCACTCCCGTCTCTACTGCCGGGCGAAGCGATACGATGTCCTCGGCTTTCGAGAGAAGGCGTGCGCGTGTCGCCGACGTCTCGAACGGAGCGCCGGCTGGTGTTGCTAGGTTCAATGCAGGGCTCCCGAAGAGGCTGGAATAAGGGTCTGTTTCATGGCTTGGCTCTCAGCGGAAAACCCAGCTTTGCGCGCGCTTGCGCGGTGGTGGCCAGGGTTCCGCCGAGGTCTTCGATGATGCGGCGCGCTTTCGTCACCAACTCTGCGTTCGACTGCGCGAGCTGGCCGCGCGACAGATAGATGCCGTCTTCCAGTCCGACGCGCGCATGCCCGCCGGCAAGGAACGACTGGGCAACCATCGCAAATGTCGAGCGGCCGATGCCGATCGCCGTAAAGCGCGCATCCTGCGGCAGAAGGTTTCGGGCGTAGAGCACCGTTTCGGGCGAAGGCTGGAAGCCGTATTTCACGCCCAGCACGAAGGAACACAAAACCGGGCCTTCCAGCGTTCCGTCGGCGAGCAGGTCGTGCATCATCGCGATGTCGCCGCTGTCGAACAGTTCGATCTCCGGTATCGCGCCTGCCTCGCGAATGACCTTGGCCATCAGGCGCACGTTGCGCGGCGTGTTGATGACGACCTCGCCGCCGGAGTTCATCGTGTTGAGGTCGAGCGTCGCGATTTCGGGCTTCAGCGCCGCGATATGACTGACCCGGGCCTCGGGCGGCATCAGAGTCGTGCCGGGACCGGCGATCCTGGGATTGTCTTCGGAAGGCACGAAGCGTCCGCCCGGTCCCGTCGTCAGGTTCAGGATCAGATCGGGCCGTGCCTTGCGCAGCGCGTCCACCACCTCGGCATAGTGCTCCAGTTCCATCGACGGGCGGCCCGTTTGCGGATCACGCACATGAATATGGACGATGGACGCGCCGGCTTCGGCGGCGGCGAGCGAAGACTCGACGATCTGCGCCGGTGTGATCGGCAGATACGGCGTATGCTCCGGTCTGGTGAGGTTGCCGGTGATCGCGCAGGTCAGGATGACGGTTCCGTCGTGGTGCAGGGCGCGACTCACAGCAGGCGCCCGCCATCGACCACGAGCGTGGTGCCCGTCGAATAATGAAGATGCGTTGCGCATGCGAGAATGGCGTCTGCGACATCGCCCGCCGCCGCAACGCGCTTCAGCGGTATCGTCTGGCCGATCTTCTCGTTGAACTCCGGTCCGCGGCCGGGCACGAAGCCCGTATCGACCACGCCGGGCGAAACGCCCATCACGCGTATAGACGGCGCCAGCGCGCGCGCCAGCGACTTCACCAGCGTCTCGGTTCCGGCCTTGGCTGCGCAATAGGCGATGTTGGAGCCCGCACCGTTCGTGGCGGCGATCGAGGAGATAAAGACGGCCAGCGCGTCGTTGTTCGCCCTCAGAAGCGGTGCGAGCTCGCGCATCGTCGCAAACTGGCCGCGCCAGTTGACCGCGAACATCCTGTCGATGAAGGCATCGTCCAGCGCGTCGAGATCGGCATGCGGGATGGCTTTCGTGAAGCCCGATGCATGAACGAGCACATCGATGCGCCCGAAGCGCTCGGCGATGGCCCGCTGCAGGGTCTTCAGCGAAGCGGTGTCTGCAACATCGGCTTCGAATGCCGCATAGCCCTTGGCCTCAAGCGCGCCTTTCATGGCGGACGCTTCCGCCTCGTCGCGCTCGCCGCGCCGCCAGGTGACGGCCACAGTGGCCCCGGCCTTTGCGAACGAAGCAGCGGTCGCTGCTCCCACGCCGCCATTTCCGCCAATGATCAGGACAATTTTGTTCGCGACACTTTGCACTGCGCTACCACTTACTTGATTGGAGGGACCGGCAGCCGCGCTTCGCCCGGCTGCATGGTGAACCGGTAGTCGAGTACGCAGCGCTCCTGCTCCGTTCCCGCATTTTCGGTCGTGTAGTTCCCGATGAGGTTTGCCGTGACGCCGAAGACCGGATCGTCGTCGAGATGCGGGTCGTCACCCGGAAAGACCTGGGTGATCAGCGTCTTGAATCCGTTCCTGAACAGCAGGAAGTGCAGGTGTGCAGGGCGATAGCTCTGGCGGTTCTGCTTGCGCAGCATATCTCCGGTCGGGCCGTGCATGGGCACTGGATAGCCGGCCGGCCGAACGCTTTCGAAGTGGAAGCGCCCATCCGCGTCGGTGGAAAACACGCCGCGCAGATTCATCTCCGCCTGCTCGGCATCCTGATTCTCGTAGAGCCCCACGGGTGAGGCCTGCCAGACATCGACGCGGACGCCGGCGATCGGCTTTCCAGTGTCATCCTGTACGGAGCCGCGCATCAGGAGCGGGGTACCCGGCGTTGGTGAGCGAAGCAGGCTCGCGCCATTTTCGAGTTCGGGTGCGTTCAGACGCCAGAAAGGCCCGAGCAAGGCGGATGCTGTTTCGGTCGCCGCGCCATCGCCGTTGTTGAGCAGGCACACCAATGTGGAGGCACCAAGCGCATCCGAAAAAAGCGCCGCCTCGTTGTGGCTGTCATTCGTCGCCTGACCGATACGGTTCAGAAAATCGAACGCGAATTCGAGCTCCTGCTCGGAAAGCCTGGTCTCGCGAATGAATTCGTGGAGATGGCGCACCAGCGCGCCCACCAATTCGGCATGCCTGGCATCTGCAGACTGCTCGACGGCTCGCAGGACCGCCTGCGTCACCGCGCGTTCACTTTCTATGGGCATTGCGAACCTCTTCTGACCGTCCCTAGGCTAACAGCAAACGATTGCATCATGTCAACGTATAAATTGTCGCCTTCGAGTGGGGGGGGGTTCACTCGATAGCCGATTTAACCCGGATTTCTCCGGCATTGACGAGCCGATACAGACTATCTAAGTTGCAATCGATTGCTGGTATTTCTAGATTTTGCGATACCAACCTGCCTTTTGACGTCGATTTCGTACAGCGGTCGACAGATGGCGGCCCGTCGTAATCTAATCCTGCGCCGTGCTTTCAATATTCGCCGGCGTGAAGAACCGTTGGAGCTGATGACTTGAAGAAGACGCTTATCAAATGTGGCTGGCTCGTCACGCAGGACCCGTCCATCGGCGATTTGACCGGCGGGGAACTTCTCATCGAGGGCGATCGCGTCCTGGCCGCGGGCAAGACGCTCGATGCTGCCCATGACGAGGTGATCGACGCATCCGACATGATCGTGATGCCGGGTCTCATCAATGGCCACATTCACGTCTGGCAATGCGGTCTTCGCGGCATCGGCTCGGAATGGATGGGGCCGGACTATCACGCCAACATTCACGCCAACATCGCGACCCGCTACGGTCCGCGCGACAATTACCTCGGCAATCTCGTGGGCTCGCTCGCGCAGATCGACAGCGGCGTCACGACGGTCGTCGATTTCTGCCACAATTTGAAATCACTGGAGATGGCGGAAGCGGCCATCGACGGCCTTGAGGAATCCGGTATTCGCGCGGTGTTCGCGCATGGCACCGCAAAGCCGCCGGCAGCACCCGGCGAAACGCCCTTCACCCATGTTCCGCACCCGCGCGACCGCATCGAGGCGTTGCGCAAGGGACGAATGGCTTCGGACGACCGGCGGGTGACGCTGGCCATGGCGGTGCTCGGGCCGCATTACGGCACGCAGGACGTCGCGGAAGCCGATATTCGCCTCGGCCGCGAGTTCGGGCTCTTCACGACGTCACATGCGACCAAGCCCAATGACAAATGCATCTCCCCACGCGGCTATCTCGCGCTTGCCAAGGCCGGTCTGCTCGGTCCCGACCACAACATCGTGCACGGCAACTACATCGACGACGAGGAGCTGAAGGCCATCGTCGACAATGGTGCGACGGTTACCGCGACGGTGCTCGTCGAGTTGCACGGCCATGCGCCGGACCCGCTGGTGATGCGTGTTCGCGAGCTGGGTGGTATGCCGTCCATCGGCGTCGACGTGGAGCCGATCGTCACCGGCGAGATGTTCCGCGAAATGCACGCGGCACTTATGCATGCGCGCTGGTCCGCGCACCGCGACAACGCCGCCGAGGGCAGGCCCTCGATGACGACAATGCCGGTGCGCACCCGCGAGGCGCTCGAATGGGCGACGATCGGCAATGCGAAGGCCATGGGCATCGACAAGCGGGTCGGGACGCTTGCACCCGGCATGAAGGCGGACATCGTCATGCTGCGCGCCAACGACCTCAACATCTTCCCCGTGCACGACCCGATCTACACGATCGTGGAGCAGGCCAGCGCAAAGAATGTCGACACCGTCATCGTCGACGGCGTGGTGCGCAAACGTCACGGCAAGCTCGTCTTCGACGACAAGCTCCTGACGCAACGCATGCAGGAAATGCGAGCTTCGGCGCTACGGGCGATGGACGAGGCGAATTTCAAGCTCAACGCGGCATAGTCCGAACGCGGGGAACACGTTCATGAAGAAGACACTTATTCGCTGCGGCTGGGTCGTCTCGCTCGACGATGCCATCGGCGACGTGACCGGCGCGGACATCCTCATCGGAGACGACCGGATCCTCGCCATCGGCAACGATCTCGGCGAGGCAGACGAGGTGATCGACGCCAGCGAGATGATCGCCATTCCCGGCATGGTGGATGCGCATCTCCACACCTGGGAAACCGGGCTGAAAGCGATCGGCTGCGACTGGCGGGAGAGCGAGTATCTGCGCGATATCTTTGAGGGGATGAGCGTTCAGTTCACGCCGGAAGACAACTACATCGCGACGCTTGCCGGCTCGTTGAGCCGGCTCGACGTCGGCGTGACGACATTGCTCGACTATTGTCATAACATCCGCTCCACCGAACAGGCGGAGCGCTCCGTGGACGGCCTCGAGGATTCGGGCATTCGCGGCGTCTATGTTCTGGGCACCGGCGTGCTTCGACCGGAGGAGGAGAAAGACACGCCGCTCGACATGCGCACGCATCCGCGCGACCGGGTCAAGCAGATCCGCGACAGGCTTTCCAACGACGAGCGGCTTGTCACGATGGCGCTTGCGATTCCCGGTCCGCACTGGGCCAAGGAAGAGGCGATCCGCGCCAACATCGCGATGGCGCGCGACTTCGGGCTGCGGACGTCCTCCCACGCCACCAAGCGGAAGCATCAGGAGCTGATGCCGGACGGCTATTCGATCCTGGTCAGGGAAGGCGTCCTTGGACCGGAGCACAACATCGTTCACGGCAATTATCTGCCGGACGACGAGCTGCGGCTGATCGTGGAGGCCGGCATCACGGTCACGTCGACAGTGCAGACGGAGGTGCGTGGCTACGGCCGGCCTCCCGCGCTCAACCGCGTCATCAACTATGGCGGCCTTCCGTCGCTGGGTGTCGACGTCGAGCCGAAGATACCGGGCGACATGTTCCGCGAGATGCAGCTTGCGCTAGCCTATGTGCTGAACGAGCGCGTCCGCGAGGATATCGTGAAGCCGGAGACGCCGGTCGAAAACAAACCCGTCTTCACCCGCGATGCGCTGCGGTGGGCAACCATCGGCGGTGCGGAAGCGCTCGGCCTCGGCCACCGCATAGGCACGCTCACGCCGGGCAAGCAGGCCGACATCGTGCTGCTCCGGGCCAACGATCTCAACCTTTATCCCGTGCGCAATCCGCTGTTCTCGGCGGTCGAGTTCGCCCATGCCGGCAATGTCGATACGGTGCTGGTTGCCGGCGAGGTTCGCAAGCGCGGCGGTGTGCTGGCCTATGGCGAGGACAGGGTTCGTTCGGTGCGCACCCGCCTGATGGAGTCGTCCGACCGGATCATGCGTGATGCCGGATACACCGTATCCGCCGCACACTAGAGCACGCCTCACTGAAACCGGGGGAAGGCTGGGAAGCCTTCTCTCGACACTTCCATGAAAGTCGCGGAACGCGCTGCCGGTGGGGCATCGGAGTATCTGGCCGCCGCTTGAGACGTCGGATGAGCGACAGCCCTTTCGGAGCCGAAGCCGGTCGTCTCCGCCTCAGCGTTCCGCGACCGTGATCATCAGGCCGAGCCCGCGCGCGACTGTTTCGTGCAGCTCGGGCGGCAGGCACGCGCACAGCTCACGCTCGACGGCTGCGTGGTCGGCCATGCTGGCATCGGCAGCGGCGATGCCTTTCTCCGTCAGTTCGACGATCACCCCTCTGCCGTCCCGCTTGTCGGCGGTGCGCCTGATGAGGCCGTCCGTCTCCATGCGTCGCAGCAGGTTGGACAATCCACCCGAGGACAGCAGCAAGGCCGACAGAAGGTCGCTCGGCGACATCCGGTAGGGTGCGCCCGACACCCTGATCGTCGCGAGCACCGCATAGGTCGGATATTTCAGCCCGTGCGGCGCGAGCGCCCGGTCCACCGCACGCAGGATGATGTCGTGCAGATGCAGGATGCGCCCGACCACCGCCTTGCCGTTACAGTCGATGTCCGGCCTTTCCCGACGCCAGCTCGTCATGCCGCGTCCGACGCGGTCGAGCTCCCAATATCGAATCTCGGCTTCGTTCACGCATCTGCTCCATTCCATGCGGCAGGGCGTACGATCGCAGGCCGCGGGTTCCCTGCTAGCGGCGCAACGACGCTGCGACAAGCAGAGAGCAAAGATAAATTACCTTCAAAATATCTTTCTTGAAAGATAATAACGCCGGTGCTAGCGTTTTGGCCGATACGCTTGGGTAAGGGGCCCGAGGCGCATCGATAAAGGGAGCTCGCACATGAAATCACAATCCTTGCTCGCCGCCGCTACGGCGATTGCCGGCGTCATCGCCGCCCCGCATGCCGCAACCGCCCAGGAACTGGTGCTCGGCAGCTTCGGCGGATCCTTCGCGGACAACGTCACCGCGTGCTATATCGAGCCGTTCCAGGAAGCCACCGGCGCGACCGTCATCACCAAGCTGGGGAGCTCGGCGCAGCATGCCGCCTCGGTTCGCGCCACCGCCGGCCAGTCGGACATGGATGTGGTCTTCGCCGACGACGCTTTCGCTGTCCAGATGGCGAACGAGGGCCTGCTCGTGCCGCTCGATCGCTCCAAGCTCAGCAATGCGCCCGAGATCATCGATGGCGCGTGGGGGACAAACGACGCCTATGTCGCCGCCATGCTCGGCGCGACCACGATCATCTACAACAAGGACACCGTCACAACGCCGCCGACCTCGTGGAACGACCTGTTCGATCCGAAATATGAGGGCCGCGTCACCATCGGTGACATTTCCGGCACCACGGGCTGGCAGTTCCTCGCCGCCGTCAACCAGATGGAGGGCGGCACGCTCGACGACATCACGCCCGGCGTCGAGAAGATCAAGCCGCTGGCGCAGTCCTCCGTCCTGCTTTACTCGCAGGCGGATCAGGTGGTCGCGCTGTTCGAGCGTGGCGAGATCGACATCGCCGTCTGGTATCCGGACCGCGCCGGCGTGGCGGCCAAGAACGGCCTGCCGCTTGCCGCCGCCTATCCGGTCGAAGGCGCGGTCGGCATCCGCCCCACCATCGCCATCGCCAAGGGCACGAGCCAGGAAGACCTGGCCCACAAGTTCATCGACACCATTCTGGACGCGGACAACCAGAAGTGCTTCTCGGAACGCCAGTTCATCGGCCCCGTCAACAAGAACGTGACGCTGTCGGATGAGGTCTCGGCGATCGTGCCGACAGGGGAGGCGCTCGAAAAGATGCTGTTTCTCGATCCGAACGACATGGCCGCGCGCCTGCCCGAATGGACCCGCCGTTGGCAGCGCGAGGTGCTGCGCTGATACCGTGCGGTCCTTGTCCTGCAACCTGTGAGGCGGCATGAGCGATCTGTCCCTGCGAAATCTGGTGAAACGCTATGGCCCGGTCTCCGTGGTCAAGGACGTGTCGCTGGATATCGCCGAAGGCGAGTTCGTCTCGTTGCTTGGACCCTCCGGGTGCGGCAAGACGACGATCCTGCGCATGGTTGCGGGGCTGATCGAACCGAGCGACGGGGCGATCACGGTGGACGGGCGCAACATCACGCGCCTGCCGCCCAACAAGCGCAATGTCGGGCTGGTGTTCCAGTCCTATGCGCTGTTCCCGCACATGACTGTGTTCGAGAACGTCGCCTTCGGCCTTCGTCGCAAGGGTGAAAGTGGCGCGGCTCTCGACGCCCGCGTGCGGGAGGCGCTGGCGCTGGTGCGCCTGGCCGACTATGGCGAGCGCTATCCGCGCCAGCTTTCGGGAGGCCAGCAGCAGCGTGTCGCGATGGCGCGCGCGATCGCACCAAGGCCCAGCGTGCTGCTGTTCGACGAACCGCTTTCCAATCTCGACGCCAAGCTGCGCGACGAGATGCAGATCGAGCTGAAGCGGCTCCAGCGGGACCTCAAGATCACGACTCTCTTCGTCACCCACGACCAGGCGGAAGCGCTGTCGCTGTCGGACCGCGTCTGCGTGATGCATGAGGGCATCATCCAGCAATTCGCCTCGCCCGAGGAAATCTACCACCGGCCTGCCACGGCCTTCGTCGCCAGCTTCATCGGCAAGCCGAACCGGCTCACTGGAACGGTGAGGGACGGCGCGGTCGCGCTCGACGGCGGTCTTGTTCTTCGCCCCACGACCGTCACGGCCGGGGAGGGCGAGAAGGTGGAGGTGTTCATCCGTCAGGAAGCGGTGACGCTGTCGGGCGCCGAGGACGCCGCCGGCTCGAGCGTTCGCGGCACGATCGCGCTGCGCTCGTTTTCCGGCGCGCAGGTTCAGTATGTCGTGCGCCTCGACAGCGCCTCCGAGATCGTCGTCGAGGTGCCCTCCTCGGGTGACGCGGCCAATCTCCCGCAGGGCGACGCCGTGTTCGTGACCATCCGCCCGCAGGACATCATCACCCTGCCCGCGGGGGACGCATCATGAAGTCGCTGCGGACGGGGGTGCTGCTGGTCTCTCCGCTGCTTCTGGTTCTTGCCGCAGCCTTCGTCGTGCCGCTGCTGCTGTTGGTGCCGACCAGCTTCCAGGAATACCGTCCCGGCGCGGGCATCGCCACGGATTCCTGGACGTTCGCGAACTATGCCCGCATTTTCACGGACGAGTTCTACCGTGAGGTGGTGCTGCGGACGATCGGGCTGGGCACTGCCGTTACCGCAAGCTGCCTCGTGCTGGGTTATCCCGTCGCCTACCTGATCGTGCGCGGCGATCCGCGCTGGCGGCTGCCGCTGACGTTGCTGGTCATCTTTCCTCTGATGCTCAACCTCGTGGTGCGGTCCTTCGGGTGGATCGTGCTGCTCACCAATCGCGGCGTCGTCAACAACCTGCTGATCGACCTCGGCCTGATCGAGCGGCCGCTGCGCCTGATGTTCAACATGACGGGCCTGATGATCGGCCTGACGCACATCTACTTGCCCTTCATGGTGCTGATGCTGGTCGCGGCACTTCAGAACGTACCTCGCGACGTCGAGGCGGCCGCCTCGACGCTGGGCTCCAGCCGCTTTCACGTCTTCCGCGCGGTGACGTTGCCGCTGACCGCGCCGGGCATCATCGCCGGCTCGATCCTCGTCTTCGTCTTAACCATCAGCGCGCTGGTGACGCCGCGGATGCTGGGCGGCCCGACCTACCAGGTCATGGCGACGCTGATCTATGACGAGTACATGCAGTTGCTCGACTGGCCGAGCGGCTCGGCGCTGTCTTTCGCACTGGCGATCTCCACCATCTTCATCATCTGGCTGTCGAGCCGGATGACCAGACGCTGGGCGGGCCTGGCATGATCGAGCAACGCCCCGGACTGGTCGTGTCCTCCGTCGCGATGCTGGTGATCCTGTTCCTGCAGATCCCGGTTATCGTGGTGATGCTCGCCTCGTTCAGCGAGACCTCCTACCTGACGATCCCGCCGCAGGGCTGGACGTTGAAATGGTTCGCCGCGGTCGTGACGGACCGGACCTATATCGACGCCATCAGGAACAGTCTGATCCTGGCGGTGGGCTCGACCGCCATCTCGCTGGTGCTCGGCGTCGCCGCGTCCTACGCCATCTTCCGGCGGATGCTGCCGGGCTCCGAGGCGCTGACCTCGCTTCTGATGGCGCCGCTCATCATCCCGTCGGTCGTCATCGGCGTGGCGCTGCTTCAGTATTTCACGCTGGTGGGCATGCGGGGCAGCTTCCTCGTCCTGCTCATCGCCCATGTCGTCATCACCGTGCCGTACATCGTGCGTTCGGCGCTGGCGAGCCTGTCGGGCATCGACCTTGCCGTCGAGGAGGCGGCGCGGGTGCTGGGCGCCAACGGCTTCACGACCTTCAGGCTGATCACGCTGCCGCTCATCAAGCCCGGCCTCGTTGCCGGTGCGCTGTTCGCCTTCGTCACCTCCATGGAGAACGTGCCGGTGACGATCTTCCTCGCCGGACCCAGGGACACGACGCTTCCTATCCTGATCTTCACCTCGGTCGAGATGGGCGTGAACCCGAGCGTGGCCGCGGTGTCGACGCTTCTCATCATCGCGACGGCGATCGTGCTGCTCGTTGCAGAGCGCTGGACCGGCTTCCACCGCTTCGTTTGACGGAAATCGACATGCATCTGACGACCAAGGGCTTTCCCCTCTTCCTCACCTTCGACCTCGACGCCGAGACGATGTGGACGGCGCGCGATCCGGCCTATGCCAAGCGTCCGGTCCTGATGTCGCAGGGAGCCTATGGCTGGAAAGTCGGCACCGACCGCGTCCTCAACCTGCTGGCGCGCTACGGTATCAAGACGACGTTCTTCATACCCGGCCTGATCATCGATCAACGCCCCGAACTGATGGAGCGCATCCTTGAGGCGGGCCATGAGTTGGCCCACCACAGCTACAGCCACGCCTGGATCCTGAGCCTGACACCCGAGCAGGAGCGCGAGGAGATGGAAAGGGGCTTCGAGTCGATCAAGCGGGTTTCGGGCCGTGCGCCGCGAGGCTGGCGCTCGCCGGCGGCTGAAATCAGCGACATCACCATGCCTATGCTGGTGGAATACGGCTTCGACTATTCCTCCAACTTCTTCGACGACGACTCGCCCTACATCCACACCGTCGAGGGCAAGCGGACGAAGATCGTGGAACTGCCGTTCCGCTGGGTGCTCGATGACGCGCCTTTCTTCCAGTATTCGATCGTGCTGCCCGGCCGCACCATGCAGGCGCCATCGGCGCTGCTGGAGGCGTGGAAGGCCGAGTTCGACGTGCTTTACGCCGAAAAGCGCATGATGATGGTCGGGATGCATCCCGAGATGATCGGCCAGCCGTCGCGCATCGGCGTGCTGGAAGGGCTCATCAGGCACGCGCTCGACCATGGCGACGTCTGGATGGGCCGCTGCGACGAGATGGTCGAGGACATGCGTCCGCGCCTCACCGGAGCGGCGGCGTGACGGCCCCGTTCGCCGGCCGCCGCATCCTCCTCACCGGAGGCGCAAAGGGCATCGGCAAGGCGGCGGCGCTGCGCTTTCTCGATGGCGGCGCGACGGTCGCCTGCCTCGACACGGACGAAACCGCCCTTGCCGAAATGGCGGCCGCGCATGGTGTCGTCGCTCTCAAGGCCGACGTGACCGACACGCTGGCGACCAATGACGCCGTGGCGGAGGCGGCCGCGCGGCTGGGCGGGCTCGACGGCGTTGTCAACTCGGCAGGCGTCGATCTCCAGTCCAGTCTCGAGGCGATGACCGACGCGGCCTGGGAGCGGCTAATGGCGGTCAACCTCACCGGGCCGATGAAGGTCTGCCGCGCCGCCGCACCCTTTCTGAAGCAGGCGGGCGGCGGCACCATCGTCAACGTCTCTTCCGGTGCGGGGCTTCAGCCCCTGAAATTCCGCAGCGCCTATTCGGCGTCGAAAGCGGGATTGCAGATGTTCTCCAAGGCGCTGGCCATGGAGCTTGCCGAGGCGGGCATCCGCGTCAACGTCGTGTGTCCCGGCGCTGTCGAGACGCCGCTGTTCCGCTCCTCCATTGGCGAAGGGGCAGAGGGCGAGGCGCAACTCGACGCGGTCTGCGCCCGTTACGCGCTGGCGCGCATCGCGGACCCCGACGAGATCGCCGCCGGCATCGCATGGCTGACCAGTGGGGATGCGTCCTACGTCACTGGCGTGGCGCTCGCCATCGACGGCGGCCGAACCTTCCACTGAGGAGATGGAGATGGCGCAAACAGGTCGCTTCAACGACAAGGTCGCCATCGTGACCGGCGGCGGGGACGGGATCGGCGCGGGCATCGTCCAGCGGCTCATCCGGGAGGGGGCACGCACTGCCGTGCTCGACCTCAATGCCGGCCCGCTGACGTCGCAGCTTGCCGCCGGCGAGGCCTCTCGTGTGCTCGCGGTGGAGGGCGACTGCACCGATCTTGGCGTGCTGGAGGATTTTTACGCCCGCGTCGCCGGCGAACTCGGCCCCGTCGACGTGCTGGTCAACAATGTCGGCCAGAGCGGACGGGCGCGCAGCGCGCAGTTCCATGAATCGAGCGAGGAAGTCTGGCGCTTCGTGTTGGAGATATCGCTGTTCAGCACCATGCGCATGTCGCGCCTCGTGGTTCCCGCCATGCGCGAGCGCGGCGGACGCATCGTCAACATGTCGAGCGACGCCGCCTTCGTCGGCGATGCGGGGCTGGTGGACTACGCCTCGGCCAAAATGGGGCTCATCGGCTTCACCCGCTCGCTGGCGCGCGAGCTGGCGCCCTTCGGCGTTACCGTCAACGCCGTCGCGCCGGGCGCGGTCCGCACCCGCGCGCATGACACGATGCCGGGCGAGGTCATCGACCGGATCAAGGCCGACACGCCGGCAGGGTTCGTCGGAGAACCGGAAGACGTGGCGGCGGCGGTGGCCTTCCTGGCCAGCGACGAGGCGCGGTTCATCACCGGCCAGAGCCTGCTGATCGATGGCGGGCGCTGGATGATATAGGAGACAGGCTTGTCCGATCTTGCAGACATGACGGCCACGCAGATGGCTGCCGCCATCCGCGCGAAGACGATTTCGCCGGTCGAACTGACCGAGGCGGTGCTGAAGCGGATCGTCGATCGCAGCGACCTCAATGCCTTCATCACCGTCACCGGTGATGAAGCGCTTTCGGCGGCGCGCGTGGCCGAAGACAAGGTGCTGAAGGGCGAGAAGCTGCCGCCGCTTCACGGCATCCCCTATTCGGTGAAGGACCTGCTCAACACCGCCGGCGTTCGCACCACGATGGGCTCGCGCCTGTTCGAAAACAACGTGCCGACAACGGATGCTGTCTCCGTGGCGCGCTCGAAGGCGGCCGGTGCCATTCTCGTCGGCAAGACGACGACGCCGGAATTCGGGCATCTGCAGGCGGCCACATCGCCGCTGTTCGGTCGCACTCTGAATCCGATCGACCCCACGGTAACGCCCGGCGCTTCCAGCTCCGGTTCCGCCGTCGCGGTCGCCACCGGCATGGGGCCGATCTCGCTCGGCACGGATGGCGGCGGATCGAGCCGCATTCCCGCAGCCTGCTGCGGCGTGGTGGGCTTCAAGCCGTCGCTCGGCATCATCCCGCATTTGCAGTTGCCGGATCTGTTCGGCGCGAACTCCTATGTCGGACCGATGGCGCGCACGGTCGAGGACGTCGCGCTGGTGTTCGACGCCATCGGCGGGCCGGATCTCGGGGATACCTACGGGCAGGCGGCAAAGCTCTTGCATGAGGGCGGCGCATCGCTTGCCGGCCTGCGCGTCGGCTGGATCGCCCAGGGCGGCGCGCGCGTCGAGCGCGAGACCGCCGCGATCACCGCCGCCGCGGTGAAGACGATCGAGGAGGCGGGCGCGATCGTTGAACCTGCCGAAATCGACTTCAAGTCCTACGAGCCGGTCTTCCTCACCATCCTGCGCGTCGGCCTTGCCGCCCGCACGGGCCCGTTGATCGAGGGACGCGAGGAGTTGGCCGGCCGGACGCTGATCGACACGATCGAAGCCGGGCGCGGCTATTCCGCCGTCGATCTCTCCAACGCGATTTTCGAGCGGACGCGGCTTTTCCGCGAATTCCAGTCGCTGTTCGAACGCTTCGACATTCTTGTGTCACCGACGCTGACGGCGCCGCCGCTCTCGATCGATGTCGACCCCACCGGCGATATCGAGATCGACGGCGTCAATTGCGGCACGGTGCGCGGTGCATGGTATCCCTTCACCTTCCCGCACAATCTGTCGGGACACCCCGCCATCACCATCCCGTGCGGCAGCACCGCCGCCGGCCTGCCGGTCGGCCTGCATCTCTGCGCCCCCTGGTATCGCGATATCGCGCTTCTGCAGATCGCAAGGGAGGTCGAAGAACGCGTGAGATGACGCCGGCCGGATGCTCCGGCGGGCAGGTTGAAACCACGACATGGAGGAAAAGGATGTCGTTCAAATTGGCTTTCAAGTCGGCGCTGGTCGCCAATGCTCTGTTTCTGGCTGGGCTGGCGCACGCGCAAGCTCCCATCCCGGTGGTTGATCTGCATACGGGTCCCAACAACGCCATCACCGACGTGCCGGGCATTCTCGTCGGGCACAGCACCCGCAAGGATGCGCAGACGGGCACCACCGCTCTGATCTTTCCCGAAGGCGCGCTGATGGGCATGTCGCCCAGCGGCGGCGCGCCGGGCACACGTCTGGGCGCCCTGCTGACAGCACAGCATCAGGATGCCCAACGTGTCGTCATGCACGGGCTGACGCTGAGCGGCGGCAGCATCTACGGTCTCGATACAGCCTGCGGCGTGGTACGTTTCCTCGACGAGAAGGGCCTTGGCTTCGGCGGCCGCGCCCACGTGCCGGGGGCGATCATCTTCGATCTCGGCCGTGGCGATGTCGACGCTCCTCCCGGACGCGGCGACAAGCCGTGCGAAGACGGTTACATCGCCGCCAGCAACGCCAAGGACGGTCCGGTACAACAGGGCAGCGTCGGCGCCGGCACCGGGGCACGTGCCGCCGGCATGAAAAGCGGCCTCGGTACGGCCAGCGCGGTGATGGCGGACGGCACGATCGTCGGTGCGCTGGTCGTGGTCAACCCGGCCGGCCGCGTCTACAACGTCAACGCCAATTGCGAACTCTACACGCTCTGGCTGGAGCTCGACGGCGAATTCAACGGCGCGAAGATACCGCCTGAAGGCTGCTCGACGTCGCCCAAGGACATGGAACTGATCCGTCCCGGCGAAAACACCACGATCGGTGTGATCGCGACCAGCGCGCCGCTGACGGCCGGCCAGACGGAACGTCTCGCCATCGTCTCAAATGACGGCATGGCACGTGCCATTCGCCCCGCCCATTCGACCAGCGACGGCGACACTGTGTTTTCGGTGACGCTGGGCGAGGACCCGTCGACGGTGGCGCAGGAGAACTTCGTCGAGGCGGCGCAATTCCGCGACATCCTCTCGGTCGCGGCGGATGTCTATTCGCGCGCGATCACCCATGCCGTGCTGAACGCCGATCCGGAACTGGGCGAGACCTACTGCGTCCGTTTCCCCGGTGCCTGCGGAAGCGAATAGCACCAGCGGCCATGGCGCTTCGGGAGACTCAGCGGTGATCGTCCGAAGCGTCTGGTTGAGGATGTCCGTTGGTCGCTAGAGCATCGGACCGAAAAGTGGAATCCGATTTTCGGATTATTCCGATGCTCAGACAAGGCGATCTAGCGAGGCGTCAAAGCTCGAGGTAACTGGCTATTTCGTCGCGGATGCCGGGGTGATTGCCGGTGTCGAGGGTGCAACGGCCTTGATCCAGAACCATGACGCGGTTCGCGGCGGCTTCGATCAGCGCGAGGTTCTGCTCCACAATGATGAAGGCTGCCCCTGCCGCCGCACGGTCGCGGATGATGCGTGTCATGCGGTCGATATTTTCGGGCTGGACGCCTTCCGTCGGCTCGTCGAGCAGCGTCAGCGTGTTGCCTTCGCCCAGCGCGCGGCAGAAGGACAGGATCTTGCGCTCGCCGCCCGACAGCGTGCCGGCGGTCTGGTCAAGCCGCTCGCCTATTCTGGGAAACGCCTCGAAGAGTTCGCCGTACCGGGCCAGCGCGTCGCGCCCCGAATGGAGGTTCAGATTGTCGCGCACGCTCAATGTCGGGAACACCACATTTTCCTGCGGCGCGTATGTCATTCCCACGCGGCTGCGGCCATGCGCGGGCAGCGGGTCGATGCGTTGTCCGTCGAGATGAATCGCGCCGGTCATCAGCGGCAGAAAGCCGGTGATGAGCTTGAGGAGCGTGGTCTTGCCCACGCCGTTGCGGCCGGCGATGCACAGCACCTCGCCCCGGTCCACGCCCAGAGACATCTCTTCGATGATGCGGATGTCGCCATAGCCGCCGCCGATTTCATCCACGTGGAGAAGGGGGCCGCTCACTTGCTGCCTCCGGCATAGACGGCACGGACCGTATCGTTGGCCTTGATCTCGGCCATCGTGCCCTCGGCGAGCTTGGCGCCCAGGTGCAGAACGAAGACATGGTCCGCCAGCCGCTCCACCACTTGCATATCGTGCTCGATGATCAGGGCGGTTGCCTGGAACTCGGAATCCAGCGCGGCAATGGCGTCGATCATGTGCGCGGTTTCGGATGTGGAAAGACCGGCGCAAGGCTCGTCGAGCAGCAGCAGCCGAGGCTCGGACAGGTTGACCATCGCGAATTCGAGCATCTGCCGCTGGCCGAGGGACAAGGTGCTGGCGATCCTGTCCGCCTGTTGCAGGAAGGGAAAGATCTCTTCCAGGCGGGCGAGCATCCGGCTGCGCCAGCGGTAGGGATGCATCGAGAACATGCCGTGCATGGGCAACCGGGAGGCCCAGAGCGCGATGTCGATGTTCTCGGCGACGCTTGCCTCGGTGAAGACCGATGGGACCTGGAACTTGCGGCCGATGCCGAGTGCTGCGACCTCGTAGGGCCTGAATCCGCCGATCGATCGTCCGTTCCATGAGATATCGCCGCGCGTCGGCGCGAAGCGGCCCGTCAACACGTTGAAAGCGGATGTCTTGCCGGCGCCGTTGGGGCCGATGATGCAGTGGATGCCCGGTCGCGCGATGGCGAGGTCGAGCCCGTTCAGGATGCGGATGCCGCCGGCGCCGAACTCGACCGCCTCGAGGACCAGTTCGCGACGCTCGGTGCGTTCACGCGGCGGCAGATCGATCGATCGCGCGCGCGATGGCGGGGGTCCACCAAGGCCGAAGCGGTGTCCCGCTTGCTGGACGAGGCCCATGAGCCCGTGTGGCAGTCGGACGACCACGACGATGAAAATCAGCGCGACCACGATTTCCCAATAGCTGAAACTGTCGCGCAGTTCGGCGGAGAGGTAGCCGATAAGGACGGCACCGAGAACGGGACCGGTGATCGACGATCGGCCACCGACCGCCGTCCAGATCACGAGTTCGGCCGAGAGCAGGAAGCCCACAGCCTGCGGTGTCACGATGCCCTGGTGGGGGGCGAACAGTGCGCCGGCGGCGCCCGCGATGCCGGCGCTGATCGCAAAGGCGAGGGCTTTCAGCCGGCTGGTGCGGAATCCGAGGAACTGAAGCCGGTCTTCGTTCTGACGGATGGCGGACAGCAAAAGCCCGAAGGGCGAGCGGAACAGGTGCCAGAGGAGGAGCGAGGATGCGGCAAGCAGGGCCAGAATGACGAAATAGAGGCCGCCATAGGAATCGATGCCGGCAAGGTCGGGAATTCCCACCATGCCGTTGAACCCGCCCGTCAGCCAGTCGAGCGAGTTGGCGAGCTGGAAGCCGAGCATCGCGAGCGCCAGCGTGATGAGCGAAAAATACGGTCCGCTCGTCGCGCTGCGGTGGAAGACGAGCAGGCCGACCAGCCCCGCCAGCAAGGCCGGGACGAGGATCGGCAGGACAAGAAGCGGGATCAGGAGAAGCCAGTTCCCATCGGCCGTCTTCAGGGCCCACCCGGCGATGTAAGCGCCGAGGCCGAAGAACAACGCCTGTCCGAGCGGCAGGAAGCCGGCCTTGCCCCAGCACAGCGCTATTCCCTGGGCAGCGATGCCGTAGAGCAGCAGCAGGCCGAGCTGATAGCCGCTGAAGCTTCCGAACAGGAAGGGCACGGCGACGAGAAACGCCGCGAGGACGGCCAAGCCGGCGATGCTACCGGCGCGCATACAGCCCATCCTGCTTGAGCCACAGGAAGAGGATGGAGATCGCGAGCACCGTCAGATAGCCGCCCGTGTTGCCGAACGCCGCCGAGGCCACGACATTCGACCCGCCGATCACCGTCGAGCCGATCAGCAGGCCTTCGAGGCTGCCCAGCCCGCCGACGACGAGGACGAAGAAGGAGGAGAGCAGGTAGTCGATGCCCATGAAGGGTTCGATCCGCACGAGCGGCGCAAGCAGCACGCCGGCAAGACCGGCCATGGCGGTGCCGAAGACGAAGGTGGATCGGGCCAGCCTTGGGCCGTTGATGCCGACGGCGGCGGCAAGCTCGGGGTTCGAAACCATCGCCTTGATGCGCGCGCCGGTGCTGCTGCGCTGATACCAGACGAACAGGCCGATGAAGAGGGTGATGACGATCGCGATCAGGATCAACCTGTAGGTCGGATAGCGTACCGACAGGAGCATGACGGTGCCCCCCACCGTCTCGTTGACGCTCTGATAGCCGCGGCCGAACAGGTTTTCGACGCATTCGCGCAGCAGGATGGCGATGCCCCAGGTCGCCAGCAGCGTGTCGAAAGGGCGTCGATAGAGATGCCTGACGACGGTCCACTCCATGGCCAGCCCGACCAGCCCGCAGACGCAGAGCGCCAGCGGGACGGCCAGCACGGGATGCAGGCCGGCCTGCTGGACGACGAAGGCGCAATAGGCGCCGATCATCACCAGTTCGCCATGGGCCATGTTCATGACGCCGAGAAGACCGAACACGACCGCCAACCCCAGGACGATCAGTCCCAGGGTCGCGATCGAGTAGACGAAGTTCAGCCCGTGAAGGGCCAGAATGTCCATGCTGCCCTACAGGCTTTATGTGCAGGTCTGGCCTGGATCGACATTTGCGAAGGTTTCGATGATGCGGAACCCGGCGCCTTCGGCCTGCGCGAGATAGACGTCGCGGGCGACATGCCTGTTGGTCATGGTGGCGGTGCCGCGCGGTCCCTCGTAGCTGGTACCGTCGGCTGCCGCGTCCATTGCGGCGACGTCGAGCGAGCCGGTTTTTTCGGCGATCGCCTTCAGGAACAGCAGACCCTCATAGACCGATTGACCCATGAGGTTGAGCACCGCGCCGTTGGCTCCGAATTCCGCGCTGTAGGCGTCCGCGAAGGCGCGTGCAGGTTCGGTGTCGATCGCGCTGAAATAGCCGCCGGAGGCAAAGAGGCGTGCCGAGTTCTGTTCGCCGATGCCCATCAGCGTGTTTTCCTCGATCAGGGTCCCGAGCCTGATCGCCTTGTCAGCGAGGCCGAAGCTTGCGAATGCGCGATTGAAGGTGACCGACGCGCCGCCGACCAGCGTGATGAGGACGGCGTTGGCGCCGCTGCTTTGAATGCGCGCGAGATTGGAATCGAAATTGTCGGCCGTGAAGGGGAGGTATTCCTCGCCGACCACCTTGCCGCCGCTGGCTTCGATATAGGCCTTGGCCGCCGCATTGGTCTCACGCGGCCAGTTGTAGTCGTTGCCGATGAGATACCAGTCGGTGGCGCCTTCGTTTTCGGCCAGCCAGGGAATGACCGGCTCGAGCTGCTGGCTCGGTGTTTCCGCGAGGACATAGGTGCCGGTGGCGCATTCGCCGCCCTCGTAGACCGAGGTGTAGACATACGGAACCTGGCCGCGAAAAACGCCGACAAGCGCGCCGCGCACGGCGCTGTCATGCATGCCGACAAACGCTTCCGCGCCTTCCGAGCGCCAGATGCGCTGGGCGGCCTGGACTGCGTCCGCGGGCGGACCGCCGACATCGGCGAAGATCGGCTCGATCTGTCGGCCGAGGATGCCGCCAGCCGCATTGATCTCGGTGATGGCCAATTTGGCGCTGTTTTGCGCCGATGCGCCGAACAGTCCCGCCGGACCGGACAGCGGGATCAGGATGCCGACCTTGAGCGGGTCGGCGGCGTTGGCCGCGCGCAAAGCGAGGGCCGGGGCGAGCGCCAAAAGGGCGGTGGCCATCGACGATTTGATGAAGGTCCGTCTTTCCATGTGGTTCCCCTTGATTTTCTTATTGGGTTGAGAGGCCGGCGATCTTCGGCGCCGAGGTGAATCCTGCAGCCTCCTCGACTGCGCGTGCGATGGCGAGGAGCCGCCGATCGGAGCCTGCCGGCCCGTCCAGTTCCATGCCGACGGGCAGGCCGCCGCGTGTCAGGCCGGCCGGCAGGCTGATGCCGGGAATGCCCGCATTGCTCGCCGGGTCGGTGTTGCGGATGAAGGTCGGGAAGGTCGGCACGCGCCGCCCGTTGAGTTCCACCGTCTCGTCGTCCCCGATGGGGGAGGCGGCAAGAGGCGCTGTCGGAAACAGCACCGCATCGACGGCGTGCGTGCGGAAGTAGTCCGCATAGGCCGCCTGAAGACGTGGACGATCCTCGTTGAGCGCCTTGGCATAGGCCTCCGCCGGCATGGCGTCGGAACCCATCTGGGAGGCGACGATACCCTTCACGTCGGCGCTGCCGATGCCCCGCAGGAGATCGTCCATCGTCAGCGCGATGTCGTGCGCCTTCAGGAAGGCGGGGATGTCCTGCATGAATTCGTAGAGCGCAATGGGAAAGCCGACCACGGCGTTGAGCGCTTCGAGATTTTCGATGTCGGCGCGTACGAACGTGACGCCCTGACGTTCCAGCGCTTCGATGAACTGAGCTGCGATGGCTGCGATCTCGGGGTCGAGGTCCTCGAAGAAGTAGGCGTTCGGCAAACCGATGCGCAACTCCTTGAGCGACACGGGCTCGATGCCGTCCTTGCTTTCCGTGAGGACGGCATCGATGAGGATGGCGTCGGCGACGCTGCGCGTCATCGGGCCGGCGATGTCGCGGGTATGGGAGATCGGCACGATGCCTTCGCCCGAATAACGCCCGACGGACGGGCGGAAGCCGACAAGGCCGCAGAGCGCGGCAGGCAGACGCACGGACGCGCCGGTGTCGGTGCCGATGCCGGCGGGCATCATGCGCGCGGCCACCGCGACGGCGACGCCGCCGCTCGATCCGCCGGGAATGCGGCTGACGTCGTAGGGATTGGTCGACGCCCCCGTCACCCCGTTGTTGGTGGTGATGCCGAAGGCGAGCTCGTGCATGTTGGCCTTGGCACCGAGCAGGGCGCCTCCGACGAACAGACGCTCGGCGGTCGTGGCGTCGGTGACGGGGCGGAAATTGGCCAGCGCGCCGGTTCCGGCCGTCGTCGGCAGGCCGACTGTGTTGATGTTGTCCTTGATGGCGAGCGGGATGCCTGCGAGCGGGCCGCTGTTGCGACCGTCATCGACGCGCCGCGCCGCGATCCGCAACTGGTCCCAATCCCAGCTTACGAAGGCGTTGAGGCTCTCGTGCCGCTCGCTCTGGGCGATAAATGCCTCGCAATAATCGAGGGCCGAGAATGTCCGGGCGCGTATCCCGGCCACGGCCTCTTCGAGCGGCAAATCGAGAAGTGTCGTCGTCTCCAAGGATATCCTCCACCGTCACTTGGTCGAGGATCGACTATCGGTGCCACCGCGGCACCTTTCCATCATCATGAATGATGATATTCGCCTCCCTCAGTTCAACGTCAGCTTGCGGACGAGTTGTGTCCGGCTGGAAACCTGCAATTTCTGGTAGATCGTCTGGATGTGGGTGCGCACGGTGGGCAGGGAAATGCACAGCTCGTCGGCAATCGTGCGGTCCGATCCCCCGAACAGGATGGCGGCGGTGATCTCCTTCTGACGCGGTGTCAACGACGCTTTCTCGCCCGCCCGCTCGACGCGGAACAGGAGATCCGCATCGCTCGCACCGGACAGCTTTTCCTCCCGGGTGCACTTCAGGAGCGCCTGGGTGAAGGCCGCACCGATCGCGTCCAGGAGCGCGACCTCCTTGCGGGTGAAATCCTCCTTCTGACGGGACCGCCAGATCCTCAGGTCACCGAGATTTCTTCCGCCCGAGAACGCGTAGAAGTTGACGCCGTAGTGAAGGCCGTCGCGCGCCAGGAAGTCGTTGAAGAACTCGGTCTTTTCAAGCCGCGGCCGGGATATGATCTCGGACACGCAGGTCGCCGCACGGCGGCGCTGGAGGACCGGGGTTATCGGATCGCAGAACTGGAAATGCTGCTCATATGTACTGAGATTGGAATCGTCCATGTTGATCGAGACGCGATTGACGAAGCGATTGGCGTCATGGTCCCAGACATAAGATGCCAGATACTGTGCATCGAACAAACGAAGCAACAGAAGGCCGACGGTTTCGCGTAACTCCGTCGAATTGTCAGCGCCTGCCAATGTCCTCATGATTTCGAGGACGATGTCAGTTTCCTTATGCGAAAGGTTCATCGCCCCAATCGGAAGTGCCGCCCCCGGAGAAACTTATGCAACGCATGATAGACGCGTCTTTCCCTACGTCAATCACCGCAATCTGTATTTGACTTACGAAACGTTGATCCGCCGAGAATTCGAGTTCCTTTAGGTCAGGAACGGAGTTCTTGCGGCCCTCGGCTGGGACAATCTGCGGTGCCTGTAGGGAGGGGATGCCGGCATTGCACTGGCCTCGGTGAGGTGCAGGATTCCGAATTTGGACAGCCACATCAGCGTGAGTTCCAGCTTCTCCGGCTGCAGCCGCGGAAACGCGGCCGTGATCTCCCCGATCGACGGGCCTTGCTCGCATTCGTTGATGAAGGTCACCACCTTGCGTATGTCCGCCAGCGCCAGAAGCATCGGCAACAGCATCGTGTGCGCGGGGCTGCTCTCTATGGCTCTCACCTGGGCGACCGGGTCGTCGCCGTGGCACCAGGCCCTGGCATCACCGGCGAACGTGGCGGTGGCGAAATGTCCGAACGCGGCGAAAGGATCGACATAACCCGGCCGGGCGGTCGCCAGGGGGGCATGTTTTCCGTCATGGCTGGCCCGGATGGCGGCGAGCTCGCGCCACAGGTCCTGGTGACGCGCCATGATTTGCTTCCAGTCATAGACGGTTTCGGCGCGCGCGCGCGACTGGGCGGCAAGCTGCTCGCGCAGATGCGGATTGGTGGCCAGCAGCGCGATCCGCGCGGCGCAAGCGGAGATATCGACGTCCACCACCTGGCTCAGGGCCGCGACGGAATCGTCGAAACGCTCGACGCCGGACGACGCGCGCGCGCGGAACATGGAGGACGCGGCGCGCGACGGCATGCGCGTGCGGATCAGAAAACCCGTCTCGCCGTCGAGGACCGTCTCACGCAGGCCGCTCCAGTCGCTGACGATCTGGGGGAGTGACGCGGCCATCGCCTCCACGACCGTCATGCCGAACGTTTCCTGCATATTGTCGGAGAGCGAGATGAAGAAGTCGGCGGCATGCCAGCTCGCCTGCGAGGCGGCCTCATCCGTTCCGTCGATCCAGTGGATGACGACATTGCTGCAATGGGCGGCGGCGAGCGTGCGGAATTCGCGCTCGACCAGGGGATTGGAGAACTGCCCCACCATCAAAAGCCGGATGTCGGCGCCCGGCGCGGCTTTCGCGGCCTGCTCGAGCGCGAGGAACATCGGCGTCGGATGCGATTTGGTGAGGAAGTTGAAGCGTCCGAAATAGAGCGCGACGACGGCGGTTGCCGGAATGCCCAATCGCTTGCGCAAGCTGATGCCGGCTCTCTTCGCGCTATCCGTGCACGCGAAGCGTTCGAGGTCGACGCCCAGCGGAATCACCGGCAACTGCGCGCGCAGGCGCATCGCGGCGCCGGTGCGCTCCTTCAGGTGGACGGACCAGTCATCGACGATCGATTCGACGGCTCTGCGGGCTGCCACGGACGTACAGATGACCGCGTCCCATTCGTGCACCGGTGCGACAAGCAGGTCCTGGATCGCGTGAACGACGCCGCTTTCCGACAGCGTATGGGTGAGGCCGCAGATGCTGTATGCTGCGTCGCCCAGCGCGCGGCGCATCCATGCCAGGCGGCCGATCGCGGGATCCTGCCAGTGAAGGACGCCGAGCCGCGCGATGGCGTCATGATCGTTGGAGCCGATATGGTAGGCCCGCGCCGGGTCGCCGCCAAGTTGCGCGATCTGATCGCGAAATGTGAGGAAGTCATCCGGCGTGTCGGCCACGCAGGAATAGCCGCGCTCGCCTTGCGCGTCCGCATAGGCCTTGAGGAATTCGCGCCCAGCCGATTGCCGCCCCACGATGCCCTGCGTGCGAAGACCGAACGCTTCCGGCACGAAATACAGACCGCATTCCATCAGCCTCACCCCGCTTTGCGCAATTGTCCGCCCAGAATGGATCCGACCCTCATGCAGGCTTCTTGCGCGGCTGCGTCCCAGCTCCAGCGCTCCGCGATCTCGGCTGCGGAGGCCTGTGCCGCCATGCGGCGCTCGGCGTACAGGCCACCAGCCATCGACCGCAAGGTCCCGGCGAGACCGTCGATGTCGGGAGCCGCCCACTCCCCATAATTCCCGTCGGCCCGCTCGAGCGCGGGCAGCGCGCCACGGTCGATCGGGGCCATGGTGTAGGGAATGCCGACGCTGTTGCCCGGATGAGCGAAGGCGGCGTGCCCGCCATAGCGGGTCAACGCGGTCGGCAGGCCGCTCGCCATCGCCTCCAGCGCCGGCAACCCCCAGCCCTCGGCCCTAGATGGAGCGACGAACGCGTCGCAACTGCGATAGAGTGCGCCGACCGCGCTCCTGTCGGGCAGGGGTTGGACCGGCACGATGAAGCGCCGCCGCCGCAGGCACATGTTCTCGAGGAAGCGAACGGTGTCGAACCCCGGAATGAAGCGATTGTGGCAGGCGAGCACGAGATAGACGGGCTCGTCGTCGAAGGCGCGGTCGAAGGCATATAACAGTTCGACGGTGCCTTTCCTCGGCTCCGCCTTGCCGACATGCAGGAATTTGAACCCCTCGATGCGATCGATCATCGGCAGGGTGGGGCCGTGCGGTCGAAATGCAGCCCCGTCGACGCCCGCCGGAACGACATGGACGCGGTGCGGTCGCGCAATGTTCCGGCGCAGCACGTCGGCGCCCCAGTCCGATGCGGTCCAGATTTCGTCCGCGAGCGAAAACGGAAGATGCCAGCCGTCCGGAATGACGGTCGATTCCCACATTGTGAGGCTGATCAGGCGCGCTCCCGTGGGCTTGAAGAGCGTCAGCAGTTCCGGCGTACCGACGCAGACTACCACGTCGTCGGGACCGGGGTATCCGCCGGTCGTCCGCCGGCTGCCCATGTCGATCGCCTCGATGGGCCACGGCGAAACGCGGCGCAATGCGTCGAGAAGGTCGGACGTATGAACGCCATAGCCCGTTTCGCGGTTGTCGAGTATGCCGGCTACGAACAGGGTCGTCACGCTTGCATCTCCTGCCGGTTCAGGACGGATAATACTGGTAACGCGCAGGCGCGACGTTCACCATCGGATTGTAGGCCGGGCTGGCGAAGCTGCCGTCGAGAGAGCGGATGACGCCTGCCGCGGCGTTGAGACCGGTGTGCAGGGCGCTGTCGACCCAGCCGCCCGCCCACGAGGTACAGTCTCCGGCCAGGAAGACCTTGTTGTCCTCCGGCGTGCCGGCCTTGGCGAAATCGCGGAAGATGGTGTCGATGTACGGGTCCTGACCTGCCTGGGCGAGGGTGAACGCACCGAAATAGTCCTTCGTGTCCTGCCAGACGATGAAGCGCATGTCCCTGTCGAGGTCGCCGGTGACCGGCACGAGCTTGTCGGCATAGTCGGAGAACGGCTGCCCGCGCGTAATCTTGCGGATCTCGGCCTTCATCGCGTCCAGCAATTCCGCCCCGTCGAGTGCCTGCGTCTTCGTCGAATCGTCTTCCCAGGTGTAGGTGACGAGGACCACGCCGCTATTGGGGTCGCCGTAATCGAGCGTGTAGACCTGCGGGCATTTCGTGTCGGACAGGATGTTGCGGGGATAGCGCGGATCGTTCCAGAACTTGGTCGTCCGCAGGAAAAGCTTCGTCGATGAGACGACGTGAACGCGATCGATGGCCTCGCCGACCTGCGGACTGGTCGTGCGCCGTGCCGGCGGCAACGAAAGGTCTGTGTCGGAGAGGTTGAGCCCCATTTCCATCGCCCTCGTGGTGGTGGCGACGATGACGCGATCGAAATCGTGCGAAGTGGCGTTGTCGAGATAAAGCGTTACCTTGTCGGCTTGACGGGCGCCCACCTGCACGTTGCTGACGCGGGAGTTCGCGAGATAGCTTCCGCCGCGATTCATGAACTGCTTGATCAAGGCGAGGCAGAGCTGCGAGATGCCGCCGGGCACGAAACGCTGGTCGGTTTCCAGTGCGTTGGTCAACAAGCGGTAGATGTAGTTGAATCCGACGTTGTAGAGTGGCCCGAAGCCGCCCGACCCGATGCCGAGCGCCCCGAAACGCGTGAAATCCTCGGCAGACCAGACCGCATTGCCCGGCACGCTCCATTTGTGCTGCGGGCCGAAGATCTTCGCCAGCCCCGAATAGAAACTGTCACTGCCGAATTCGTTGAGATAGCTCTGCCACGCGCCGGTTACCGCGTTGAGCGCGGAGCCGTTGTAAGGGGAGACCTGAAGCGCATTGTTGAAGGTGCCCGATGGCCAGAACGACGCGCCGTTTGCCCGGTAGACGCCGTTGTTGATCAGGGCGTGCCACCCGTTCCAGACACGCTCGAAACCGTTCGGCGCGACATTGGGGTTGTTCCAGAGCTGGCCCTGGCCCTGGTAGTAGACCCATGTCGGGGTCTTGCCGGGGTCAGGAAAATTGTCCGCGGTGGTGATGCCGAAGGCGTCCAGATAATAAAACAGGGTCTCTTCGCTGGGCGGAAAACGCATCGCGCCCAATTCGGCGATGTCGGGCGTCACGAGGCCGTTGGCATCGCGAAACTGCGAGCTGTAGAGGCGGCCGCCCGGTTGACGGCCGTCGGCCCGCTCGGCATCCGTCTCGGCATCGAACAGCGTGACGCTCGCGCCGCATTTCTGCAGTTCGAACGCCGCAGCGCAACCGGCAGGGCCCCCGCCCACGATGCCGATCGTCTGACCGTTGAGTTTGCCGATCGGTTTCTCGATGCCACCGGACCGCCGCAGCCAATCCGAATAGATGAAGCTCGGCGTATCGACGAATGCCTGTGGCGGTGGAGGAACGTCCTGCGCCCGCAGATTGGGAACGATAGCCAAGTGACATCCTCCTCGATGCTTGATCTGCCGTGTGTCGCAAGCTCTCCGGGATGGCCGTCTTTTTGATTATCTCTGGGGAGCCCGATATAGTTCGGACCGGGAAACGGACGCGACGCCGCATCTCTTTGCTTCCCTCTTGCGACGTCGATTTTCTCAAACATCGCGCCGATGGGTATCATCAGAATTGATGATTTCCGTTACGTCGGGCGGGACGGTCATGGCGAGCGCCCTCGTGAGACGCAAAAAGCCGCAATCCGCCTGGCTGCCGCCGCCTATATCGTCGCTGAGATCGTGAGCGTTCCTGCTGCGTCTCCGATTACTTCGCCAGCCTGTCGCGAATCGGTGACAGCCTTGCGCGCACGGTGTCGTCGGTCTGCTCGTCGGCAAGCACGGCATCGATGGCGGCGACTGCCGCGGCGCCATGAAGATTGAGCCCGAAGGCTGCTGCGTCGGCAATATCGGGGTCTTCGCTTTCGATGACCATGGCCATCAGCACCTCAAGCGTACGCGGGTTGTCACTGGCCTCTGCCGTGCTGTTCATGCCAAGAATGAATTGCGCGAGAAGTTCAGGATCCTCGGTGGACTGAATGATCCGGTACAGACGGTCGAGGCCGGCATCGCCGGATGCGGCAAGCGCGCGGATGATCTCCCTGCGTTCCTCCCCGCGCCGAGCCTGACCCAGTGCGGTCCCGAGCGCTTCCGCGACACGCTCGCTGCCGTCCGTGTGCTCGCGCACGGCCATCGCGGCGTTGAGCAGTTGCATATCGGTGTCGGCGGCGTCGAGATCGCGGAGCGCGGCATCGAGCTGAGCCGGGTTGCGGACGTCCGCCTCGGTGAGGACGCGCGACGCGGTTTGGCGGGCCTCGGCATCGTCTGACGTGAGAAGGGATTCGAGGATGCCGACGATGTCCTGCGGCAATTCGGTGCCGCGCAGGATGGCGGCAAGGTCGCCGCTGTAGCGATCGCTGTCGCTGCTGCGCAGGGCATCGTGGACGAGCGGCAGCACGTCCTCGCTTCCCTGCATCGCGATTGTCGCCGAGGCCGTGGCGCGAAGGCCTTCGTGCTCGGCGCGCGAAAGAATAGACAGCAGGCCCTCGGTGATCTCCGGCGGTTGCGGCACGAAATGACGTGCCAGATTGGCGAGGTTGGCTTGAACCGTAAGCTCGCTGGGCTGCTTCATGAGAGCGGCGATCTCGGGCATCAGTTCAGGCGGCAGTTCGACCGTTTTGCCGGCGAATTTCGCCTGATCGAGGATGACGGCGAGCAGATAGGTCAGATCGATGCGCTGGTCATCGGTTTCCGCTTCTATGAGGCGCCGGGTAAGGTTGGGGACGATCTCGGGGCCAAGCGCGGCAATATCCTGAGCCGCGCGATAGAACGTCTCCTCGTCGTCGGTTTCGCCCATGATGGCAAAACCCTTGTCGATGGCCGCGTCGTCGGCAAATGCGATTGCCGGAAGGGTAGCGACGAGCAGCAAGGCGATGAGGTGGCGGCGAGGCGAGAGCAAAGACATCGGTAATTGATTTTCCTGTTATTCCGTAATCGACCAAGGATACCCATCCCGCGAGATGGTGCAACCGAAGGGTGCAGTCGGTCGGTAATTGCCTGCTTGTCGGAGGGTCGAGGACAATCAGCCCATGGCACGGCAAAGGCCCGCACGCAGTGGATATGGAGCCACCGGTTCGGTCGCGGCCGGCCGATCACCTGTCGGTGGAAACGGCTTCGTCGTCTGCAAGCGTGAAGCGGCCCTCGTAGCGGAAGAGCTTGCCGAACAGCGGATGGGTGAGCGTCATGCGCATGCTGAAACTGTCCTCGTCCACCGGTCGCTCCTCGACATACGCGCTGCCCATGAGCAACCCCATGGGAAGCGGCACATCCACGCCGAAGAGGCGCCAGATATAGCCCTCGTCACGGAAGACCAGCGCACCGTTCTCCGCCGTCACACGAAGCCTCATGCCGACGCCGAACCGCACGAACTCGATGACCTGGTTGGGGCCGGTCTGCTCCATATGGGACCGGAAATGGAAAGGCGCGTGGCCGGCAAAGTGAAAGACGCGGTCCCAATGGATCGTCGCATCGTCGCGGCGGGCGGTGTAGTGCACCTCGACCGGCACATCGATGCCTCGATAGGGCACGAGAGCGCCGAATATCCGCGCCATCGGTATGAGCAGCTTGGCGAATGCGCTGTGATGGACCTCGTGCATGGTTCCCTTCACGCAGATGTAGTCGCCGCTGAAGGAACGCAGGAAATAATGCCGCCTGACGATCGCGCCGAGCCTGTCCCAATCCTCGCCGAGAACCTGCTTGAACACCGGCGTCGAGCCGCCGGCTGCTTTTGCTTCCGGCAGGTCCAGGGCAACGCTGTCGGTCATGTGTTTTCCTTTGAGGCGCATTTCGCCAGAGCCGCGCTTTCCCGGCGGATCGGGCCGCCGATCGGGCAAATGTCCTGGACGAAGCCTGTCAGGGTCGCGGCGAGCGTGTCCGGCACCTGCCGATAATAGACGTACTTTCCGCGCTTCTCGCTGGTCACGAGACCGGCATGTTCGAGCAATTGCAGATGCTGCGAGATCGACGGCTTCGACATATCGAAACGCGACGCGATTTCGCCGGCATTCAGTTCGTGATGCGCGACGTAGGCGAGGATCTTGCGACGGACCGGAGAGGCGAGTGCCTCGAAGACGAGCTGGATCGACATGGTTTCATCTTATAGGAAGACAATTAGGAAATCAATTAAACGTTGACGTTCCCATGATATGTCGATTACCTAAATGAATAATCGAATGGAGGTACGCGTAGTACCATGACCATCACCCGAGACGGGTTCTGCCGCGCCGTCTATTTCGTCGAATTCCTGGTCCTCGGGGTGCCGACCGTTCTTCTTCTGGGATGGCTGGCACTCATTCTCGGCACGATCGCGGGCGGTGCGTTTTTCCTCATCCTGCCGACCTCGATCCCGCGCGGCGAAATCGAGGCGGAGATGGCGCTGTATGCCGGAGCCGGCCTGGCACTGGCCATTCTGGGCCTTTGTGCCCTGTGGTATTTCGTGGCCGCCTCGGTCGGCTATGTGAGATATGGCTATCGACGCGCCGCCGAACTGCGCCCGCAATTCCGGCGCGGCCTCTATCTGGCTGCCGTGCCCTATATCGTGCTGAGCCTGATTGCAGCCCACTTGCTGACGCTTGGCGACATGAGGCCGCTCGACCTGCTTCTCTTCAGCTTGCCGACCTTGTGGATCCCCGTTGTCCATCTGGGGTTGGCGATCCATCGCCGGGAAGCGAACGCTCGATAGATCATCGCGGGGCTTCACGCTCGACCGGTCCGCAGGGCTGTGCAATTAGAGGTTGGTGGCAGGGGTGGGCAATTCGCGGAAGGCACGATGAAACGCAACTTGAAACTTTGCATGCTGGTGGCCGCAATGACATTTCCGGTATCGGCGGCCACAGCCCACGCCGACGACACACAGATTATCGACTTCTTCGCCGGTGAAGGTTGCGCCATCGGTCCCACGACGCGAGCGCTTGCGATCGAGGCCGGTTTCGAGGAAGAGGCGATAGAGGCGCTGGCGCAGACTGCGCGCGCCGACCCCGAAAGTGTGGAAACGGGCGACTGGGTCGTCCTGTCCGCGGCCTCCTGCAAAATCCGCCCGCCTCGGGTGAAAAGTGAGCTCAGGCTGGACGATCCCGAGATCAAGTCGCGGATTTCCGCGATCGACTTGCATGCGGATGAGGGGGAGCCGGGGTGCTTCCTTAACGCCGACACTCTCTATGAAGAATTGATGGTGACCCGCGGCTGGCTCCCGGACAAGGCCTTGCGGGAGCACCTTCGCCTGCTGTCCGAAAACCTGGTGACTGGCGAACTGGCCTTCTACACGGATGATAGCCTAAGCACGCCAGTGGGCTTTCAGCTAACATCCGGCGAATGTGCGGATGTGCCAAACATGGCCGAGATCAGGCGCAGCCACCAGGTTCTGATCGAAAATTTCGACCGGCTGATCCGGGCCGATATGGAGAATGCAGTCTGCGAAACCGACGGCTCTCCCAGTTGGCAGGCTTTGCAGCTCTTTCCAGAACTGACGGGCGGCGAAAGCAGCAACGCATGGATGGCCATGGAGATGCGATTCATCCTGATGGGTTCAGGTTGGATCGAAGGCATCACCATGACCAACAAAGGCATGCCGCGCCCGCCATTGTGCACCTACGAATGACGGGGTTTCCTACTTGCAATGCGGTTAAACGCAGGCTCGCACCCGCTCAGGTCTCGCCTAGTTCCTCATTGCCGCAGCCAGCACCTTGAACATCCTGTCGTCTCCGGACTGAGCGACGTTGAAGCGCAGAAAACCGCTGGCTGAGCGCGAGAGGCTGAACGCGTTGCCGGGCGCGAGCACGACACCTTCCGCCAGACAGCGGCGCGCGGTATCGGCTGCGTCCACGCCCTCGGGCAGGCTGCACCAGAGGAACATGCCGGCCGGCGGTTCGAGCCATGGCGTGATGCAGATCGCCGCCAGGCGGGGGATGGTTTCGCTCATGGCGCGTGCCAGGCGCTGCCGCAGCACCTCCATATGCTTGCGATAGCTTCCGTCCCTGAGCAGGGTCAGCACTAGTTCCGCCGAAAGCCGGCCGCCGCCGAAGGAGGTGGCAATCTTGAGATCGGTCAGACCTTCGATCCAATCGCGCGGAGCGGCGATGAAGCCACACCGCACCGACGCCGAGAGCGTCTTGGAAAAACTGCCGATATGGACGACGCGGTCGAGGCCGTCGAAAGCGGCGAGGCGCGGGGCGGGGGTCTGCTCGAAATCGGCAAAAATATCATCCTCGATGATCGTCATTCCCGATTGCTCGGCCAGCTTCAACAATCGATGCGCGACGACAGGAGAAAGCGTCGCGCCGGTCGGATTGTGAATTGCCGAGTTCGTGATGTAGAGGCGCGGGCGATGTTCGGTCAGAGCCTGCGCGAACATCTCGATATCCGGCCCCGTTGGCGTGTAGGGCACGCCGACGATGTTGGCGCGATGCGCGCGCAACAGGGCATGGAAATTGAAGTAGCACGGATCGTCGATCAACACCGTGTCGCCGGGTTCCAGTAGGAAACGGCACAGAAGGTCAATCGCCTGCGTGCCCGATTCCGTCAGCACGATCTGGTCGGGCGATGCCTCGATTCCATGCTCTCCCAGCCGCCGCGTCAGCAACTGGCGAAGCGGCGCAAGACCCAGCGGCGTGCCGTAGTCGGTGAGTGCTGCATCGTCGGCACGCGCGAGTGTCCGCAACGCCCGGCGCAATCCCGCCTCCGGCATCCATGACGCCGGCAACCAGCCGCAACCCGGTTTCAGCACATCGTCACTGGCCGTCAGCGATTGGCGCGACACCCAAAGCGGGTCGATCTCCCGATCGAGCCTCGGGCCGATCTCGGACAGGGCCAGCGGCGCGAGAGGGCTGCAAACATAAAAACCGGAACCGGGCCGCGCGCGGATGATGCCATCCGCCGCAAGCCGTTCATAGGCTTCGACGACGGTGGACGTGGAAACCTGCATCGTCCTGGCGAATGCCCGGATGGATGGGAGTTTCGCACCCGGCGTCAGATTGCGTCCGGCGATACGCTGGTGGATCGCCGCCATGACGCTGCCGATCAGCGTCTCGCCTTTCACGGTGATGTCGGCCCGATTGTCCATCTGTATCGCTGCAACGACCATAACAGTTTTATAAAAGCGTACTGCATTGTCTCTGGTGATGCCAGTCGCCGCCGCCGATAAAGGCGCAAAATGGCGGAGTGCATCGTGGACAAGAATGCGAGTGGATGGATCAACGGGTTCGTGGGAGTGCTCATCTTCAGCGGGTCGCTGCCGGCGACGCGCGTGGCGGTGATGGAGTTCGATCCCGTCTTTCTCACCGTGGCGCGCGCAGCCATCGCAGGACTGCTCGCGGTCGGGCTCCTGCTGATCTTTCGGGAGAGGCGCCCGGCGCGGAGCGATCTGTTCTCCCTGCTGATCGTGGCGCTCGGCGTCGTGGTGGGTTTCCCGCTCCTGACTGCGCTGGCGCTCGAACACGTCACGTCCGCCCACTCCATCGTCTTCATCGGCCTGCTGCCGCTGGCGACGGCGATTTTCGGTGTCCTGCGTGGGGGCGAGCGCCCGCGGCCCGCCTTCTGGCTCTTTTCCTGCCTCGGCAGTGCCCTCGTCGCCGGGTTCGCGCTGTCGCAGGGTCTTGCCGTCTCGCCCGTCGGGGACGTTCTGATGCTGGCGGCGGTCATTGCTTGCGGCCTCGGCTACGCGGAAGGCGCAAAACTGTCACGCAGGCTCGGCGGCTGGCAGGTGATTTCCTGGGCGCTCGTTCTGTCGTTGCCGGTGATGCTGATCCTGACGCTCATCACCATGCCGCCGTCGCTTGCCGGCATCGGCAGCGCAGCCTGGGCGGCACTCGCCTATGTGTCGCTGTTCAGCATGCTGATCGGCTTCGTCTTCTGGTATCGCGGACTGGCGCAAGGCGGCATCGCCGCCGTGGGGCAATTGCAGTTGCTCCAGCCCTTTTTCGGTCTCGCTCTCGCCGCGGGCCTGCTGCACGAACAGGTCAGCCCCATCATGCTCGTCGTGACCGTCGCCGTCGTGCTGTGCGTCGGGGGAGCGAGAGCGTCAGCGGCTTGAGGAAAGTATCCTGGTCATGCCGTCGATTGCCTCGGTGCGCATGGCATCGCCCCGCGCCCCGACGGCGATCTAGGCCACAAGTCGGGCGGCGGGACTGGTCACGCGCAATTGCGTTGGCGAAATGCCGAACTGCTTTCTGAAACAGGTGGCGAAATACTGGCTGGAGGAAAAGCCGCAGTCGAACGCCACCTCCGTCACCGACTTGCCTTCGCTCGCCGACAGCATCTGCCGCGCGGCCTCGAGCCGTACCGTTTGCAGGTAGCGGGTGGGCGTCATGTTGGTCAGGGATATGCAGTGCTTCGCGAACTGCGTGCGTGACAGGTTGCACTCGGCCGCCATGTTCTCCAGCGTCCAGTTGTCGTCGAGTGCATGCCAGAGCCGCCTCAGGAAGATATCCACGGTCCGGCGCGAGGCTGCCAGGGACTGGTCGAGTGCCGGCCGCTGGGCTTCCAACTGGTTCTTGAACTGCAGCAACATCATCGAGATCAAAAGCCGCAGTCGTGTCTCGTTGCCCTCGATGTCGTCGGTGGCGACGATCTCGGCGATGTCCATGAAACTGCGCGCGACATCACGGGAGGCCGTGTACCAGGGCTCTTCGTTCTTCGACAGGAAGTCCGTCAACCGATCCTGGTCGCGCTGCGGCCAGGCCATCCAGTCGGGCCAGAGCCAGTCCTCGTGCGGCCGGCGCATTCCCATGTCGAACAGCACCCAGACGATCTGGCTGGGCGCGACGAAGGGATCGCCGAAGGCGTGCAACTGCCAGGGGCGAACCACGAACATCTGCCCTTCCTGCAACTCGTATTTTTCGCCGTCGAGCGTCAGCGTCAGCGTGCCGCGCGCCATATAGGCGATCTTGACGCCTTCGTTGCAGTGCTCCTTCAGGCCCCAGTCCTGCGGGCGCGTCGCGTCCCAGCCGCCGACGGAGCAGATTTGGGGCAATGCATCGCCGAGATCGCGGCCGGGATATCCGCGCCGCGTCCAGGCGCTGAGCGTCACCTTGCCCGCGAGCGATGCATCCAGGAGGTCCTTGCAGTTGCCGGCATAGAGCAGCGCGCCGGGTTCGCGAAACACCGCCGGCCGCGCGACCGCGCCGGCCTTGTCCAATTCCGCCATCGAACCCTCCCGATGTTCAAATTTTACCACTTGCAGATTTTGAACGCACAGTGTTCGCACATCGGCAATGGTGTTGTTATCGAACTCCCGGCATCCATAGCCGCGGAGAGTCGAAAAAGTCAATGATTTCTGTCTGTTCGGGCTGATGAGGATGAGCCGGAACGGCGGTTTTCGCTGCGGCTGACGCGGCAGATTGACTTGAACAGGGAGGGGCCTGCGGCGGCGGTGCGAGAAATCGAACACCGTGACGCAGGTCGGCCGCAACGTCGGCCGGGGGAGGAATATGCAGGTCGGCATCAATCTGTTGTGTCTTGCCGGTTTCATCACCGAAAAACACCTGCCGCGCATCCGCCAGCTCAAGGAGCTGGGCTATGACGGCGTCGAGGTGCCGGTTCTTACCGGCGATCCGGCGCATTACGAATGGCTTGGTGGGCAACTGGACGCGATCGGACTGCGCAGGACATCGACCTCCGTCACGCCTTCGCCCGACGCCAACCCGCTCAGCAGCGACCCGGAGATCCGGCGGCGCGGCATTGCCCATCTCGACTGGATCATGGAGTGCGCGCTGGCGTTGCGGTCGGAATGCGTCGGCGGGCCGTTCCACGCGCCGATCGGCCATTTCACCGGCTCCGGTCCCACGGCCGACGAGATCCGGCATGGCGCGGATGCCCATCGCCGCATGGCCGAACAGGCGAGCGCCAACGGCATCTATCTGGCGCTCGAACACCTCAACCGCTTCGAGACGCATTTCCTGAACACGATGGATCAGGCGAAGGCCTATGTGGACGCGGTCGGGCACGACGCGTTCACGATCATGTACGACACGTTCCACGCCAACATCGAGGAGCAGAAGCAACCGCGCGCCATCGCGACGATCGCCGGGCATGTCGGCGTGCTGCACATTTCCGAGAACGACCGCGGCATTCCGGGCAGGGGGCACATCGACTTCGCCGAGGTGTTTTCCGCCATACGCGGCACCGGCTATGACGGCTGGGTGACGCTGGAGGCCTTCGGCGGCGGCCTGCCGGAACTGGCCGCGGCGACGCGGGTCTGGCGGCCGCTCTTTCCCGACTACGACACGCTGTTTGCGGAATCGATAGACTTCATCCGCCGGGGTTGGGATGCTGCGGCATGACAGACGCACCCGTCATCGAGATGAAGGGTATCGGCAAACGCTTTCCCGGCGTCGTCGCGCTCAGCGACGTCAGCTTCGGCTGCCGGCGGGGCGAGGTGCATGCGCTGGTGGGCGAGAACGGCGCGGGCAAATCCACGCTGATCAAAATCCTCTCCGGCGTCTATCAACCCGACGATGGCGAAGTGCTGGTCGAGGGCAGGCCGGTGCACTTCCGGCATCCCGTCAACGCGCTGGCGGCCGGGATTTCGGTGATCTATCAGGAGTTCTCGCTGCTTCCCGAGCGCACGGTCGCGCAGAACATCTTTCTCGGCCGCGAGATCACACGCAACTTCGTCATCGACGACGCCGCGATGCGTGCAGAGGCGCGGCGCGTGCTGGACATGTTCGAGGCCGGCCGGCGCATCGATCCCGACACATTGGTGGTCGATCTCGACGTCGCATCGCAGCAGATGGTCGAGATCGCCAAGGCGATTTCGCTCGACGCCAAGGTGCTGGTGATGGACGAGCCGACGGCGGCGCTCAACGAGGCCGAGTGCCGCGAGCTTTTCGAGACGGTGGACGCGCTGAAGGAGCACGGCACTGCTGTGATCTACATCACCCACCGCATGCGCGAAGTGACGCGTCTGGCCGACCGCGTGACCGTGCTGAAGGATGGCGAGGTCGCGGCTCGGTTTTCGACGCTGCCCGAGCCGGCTGCGATCGTTCACGCGATGGTCGGGCGCGACATCGCGGATTTCTACGCGCCCTTCGCGACACCTGAGGAAATCGGAACGCCGGTGCTGTCGGTGCGCGGCGGCGGCAACGCCGCGCTGCGCGGCATCGATTTCGATCTCAGGACCGGCGAGATACTTGGCTTCGCCGGCATTCAGGGCGCCGGGCGCGTCGCGCTTGCGATGGCGATCTTCGGCGCGCGGCCGTTCGAGGCCGGCACGATGACACTGGCCGGCGAGGACGTCCGCTTCAACCACCCGCGCGATGCGATCCGCGCCGGGATCGGCCTCCTGCCGGGAGACCGGAAGGGCGAGGGGCTGACGCTGATGCAGTCCGTGCGTGACAACGCAATGCTGACGCCGCGTGCCTTCGGCAATTTTTTCGGCAGCCAGAAACGCAATCGCTTCACCGATCTTTCGGCCATGGACGGCCTGCTCGACCGCATGGACGTCAAAGCCGCCTCCTACGACCAGGACATCCGGCTCCTGTCCGGCGGCAACCAGCAGAAGGCAATCGTCGCGCGCTGGCTGGCGCTCAAGCCCAAGGTGCTGGTTTTCATCGAGCCGACGCGCGGCATCGACGTCAACGCCAAGGCCGGCATCTACCACCTGATGCGCGACCTCGCGCGCGCCGGCGCGGGCATCATCATGATTTCGTCCGACCTGCCAGAAGTGATCGGCGCGGCCGACCGCATCCTCGTCATGCGCGAGGGGACCATCGTCGCCGAACACAAGGCAGGCGCGAGCGAGACCGCGATCATGCTGGACGCGACCGGCGAACAGGAGGCGGCTGCATGAGCGACGCCACCTTGGGCAGGATGAAACCAGGAGCGTTGCGTTTCCGCTTCGACCGATGGGCGCCGGCGCTGCTGCTTCTGGCGGCAGTGACGATCTACGTGATCGCCTGCGTCACGACCGGCCAGACGCAATATCTGAGCTGGAACAATCTTCTGGCGGTGCTCGGGCGTTCGATCGCGCTCGGGATAACCGCGATCGGCCAGACCTTCGTCATCCTCGTCGCGTCCATCGATCTGTCCGTCGCAAGCCTCATCTCGGCGGTCGCGGTCCTGTCCTCCGTCATCATGGGCGGCAATCCGGCGATGATCCTTCCCGCCATCTGCGCCTCGCTTGCGCTGGGCGCGTTCGTCGGGCTCGTCAACGGCCTCGTGATCACCAAGCTGGACGTCAATCCGCTCATCGCCACGCTCGGCATGAGCCTCGTGATACAGGGGTGCCTGTCCGCCTTCGTGTCGAATTTCGCCGGCGCGGTTCCGGTCGAGTTCCAGTTCTTCGCCTATGGCAGCGTGCTGGGCATACCCTTTGCCATTCTGTTCTTCTTCGGCCTCGCGCTGGTCGCCTTCTTCGTGCTGCGCTTCACGCGCTTCGGCTCCAACGTCTACGCCGTCGGCGGCAATCAGGATGCGGCGCGCTTCGCCGGCATCTCGACGGCGAAGATCATCATCATCGCGCATGTGATCTGCTCGCTATGCGCGGCTGTGGCCGGGCTCTATCTCGCCAGCCGCCTGCGTTCCGGCGCGCCCTGGATCGGGGCGAACGGGGTCTACGACCTCGAATCCATCGCCGTCGTCGTTATCGGCGGCACGATCCTGGCCGGTGGGCGCGGCGGGATATGGGGCACTGTCGCGGGCGTCCTGATCTTCTCGCTGATCGACTCGATCTTCAACGTCCTCGGGGTCGACGCCTTCGTCAAGCAGGTGCTGCGCGGCATCATCATCGTCGCGGCCGTGGCCTTTTATGCGGTTCGCTCAAAGAGGCTGGTGGCATGAGCGACCAGACCCTCCCGGCGGGCAGGCAGAAGAGGGCGCGCGGGCTGCCGCGCATCAATCCGGTCTACTTCATCCTTGCCGCGCTGATCGTCGCGATCATCCTCAACAACCCGAATTTTGTGGAGCCCACCGGCTACATGAACTTCCTCAAGCGCGCGGCACCGCTCGCCATTCTCGCGGCGGGGCAGGTCTACGTGATCGTGTCGGGAGGCTTCGACCTGTCGGTCGGCTCGCTGATCACGCTGGTGGTGGTGGGCTCGTCGATGCTCTCCAACAACGACCCGAATTCGACCTGGTGGGTGATCTCGGTGATGCTGTGCATCGGACTGGCCGTCGGGCTCGTCAACGGCATGGTCGTCTGCTTCCTCAAGGTGCCGTCGCTGATCGCCACGCTCGGCATGATGATCACGTTGAACGGTTTCGCCTTCATGTGGTCGGGCGGCGCGCCGCGCGGTTATCTTCCCGACAGCTTCCGCTTTTTCGGCCGCGTCAATCTCCGCGACATTCCCCTGGTCCAGATGTTGCCGGTGGCGGTCATCGTCATGGTCGTCGTCGGCTTCGCGCTCTACTGGCTGATGCATCGCACCAATCTCGGCCGCATGATCCACGCCATCGGCGACAATCCGCGCGCCGCCCAGCTTGCCGGCGTGCCGGTCAACCGCGTGCGCATCACGGCCTTCGTCGTCTCTTCGCTCAGCGCGGTCATCACCGGCATCTTGCTCGGTGGCTTCGCGGGCGTCTCGACCGATGTCGGCACCGGCTACGAGCTGCAGGCGATCACGGCCGCCGTGCTCGGCGGCGCGCAGCTTCTGGGCGGCCGCGGCTCCGTGCCTGCGGCGATGGCCGGCGCGCTGACGCTGACGGCCATCTTCACGCTGCTCAACTTCCTGGGGCTGCCGCAGCCGGTGCGGCAAGTCGTGCAGGGTCTCATTCTTGTCGCTGCGGTGGCGCTGGCCATGGCCCGCCGCAAACGAACCGGGCAATAGCCCGACAATCAGCCGTCATCGAAAGGGAGGAAACCACGATGAGACAAGTCCTGAAACTGACAACCGCAATCGGCATGTCGCTGGCAGTCGCCGGCGTCGCGCACGCCCAGAACTTCAACGATCCCGAAGAATTCGCCCGCCAGCAGGAACAGCTTTCCATGACCCCGCAGGGTCCCGAGGGCCAGCCCTGGGCGCAGTATCTGGTCGATAAGATGGCCGACACGGCCGAATACAAGAAGGACGGCGCAGCCACGGTCTGCTTCTCCAATGCAGGCGTCAACAATCCGTGGCGCGTCGTCGGCTACACCAACATGACCGAAGAGGTGAAGCTGCATCCCGAGATCGGCAATTTCGTCCATGTCGACGCCGAAGGCTCCGACGACAAGCAGATCGCCGACATCCAGGACCTGCTCGCCGGCGGCAATTGCGACGTGCTGATCGTGTCGCCGAACACCACGGCAGCGCTCACGCCCGCGGTGGAAGCCGCGTGCGAGAAGCTGCCCGTCATCGTCTTCGACCGCGGCGTGCAGACCGATTGCCCGGTGACCTTCATCCATCCCGTCGGCGGCTACGGCTTCGGCATTCAGGGCGCGGAGTTCATCGTCGACAATGTCGAGGCTGGCGCCAACGTGCTGATGCTGCGCATCCTGCCCGGCGTGGACGTGCTGGAGACCCGCTACTCGGCCGGCCGCCGCATTCTCGACGAGGCAGGGCTGACCGTCGTCGGCGCCGAGTTCACCGATGGCGACAACGCCAAGACCAAGTCGATCGTGGAAGACTACCTCCAGCGCGGCTCGATCGACGCCGTATGGATGGATGCGGGTGCGACTGCCGTCGCGGCCATCGAGGCTTTCGAGGATGGCGGGCACGACATTCCGGTCTTCGTCGGCGAGGACCAGCAGGACTTCCTGCAGAAATGGCGCGCGCTCGACATGACGGCGATCGCCCCGACCTATCCGACCTACCAGTGGCGCACCCCGATCATCGCCGCCGTCTCGATCCTCAAGGGTGAGGCCGTTCCGGGGCCGGAGTGGGTTCTGCCGCAGCCGGCGATCACCGCCGAAAACCTCGACGACTTCATCAACGAGAAGATGCCGCCGCTGCACTACGCGATGTGCGGCTGCGAGGAGATGCCGGACTACCCGCAGGCGTGGGGCGGCAAAGAGTAAAATCCGGCATCCCGCCGGACCGGAACCGGCCGCTTCTCCGCGGCCGGTTCCCACAGCATCACGAAATAGGCCGCGGATCGCGGTCTGCGTTACGAACGGCTGGAAACAGCGTTCGATGAGCCTGCGCGTCGCTGGCGACCCATTCTCGACCACGCCGAAACTGCGGCGTCGATATCTGCTACGAGATTCATCCGGCGCGACCGTCGGGATGGCGCGCTGATCGCTCTCTTAAATCTGCCGTCGAAGATACACCGTGCGTTATCGCACCCCGAACCATTGTGCCGTCCGATTGAGAGAGCGGCAGGCGCCGTCCGCCCACGCCCTGGCGTCATGGTGGCCGGCTTTGGCCAGATTTCACGGTGTTCCGCAACGCGCTTAAAAGTTCATCAAACTAAACATAAGGCCCCGAAGAATGCTTTTCATGCGCACATAATTATGAAATAGTCCATCAATCTGCTCAGGGAGATGGTGCGAATGCGCAAGGTGGCGGGTCACGGAAAGACGTTGTCCTACTACGATTTCGGGCACACGACGGTCTATGCGTCGCGCTTCGATCAGCGGTTTCCCTACTGCGCCTACGTCCCGCACGACTATGACGAGGGTGGGTCGAAGACCTATCCTCTGGCTGTGATCGTCCATGGCACCGAGCGCGGTATGACCGCCTATCGCGACGCGTTTGCCGACTTCGCCGAAGAGCATGGCGTGATCGTGCTCTGCCCGCTTTTCCCGGCCAATATCTGCTTCCCCGGCGATCTGTCCTCCTACAAGATGCTGCGTGCCGGTGACCTGCACTACGATGCCGTGATGCTCGACATGATCGAGGAGATGCGCGAGCGCTATCGTATCGAAGGCGACCGCGTCATGATGTACGGTTTCTCCGGCGGCGGTCATTTCACGCACCGGTTTCTGCTCCTCCATCCTGAACGCATGCTGGCGGCTTCGATCGGCGCCCCGGGCGTCGTCACGCTGCTCGACTTCGACCACGATTTCTGGGTCGGCGTGCGTGATTTCGAAACGGTGTTCGGCAAGTCGATCAACCTCGACGCAATGCGCCGCGTTGCGGTTCAGATGGTCATCGGCGCCGACGACCTCGAAACCTGGGAGATCACGATCACGCCGGAGGCTGACTGGTGGCAGCCGGGCGCGGATCTCGCCGGCGCAACCCGCAACGATCGCATTCGTGCGCTCAAGGCCAGCCTGGAAAAACAAGGCATCAGCGCGCGGCTGGATATCGAGCCGGGCGTCGCCCATGACGACCGAAAGCTCATCAGGCACGTCAAGGATTTCTTCGCGAGGACCCTGCAAGAGGTCCGCGCGGCCGCCTGACGCATGTCGTCCGGAAGTGGGCACCGGTTTCGGGCAACGACATGCGTGAAGACAAGCGGCCGGGTTCTCGCGGGAACGGGAAACTGGGAACAACAAAGGGAACACCGACAATGGGAAGACTGACGACACGAGCACTGCTTGCCGGAGCGGCGATTTTTCTTGCGGCGCCGGCATTCGCACAGGAGCCGGTTCAGGGCGGCACGCTGAAGATTCGCGTCAATTCCGACCTGCGCGCGACTGACGGCCTCAACCGCGACGCCAACACCGACGCGATCCTCCACCACATCTTCGAAACGCTTGTCGGGTTCAGGGATGACCTCTCCATCGGACCTGTGCTTGCCCAGTCGTGGGAAATCTCCGATGACGGTCTCACCTATACGTTCACGCTGCGCGAGGGCGCGACGTTCCACAATGGCGACCCGGTCACCGCTGAGGACGTCAAGTGGAACTGGGATCGCCGTATCGCGGCTGGCGAGGAGTGGTTCTGCAATCCCTTCTTCGACGGCAGCCAGGGCCTGAAGGTCGAGGGCATCGAAACGCCGGACGAACGCACGGTCGTGTTCAGGATCAACGAGCCGAATGCGCTCTTCCTTTCCCAGCTTGCCAACATCCAGTGCAATGGCTGGATCGCAAGCCCCGACAATGTCGGCGCGGACGGCAACTGGATCGCGGATTCCGCGATCGGCAGCGGGTCCTTCACGTTGAAGGAATGGCAGAAGGGCCAGTTCATCAAGCTTGAGCGCTACGCCGACTACAAGCCGCTCGCGGAGGAATCGAGTGGCCTTGCCGGCGATCGCACGGCCTATGTCGACGAGGTCGATTTCCTGATCATTCCAGACACGTCGGCGTCGGAAACGGCGCTTTTCGCCGGTGAGATCGACATCCTTCCGAGCCTCGAATCGAGCCGGATTTCGGAAGCGGAGAGCCGCGGGGTCGCTGTCAAATCCGTACCCGGCCTGTCATGGACGGCCATCCTGATCCAGACCAACGATCCGTTGATGTCGAATGTGAAGGTTCGTCAGGCGATCGCCCATGCGATCGACTTCGCGCAGATCGCGGAGGCGCGCACCAGCGGGCTGTCGGCGTTCAATCCATCGGGCGTGGCGCAGGCCAGCGCCTTCTTCGACGACGACTTTCTCGCATGGCCCGAATATGATCCGGCAAAGGCGCAGGCGCTGATGGCGGAAGCCGGCTACAACGGCGAAGCGATCAAAATCCAGACCAATTCGCGCTACCAGGGCATGTACGAGAACTCGGTCGTGGTCCAGGCGATGCTGCAGGCGGCCGGCATCAATGCGGAACTCGAAACGCTCGACTGGGCCGCGCAGCTCGACAATTATCTCGCCGGCAAATTCCAGATTCAGTCCTTCGGCTATTCGGCGCGTCTCGATCCGTCGCAGCTCTACGGCATCCTGATCGGCGACAAATCCACCACACCGACCCGCCAGTGGCAGAATGACGAAGCCCGTGCCCTCCTTCTGAAGACGACCCAGACCACCGACTTCGAGGAACGCAAAGCGCTCTTCAAGCAGATCCATGCGCTGATGGTGCAGGATGTGCCGATCCTCGGCCTTTATTACGAGCCTGTGACCGACGCTGTCGCGAAGGGTGTCGAAGGTTACGACGTGTGGGCCGGCGACAAACCCCGTGCATGGGGCGTCTGGAAACAGCAGTAGCCACTCGCGCAGAAGAGTTGCAATCAATGAAGGGCGGGGAGACCCCCGCCCTTCACTCCGTGACAGAGGGCATGCGATGCGGACGGAGCTTCTTCCCATAGTCGATTGTGTCGGGTCGCCACGCGCCCGCGGTAGGGCTCATGGCGAAACCTTGCGCACCACGATCGCAGACAAGGTCGGCCGGTGGCGCAACGCGATCGGCGATGCATACGGCATCCCCGCCGATACCTTCCTGCCGCGCTTTCTCGCAGCCACCAATTTTCGCGATGCGATCGAGCGCTTCACGCCGGCGCTTGCCGAAGAGGTTTCCGGCATCGCGCAGGGGGCTGCCATCGGCGAAGACACAGCCTACGCGATGCAACTCATGGACGAGGAATGGTGGTTCGGCGAAGAGCCACGAGACGGCCACTGCTCGAGCCTCGCAATCGCACCGACCCCGGACCAGCCGACGATGGTCGCCCAGACCATGGATCTGTCGGGCTGGCATGACGGCGCACAAGCCTTGCTTCGGTTCCCCGACCGGGACGGCAATGAGACGCTCGTGTTCACGTCCGCCGGCATGATCGGATTGATGGGCGTGTCGACAGGCGGGCTCGGCATCTGCGTCAACACGCTGTCCCAATTGAGAACCAGCCGGACGGGCCTGCCCGTCGCCTTCGTGATGCGCGGCGCGCTGGGCTGCTCCGATGCTTCGGAAGCGGTCTCCTTTCTGCGGTCGGTGCCGCATGCATCCGGGCAGAACTACCAGCTTGGCGATCGCGACGGCATCGCGACACTTGAATGCTGCGCCGCCGGTGCAACCCAATTGACTGTCGAAAATGGCCGCTCGCTTCATACCAACCATCCTCTCGAAAGCAGGGAAGCGCGCCCGGACACGGTCAGCCCTTTGTTCAGCGACAACTCGCGCAAGCGGCTCGAAAGCCTTCGGTCGGACCTGGGCGGAGATCTGCGCGTGACCCCCGATGCGGTGAAGATCGCGCTGTCGGCATGTCGTGCAGGCGGTGAGGTCTCGATCGCGCGCGACCCGGCCTCGTCAGCGACGACGGCGATGACGATCGGCGCGATTCTCTACGAAATCGGCGACGAAGTTGCGGTCTCGGTCTGCGCCGGCCCGCCAAGCGTCGAAGCGTGGCGGCAGGTTACCCCTGCACGATCCTGACGTCATCACCGAGGCGGACGACACCGCCGGTCTCTACGGCGCACAACACGCCGAACCCGCCGTCGCCGTGCTGGGCGATCTTGTGCAGAACGGCAGGCTCAAAGGCGAGTTCGCCCTGGGCCAGCGCAGTGAAGGAGCAGCGTGAGCAGGGCTCCGCGATGGCGATCATCACGTCGCCGATCGCAAGCTTCGATCCGACCAGTTCCTGTTCCGCAAAGCCGGTGAAGCCTGCAGCCGTCTCGATCACGATGTTGGGCCGAAAGCGACGGCTGTCTATTTCCGAGGGGTCGCCGAGGAGTTCGCCAAGCCGTTCCATTGAGGCGGAAGTCAGGATGTGGAGATCCGCCCGTCCGTAACGCGGAGCAACGTGGGATTCCTGTTCCGTCTCGTAGGGCGTGTGCGGCTTCAGCGCTACGGGCAGATCGAGAAACGCGGAGGCAAGCGCATCCGCCTGCGGCGTCCCTGCACCGATCCAGCCGTCTCCGCCTGTTCCAATCTCCGGCCCCTGTTCACCGAGCCGAGAGAGGATGTTCGGCACCGGCCGCCAGTGGCGTCTTTTCTCCGGGGCGGCGACCTCGCCGTCGCGCATATCGACAAGCCCCCAGACACGATCGCCGAAGATACCGCCTTTGCCCAGCTCGGCAGTCTCGAGCTTCTCCCCGCCCATGGAACTGACGGGATAGCGCCAGAGTTCCGCGACCCGACCAAACACCGTCATGCATCGTTCTCCATCGCCCGCGAAGCGGCGAGCACTTTGGCGAACCATGCCTCGACATGGCCCATCATGGCCATACCGTCATGCGCAAATCCCGGAACGATATCCTGCTCCACCTGCACGCCGTGGGCCTCGAGGCTGGTGCGCAGCGCAGCCATTCGCTCGATACGATTGGCCTCTGCAAGCGTCTCCGCGCCATCTACCCACCAGTCATCCTGCGGCGTCAGCCTGATCTCCCACGTTTCGGTGTCGTTCTGACCGATAACCATGTGGACCGGCACATGGGCGAGGGCCTCAAGATCGAGCGCCTTGCCGAAGACCGCTTCGAAATTTCGTATGCCGACCCAGAAATCGTGCGCATGGTCCAGCACCGTCACGATGCCGGGTGCGCCTATGGAAGCGCCGAGAAGGCGCTCTGGGTGCAGGTACAAAAAGCGGTGCGTGAAATGCCCGCCGCCCGAAAAGCCGTGCAGGAGAAACCGCGACGAGCGCAACCGATAGCGTTCCGAGACCTCCGCGACCATGTCCAGAGCGACGAGGTCGTAGGCAATGCCGCCAGACCGCAGGAGCTTGTAGCTCGACAATTCGCCGGGGCTCGTCATGCCCGCCGGAAACAGCGGCGCCAGCACGATCACGCGGTGCTCTCTGGCGAAGCCGGCAAGCCGCGAACGGTATTGTTCCGCCCAGCGTGCGGTGCCGTGGACGATCACCGCAAGGTCGAGTTGCTCGTCGCCGTCCTGATCGTAGTCGTCTGGGACGTAGAGGCAGTAGGAGAAGCGCTGGTCGTAGCGCGAGGCGAAGTACGGCGTCGCGCCGAAATCGTAGTAGCCGAGCCGCCCCTTCTCGCGTCCCTCTGCGATCTTCGGGCGGCTCATGATGCGATTACCTTTTGCGCGACACCCTCGCCGCCGAAGCGGCGGTCGAGCAGCATCGCGGCATCGAGCAACCGGCGTGTATAGGGGTGCTGCGGCCGGTCGAACACGTCATCACGTGCGCCGACCTCGACGATGCGTCCATTCTCCATGACGGCCACGCGATCGGCCACCTGCTCGACCGCTCCAAGATCGTGCGAGACGAACAGGCACGCGAACCCGTAGCGTTCCTGCAGAGTGCGGATCAGCAGCAGGATCTGCTTCTGCACCGTCATGTCGAGCGCGGAGACCGGTTCGTCGGCGACGACGAAGGCCGGACGGCGCACGATGGCGCGTGCGATTGCCACGCGCTGGCGCTGGCCGCCCGAGAGCTGGTGGGGCAGTCGCGGCAGGAAATCCTGCGACAGCCCAACTTCGTCGAACACCTCGCGCACGCGATCCTTGCGCTCTCTCCGGCTGATTTCGCGGTCGAGCTTCAGCGGCTCCTCGACGATCGATTCGATGCGCTGGCGCGGATCGAGCGATGAGTAAGGGTCCTGAAAGACGATCTGCATGTCGCGGCGCTGTGCGCGTGCCGTGTCCCCACGACCGCCCACGATCGGCTCGCCGCGAAACGCGATGGTTCCCGACGTCGGTTCGACCAGCCCGACGATGGCACGGCCGATCGTGGTCTTGCCGGAGCCCGAAGCACCCACAAGCGCAAGCGTCTCGCCTCGTCCAACGGTGAGATCGACCCCATGCACCGCGCGCATGGTGTCGGTGGTGCCGAACAGACGTGCCCTGCCGGGATAGTCGATAACGACATCCCGCAGCTCGACCAGCGGTTCGACCAGGGAGATGTTGCGCAAACCGCCCGCGCTGCGCCGCGGCAGCGCGTCGACGAGCTTCTTCGTATAGGCATGCTGCGGAGCTTGCAGAACCTGCAAGCTCCTGCCTTGCTCGACCGCTTCGCCCTCACGCATCACGACGACGTCGCGCACATAATGAGACACCATGCCGAGATCGTGACTGATCAGAAGAACCGCCGTCCCCTTTTCCCGCGTCAGTTCGACCATGAGATCGAGAACGTCGCGCTGGACCAGCGTGTCGAGTGCGGTCGTCGGCTCGTCGGCGATCAGCAGGCGCGGCTCGAGAAGCATCACCGATGCCAGCATGATGCGCTGGCGCATGCCCCCGGAGAATTCGTGCGGATAGGCTGCCAGGCAACGTTCGGGGTTCTTGATCTGGATACGATCCAGCATCGCCAGCGAGCGTGACCGGATTTCGTCGGCCCCCATGCGGCGATGCAGCCGCAAGCCCTCGGCCATCTGCTCGCCGATCGTCATCGACGGGTTCAGCGAGACCATGGGTTCCTGAAACACCATGCCGATCTCGGCTCCACGGGTTCTTCGCAGATCGGGGGGCGGAAGCCTGGTCAGGTCGCGGCCGTCGAAAAGGATTGCGCTCTCCGGCGTCGTTTGCAGCGGCGGGGGAAGCAGGCTCAGGATGGACCGCGCCGCCATGGTCTTGCCGGAGCCGGACTCGCCGACCAGCGCCAGCATATCGCCCGCCGACAGGTCGAACGAGAGCCGATCGACGATGCGGCGACCGCTGGGACCGACTGTGATCGAAAGATCCTGAACGCTGAGCATGGGTTTGTGATCTGCCTCTGCCAGCATGCGGCCTAACCTTGCATTTTCGGATCGAGCCAGTCGCGCACCGCGTCACCCAGCATGTTGACGCCAAGCAACGTGATCGAGATGCACAGGCCTGGCAGGATGATGAGGTGCGGTGCCTGGTTGATGTAGGGGCGCGCGGTGGAGAGCATGTTGCCCCAGCTCGGCGCGGGTGGCGGCACGCCCAGGCCGAGGAACGACAGCGCGCTTTCCGACAGGATGATCCAGCCGAACATCGTCGTGGCGAGAACCGTCACCGGCGCAACGCAGTTCGGCAGCACATGACGGATCATCGTCACGATTTCACTGTTTCCGGTGACACGTGACGCCTCGACGAATTCGCGCTCGCGGATCGACATGACGGTGGAACGCACGACCCGGACCACGACGGGCATGTAGGCCAGCCCGAGAGCAATGATGATGCCGTTCCGGCTCGCGCCGAACACCGCCATGAACCCGAGCGCGAGCAGCAGTCCCGGAAAGGCCAGGAATGCATCGTTGAACATCATGATAACGCGGTCGGCCCAGCCTCGCAGGAACCCGGACAGGACGCCGAAGATGGTGCCGGTGACGAGCGCGAACAGCACGGTCGAGAAAGCGATCCAGGCGCTGGTCCGCGCGCCCATCATGAGCCTGCTGAGCACGTCACGGCCAAATTCGTCGGTGCCCAGCCAGTAGTCGCCACCGAGCGGCGCCATGCGCGCCACGAGGTTGAGCCGCATGGGATCGTGAGGCGCCAGCCATGGGCCGAACACGGCCACGGCGATCACCAGAAACACGACGATGCCGCCGAAGATGGCGTTGAACCTGAGCCGGGGCAGTCCCAGTGCGCGCGCGATCATGCCTTCACCCTCGGATCGAGAAGCGGGTAGACGAGGTCCACGACGAGATTGACCAGCACATACATGAAGGCGACATAGAGCATGCAGCCTTGCACCACCGGATAGTCACGCGCGTAAATGGCGTCCACCATCAGGCGGCCGAGGCCGGGAATGGTGAAGACGGTCTCAATGATCGCGATGTTCGCCAGCAGGCTGCCTAGGATCAGGCCGATCAGCGTCCATGTCGGCGCAAATGCATTCTTGAAGGCGTGCCGCCACATGATTGCTGGCTCTGACAGCCCTTTGGCCCGCGCATGCGTAATATATTCGAGTCGCGACACCTCGATCGTGCTGGCGCGCGCCATGCGTGTGATGGATCCGATTTCGACCAGGACAAGCGTCACGACCGGCAGCACGATGTAGATCGCCGCCTGTCCAAAATCCCGACCGAAGGGAACGTAGCCGACGATGGGCAGCCAGCCCAGCCAAAGTCCGAATGTGAGAAGCAGCATGAGGCCGAGCCAGAAACTCGGAATCGACAGAAGCGCTGTCGCGACAAAGACAACGGAGACGTCGGTCAGCTTGTCCTGCCGCCAGGCCGCAAGCATTCCTGCCGGCACGGCAATCAGCGTGGCAAAAAATACCGCAAGAAGCACGATGTTGGCGGAGACGAGGAAACGGTCCCAGATGAGAGGCAGGACCGGCTGCCGGCTTGAAATCGACATTCCGAAATCGCCGGTCAGCACATTTCCGATCCAGTAGAAGTACTGCAGCACGACGGGCTGATCGAGCCCCATGCGCTGCTTCAACGCCTCGACCTGTCCGGGCTGCGCCAGATCGCCCAGCATGAGCGTTGCGGGGTCGCCGGGGATCATGCGCATGAGGGCGAAAACCGTCAGCGAGACGATGATCAGCGTGGGTATCGCACTGAGCGTTCGGGTGATCAGGAAGCGTCCCATTCTGCTCTTCTCTCCCGAGGTCCCGGCGGTTCCGCTCAGGCCGCCTTGTCGGCGGCAGTCCTGTCCATGACGAGGTCGTAGCGCGTGAAAGTTCGGTTGACAGCTGGCAACGGCGCAATCTCCATCACGCCCTGCGCGGTGTTCATGACGATCATGGCGACGGTGGCCGAGAGATTGCCGCCTTCCTTGCGCAGCGGCGGACGGCAGACGCAGAACGGCGTCGCGAAATCGTCGAACAGCGACGCCTTGAGGTCGTCCGTGGTTACATCGCCGCGGCGCGCCTCCAGAATCTTACGCACCCGCGCGTCGCGATAGAGGCTGTCGGGAACCTCGCCGAGGCCGGTTTCCCTGAGCTTCGACAGCGCGACCGCGCTCTGCCAGTGATTGGCGTGCACGATCATTCCATTGTGCGGGTGCAGGGCGAACGCCTCGTCCGGCGCGCATTCGAGATCGACCGCATAGCCTTCGGCCGTGCTGAGCATCATGTTGTTCGAGCCGGACTTCGGCGTCACCGCAACCACGCGCAGCGCCAGGGCGAAGTGCTTCGCCTCCAGCGCCTTGCGCCGGATGAAGGGCAGCGGGATGCCAAGCTCGCGGTAGTCGCGATCCGATTCCAGATAATTGGCTGTAATGCCGATCCCGGCGGAATTGAACCCGCTGCGCGCAAGCCCGCCGGCCTCGGTGAAGGTCAACACGTCCGGGCCCTCGTCACGCAAGATGCGCAGCACGATGGACGTCTCGGCGCATTCCGCCTTCCAGTCCCAGTTCTGTCCGTGAATCAGTTCGCCGTCGCGCGTTTCCTCGGGCATCACGACAGCGCCGGTGCACCCGTCAGGCTCGTCGTCGGCAATGCCCTTTTCACGACGGGCGAGTTGCAGGACTTCCGTCCGCGCGTTGACCAGCATGATCGACGAAAAGTCGAGTCCCGCGCCCTCGGCTATGCCCTCCATCTCGTCGACGAGGTCCGGCGCCCATGCCTTCAGCGTCGGCGCGAAGGTCGCGGTAAAGCGATCGATATCAGCTTTTCCATAGCCCAGGCGATCGAGATTTCCAGCGTAGAGATCGACGGAGCCCGCGATACGCGCCTTGGCCTGCTCGCCATAGGACTGCCCCCTTTGACGTGGCGCGCCACTGACTTCAACGAGCGGAAATGGCTGGACAGTCATGAAACGAGGACCCCGAAGTCGATCTTATCGAGGCACGATAATGCATTTTGCTGGAATGAAAAGCATAAATTTTCGATAAACAGGGCTTATGCAGTTACTTCGCCCTGGGTTATAATGCGTCAGCGATGGGGAGGCCTATGGACGCACGATTGGACCCGGAGACCGGACGAACCGAGGGCGCGAGCGCATTGCAGATCGATCTCGCGCGCAGGATTCTGGAGCGCCTGATCGATCAGGCGGCAAGCATCGGCGCGCGGGTTTCCGCGCCGGAACTGGCGCGCGCCTTCGGCGTCTCGCGCTCTCCGATCAGTGCCGCGCTCGATCTTCTGACCGAGCAAGGCATTCTGGCGCCAATGGCGACGCGTGGCCTGCAGGTCGCGGTGGACGTGGCCGATATCGATCCGCACGTCCTGCTCCCGAACTCGCCCGTCGAGGAACTCTATCGCACGATGATGCGCGAGCGTGCGCAAGGTGTTCTGCCGCAGGAGGTGTCGGAGGCCGAGTTGATGCCGCGCTACGGCATATCGCGCGGACTGGTTCGCAAGCTCCTGCTGCGCTTCGCTGCGGAAGGGCTTGTGCAGCGCCTGCCGGGCCATGGCTGGCGCTTCGTCGATTCGCTCGAGGGCGAAGACGCCTATCGCGAAAGCTACGAGTTCCGCATCGCGATCGAGTGTGCGGCGCTCAAATCGGCCCGCTTCCATGCCGACGAAAAGCAGCTTCTGCCGGTGCGGCGGGCGCATGAGCGCATTTTGAGCGATCGGGGGGCGAACACGGCCGGCGACGAGTGGTTTCGCGTCAATGCCGCCTTCCACGAGAACCTCGCCGCCTGCTCGGGAAACCGGTTTTTGACGGAGGCTGTCCGTCAGCAGAACAATCTGCGCCGGATGCAGGAGTCCGCCGCCTTCAAGGAACTGCCCGCCGACCGTATTGAGCAATCCTGCCGCGAGCATCTTGCGATCCTTGACGCGGTTGAAACAGGCGACATCGATTGGGCGGAAGCTCTGCTGCGCCAGCATCTGCGACAGGCCGCCGATTTCAGCCTGCCGCATGGCTGAGCGCGAACAAGCTCCGCGCCGTGTTCCGTGGGGCCTGTTCGATCAGATTTTACAGCCGCCGTCGATCACGCGGTGAGCCCGCCGGTACTCCGGCGGGCGAGGTCTGACTGCCCCTGGCCGGGTTTCGTTACGCGGGCGTCAGCGCCAGAGCGCGAACGGGACTTCCCGTGCCGTCGACGATCTTGAGCGGTGCCACGATCAGGATGGCGCCTTTGGCGGGCAATCTGTCGAGATTGCAAAGGCTCGCAAGGCCGTACCGATTGGCCTTGTGCATCAGGTTGTGAGCCGGGAACGGAGGCTCCATGCCGCCTGCCGCGCCCGCGTCGGTGCCGATGCACTGGGTGCCCCAGCCGATCGCACCGCGCTCGAGGATGTATTCGATGCAATCAACGGTCGGTCCCGGCGAGTGCGGCCCGGCCTCGTCCGCATTGAGGAACTCGTCTTGCGAATGGTTGCGGCGGTCCCAATCCGTGCGCATGACCACCCATTCGCCCTTGCCGATGGCGCCGTGCTCGCCTTCCCATGCCCTGACGGCATCGGCCGTCAGAAGGAAGTCGGGGTCGCCCGCCGCTTCCTTCGAGCAGTCGATCACGTTGACCGGGGCGACGAAGTTGCTGACGGGGATGGTGTCGGTGCCGCCATCCGCGTGATCCTTGCCGGTAATCCAGTGCTGCGGCGCATCGAAATGCGTGCCGGAATGCTCGCCCAGCTTCAGCCAGTTCCACGCCCAGAACGGGCCCTTGTCGTCATAGGCCGAGATTTTGTGGATCTCGATCTTCGGCGTGTCGACGGCGAACTCCGGCGGCAGCTTCAACAGCGGCGTGTCCGGCCCCAGCGGCGCGGACAGGTCGACGACCTCTATCTGTCCGGACAGCAACATCTGCGCCAGATCGGAAAGCATTTTGGATGAGCTCATTTTGTCCTCTTCGAGTTTGATGTTCCCGTTTGTATTTCCCTTATCGGGCTTTCTTCAGCTCGGCTCCCAGGGTCTCGAAAAGACGCGCGACGCACTCCTGGCCAGTGACGACGCCGGGAGACAGGCGCAGCGTACGGCCCCGGCAGTCGGCATAGAGCTGCTGGTTTCTCAGCGTGTCGATCAGGATCGTCGGGTCGAGCGTTTCGGGAAGCCGCACCATGACGCTTCCGCCGCGCTGGCTCTCCTCGCGCGGGCTCACCAGTTCGAGCCCCAGCATATCGGCCTGCGCGATGATGCGATCTGCCAGATCGCGATTGTGGGCAAGCAGTTCCGTTGCGTCCTGCGCCGCATGCCATTCCAGGGCTGCAAGAGATCCGACGCACGCAACCACCGACGGCGTGCCGTGGTCGAAACGCCGTGCGTCAGGGGCGTAGGAGAAACCGTCGAGATCCCATGAGAAGGGATTTTCCTGGCTGAACCAGCCGCGAAGTTCGGGACTGCATGTCTCGAGCAAGGCTTGGTCGACGTGCAGAATGCCCGCTCCGGGAGTGCCGCAGAGCCATTTGAGCGAGGTCGAGACCGTGAAGTCGACCTGCGGGTTCTGAACGTCGAACGGAAAGAGGCCGGCGCCCTGCGTGATGTCGATGCCGACGAGCGTGTCGCGCGAGCGGCCATGCGCAAGTAGGGCCTCGTGGTCGCATCGATGCGACGTCGTCGATGTTACCCATGTGAGCAGCGCGACGCCGACATCCTGGCCCCAGTGGTCGACGAAATCCTCGTCACGCACCCAATGTTCACCCTGCCGGACCGGCACGGTGCAAAGTTCGAAATCGTGACGCTCGGCCAGTCCCGCCAGCAGGAAATGCAGGCTGGGGAAACAATCGGCGCCGACTAGCAGCTTGCGTCCCGCCAGATGCCGCTTCGGCAGCGACCGGATCAGGCTGTAGAGGGCGGTCGTTACATTTTCGGCCGCAGTCAGCGTGCCGGCCGGAGCGTTTACCAGTTGCGTCCAACGGTCGATGAAGGCTTGGCGTGAGGCAAGGGCGGCCGGCCATTGCCCGTCGTCAAAACGCCCCCAGCTCTCGCTGAACGCCGAAAAAGCCCGCGCCATATCCTCCGACTTGCCGGGGTACTGACCGATCGAATGATAAAGAAAATAGCCGGTTTGTACGTCTGATCGGGTCATGCCTGCTGGTGCGTCCTAGCGCGTGATCATGGCGGCCTTGCCGCGTTCTTCGAGATGGTTGACCAGCCGCACGAGCGGCCAGAGGAAAGCGAGGTAGATCAGGGCGGCACCGATCAAAGGCGTGGGATTTGCCATCAGGGCCTGGGCGTCGGTCGCCTGCTTTAGGAGATCGGGCATGGCAACGACCGAGGCGAGGGCGGTATCCTTGTAGATCGACACGCAATTGCTGGTCAGTGGCGGAATGACGACCTGCAGAGCTTGGGGAAGGATCACCTTTCGCATCGCGCTCCAGAACGGCAGGCCCAGCGCCGCCGACGCCTCGAACTGGCCTTTGGGGATGCTTTCGATGCCCGCCCTGCAAACCTCGGCCGTGAAGGCCGCGAGCACCATCGAGAGCGCCAGCGTGGCCGAGGTGAAGGACGAGAACCGGATGCCTACGAAAGGGAGGGCATAGTAGATGAGGATCAGAAGGACGAGGATCGGCATCGCGCGCAGCACGTCGATATAGACGATCGCCAGCAGTCTGACGGGTCTGGGCGCATAAAGGCGCGCCAGACAGATGAGAATGCCGGCGACGCCGCCAAAGACGATGCTGGCGCTGCCGAGCAGGATCGTGTTCCAGACCCCGCGCAAAAGCATGGGGAAGGCGCGGACGAGGACGTCCCAGTTGAAGAATGTATCGACGAGTTCCATTCGGCAGGATCGCAAGGCAGGAGAACGACCGAAGACGGCCGGCAGGCGCTGTAAGCCAGGATTACTCGGGCTGCGGAACGGGCATCGTCGTCACCGTGCTGGTGCCCGCCTCGGGTGCGACGCCGAACCATTTCTCGTGAATCTGCGCCATGGTGCCGTCTTCCTTCATGGCCGAGACGGCGTCGTTCGCCCGTTCCAGCAAAGGATGATCCTTGCGCGTCATCATCGCGAAACGCTCGCCGGTCGGAATTCGCACGAGGATCTTGAGACCAGGCATCTGCGTCATCGCGTATTGGAAGCCCGCTATCTCTCCGGCGCCGCCATCAACACGACCGTTTCGCACGTCGAGAAGAAGGTCCTGCTGGGCGTTGTAGCTGCGGATTTCGGCGATGCCCAGTTCGTCCCTGTTCGCATTGGCCCATGCTTCGCCAGTCGTCCCCGCAACGACGCCGATGACCTTGCCATCGAGCATGTCGAGGCTGTCGATATCGGATTCCTCCCGGCCGACAACCGTGCCGTCGCTGTCGTAGTAGGGCTGTGTGAAAGACTGATTTTGCAGGCGTTCATTGGTGATGGAGATCGAAGAGACGGCAAAGTCGATCCGCCCTGAACTGGTCGCCGCGAACAAAGCCTGGAATCCCATGTCTTGCAATTCGACGTCCATGCCCAGGCGTTCGGCAACCCCGCGCGCGACATCGACCTCAAACCCCTCGAAAGCGCCGGTTTCCGTCTTGAACTCCCACGGCGGGTTGGACGGATAGGCGCCCACGGTCATGGTTTCGGCGAACGCATGGGACGCCACCGAAAAGGTGGCGATCAACGCCGCAGCAGCAATCGAACGTCTGAATGACATGTCTGAACCCCCTTATGCAGCGATCGGAATCTGCTGCCGCAGAATTTTTCGGAAGAGCGTTTCTCGCTCTTTTCCAACCTGTTCACCCACTCGAAAAATGCAAATGAATGCATTACGATCACTTGATCATAGAACTCGGATAAGATCAATCAGGGGGTAGGTCAGGATGCTGGCGGCCATGCGGAGTGCGCCGCAAGACGGGTGCGCAAAGGGAACCTGATATCCGGCGGCGTGATCGGATTGATGATACAGGCATCAGAAAATAAGGTGCGGGTCGGCGCAGCTTGCAAAGGGGCGGTAGAGGTCTGGTATGAAGATCGGGAATGTTCAGGGCTTCGACAGCCTTCGCATAGAGCCGCGGGCTCCGCGCCAGACGATTCAGGAGGTCGTCTATCAGCGGTTGAGCTACGCCCTGATGGCCGGGCGGTTCGACCCCGGACAAACGCTGACCATTTCCTATCTCGCGGACCTGTTTGGCACGAGCCATATGCCGGTGCGTGAGGCGTTGCGGCGTCTGGCGGCGGAAAAGGCGCTTCAGACGACGCCGTCGGGTTCTTCGATCGTTCCGTTCGTCAATCGCGCGATGCTCGACGATCTGTGCGATGCGCGCTGCGTGGTGGAGGGGCACGCCGCGGCGCGCGCGATCGACAAGATCGACCCGCCATTGCTTCGCACGCTCGAGCACAATCTTGCCGACCATGCGGCGGCAGGAGCCGAAGAGCAGATCGAGACGATGTTGCAGAAGAACCAGGAGTTCCATTTCCTGATCTACGGCGCGTCCGGATCCGAAACGATGCTGCAATTGATCGAGGCACTTTGGCTGCGCTTCGGGCCATATCTGCGTATGCTCAGCAAGCACCTCAAGACCCATGGCGGAAACAAGGCCGAGTATACCGAGCATCACCGCGACATGATCCTGGCGATCAGGGCGCGGGATGCTGATGCATTACGCGCGCATATCGTCGCCGATATCGATGCGACGCGCGAACTTCTGCGCACGCTTTGCCCTGCCGACTGAGCAAGGCCGGTTGTCTTCGTGAGCCGGAGAACGAGAGCGGCTTGCTGCGGTTGATTGTTTGATCAAATGCTCATAGGGTGGAGTCGGTCGACATCGCCGCCGGTCGTTTTGCGGTGCCTTACTGTTTCTCGTCACGGGGAAGCGCATGGGTGTGTGATGCGAACCAACGCATGAAGGGGGTCAAGCATGATACGCGCGTCGCGCCGCGTCACCGAGACGGCAGTGAAAAGTTTCGGGATGTACGAAAAGGCCGCGCTGCGTCACGCGGCTGGTCATGATGTCATCCGGCTGGAACTTGGCCGCCCCTATGCGGATACGCCGCATCATATCAAGCAGGCGACCATCGATGCGCTGCTGGCCGGCGAGGTCCACTACAGCGACATGCAGGGACTGCCTGTGCTGCGCGCCGCTTTGGCGGACAAGGTTCGAAAAGCGAACGACGTGTCTGTCGACGCTTCGGAAATCCTGGTCACGAACGGTCTGACGCATGCGTCCTTCGCGGCGTTTCTTGCCTTTCTGGACCCGGGTGACGAGGTCATTCTTCTTGAGCCGTTCTACCCGCAGCATGTCGGGAAGATCGAACTCGCCGGCGCGAAGGTCGTTACAGCGCCGCTCGATAGCGAGAACGGTTTTTCGATCTCGGCCGACCTGATCCGGCCCAGGATCACCGCGCGAACGAAGATGATCGTGCTCGTAAATCCGGTCAATCCGACCGGGCGCGTCTATGGGCGCGATGAACTTCAGGCGCTTGCGGATCTCGCGATTGAACATGACCTGCTGGTGGTGTCCGACGAGGTCTACGAGGAAATCGTCTATGACGGACACCGTCACGTCAGCATCGCGTCATTGCCGGGCATGAAGGAGCGAACGATTTCCATGTTCGCTTTTACGAAGTCGTTTTCCATGGACGGGTGGCGGCTCGGCTACATTGCGGCCGACGCCTCGCTGCTCCCCGCATTGACGAAGATCACGATGAACGACGTGACCCACGTCAACACCTTCATCCAGTATGGAGCGCTTGCCGCTGTCACCGGGCCTGGAACCGTGCTTCGGGATCTGGTGGCCGCCGACAGGCGAAAACGCGACCTAGTCGTCCAGCGCCTGAACCAGATGCCCGGCGTGACCTGTGCGCTGCCGGAAGGAACGATTTACGCATTTGCCGATGTCAGGGCGACGGGGCTGCCTTCGGTCGAGCTAGCCGCGCGCATCCTGGAAACGGCAAACGTCTCGGTCGAGGCAGGTTCGTTCTATGGCCCGGGCGGGGAGGGCTATTTGCGCGTATGTTTCGGCTCGCAATCCGAAGCCCGCCTCGACGAGGCGATGGATCGCCTTCAGGGCTTCTTCAACCGTATTTGATCCCCACACGCTATTCGGTTGAGATCTGGCCGAGAAACGTGCGGGTTCGTTCGTGCTTCGGATTGGAGAAGAATTCCTCCGGGCCGGCAATCTCGACGATCTCGCCCTGATCCATGAAGATGACGCGGTCGGCGACCTTGCGCGCAAAGCCCATCTCATGGGTGACGACGATCATCGTCATGCCTTCCGTCGCGAGGTCGATCATCGTGTCGAGCACTTCCTTGACCATCTCCGGATCGAGCGCGGAGGTCGGCTCGTCGAACAGCATGATCTTGGGGTTCATGCACAGCGCGCGGGCGATCGCCACGCGCTGCTGCTGGCCGCCGGAAAGCTGGGCCGGATATTTTTCGGCCTGCTCGGGGATGCGCACCCGGGCGAGGAACTTCCTGGCCGTCTCCTCGGCTTCAGCCCTGGAGACGCCACGCACCTTCATCGGCGCGAGCGTGCAGTTCTCCAGCACCGTCATGTGCGGGAACAGGTTGAACTGCTGAAACACCATGCCCACGTCGCGGCGCACCTGCTCGACGTTCTTCGGGCCGGCGGTCAGTTCGATGCCGTCGACGAAGATCCTGCCCTTCCCGACCGCCTCGAGCTGGTTGACGCAGCGGATCAGCGTCGACTTGCCCGACCCCGAAGGGCCGCACACGACGATCTTCTCGCCGCGTGCGACCTCGAGGTCGATGTTCTTGAGAGCGTGGAACGTGTTGTACCACTTGTCCACACCCTCCATCCTGACGGCGGGCATGTCTGCGCTCTTGGTGTTCGTCACGGACATACCCGCACTCCTTCTTGCGATCCGTTATTCGGAAACGAGGAACTCGGGCAGCGGACCGCCGACCCACTTTTCGTGCAGCTCGTTGAGCTGGCCGCTCTCCTTCGCCTTCGCGACGAACGCGTTGATGTGCTCCATCAGCTCGGTCTGTCCGGGCCGCGTGGCGATGCCCTGACTCTGGCGGCGCAGCGAGAACTTGGTGTCGAACCGGTCGGGCGCGACCGAATTGATCTGCGCGATCACCACGTTCGACGCGCCCATCAGCGGCACCTGACCCGACAGCAGTGCCTGCACGGCCGAGGCATCGTCGTCGAAGCGCTGGATGTTGGCGTCCTGCGGCGCGATCTCGGTGATGGCGGTGTCCTGCGTGGAGGCGCGGGCGACGCCGACGCTCTTGCCGGAGAGGTCGGCGGCTTCGGTCACCTCGGTGTTCGCGTCGCCGAAGACGAAGATTTCGATGCCGGCATAGCCGTCCGAGAAGTCGACCTGCTCGGCGCGCTCGGGCGTGATGCCGAGCGAGGCGACGAGGATATCGACCTGGCCGGAGAGCAAATAGGGGATGCGGTTCGGACCGGTGACCGGCACGATATTGACCGCGACGCCCATGTCCTCGGCGAGAAGCTTCGCGACGTCGGCATCATAGCCGTCCGGCTGGCCCTGCTCGTTGATGATGCCGAAAGGCGGGAAATCGACCAGCATGCCGATGTTGATCGTGCCGCGCGATTTGATCTCCTCGACCGTCTGCGCTGCCGCGCCCGAGAGCGCCACGCCTGCCGCGAGCGCTGCGCCGAGCGCCAGTCCGGCAATCTTTCCGAAGATGTTCATGTGCTGGTTCCTTCCCTGTTTGAAATGTTCGGCCTTATGAAGCCGTTGGCTGTCTCAACGCCGTGTCGCCACGGCGAAGCGGTTTTCCATGCGGCGCGCGACGATCGACAGCGGCCAGCACAGGATGAAGTAGAGTGCGGCGACCAGCCCGAACACCGTGAACGGGTCGAAGGTCGCGTTGTTGATGATCTGGCCCGCGCGCGTCAGCTCCACAAAGCCGATGATCGAGGCGAGCGAGGTGCCCTTGATGAGCTGGACGAGAAAGCCGACCGTCGGCGCGACCGCGATGCGGGCGGCCTGCGGCAGGATGATGGACTTCATGCGGTCGTAATAGCGCAATCCCAGCGCCCAGGAGGCTTCGGCCTGGCCTTTCGGCACAGCCTCTATGCAGCCGCGCCAGATCTCGCCCAGGAAGGCGCTGGCATGCAGCGTCAGCGCAATCGCGGCCGCCAGCCACGGATTGATGCCCAGCCCGAAGATGTTGAGCCCGAAGAAGACGAGGAAGAGCTGCATCAGCAGCGGCGTGCCCTGGAACAGCCGGATGAAGCCGAGCGCCGCATAGCGCAGCGGCGGGATGGAAGACACCCTGGCAAGCGCGACCGCCAGCCCGCCCACGACGCCGCCCGCGAACGCGACCGCCGACAAGGCCACGGTCCATTGCACCGCCATGACGATGAACCAGAATTCGTTGATTCCGAAAGCCCTGATCATGTCATCCTCCTAGCGCGCCAGCGGATAGTTGAAGGCATATCGCTGGATCGCCGCGAAGAGGGCCGAGAAGCCCAGCGACAGGATCAGATACATGACTGTGATGACGAGATAGACCTCGAAGGCGGCGAAGGTCTGCGACTGGATGTTGTTGCCGGCGGCCGCCAAATCGGTGGCGGAGATGACCGACACCACGCTCGACGTCAGCATCAGGTAGATGAACTGGCTGGTCAGGGCCGGATAGATGGTGCGCAGCGCCGGCTTCATGATGATGTAGCGGAAGACCTGCATGCGCTTGAGGCCGAGTGCGGTGCCCGCCTCGACCTGCCCCCGGCTGATGGATTCGATGCCGGCGCGGATGATCTCGGTGGCATAGGCGCCGACATTGACGGTCAGCGCTGTCAGTGCGGCGACATTGGGCGACAACCTGATGCCAAGCGAGGGCAGGGCGAAGAAGATGAAGAAGATCTGGATGAGAAAGGGCGTGTTGCGGATCGCCTCGACATAGCAGTCGACGAGGAAGCGCAGCGGCTTCGGCCCCGCGGTCTTGGCGATGGCGCAGGCGACCGCGACGATCGTGCCCAGCAGCATCGCGCCGAAGGAAAGCTGGATGGTGGTCAGCGCGCCGGTCAGCAATTGGTCGAAATTGCTGAAGACCGGCGCAAATTTGAACTGATAGCCCAAGGCGAACCTCCCTATTGCGCGCGCTGGTGCCGTTTAGATCGATCTAAATCCAACTATGCGCCTCGGGTCAAGCCGAAACGGCCATCGCAGCCGAGCGCAGTGGCCCGCAGGAGCCGCGTTGAACGAAATAAGTGGGCACGGCCGTGCGTGCGATCTCCGCTTCCGGCTCTTCGATCCGGCGCAGGAGAAGCCGTGCTGCGGTCTCCCCGACCTTGAAGGGTTCCGTGGCGACGGAAGCGAGGCCCGGCCTGACCAGATCGGCCTCGGCGACGTTGTCGAAGCCCACCAGGGAAACGTCGCGGCCGGGCATCACGCCGAGATCGGAGAGACCGCGATGCAGGCCCAGTCCGAGCACGTCGTTGTGGCAAACCAGCGCAGTGGGCCGTTTTGGGCGGTTCATGATGTCGGGCGCTGCCATGCGGGCGGCGTGATGGGTCGACTGGAGTTCCCTGACGAAGAGCGGTTCGAGCCCGTTCTCCGTCATGGCTGTATGGAAGCTGGCGAGACGCTCGGTGTGTGCGGAGTGCACCGTGTCGGCGGCTATGTAGCCGATCCGCCGATGGCCGAAATCGGCGAGGCATTGAATCGCTTCGCGCATTCCGCCTTCGGGATCCATGCCGGCATAATCGCCCGAGGTTCCGGGAACCATGCGCAGCGTCTGCACCATCGGGATGTCCCATCTGTGGGCGTCTTCGACGAAGCGCTGCTCCGTTCCCTCGGCGGGACAGACGATCAGCCCGTCCACGCCGTGCTCGCGCATCCGGTTGACGAAGCCGTCCTGTTTGGGCGCGCTCTCGTTTGAATTGGCGAGGATGACCGCCAGTCCCGCAGTCTCCAGCACGCTTTCGATGCCGGCCAGGAGCACGGCGAAGAACGGGTTGGTGAGATTGGGGATGATGACGCCGGCGGTGCGGCTGCGGGACGCCCGCATCCGGGCCGCGCCGAGATTGTAGACATAGCCGAGTTCGACCATCGAGGCTTCGACGCTGGCGCGCGTGGCGGTGCTGACCAGCGAACTTCCGCGCACGACGAGCGACGCCGTGGCGCGCGAAACCCCGGCATGTTGCGCGACGTCCAGAAGCGTAATCCGTTTCATCTTCGCCCGGCTCGACTGGTGCCAAATTTCGTTTAGATCGATCTAAACATCATACGGAATGAGCCTGGTCCGGTAAAGTCCCGTCGAATGGCGCTGGTGGCGGGCGAATCCGAAAGATAGCGAGGCGCTTTAACGCGGTCACCGGAGCGGAAACGCCCGTTACTCCTTCACGGCGCCGGTCATCGACGAGACGTAGTAGTCGACGAAGAACGAATAGAGGATGACGACCGGCAGCGAGCCGATCAGCGCGCCGGACATCAGCGCACCCCATTCGTAGACGTCGCCGCGCACCAGTTCCGTCAGCACGCCCACCGGCACGGTCTTGTTCTCCGAGGAGGAGATGAAGGTCAGCGCGTAGATGAACTCGTTCCACGACAGGGTGAAGGCGAAGATGCCGGCCGAGATCAGCCCCGGAACGGCCAGCGGCAGGATGATCTTGGTCAGGATTTGCCAGCGTGTCGCGCCGTCGACCAGCGCGCTTTCCTCCAGCTCGAACGGGATCGAGCGGAAATAGCCCATCAGGAGCCAGGTGCAGAACGGGATCAGGAAGGTGGGATAGCTGAAGATCAGCGCCAGTCGGGAATCGAAGATGCCGAACTGGAACACCATGAAGGCGAGCGGGATGAACAGGATCGACGGTGGCACCAGATAGGCGAGGAAGATCATCAGCCCGGTGACCCGCGCGCCGGTGAACCGGATGCGCTCGATGGCGTAGGCGGCCAGGACGGACGCCGCCAGAGAAATGATCGTCGAGAAGACGGACACGATCATCGTATTCCACAACCAGCCCGGATAGGAGGTCTCGAACAGCAGGAAGCGGATGTGGTCGAGCGTCGGCTGCACCACCCAGAACGGGCTGTAGGTCGAGTAGTTGGTGAGCTGGTGGTTCGGCTTCACCGCCGTGATCGCCATCCAGTAGAACGGAAACAGCAGCACGAAGAGGAAGATCGCGAGCGGCAGGTAGATGACGACGATCCTGCGCGGCAGCGTGTTGAACTGCTGCATGCCGACGATGTCGTCCTGCGGGGGCGTGGTGGCGGGTGGCTGGCTCATCGCATGCTCCTCAATCCGCCCCGCCCTGCTGCCAGCGGCGTCTCTGCAATCCGAAGAAGGAAAACAGGATCGCTGCGAGCAGGAAGGGGATCATCGCGACAGCGATCGCCGCACCCTCGCCAAGCTGGCCGCCGGGAATGGCGCGCTGGAAGGAGAGCGTCGCCATCAGATGCGTGGCATTCACCGGCCCGCCGCGCGTCAGCACGTAGATGAGCTGGAAATCTGTGAAGGTGAACAGCACCGAGAAGGTCATCACCACGGCGATGATCGGCGTCAGCAGCGGCAGCGTGATGCGCCGGAACCGCTGCCAGCCTGTTGCGCCATCGAGCGCGGCCGCCTCGTAGAGCGATTGCGGGATGGTCTGCAGGCCGGCCAGCAGCGAGATCGCGACGAAGGGGATGCCGCGCCAGACATTGGCGGCGATGACCGCAGCGCGGGCATTGTTGGGATCACCGAGGAAGTTGATCGGCCGGTCGATGACGCCCCATTGCATCAGCACCCACGAGATGATCGAGAACTGGGAATCGAAAATCCACCAGAAGGCGAGCGCCGACAGCACGGTCGGCACCACCCAGGGCAGGAGGATGATCGCCCGGAACAGGTTCTTGAACGGCATGTGCTCGTTCAGGATGAGTGCAAGCCACAGGCCGAGCACGAATTTCAGCACCGAGGCGACGGATGTGTAGAGCAGCGTGTTGAACACCGACATCCAGAAGACGGAATCGTCCCAGAGCCACTGGTAGTTCTCCAGCCCGATGAAGGTGCCCGACCGGCCGATCTGCGTGTCGGTGAAGCCGAGCCAGATGCCGAGCCCGAGCGGATAGGTCAGGAAGCAGAGCAGGAAGACGGCCGCCGGCAGCATGAACAGGATGCCGAGCCCGTTGCGGCTCTGCGACAGGCGCTCCAGGAACGTCCGGGCGCGCGGCGTGTCCTTCTCGTCTGCTCGTACAACGCTCATGCGGAGCCCTTTTCCTCAGAGTCTGGTTCTCGAAAGACCGTACCACGCGCCCCACCAAGGGGAGGGCGCGCGGCGGTGAGGATGCCGCCCGAAGGCGGCATCCCGTGTCAGACGCGGTAGTAGCGGTTGGCGCGACGCTCCGCGTTCTGGATCGCCTCTTCAGGCGAGCGCTGTCCGGTGACGGCTTCGGCGAACATGTCGACCAGCACGTAGTCTGCCATGACGCCGGCGGAGGCGTAGCCGAGCGGGCCGGCATAGCCGTTGGGCCGCAGGCTCGCCGATGCCTTCGAATAGGGCTCGTGGATCGGGTTCGATGTCCAGACGGGGTTCGCCTCGTATTCCTTCAGCGGCTGGCAGCAATAGGCGCTGGCGCCTTCGATCCAGGCATTCATGTTGTCCGACTGGTACATGAAGGCGAGGTAGGCCTTCGCCGCCTCCGGATAACGGCAGTGGTTGAAGACCGAAATAGTCGAAGTCTGGTGCAACTCGACCGACTCGCCGACCGGGCCGATCGGCATGTTGCTGGTCCGCATGTCGTCGGCGATCTCCTGCATCGCCGGATCGTTCCTCGCCGCATAGTAGACCGAAACGCCGTTGGCGATCAGCGACACCTGGCCGGCAAGGAAGGCACGGTTGTTGTTGATGTCCTGCCAGCTTTCGGTGCCGGGGATGAAGGTCTTGTAGAGTTCCTGCGCGTATTGGATCGCGGCGAGCGTTTCAGGCGAGTTGATAGCGACAACACCCTGCTCGTCGACCATCTTTCCGCCATGGCTCCACAAAAGCCAGTGCGCGTAGTTGTTGCCGTCGCCGACCGCCTTGCCGTGCGGGAAGCCAGCGGGCGTGCCCTTGGCCTGCATGGCCTTGCAGAGTTCGAGGAAGCCGTCGGTGTCGTTCGGAAACTCCGTGAAGCCAGCCGCTTCCATATGGCTCTGGCGGTAGCAGATGGCGTTACCGATCGCGCAGAGCGGCAGGGCGATGAAGGCGTCACCGCGCCTGGCATAGCCCTCGATGCCTGGATACCAGCCGCCATGGGCCTCGCCCAGCGAGGTGCCGAGGTCGGTGAGATCGGCCAGCTTGTCGGGATATTGATGCGCGTCGTCGAACCAGCCCATCACCATGTCCGGTCCCGAACCGATATTGGCCGCGACGGCTGCCTTGGGGCGCACGTCCTCCCAGCTTTCCTGGTCGATGCGGACTTCGACGCCCGTCGCCTCGGTGAAGGCGCGGGTGTTCGCGTTCCAGGCTTCCTCCTCCGCCTTGACGAACGGAACCCAGCGCAGGAGCCTCAGGCTCGCGCCTTCCTCCGGCGTGAATGTCGGCACTCCATTCTGCGCGAAGGCCCGGCGGGGCATTGCGAGATTGCCGAAGGCCGCCGTGGCGGCAACGCCTGCAGTGCCTGCAAGTATCTGTCTGCGATTGATCGACATGTCATCTCCTCCGTTGAACAAGGCAGAACGGGCAGGGGCCCGCTTTGCCATTCCTCCACCCGGCAGGCATCTTGCGGCGCCTTCACCGGCACGGCCCTTACGGCCGATCAGTCAGTCAACCGCTTGCCCGTAACGGCGTCGAACAGATGCGCCGCCTTCGGATCGATCGACACGTTGAGAATCTCGCCGGGCTTCAACAGCACCCGCTCGCGGAAGACACAGGTCACCTGCGTCTGGCCGAGCGCGGCGACGACCTGGCTCTCCGAGCCCGTCGGCTCGATGACCAGGACCTTGAGCTCGGTCGAACCGCCGAGCGTGACGCCTTCCGGCCGGATGCCGTAGACGAGCTCGCGCCCGCGCGCCGACGCGATGCCGGGGGGCGCAGGCAGAACGATGCCGTCGCCGGTGACAAAGCGGGAGGGGTCGGCGTCGTCGAGCTTGCCGTTGAGCATGTTCATCGCAGGTGAGCCGATGAAGCCAGCGACGAACAGGTTTGCCGGCTCGTCATAAAGGTCGAGCGGCGCGCCGATCTGTTCGACGAGGCCGTCATTCATGACGACGATCTTGTCGGCCATGGTCATCGCCTCGATCTGGTCGTGCGTGACGTAGACCGTGGTCGTGGTGAGGCGCTGGTGCAGGTTCTTGATCTCGGTGCGCATCGAGACGCGCAGCTTGGCGTCCAGATTGGACAGCGGCTCGTCGAACAGGAAGACCTGCGGGTCACGGACGATCGCGCGGCCCATCGCCACGCGCTGGCGCTGACCGCCGGAAAGCTGCCGCGGGTATCGCTCCAGCAGGTTCGAAAGGCCGAGGATTTCGGCCGCCGGTTTTACCTGTTTCTCGATCTCGGCTTTCGAGGCGCCGTTGAGCATCAGCGAGAAGGCCATGTTTTCCGCGACCGTCATGTGCGGATAGAGCGCGTAGTTCTGGAACACCATCGCGATGTCGCGGTCTTTCGGCGGAAGGTCGTTCACGACCCGGCCACCGATGCGGATCTGGCCGCCGCTGATGTGCTCCAGCCCGGCCAGCATCCGCAGAAGGGTGGACTTTCCACAGCCCGACGGACCGACCAGGATGACGAATTCGCCGTCCTCGATATCGACGCTCACGCCCTTGATGACAGGGTGTGTCCCGAATGTCTTGCGTACGTCGTCGATCTCGACTGACGCCATGTTGTCTCCTCCTCAATCCGCCCAATAGGCAGGAAATCCGCGTCTCATCCCTTCCCGGTGAACGGCAGGCCAGCGATGTCGTGATTGGTGGCACGGGGCGCGGAGTTGGGCCGCGCCGTGTTGGCCAAGATCGAGCTGTTGTCGATGAAGCGCCTGGAAGGCGACTGCGCCTTGAACGCCATGACGGCCCACCCGCCTTCGCTCGACACTGCCGCAGTCTTTTCAATTATGTCGCTACAGCGTGCAGTAACAGTCGCCTGCCGATCCGCACCGGCGAAATCCTGCCCGATGGCGCGGCCAACGCCCGTCACGAGCACGACCGATCGCGTCCGCGAAGGCGCGTCAGCCGTGCATTCAAGCCCGGACAGTTACAACCCATGCGATCTCCTCCCAGAGACAGTTTCGGGTCGCCGCCAAGCCGGAATGGCAGCGCTGCCTGAATCGGTAACCCATCGATTGGGGGCTGGCAAGGCTTATATGGCAGCGCTGCCAAATTCGTGTGTCAAGCCTTGAAACCGGTGCCGCGGGAGTGTCTCGACGCATTAACCGGAGGCAAACGGGACCGCTTCGTAGACCAGTTTCAGCGCCAGTCCGACGAGGAGCAGCAGGATGGCCCGGTCGAATGCTGCGGGAGAAAGCCGCCGTGCCAGCGCCGCGCCGACGGGCATGAAGGCAAGGATGGGAACGACGGCTGCAAGGCTGAGGGTTATCAGGGGCAGGGACAATATGCCGACATAACCAAGCGCCGGAATCTGGACCACTGTCATCGCCACGAAGAAGGTGGAGATGGTGAAGATGTATGCGTGTCGCTCGAGGCGCATGGCATTGAGGAAGGTGATCGAGACGGGCGCCGATATGCCCGATGACCCCTGAAGTATGCCGGCGACGAGACCCGCGGGTGCCGCCAGACGCGAGCCGGCCCGGCGGCTCAGGGTCCAGCCCGGCCGGGAGAGGCGTATCATCACGTAGCCGAGAACGGCGAGCGCGACGATGATCGACAGCGTCTCGTGCGGCAGCCAGGCGAGCATGAAGGTCCCCGCCAGTGCCCCCGCCGCGCCTGCCGCTGCGAATATCCAGCCCAGATGTCCGGTGAGGCGGTGCGTGCGATGTTGCCAGCCCTGCCACAGGTTCGTCAGCAGGTTCGGCATCATCATGATGACGACCGCCAGCTTGACGTCGAAGACGGCGGCCAGCGCCGGAACGGCCAGGATGGGCGCGCCGGCTCCGGTCGCGCCCTTGAGAACCCCGCCCAGCGCAAGACAGATGAAAACGAGCAGGAACTGGGCGGGGTCGATGGTCATGGCGCTCGTTCAGTGGCTGTCGGACAAAGCCACACGCACTTCCAGGAAAGCCTGCCGGCGTTCGTTGCGTATCACCGACAGCGCCCGCTCGAGCGCCGCGGGCAGATCGTCGCCATGCTCGACCCGCTCCACATGGGCGCGGCTGGCGGCGGCGACCATGCAATAGTCCGGCGCGGGCTCGAGCGAGACGAGCGGCATCGCGTTGGCCTTCGCCGCAGCGCCGTCCGGGTAGCTGTTGACCACCGAGCGACGCACAGCGTTCCATATGCCGTTGTTCTTGACGATCGTCAGGATGGGCAGATCCAGTGCCTCGGCAATCTGGTGGCAGGCGATGGGATTGGCGAACATGTAGGATCCATCGCCGATGCAGGCGATGACGAGCCGTTCGCGGTCGGCGAGTTGCGCGCCGAGCGCCGCGGGCATCGCCCAGCCCAAGCCACCCGAATGGGGGTTTATGAAGACGCGGTTGGCCCCGCTCACCCGCATGGCGCCCGGCACGACACCGAGCTCGCCGAAGACCACCGCGCGCTCGTCCATGATGTCGGAGATGCACTTGCTGAGCCACTCCGCGCTCATCGGGCCGGTGCGCCCCTGTTGGGCGAGTTCTTCCGCCGCCGCGAGCCTTTGCGCGCTGCGGCGCCCGGCGTCGGCGCGCCGTTCCGCTACGGCCGGACCCGGTTCGCCCATCGCACGCGCGATCGATGCAATGCCGGCCGCCGGGTCGCTCGTGATCGCGAGGTCCGCCTGATAGCCACGGACGGGCATGCGCTGGAAGTTCGGATCGGTACCGATATGGACGATCTTCGTCCCGTCAGCCGGTCGATGCACCGCCTCCATCCACGGCACTCCGCTGTCGACGACGAGGACGACATCCGCCTCCGAGAGGGGACCTTTGACGTCGTGTCCAAGGAACATCGGATGGTCCGAAGGCATCAGATTGCGGATCGGGAAGGGCTCTATGACCGGAATGCCATGGGTGCTTGCGAGCGCCGCCAAGGCTTCGGCAAGCCGGCCTTCGGGATCGCCGCGCTGGCAGAGGATCAGCGGCTTCTTGGCCGCGGCAAGCCATGCCGCAGCCAGCGCCGTCGCCTCGGGATCGGGATGGGGTGCGGATGCGGGCACCTGATGCGCCGCCGGCCGTGCCGCCTTCGCCGCCACCTTCTCCATCAGCGGCTCACGCGGCAGGGCGACATAGACCGGTCCGCGCGGCTCGCTCATGGCGAGGCTGGTCGCCCGTACGGCCAGCATGTCGCCCTGCTCGGGATAACGCATCTCATAGCTGAACTTGGCGACGTCGCTGACCAGCGAACTCTGGTCGTACATCTCCTGACCGTACTGGATGGGCGTCATCCGGGAACCGAGCCGCCCGCTTTCCGTGATCGGTGTCCGCCCCGACATCATCAGCAGGGGGATGTTGTCGCTCGCCGCGTTGATGACGCCCATCGCCGAATTGGCGAGCCCGACATTGACGTGGACCATCACCGCCTGCGGCGCGCCGGTCATAAGGTAATAACCATGAGCCATGGCCACGCCGGCCGTTTCGTGCGGGACCGTCACCGGCTCCGGCACGCTGTCGGCGTCGAGCGCGACGAACGCCTCGATGATCGGCGGGAAGTCGGTGCCGGCATTGGCGAAGATGTAGTCGATCCCGGCGCGCTTGAGCCCCAGAAGCAATGTCTCGGCCCCGGTCAGGCCTTCGCGCGTCCATTCGCCGGGATCGCCGGCATCCTGCTTCACCATCGGATAGAACTCCTCCATAATCTCATTTTGCTGGAATTTTGCGGCGATCGGCCACTCCGTTTGGCCTCCCAAAGCAGCGCAGGACAAGCGCCGTGTCTTCAGCGCCGGCAATTCCATGCACGACAGCACGAAATTGCCCTTGTAATGACCGCAATTGCAAGTGCATATTGATGCAATAATCTCTCTTTATGGGATTTTAGTCGCCAAGGGAGCGGGCGATTCAGCAACATTCTACCGGAGGAGAATCCATGAAAGCCATATTTGCATCCGTTATGCTCGCGGCAGGATTTGCGCTGAGCAGCGCGGCGTCGGCCCAGACTGTCGGTATCGCCACGTCCAATCCCGGCTCGATCTTCCACAACATCGGCACAGCCGTCGCCAACGCCGCCAACCAGGCCGGTCTCAACGCCACCATTCAGCCTGCGACGAGCCCGAACCAGTATATTCCCTATGTCGCGTCTGGTGGCATCGAGTTCGGCGCGGCCAACCTCCAGGAAGTCAACTATGCGCTGGAGGGCAAGGAATGGTTCGAGGGGTCGGTCAATCCCGACCTGCGGATCGTCGCCCTCGTCATGCCGCTGGTCGAGGCGATCTTCGTGCGCGCCGATTCCGACATCCGTTCGATCGCGGATCTGCGCGGCCGTCCGATGGTGGACGGCTATACCGCCCAGAACACCATCCTGCCGCAGCTCGACGCGATGTATGCGACCGTCGGCATGACGCGGGCCGACATGCAGCCGGTGCAGGTGCCGAGCGTGGTGGCCGGTGCTGATGCCTTCATCGCCGGCGACGCGGTCGGCTTCATCTTCGCTCACGGTGCCGGCAAGGTTCGCGAGGCGGACGCCTCGGTCGGCGGGCTGCGCGCGCTGCCGATCGAGAACACGCCGGAGAACCTGGAACTGGCGCGCAAGTTCTGGCCGGTGGCCTTTTTCTCGCAGATGTCGCCCGGTCCCAATTCGCCGGGCGTCGAGGAGACGGCGAACTTCTTCGCCTACCCGCAGGTGATCTTCACCCATGCCGGCGTCGACGACGAGGTCGTCTACCAACTCACCAAGGTCATTCACGAGAGCAAGGAATTGATGACGCAGACCTTCCCGCCGTTCAATGCTTTCGACCCAGCCGAAATGGCTGGCGATACGGGGGTTTCCGAGTTCCATCCCGGTGCGTTGCGCTTTTACCGGGAAGCCGGTCTCCTGAGCGAGTAGAGGTCCATGGTGTCGGTATATGAAAGAAAGCCCGGTTTCGGGCTTTCCGCTGCCGTTGGGCGGCCGCTCATCGAGTTTCTGGCGCTTTGCCTCACCTTTCTTGCCATTGCGTGGGCGGTCGGCGTGCCTCGCATGGCCGGGGTAGCCTTCTATCCCCAGCAATATATGGCGATGATGCTGGCACTGGCGATGCCGATCGCATTCCTGATGCTGCCGGCCCGGCGTGGCGAGGTGCGCCACGTGGTGCCGTGGTATGACTGCCTCGCCGCCGCTCTCTCATTCGGCGCCGTGGTCTACATGGCCGTGCGCTATCCGCAGGTCGTCAACCTGATCTTTTCCAAGCCGGCAAGCGCCTGGATCCCCGGTACCATCATCATCGTGCTGCTGCTCGAGGCCGTGCGTCGTGCGACGGGCTGGGCTCTGGTCTTCATCATCGGTGCCTTCCTGCTTTACGGGCTGTTCGGCAACTATCTGCCCGGGCGATTTGCCGGACGCGCGCAGGACTGGACGATGCTGGCCGGCTACATGGCCTATGACAGCAACGGCATTCTCGGCCTTCCGATGGTCGTAGCGGCAACGATCGTCGTGACCTTCATCCTGTTCGGCGCGCTGCTTGCGGCCACCGGCGGCACCAAATTCTTCACCGACGCCGCACTTCTCGCCATGGGCCGTTTTCGTGGAGGCTCCATGAAGATCGCCGTCGTGGCCTCGGCCCTGTTCGGCTCGGTCTCCGGCTCGGCGGTCGCCAACGTGGTGGCCACCGGCGTGGTCACGATCCCGATGATCAAGCGCGACGGTTATCCCGCCCACAAAGCGGGCGCGATCGAGGCCGTGGCCTCGACCGGAGGACAGATGATGCCGCCGGTGATGGGAGCGGCCGCCTTCCTGATGGCCGAATTCCTGCAGATTTCCTATGCGGAAGTGGCGATGGCCGCGCTCGTGCCGTCGCTGCTTTATTATGCCGCGCTCTTCATCCAGACCGACCTCGATGCCGCCCGTCTCGGTATCGCGCCGCTGGCGAAGTCGGAGATCCCCGACCGCAGGAGCGTGCTCAGCGGCTGGCATTTCGGCCTCGCCTTCGTGGTGCTGATCTATGCGTTGTTCACGCTGGGCTGGCAGCCGGAGCGGGCAGCACTGGTCGCCTGCCTGTGCGTCGTGATCACCTCGGCGATCTTCGGCTACGAGGCGGTGCGGCCAAAGTTGAGGGCGCTGTTCGACGCATTCCCGGAAACGGGAAAGTCGGTCGTCGAAATCATCCTGATCTCGGCCGCTTCCGGTATCGTCATCGGAGTTCTCAACGTCACCGGTCTGTCCTTCAACCTGACCTATGCTTTGGTGCAACTCGGCGGCGGCAACCCGCTCGTACTGCTGGTGCTGTCGGCTGCGGTTTGCATCGTGCTCGGCATGGGCCTGCCGACATTGGGCGTCTACGTGCTGCTCGCCGCACTCGTCGCCCCGGCGCTGGTGGAAGTCGGCTTCAATCCGATCGCCGCCCATCTCTACATCCTCTATTTCGGGATGATGTCGATGATCACGCCGCCGATCGCGATCGCCGCCTTTGCGGCAGCCAGCATCGCCAAGGCCCCGCCGATGGCGACCGCGATGGCTTCGGTGAAATTCGGCTGGTCCGCCTTCATCATCCCGTTCCTGTTCGTATTCTCCCCGACGCTGATCCTGATCGGCGAACCGGCGAGCATCGCGCAGGCGCTGGTGACGGCGGTGGTCGGCGTGTGGATGGTTTCGGCGGGTCTCGCCGGCTACCTTTTCACCCGGTTGTCGCGTCTTTCGCGGGCGCTTTTCATCGTCTTCGGATTGTTGGCGCTGGTCCCGGCGGAGGCATTCCATGGTGCCGGCTATACCGATATCATCGGAGTGCTGGGTGGCATGGTGTTGTTCGTCATGGAAGTGCGCAAGGCCCGGCAGATAAAGCAAAGGGGCAAGGAGGCCTTGGTTTGAGCGAAAAGGCGGGCAATAGTCTCGAGCGTGTTCTCTCGGTTCTGCAGGTCTTTACCGAGGAACGGCTCGAATGGACGCCCGAGGAACTTATGGAGGAGTTGGGCTATAGTCGGCCCACCCTCTACAGGTATCTCAAGACGCTCAAAGAAGCGGGGCTGCTGGTCTCGATGCCCAATGCGGGGTTCACGCTGGGACCCAAGGTCGTCGAGATGGACTACCTGATGCGCCAGTCGGACCCGGTCATCAAGATCGGGCACATGCATCTCGAAAATCTCACCAAGAAATATTCCTGCACGGCGCTTCTGGTTCGCTGGTACGGCAACCGCATCCTTTGCGTCGATTCGGTCTCGTCTACCAAAAACCCCATATCCAGCTACCCGCGCGGTCGGCCCATGCCGCTGGCGCGCGGCGCCATTGCGCGCTCCATCGTCGCCTTCCTGCCCAAACGGCGGATGGTTCCGCTGGTCGAGGCAAGCATGGCGGAGTTTCGCTCGGTCGGGCTTGGAGACACGCTTGAGGACGTTGTGGAGAGCCTGCGCCGGGTACGGAAGGCCGGCTGCGCAGTGGCGTACGGAGAGGTGACGCCCGGTGTCGTGGGCATCGCAGCACCCATTTTCGACACCGGGCAAAGCCCTGTCGCCAGCGTCTGCACGACGATAGCCGGAAATCTGGTCGACGGCACGGTCATCGACGAAATCAGTCGGAATGTGCGGCAGGTCGCAGCGGATATTACCGAGGAAATGTCCCGCAGCAGGCACAAAGAGTAATCCTGCAATCTCAAGTTATGAGATTATCATTGACTTCATTGGATGGGGTGCGCATTTTGGCGTCTCATCTGGTGCAGTCATGGAGGAACCCCAATGAAAAAGATCGACGCGTTCAATCACATCTGGCCGAAGCCTTTCTTCGACGCGCTGATCGACCATATCGGGGCGATGACCGACATCGCCATGCGCTCGGGCGCAGTGCCGATGATGACCGAACTCGACCGCCGCTTCGAGGTGATGGACATGTTCGGCGGGGACTACCAGCAGGTGCTGTCGCTGGCATCGCCGCCCCTCGAGAAGCTGGCGGGTGCCGAAAAGGCGCTCGAACTGTCGCAGATCGGGTCCGACGCGATGGCCGAACTGGTTCAGAAATACCCGGAGCGCTTTCCCGGCTTCATCGGCACGGCGCCGATGAACAATCCCGACGCGTTGATCGAGGAATGCCGGCGTGCCATCGAGGACCTCGGCGCGGTGGGCATGCAGATTTTCACGAACATTGCCGGCGATCCGGTCGATCTGCCCCAGTATGAGGCGTTCTTCGAATTCATGGCCAGCACCGGCAAGCCGGTGTTCCTGCATCCCGCCCGCGGCGAGAATTTCTCGGATTACAAGAACGAGGCGCGGTCCGAATACGAGATCTGGTGGACGTTCGGCTGGCCCTACGAGACGTCGGTGGCCATGGCGCGCATGGTCTTCTCGCGGTTGTTCGACAAATATCCGGGCCTCAAGGTCGTGACCCACCACGCAGGCGGCATGGTGCCGTTCTTCGAGGGGCGCGTCGGTCCGGGCTGGGACCAGATGGGCAAGCGCACGACGGACCGCGACCTCGCTGCGGTGCGCACCGCGCTCAAGCGGCCGCATCTCGACTATTTCAAGGAATTCTACGCCGACACCGCCTCCTTCGGCTCCCGCAAGGCGATCGAGCACGCCATGGAGTTCTTCGGCGAGGATCGCATTCTTTTTGCCTCGGACGCGCCCTTCGATCCAGAAGGCGGGCCGATGTACATCCGCGAGACGATCAAAATCCTCGATTCCCTCGACGTTTCCGAGGAGGTGCGGGCGAAGATCTACAATGGCAACGCCACGAAGCTGCTCGGCCTGAAGCAGTGAGGCGTTGACAATGAGCCTGACATATCCTGAAGCACTGAACTACATCGGCGCAGAGTGGATCGGTGGCGAACCGGCCGCCGACAGCCTCAACCCCGCCAATGGTTCCATTCTCGGCTCCTACCGGCCGGGCAGTGGGGGCCTTGCCGACCAGGCCGTCGCGGTTGCCCGCGAGGCATTCGACCGGACGGGCTGGTCCTCCTCGCCGCGCCAGCGTGCCGCCGCGCTCTACGAACTTGCCGACCGGCTGGAGGCGGCGAAGGACGAACTCGCCGACCTGATCGTCGCTGAGAATGGGAAGCTGAAGCGGGAAGCCGTCGGCGAGATGATCGGCGCGATTTCCGAAACGCGCTATTACGCCGGCCTCGCGCGGACCGTGCTTGGCCGCACGCTGGAGACCGCGCCCGGCAATTTCTCGATGATGAACCGCGAGGCTGCCGGCGTGACGGCGATCATCGTGCCGTGGAACGCGCCGGTCACGCTTTTGGTGCGTTCGCTCGGACCAGCGCTGGCGGCAGGCTGTACCGTCGTCATCAAGCCGGCGCCACAGACGCCGCTGATCCACGCCCTCGTCATGCGCTGCATCCACGAATGCCCGTCATTGCCGAAGGGTGTCGTCAATTCGGTCAATGAAAACGGCATCGAGGTGGGCGAGGCGCTGGTTGCCTCCGATGACGTCGATGTCATCTCGTTTACCGGCTCCAGCGCGACAGGCAAGCGCATCATGGCGGGCGCCGCACCGACGTTGAAGCGGCTGTCGCTGGAACTCGGCGGCAAGGCGCCGGCGGTGATCTTCGACGATGCCGATCTCGATCAGGCCGTCCGTGAACTCACCGGTGCGTCGCTGATGATGGCGGGCCAGATCTGTGTGGCGGCGACGCGCTTTCTGGTGGCCAAGCCGCTCGAGAAAGAATTCACGGCACGGATCAAGGCGGCATTCGAGGCAGTCCAGACGGGGCCGGGTGCCGACCCGGCGAGCCAGATGGGGTCGCTAATCGATCGCCCCAGCCAGGCACGCGTGGCAGGGCTGATCGAGCAGGCCGCCGACGAGGGTGAACTGATCCTCAAGGGCGGTGCGCCGGGTGGCGCGCTCGCCGCCGGTTCGTTCCTGACGCCGACGCTTTTCAGGATCGACGACATAAGGTCTTCGCTGGTTCAGGAAGAATTGTTCGGCCCCATCGTCTCCATCGAGACGTTCGAGGACGAGCAGGAGGCTGTCGCCAAGGCCAACGCCACACGCTACGGCCTCGCCGCAAGTGTCTTCACGCGCGACCTGAACCGGGCGACGCGGATATCGCGCGCGATCCGTGCAGGCACGGTCTGGCTCAACTGCCATGGCCGGCTGTTCGCGGAGGGCGAGACCGGGGGCTATCGCCAGTCGGGTCTCGGCAGGCTCCACGGCGTGGAAGGTCTCAACGACTTCCTCGAAACCAAGCATGTCTACCTGGAGGCGGGCGCGGTTTAAACCGCCCGCCACGGGTTTGGGGAGCAGTTTCATGCAGGAACAACAGGCACAGGTGGTCATCGTCGGCGGTGGCCCCGTCGGCATGGGGCTGGCCATCGAGCTGGGCCAGCGCGGCGTCCGCGTCGTGGTGGTCGAGCGCTATCCAACGCCCCAGCCGGTTCCGAAGGGGCAGAACCTGACCCAGCGCACCATGGAGCATTTCCATTTCTGGGGCGCGGAAAAGGAGCTGCGCGCCGCGCGCACCGTGCCGAAGGAATATGGCATCGGCGGGCTGACCGCATATGGCACGCTGCTGGGCGACTATCATTACGACTGGCTGCAACGCGAACTGGTCCGCCCGTATTACTTCACCGACAATGAGCGCCTGCCGCAATATGCCACCGAAGAAGTGCTGCGCGCGCGGGCCGCGCAACTGGATTCCGTCGAGCTGCTCTATGGCTACACCGGCGAGGGCCTGGAGCAGGACGGCGACGGCGTCACGGTGACGGCGCTGAGGCGCACGGATGGCGAACGCATCCGCATCCGCGCCGACTATGCCGTCGGCTGCGACGGCAGCCGCTCGGTCATGCGCGAGGCTGCCGGCATCACCCAGACGCGGTCGGACCATGATCGGCTGATGGTGCTGCTCGTCTTCCGCTCCACCGGCTTGCACGAGCTTCTGAAGCGGTTTCCCGGCAAGTCCTTCTACAACGTCCTGCACCCGGACCTGAAGGGTTACTGGCAGTTCTTCGGCAGGGTCGATCTCGGCAATAGCTGGTTCTTCCACGCCCCCGTGCCGCCGGGAACGACGAAGGACAATTTCGACTTCACCTCCTATCTCCACCGGGCGGTCGGCGCCGAATTCGACGTCGAGTTCGAGCATGTCGGCTTCTGGGATCTGAGGTTCGCCGTTGCCGACAGCTACCGCAGCGGCCGCGTCTTCATTGCCGGCGACGCCGCCCACAGCCATCCGCCCTATGGCGGCTACGGCATCAACACCGGGCTTGAAGACGCGTGCAATCTCGGCTGGAAGCTTGCCGCGACCCTCGGCGGCTGGGGTGGGGCGGATTTGCTTGACAGCTACGACGCCGAGCGCCGACCGGTCTTCATCTCGACCGCGCGCGATTTCATCGGCAAGGCGATCGAAAGCGATCGCGCCTTCCTTGCCGCTTACGATCCGCTGCGCGACCGCGCGGGTTTCGAGGCTGAGTGGGCGGCGCGGAGCTCGGGCGCGGCGGGCGAAGTCGATTCTTTCGAGCCGAACTATCGCGGTTCACCGGTTGTGGCCGGCGAACCCGGCGCCATGCCCAGCGCTGCCGGCGGCCATCGCTTCGAGGCCCGCGCCGGGCACCATCTCGCGCCGCAACCTCTCTCGGACGGTCGCGATGTCTACGAGGCGCTCGGCAATGGATTCACGCTTCTGGCGTTCGATGCGGACGAGGAGGCGGTCGGGCGGATGCGCGCGGCGGCCGAGCGCGCGGGGCTGCCGCTGGCAATCGTCAGCGACACGGCCGCCGGCGGGCGCGAGAAATATGGCGCGCGTTTGGTGCTCGTCCGGCCGGACCAGTTCGTCGCATGGACGTCGGACGATACGCCGCCCGATCCCGCCGCATTGCTGGCGCTCGTATCAGGCCGGCCCTGATATCTTTCGTCCAAGCGATCCTTGATACCCGGCCAGCAAGGATCAGTTGGCCTTCGGGTTGAGCGCGTCGTTCAAGCCATCGCCGACGAGGTTGAGGCTCAGGGTCGTCAGGAACAGGGCGATGCCGGGGAAAGCAGCCATCCACCATGCGCGGCTGAAATAGTCCTGCGCGGTATGCAGCATGGTCCCCCAGCTCATGGCGTTGGGGTCTCCAAGTCCGAGAAAGGCAAGGCTGGTCTGCAACAGGATGGCGCTGGAAATCTGCAGCGTACAATTGACGATGATCGGCGGCAGGGCGTTGGGCAGCATCTCGCGAAAGATGATGTCGCTGTGCGACATGCCGAGGCTGCGGGCGGCATCGACGAAGTCGCGCTTGCGGAGCGTCAGGAACTCTGCCCGCAGCAGGCGCGCCGTGACGGGCCATGTGAGCGCGCCGATCACGAAAACCACATTCCAGATGCTGGAGCCGAACAGAGCGACGATCACGATCGCCAGGAAGAACTGCGGCAGAATCTGGAACATTTCGGTGATGCGCATCAGGACTGTATCGACCGTGCCGCCGAAATATCCCGCCGCCGCGCCCACGGCGACGCCCACGAGCGTCGACGTGAGCACCGCGCACAGCCCGACGATCAACGACGTTCTGGCGCCCAGGATGATGTTGCTGAAAATATCCGAGCCGAGGCTGTCGGTTCCCATGAAGTGAACGACCGAGGGCGGCAGGAAAGCCCTGCCCATCTCCATCGGGTCATAGAGCGGAAGGTAGGACGCCGAGACCGCGGTCAGCACGATGATCGTGGTTATGAAAAGGCCGACCATGGCCCCCGTGTTGGCGCGAAACCTGATCCAGGCGCGCGAAGTGGCCGGCGACGCTGCGATCGTGATCGACATGCTGTTTCCTACTGGTAGCGGATGCGCGGGTCGAGGACGGCATAGAGCAGGTCCACGATCAGGTTGATGAGGATGACGAAGACGCTGATGAACAGGAACATTCCCATCAGCAGGGGGTAGTCGCGCGAGTTGATGGCATCGAGCGTGAGACGGCCGAGGCCCGGCCAGCCGAATACGGTCTCGACGATGACCGCGCCGGCGATCAGTCCCGGAAGCGAGTCCCCGATCACGGTGATGACCGGCAGAAGGCTGTTGCGCAGCGCATGCCGCAGCAGCACCGCGCGCTCGCTGAGCCCCTTCGCGGTCGCCACCTTGATGTAATCCTGCCCCAGCACCTGGATCATGCTGCTGCGCGTCAGCCGGGTGATGAGGCCGAGATTGGAAAGCGCGAGGGTCAATGCGGGCAGGGTCAGGTGATAGGCGACGTCCATGGCGTAGGCGTAGCCGGTGTAGCCGCGCCTGAGATTGGTCATGCCCTGAATGGGAAACCAGTTGAGATGATAGGCGAGCACCAGGATCATCATCTGACCGAGCCAGAAGACGGGTATCGCGAAGCTCGCCAGCGAGAGGAACGTGATGACGTTGTCGGTGCGAGAGCGGGGGTTGCGCGCGGCAAGGACGCCCAGCGCGATGCCTGCGACGGCCGCCATCGTGTACTGGGTCGCCATGAGCAGAAGAGTGGCGGGAAAACGCTCGAGGATCAGCGTCAGGACCGGCGCGCCGGAGACCGCCGAGTACCCCAGGTTCCCGCTCGCGACCTGCAGCCCGTAAAGCCACAAGCGGGTCACCAGCGGTTGATCGAGACCCATCTGCGAGCGCATCCGGTCGATCATCTCCTGATCCGCACCCGCTTCACCGATCAGATAGTCGACCGGATCGCCGGGTGCGGCATGGATGAGAATGAAGATGACCGTGATGGCTCCCGCGAGCAGCGGCAGCGTGTAGAGCAGCCGCTTGAGCAGGTAGATATGGATTGACACTGCGCTGACCTCTTTGCTGGGCGCGTCTTCGGTGCGTCGCGCTATTCGACCCAGCGGACGCGATCGAGCGTTCCGTAGCCGGTGATGTCCTCGGTTATCCCTTCGAGATTGGACCGGAAGGCGATCGGGTAGTAGCGATCCCAGAACCACCAATGCGGCACGGCTTCCGTGATGGCGGTCGCAGCCTGGCGATAGAAATCGATGCGTTTCCGGTCGTCGAGTTCGCGGCCTCCGGCTTCGAACAAGGCGTCGACCTTCTCGTCGCAATAGCCGGATGCGTTGTGGCCGGAGATGCGCTGGATGCGGTCGCAGGTGAAGAACGCCGAAGCGCCGATCGCAGGGTCGGGTCCGCTTGCATAGGAGCCCATGGTGATGTCGTAGTCCCACTGGACGAAGGACCTGTCGCGCCACGCGGACGTCTCCATGCCTTCATCGACCAGATCCACGCCGACCGCCGAAAACTGCGACCTCAGCAGGCGCGATACGTTCTGCATCGGCCCTTCCGCCAGCGAGTAGGAAATGCGCAGCGTAAAGCGCTTGCCGTCGCTGCCGCGCGGATATCCGGCGTCGTCGAGCATCTGGTTGGCCAGATCGGGATCGTGCGAATACTGCTTCACGTCGGCGCTGTAGAAGATCGGAAGTTCGGACGAGAACGGTCCGCCATCCGACACCTTGCCATGGCCGAAACCTGCTTTTTCGAGCAGGTCTTCCCTGTCCATTGCAAAATAAAGCGCCTGCCGGACGGCCGTGTCCGCGAGAGGCCCCTCGCGCGTGTTGAGGAATGCCTGGTACTGGCCCGCGATCGACCGCTTCTGGAAGGCGACGGTAATGTCGCTCGCGCCTTCGAGCCGGTCGACCTCGCCAAGGGGCATGACGTGGTAGGGAATGTAGTCGATCTCGCCGGTCTCCAGCGCCAGCCCCCGCGCCGCCTCGTTGGGGATGATCTGGAAAATCAGGCGGTCCACATAAGGCCCTTCGAGATGGTAGTCCTCGTAGCGGTTGAGCGTGATGTGGCTGCCCTTCCTGAATTCCCCGAACACGAAGGGGCCTGTGCCGATCGGCTTCAGATTGGCGGGATTTTCCCGTGGATCCTGACCGTTGTCGAAAACGTGGCGCGGCAGGATCGTCGAGCTGTTGAAATAGGCGAGCCCGCGCAGAAGCGGTGGATATGGCCGCGACAATCGGAACACCGCAGTATTCTCGTCGGGCGTGTCGATGGCATCGACAGCCGCCAGCAGACCACCAGCCGGTCCGTTGTAGGTCTTGTTGATGTTGAGCAGGCTCCACGCCACGTCATCCGACGTGAAGGGCGTGCCGTCGTGCCACTTGATGCCTTCGTGGAAATTGAAGGTGTAGGTGAGACCGTCTTCCGAGACCGACCAGCTTTCCGCGAGCGATGGAATGGGATCGCCCGCGGAATCGAGGCGAACGATCGTGCTGTAAATTTGCGCTCCGACCACGCTGGAACTGATTTCAGTCGTGATGCCGGAATTGATGATCGTGGGATCGCCGGAAAGACCGACGACGATGCTGTCGTTCTGGGCGTGCGCAAGTGCGACGAATCCAGAGAGAGACAGTGGCAGGGCAAGCGCCCGTAATGCAGTTCCCATGAGGTATTTCATTTGTTTTGTTCCCCAATTTTATTGAAATAGGCCCTCGCGGTTCACTCCATCCAGCGCACCGTTTCGAACGCGCCATACCCCGTCAGGTCATCGAGAATGCCGTCGAGATTGGCGTTGAATGCGATGGGGTAGAAGCGGTCCCACAACCACCAGTGCGGCGCGTCCTGCGCGAGGACCGACTGAACCTCGTGATAGAGTTCGATGCGCTTGGCTTCGTCCTGCTCCCGGCTGGCTCTGGCGAAGATATCGTCGAGATCCGGGTTGCAGTAACCGGAGGCGTTGCGGGCCATCAGCGGCTCGATGTTGCGGCAGACGTAAAGCCGCTCCACACCCACTGCCGGATCGGGACCGGTCGAGAAACTGCCCATCGTGATGTCGAAATCCCACTTGGCGAAGGCCGAGTCTCTCCAGGCGCCTGAATCCATGCCCTGGATATCGAGATCGACGCCGATGGCGTTGAACTGCGCGCGCATCAGCATGGCCGTGTTGTTCATCGGGCCTTCCTTCAGGTCGAAGGAAACGCGCAGGCGAAAGCGCTTGCCGTCGCTGCCGCGGGGATATCCTGCCGCATCGAGCATCGCTTCCGCCTTCGCGGGATCATAGTCGTAGGTCGCGACAGCATCGGTGTGGAAGATTTGCTGTTCCGAAGAGATGGGACCGGCCGCGACCTTGCCGAAGCCGAAGCCTGCCTTTTCCAGCATCTCGTCTCGGTTCAACGCGTGATAGAGCGCCCGGCGAACCTCCGCATTGTCGAGGGGTTCGTTGCGCGTGTTGAGGAACGCCATGAAGATGCCCGCGATCATGCGCTTGGCGAATTCGACGGACACGCGACTGTCGCCGCGAAGCACGTCCACTTCGCCCAGCGGCATCGCGTAGTAGGGAATGAAGTCGATTTCGCCCGATTGCAGCGCAAGGGCGCGCGCGGAATCGTTGGGGATGATCTGGAAGACCAGCCTGTCCATATGCGGCAGGCCGTCGAGATGGTAGTCGGGGTTCCGCTCGAAGACGATATGGCTTCCCCGGACATACTCCTTGAAGATGAACGGGCCCGTGCCGATCGGCGCGAGGTTGGCAGGGTTTTCCTGCGGGCTCGAGCCATTGTCGAAGATGTGCTTCGGCAGGATCGTCGAACTGTTGAAATAGGCCAGGCCGCGCAGCAGCGGCGGATAGGTGTATTCGAGGTTGAACACCACCGTCAGATCGTCAACCGCCTCGATCGAACTGACGGCCTCGAGCAGACCCGAAGCCGGCCCATTGAATTCCTTGTTGACGTTCCAGAGGCTCCACGCGACATCCTGCGCGGTGAACGGTTCTCCGTCGTGCCATTTCACGCCTTCGAACAGGTTGAAGGTGTATGTCAGGCCGTCCTCGGAGATTTCCCACGATTGCGCCAGCGACGGGATCACCTGGCCTTCCGGGTCGAGGCGCACGAGCGTGCTGTACACCTGACCCGACAGATTGCTGGAGGAGATGTCGGTGGTGATGCCCGAGTTTATGACCGGAGGATCACCTGGCAGCGCAACGACCAGAACACCGTCGCCTTGAGCATGGACGGCATCGGGCAAAAGCCCGGCAATCAGGAATGCAGCCGCGGCCGCACCTGCAACGAGACTTTTCCATGTGGCATCTGTGCGTACCCTCATTGTGTCTTCCCTTCGAGCTGGACGGCAGGACTGCCCGCGTACGGTTGGGGCAAAAGCGGAAAATGGCAGGACACCTGGCGGCCCGGCAGCGCCTCTCTCAGGCGCGGTGTTTCCTGCACGCATTTCTCCCGGCTGAAAGGGCATCTCGGGTGAAACGCGCAGCCTGAAGGTGGCCGGCTTGGAGACGGCAACTCTCCCTGGAGGATCATGCGATCCTCGTTCTTGCGCCTGCCGATCTTGGGAACCGCCGAAAGGAGCGACTTCGTATAGGGATGCAGGGGCGCTTCAAAGAGCGCATTGGCCTCGCACGTCTCGACGATGCGCCCGAGATACATCACGCCGACCCGGTCGGCGATGTGCTGGACCACGCGAAGGTCGTGCGAGATGAAGAGATAGCCCATGCCGAAGCTGCGCTGCAGCGAGACCATCAGGTTCAGCACCTGCGACTGAACCGACACGTCCAGCGCGGAAACCGGTTCGTCCGCAATGATGAGCTTGGGCCGCAGGGTCAGAGCCCGCGCGATGGAGATGCGCTGACGCTGACCGCCGCTGAATTCATGCGGATAGCGATCGGCATGGGAGGGCAGCAGGCCCACGGTCTCCAGCACCTCGGCGACCTTCTCGCGCCATTGCGAGCGCGGATGGAGGCGGTGGATGCGGAACGCTTGCGACAGGATCGAACCAACGGTCTTGCGCGGATTAAGCGACCCGTAGGGATCCTGGAAGATGACTTGAATGTCGCGGCGTACCTGCCGGAGGGCAGTCCCCGTCAGACCCACCAGATCCTCCCCGGCGAAACGGACGCGGCCTGACGTGGGGGCGTCGAGCTGGGAAATGCAGCGCCCGAGCGTGCTCTTTCCGCAGCCGGACTCGCCCACCAGGCCGAATGTCTCGCCCGCCTTCACATACAGGCTCACATCACGGACGGCTCTGATCGGAGCCGCGCGACCGCCGAAAAAACCGCGTCCGCTGTCGAACTGCCTGGAGAGGTTCTCGACCTTCAGGAGGGGTTCTTCAGACATGCAGCCAGCACCTCACCTGATGATTATCATCGACGTTCAGCAAGGAAGGTTCCTCATTGCGACATCGGTCGTGAACGTGCGGGCACCGCGACTGGAAGGCGCAGCCCTCGGGCAGGGCGGAAAGGTCGGGAACGCTGCCGCTCATGGTGGGGAGCATGCGATCGCTCAGGGCGTGGCCCATCTTCGGGACGCAATTCATGAGGCCGATGGAATAGGGATGCAGCGGCTTGTCGAAGAAGCTTTCCACGGGCGCCGTTTCGACGATCTGTCCCGCATACATGACCGCAACCCGGTCGGCCGTCTCCGACACGACGCCCAGATCGTGGGTGATGAGGAGAAGGGACGACCCGGAATTGCGTACCAGATCGCTCAGCAACCCAAGCACCTGAGCCTGGATCGTTACATCCAGCGCAGTCGTGGGCTCGTCGGCAATGATGAGCGCGGGATCGCAGGCCAATGCCATGGCGATCATGACGCGCTGACGCATGCCGCCGCTCATTTCATGCGGATACGCATGCACGCGGGATGAAGGATCGGAAATGCCCACGAGGGCAAAGAGTTCGACGACCCGCTCGAGGGCCTCGGCGCGCGACAGCGACCTGTGAAGCAAGAGAACTTCGGCGACCTGCCGCCCGACACGCAGCACCGGGTTGAGCGACGTCATCGGCTCCTGGAAAATCATCGCGATGCGGTTTCCGCGAATGCGCCGCACCTCGCGCTCGCCGGCCGTGGCCAGGTCGATGCCGTCGAAGGATATCTGCCCCTCGACGATCCGGCCGATCGACGGGATCAACCGCATTATGGAATGGGCGGTGACGCTCTTTCCGGAACCGGATTCGCCCACCAGCCCGACGATTTCCCCCGACCTGATCGTCAGGTCCACGCCGCGGACGGACTTGCACACGCCGCGCGGCGTGAAGAAGTAGGTGTGCAGCCCGCGTATGTCGATCGCTTCAGACATTTGGGACATCGCTCACCTCCTCCGTTGACGATCGTCCTATTCGGGTTGCGGCGTTCCGCGCTTTTCGTCGCTCAACTGGAGGCGCCAGCCGTCCGGGTCGCGGAACAGCGCGTTTTTGCGGCCGGTGCTGGGGGAGGCGTGAACGTCCTTGTAGAAGCTGATGCCCTTGTCCACCATGTCCTTGTGGGTGCTCTCGATATCGCGCACCTTGAAGGACATGTGGTTGATGCCGGGGTTCTCTTCGGCGAGCAGCTCATGGATTTCGATGATCGGCTGGTTTTCGCCGGGAAGCTGAAGCTCGGCGGAGCCGCCATGATGGTCGGTCCAGGTCAGCAGCTTGAAGCCCATTTTCTCGTAGAACGCGACATGAGCCTTCACGTTGCGAACAATGATTTCGATGTGATCGATTCCAACAATCATCGGTATGCTCTCCACTATTGGTGTTCGGCCTGGTTGTCGGTCAGACGACTTTGACCTCGAGTTCGCCAACGCCGTCGATATGCACCAGCATCACATCGCCGCGCTCGATTGCGCCGACGCCGGAGGGGGTGCCTGAGAAGATCAGGTCGCCGGGTGCGAGGGTGAAAAGGCCCGACAGATACGAGATGATTTCCGGCGTCTTCCAGATCATCTGGTTGAGGTCGCCGGTCTGGCGGCGTTTGCCGTTCACATCGAGGCGGATTTCGCCCGCATCGGGATGGCCGATCGCGGAGGCCGGCACGATGGCGCCGCACGGAGCGGAGCTTTCGAACGCCTTGCCCACTTCCCAGGGGCGCCTGAGGTCTTTCGCCTCGCCCTGAAGATCGCGCCGGGTCATGTCGAGGCCGACGCCATATCCGAAAACGCAATCCAGAGCCTGCTCAAGCGGAATATCCTTTCCGCCCTTGCCAATCGCAATCACGAGTTCGGCTTCGAAATGCACGTCGCTCGATTGCGGCGGGTAGGGGAAGTCCTCGCCGGCGGGAAGGATGTTGTCCGGGTTTTTCTGGAAGAAGAAAGGCGGCTCGCGATCGGGATCGTGCCCCATCTCCACGGCATGCGCCGCATAGTTACGCCCGACGCAATAAATGCGGCGTACCGGGAAGAGCGCGTCCGACCCCTGAACCTCGATCGTCGTGATCGGAGGAAGGGCAATCGCATAGTTGCCCGCCTTCTGCGCGACGGCTGCCTCGCCTGTCATCGTTCACCTGTCCCTGTTTGCTATCTTGAAAACCAATGTTTATCAATTTTCCAATGTGCGCAAGTGGTTTTGATCGCTCGCGCGAAATTTATGACATTGACACCAATGGCGGATATCGCGGATGGGGAGGCCTATGATACCAATTCAGAGATTCCGGCACTTGGAAGCATCTCTGTCAGTGGAGACGATCGGTGGAAAAGCCTGACGCAATGTTCTCAAAAGATCAGGATCACCTGATCCCGGACGAGGGGCAGGCCGCCTTCACACAGTTGCAGGCGTTCCTTGCGCAGCATGAGCTCAGCGAGCATGGGCGTTTGCCGCCCGAGCGTGAACTCTGCGATATACTCGGTGTTTCCCGGGGCGCCCTGCGCAAGGCGCTGGCTATAGCCGAGTCGGAAGGCCGCATCTGGCGTCACGTCGGAAAGGGCACGTTCCTCGGAAGCAAACCGATTGGGGCCGTGGCCCCCGACTTGGTTCTAGCCAATCTGGCAAGCCCGGTGGAAGTGATCCGTGCGCGCTTGACGATAGAGCCGGCCCTGGCGCGGGAGGCGGCCCTCAACGCATCGACGGCTGATCTGGATGAGCTGAAGCTGTGTGCGGAGCGCGGCCGCGATGCCGGTAGCTGGCGACGCTATGAGAATTGGGACAACCGCTTCCATCGTGCGGTGGCGACCGCCACGCAGAACAAGCTGCTTGTCATGATGTTCGACAATCTGAACACGATCCGGCGCACGGTCGTGTGGGGGCGCCGCCGGGAAGCCACCGAAGGCCCGGCCGCCGATCACCATTCCTTCGCCGAACACGACGCGATCGTGGACGCCATCATGGACCGCGATCCGACAGCCAGCGAACTGGCGATGCGCCAGCACATCGAGACCGTGTCCTACAATCTCCTGCGCCACCGGTGACCGGTGTCAACGCGATCGCCTATGGCACCCCTGCGGCGCCTGATAGCCCTTATGCCAGTGACAATGGCGGCATCACCCGCCCGCCGTCTTCACCGATATCCGGCGCGCCGTGTCGGTGGAGAGCAGCGTCGTGATGATCCTGCCCCTGAACAATTCGACATGGTTTCCGGCGATCAGCTCGGCCGTGTCCACATCGCCAGCGACGATCGCATCGAACATCGCACGATGATCCTGCATCGTGGCGCCCAGATGAGCATCCAGCCGTTCGTCCAGTTCGCTGTGCTCGCTGAAACAGACATAGGAGATGCGCAGGCTTTCAATCAGGCTGCGCCGATAGGCGGCGGCGAGATGGCTGCTCTGCCCGGCCTCGCCGATCGCTGCGTGGAAAGCATAGTTCGCCTCGTTCACGGTTTCGCTGTCCAGAGCCCGCGCGCCTTCCTCGAAGGCGAGCATATGCGCCTTGATCGTGTCCAGATCGTTGGGCCGACGACGCACCGCGGCAAGCCGCGTCACCACGCGCTGCAGGATGTCCAGGCCCTCGAAGAAATCGCGCAGGTTCTGGAGGTCCAGCCCGGCCACCCTTGCGCCGCGCCCCTTGGTGGAGGTCACGAGATTTTCGGCAGTGAGCCGGATCAGCGCCTCGCGCACAGGGGTCCGGGACACACCGTATCGTGCCGATACGACGCTTTCATCGAGTTCGGTCCCAGGCCTCAAGTCCAACTTGAGGATGTCGCGCCGTAAGCTGCGATAGACCATTTCGCTGCCAAGCCCCGACGCAGCGGAATCCTCCGTCATGTTCTTTGTCCCAGCCCTATGAAGCATGATTTTCCGCCGTGTTTTGCGTGAAATCAAGGCGAATATATGTAGCTTGACTCTGCGTATACATATTGCATACCGTTCGTCTATCAAGTGGGGAAGGACGGTATGCAGGCAGGAAACTGGTTTATCGGCGTCGATGTGGGGGGCACTTTCACCGATCTCTACGCGTTCGATCGCGAGGCGGGTTCGGTAGCGCTTCACAAGACGTCAAGCACTCCGGCCAATCCCGCCGAAGCCATCCTGAACGGGTTGAGAGAGCTTTCCCTCAAGACCGGCCTGCCGCTTGCGGCGATGGCCAGCCTGGCCCACGGCACCACTGTCGCCACCAATGCGCTCATCCAGCGGCGTGGTGCGCGCGTGGCGATCGTCACCACGCGCAATTTCCGGGATCTCGTTGAGATCGGCCGGCAAATCCGCCCCAAGCTTTACGATCTGAAGGCGGATCATCCGCTGCCGCTCGCCCCCCGCGAAATGCGCTTCGAGGTCACCGAACGCATCGGGCCGGCAGGCGAAGTGATCGAGCCGCTCGACGAAGCGAGCGTGGATGCTGTCATCGAGCAGCTTCGCGAGAGCGGCGCCGAAGCCTGTGCGATCGCTTTCCTGTTCGCCTATCTCAATCCCGCGCATGAGGATGCCGTCAAGGCGCGGATCAAGGCTGCGCTGCCGAACCTGGCAATCTCGACCTCGTCCGAGGTGCAGCCCGAATTCCGCGAGTACGAGCGCACGTCCACCACGTTGCTCAACGCATATCTGCAGCCGATCTTCTCGCGCTACATGACGACGTTGAAAGATGCGCTGGCGACGATGTCGCCCGGCGCGCATGTCGGCATCAACCAGTCGAACGGCGGCCTGATGTCCGTCGACAAGGCGCGGGACTTTCCGATCCGCACCGCGCTTTCCGGCCCGGCCGCAGGCACGATCGGCGCGATCCATACGGCTCGGCAGGCCAACAAGCTCGACATCATCACCTTCGACATGGGTGGCACCAGCGCCGACGTGGCCCTGATCCGCAACTGCGAAACCAAACTCGCCTTCGACAGGGACGTTGCCGGCTTCCCGGTTCGCATGCCGATGGTCGACATCAATACGGTGGGCGCGGGCGGCGGCTCGATCGCGTGGTTCGATCGCGACGGACTGATGAAGGTCGGCCCGCAAAGCGCCGGCGCGGTGCCCGGTCCCGCCTGCTACGGGCGCGGCGGCATCGAGCCGACCGTGACCGACGCGAACGTCGTGCTCGGGCGGCTGTCGGTGCACGGGCTGCTCGGCGGCGCAATGCCGCTCGACGTGGACGCGTCGAGACGTGCCGTCGGCGTGGTCGCGGAGCGGCTGGGCTTCTCCATCGAGCGCGCCGCCAAGGGCATGCTCGACATCGTCGCGGCCAATATGGTCCGGGCGATCCGCGCGATTTCGGTCGAGCGCGGCCACGATCCGCGCGATTTCGTCCTGATGCCATTCGGCGGAGCCGGCCCGCTGCACGCCGATGGCTGTGCGCGCGCGCTCGACATCGGCCAGATCATCGTCCCTTACTCGCCGGGCATTCTTTGTGCGCAGGGATTGCTCGTCGCCGACCAGTCGGAAAGCTTCGTGCGCAGCCAGCGCCTCCCGCTCGACGACAGGAGTGTCGCCCCGCTTGCCGCGCTGATCGACGAGATGATGGAGGAAGCGCTGGCGTGGTGGAAGGCAGAGGGGATCGGTGAGGGCGCCCGCGCGCTGAAACTTGCCGTCGACATGCGCTACGCAAGCCAGAATTACGAGCTCCAGGTGCCGATCGAGACCGATATGGGCGCGTCGGCATTGCCGTCGGTGGATGCGCTCAAGCAGCTCTTCTTCGCCGCCCACGAGCAGGCCTACGGCTTCCACAATCCTGCCGATCCGGTGGACGTGGTGGCCGTGCGGCTGACTGCGCTCGGCTCGCTTCCATCGCCCGGCACGCCGCCGGTGCCGGAAACCGCGTCCAGGGAGCCGGTTCCGCGTTCACGGCGGTCCGTGTGGTTCGAGGATGCCGAGCCGTACGACACGCCTGTTTACGATCGCGCCGGCTTCGCACCCGGCGTCACGATCGAAGGGCCGGCGATCATCGACCAGTTCGACGCAACCACCCTGGTGTTTCCAGGGGACATCGCGCGCATCGATGATGCGCTCAATATCGTCATCGACCGGGCGAGGACTTCGTGATGACCACTCCGATTGATCCGATCACCATCGAGATCGTCGCCAGCGCGTTCCGTTCGGTCGTGGACGAAACCTTCATCGCCCTCATGAAGAGCGCCTATTCCACCAACATCAAGGAGCGGCACGATCATTCGACCGCCGTGTGCGACCGGGACGGACGGCTGATCGTCCAGGCCGACATGTCGCTTCCGATCCATATCGCCTCGATGACGGGGCTGATGAAATCCATCCTCGCCAAATATCCGACGGAAGAGATCGAGGAAGGCGACGTGTTCGTCGCCAACGACCCGCACGTCGCCGGCGGCACGCACCTGCCCGACATCAACTACGCGGCACCGCTTTTCCTCGAAGGCCAGCTTATGGGCTTCATCTGCAATATCGCGCACCATGCCGATATCGGCGGCATGGCGCCCGGCTCCATGGCCGGCGGCATGTCCGAAATCTATCAGGAAGGGTTGCGCATCCCGGTCGTGAAGCTGTTTCGCAAGGGCGTGATCCAGCAGGATTTGATGGACATCTTCCTGCTCAATGCACGCATTCCCGACGAACGGCGCGGCGACCATTTCGCGCAGATCGCCGCCTGCCGGCTTGGCGTGCGGCGCGTGAAGGAGATCGGCGAGCGTTACGGGCTTGCGACGATCTGCCAGGTCTTCGATGAGTTGATCGAGCGGACGCGCTCGCGCATGCGGGCCGCCATCGCGGCGGTGCCGGACGGGGTCTACAGCTTCGACGACGTGATGGACGATGACGGGCTTGGAACCGTCGATATCCCGATCAAACTCAGCATCACCATCGACGGCGATTCCGCGCTGTTCGACTGGCGCGGCTCTTCGAGCCAGGTGCGAGGCAACATCAACGTGCCGATCAACGCCACCCAGGCCGCCGTCGCCTATTCGCTGCGCGCGCTCCTGGACCCGGAGATCGCCAACAACCAGGGCATCATCGACTGCTGCGAGCTTCTGACCGATCCGGGCTCGATCGTCGATTGCAAGTCGCCGGCGCCGGTCGCCGCGCGCGCCAACACTTCGCAGCGCCTGATCGACATCATCATCGGCGCCTTCTCCAAGGCGATTCCGGAACGCGCCGTCGGTGCCTCGAACGGTGCCAATACCACGGCTGTCTTTTCCGGCACGGACCCGCGCAACGGGCACGAATATCTCTACTTCGAGACGCTCGGCGGAGGTTTCGGCGGACGCAACGACCGCGATGGAAAGGATGGCGTGCAGGTGCACATCACCAACACGTCCAACCTGCCGATCGAAGCGATCGAAACGGAATACCCGCTGCGTGTGGTGAGCTACGGCTTCATCGAGGATTCCGGCGGTCCGGGGCAGTACCGGGGCGGCGGCGGTTTGAGACGTGTCATCCAGCCGATCGGCCACGCGTGCATCTTCAACGGCGCCGGTGAACGCTTCACCAACGCGCCGTGGGGACTGTTCGGCGGTGAGCCGGGGCGTCCGGGCCGGTTCCTGCTGGCGAGCGAAACCGGGGAACGCCGGCTCGAGGTGAAGCCGTCCGGGGTAACGGTTTCTCCCGACCAGCATATCGTCGTGGAGACGCCGGGAAGCGGAGGCTATGGGCCGGCCAGCGAGCGTGATGCCGCGGCCATCGAGATCGACCGAAAGTCGCAGAAATATTCAGGCGAGTTCCTCGCCGCGCACTACCCGGGTTTTGCCAATGGGACCGCCCACCCCGCAGAATAATAGTCGGCATATCGACAGAGAGGACGGAACAGATGAACAAGTTGCTTGCTACGACAGCGTTCGCGCTGGGAATTGCTTTCGCGGTTCAGGGCGCGTCTGCCCAGGTCGCATGGGATCTGGCCAACGAATACCCGCCGAATTCGGTCCATGCACAGTCATCGGACGCCTTCATCAAGGCGCTGGACGAGGCGTCTGGCGGCGAGATCGTGGTGACGGCACACCACGGCGCGGCCCTCGGCTACAAATCCGTCGACCATTTTGACGCGGTCGGCGATGGCGCGATCCAACTCGCCTCTTCCTTCATCGGACCATGGTCGGGCATCGACCCGATCTTCCTCGTCTCGTCTCTGCCGTTCCTGGCGCCGACGGTGGACGACAACCGCGCGCTCTACGAAGCGTCCAAGCCCTACTACGAGCGTGTCCTGGCCGATGCCAACCAGATCTTCCTGTTCGCCACGCCCTGGCCCCCGAGCGGCCTGTGGGGCAACAAGCCGATGGATTCGATGGACTCGATCCGCAACGTGCGCATCCGTACCTACGACGCGAACGGCACCGTGACCCTTCGCCAGGCCCGCGCCGCGCCGATCCAGCTCTCCTGGGCAGATACCGTCCCGCAGCTTACCACCGGCGGCATCGATGGCGTTCTGACCTCCGCCGATGGCGGCGTCGCGGCTCAACTGTGGGAGCACCAGTCGCACTTCACCGAGGTGAATTACGCGATGCCGCTGCAGATCGTCCACCTCAACAAGGACGAGTACGAAGCCTTGAGCGACGAGCAGAAGGCTGCGATCGCCGAGGCGGCTTCGGTCGCCGAGAATTTCGGCTGGGATCTCCTCGCCAACCGCGTGCAGGAAAACTACGCCCAGATGCGCGAGCACGGCATGACGATCGTCGATGAGGTGCCGGAGGATTATCTGGCGGCTCTCGCCGAGGCCGCCGTTCCCGCCATCGCGGACTGGAAGTCGAAGTTCGGCGAGGAAGCCGACGTTCTTCTGAAAGCCTACGAGGCCGCTCGCTCGCAGTAGCTGCTCGCGCCGGCATGATCGCGATGCCGATCGTGCCGGCCCCGTCCGATGGGGCAAGAGATGCAATATTTCTACGATACGGTCTTCGCCGTCTCCCGGCTTGCGGCTGCGCTGGCATGCGCCGTTCTGGTCGGCATGGTGGGGTTCATCCTCTACGAAATCGTCCTTCGCTACTTCTTCCACAGCTCGACATACGTGCTCGACGAGTTCGTCGGCTACGGCGTGGCGGCCTGTACGTTTCTCTCCCTCGGATACGCACTCGAGCATGGCAGCCTGATCCGGGTGAATGTGCTCGTCAGCAGGCTGCACGGCGGCGCGAAGCGGACTTTCGAGATTTTCTGCGCCGGGCTGACGATGGCGGTGATCGGGCTCTTCATCTGGTTCTTCTGGATCCGGGTCCTGCGCCACTGGATGCGCGGCACCACCTCCAGTTCCATCGCCGAAGTTCCCATGTGGATTCCCGAGGGGCTCGTTTTCCTGGGTCTCTGCGTCTTCTGGCTGCAGCTTCTGGTCTACCTGCTTCGCCAGGTCACCAATACGCCGCCGCCCATCACTCCGAGCGAAACCGCACACGAGGTCTGAGCCGCGTCCCGGCACGGCCAACGGGTGTCGGTTCGGACGCCCATTTGAGGTACCACAATGGAAGCCTTTCTCTCCGTCGGCGTCGTTCTGGCGCTGATCTTCTTCTATCTCGGCCTGGGCGTGTGGGTGTTCGCCGGGCTCATGCTGGTGGCGGCCACGTCCCTGTGGTGGATCATGGGGATGAGCATCGAGCGCATCGGTACGATCGCAGCCAACATTGCCTTCCGCTACTCCTCCACATGGGAGCTCGCCGCCATCCCGATGTTCATCTGGATGGGCGAAATCATCTTCCGGACCGACATCTCGAACCGTCTGTTTCGCGGTCTGATGCCGTTCGTTCACTGGGTGCCCGGCCGGCTTCTCCACACCAACGTGCTGGGCTGCACGCTGTTCGCCGCCGTCAGCGGCTCCTCCGCCGCCACCACGGCCACGGTCGGCAAGATCACGACGGCCGAACTGGCGCGGCGCGGCTACAACCGCTCCCTCTCGATGGGGTCGCTTGCCGGAGCCGGCAGCCTCGGCTTTCTGATCCCGCCTTCGATCATCATGATCGTCTACGGCATCCTGGCCGAGGTCTCCGTCAGCCGCCTGTTCGCAGCCGGCGTCTTTCCGGGACTGATGGTGGCTGGCCTCTACTCCTCCTACATCATCTTCCGCGCCGTGGCGGAGCCGTCGATCGCTCCTGAATCGAACGAGCGCTACGGATTTCGCGACTATTTGAGCGCGCTCGTCGACCTGTCGCCGATCCTGGTTCTCATGGTGATCGTGCTCGGTTCCATCTACAGCGGCATCGCGACGCCTTCGGAAGCCGCTGCGGTGGGCGTCGCCGCCGCTATCGCCATCACGATCGCGATGCGCCAGATGACGGCGCGGCTGTTCGTCGATACCCTTCTCGGGGCGATCCGTACGAGCTGCATGGTGTCCATCATCCTCGTCTCGGCCGCCTTCCTGGCGACGGCGATGGGCTATCTGCACGTACCGGCCAACGTCGCGCGCGCGATCGCCGTCCTCGACCTCTCGCCATGGCAGCTTCTGCTGGTGCTGTCGGTGTTCTACATCATCCTCGGCCTGTTCCTGGACGGTGTTTCGATCATCGTGATGAGCCTGCCGATTACCCTCCCGCTCGCCATGCAGGCCGGGTTCGATCCGATCTGGTTCGGCATCTATCTCGTCATCATGGTCGAGATGGGCCAGGTGACGCCGCCCGTCGGTTTCAACCTGTTCGTGATCCAGGGGTTGACGGGCACGCCGATCGGCAAGGTGGCGATCGCCTCCTTCCCCTTCTTCTGCCTGATGGGCCTGGCCGTCGCGCTTCTCTGGTTCTTCCCCGACATCGCGCTCTGGCTTCCCCGAACCCTTTACGGATAGAGATCATGAAACATGCCGACTTTGGCCGCCTCGACGTCGCGGCCGCCCTTCAGACCCTCGGTGCCGCCCAGGCGGAGGCCGGTCAGCCCGAGGCCCTGTTCGCGGTTTTCGACCGCCTTTGCGGCGAGACCTTCGGCCATCGCCTGTTCACCATCCTCGCATGGGCGCCTGAGACGAACGATGTCGAGCGGCTCTATTCGGGCCGGCCGACCGACTATCCGCTGCTTGGCCGCAAGGCCATGGGGCCGACCGAATGGGGCGCGCATGTGCTCAAGGGCGGCAAGACCTGGATCGGTCGCAACGCCGACGACATACGATGGGCCTTTCCCGACCACGAACTGATCGCCAGCCTCGGCTGCGCCGCCTGCATCAATGCGCCGGTCCTCTGGAACGGGCAGGTGCTGGGCGTCGTCTCCGTCCTCGGCCCCGAGGGCGCTTATGGCGAGGACGACCTGCGCGGGCTCGATGCCATCGCGCCGCTGCTCGCCCCCGGCTTCCTCGCCTCGATCCGCTAGACTTTCCAGAAACGGAGCATCGTCATGTCCATCACCATTTTCGAGAACGCTTCAGTCATTGACGTCGTGGCCGGCGAGATCCTCGCGGACCGTCATGTCGTCGTCGAAGGCTCGACCATCAAGGACGTGGCGGAAGCGCCGGTGGCATCGGCCGACGCACGGCGCATCGACCTGAAGGGCGGCACGCTGATGCCGGGCCTCATCGACAGCCATGTCCATGTCACCGCGTTCTCGGCCAATTTCACCGAACTCCAGCGCAGTTCCCCATTCTACGTGGCGGCAGCCGCCGCGACGATCATGGGCGGGATGCTCGACCGCGGCTTCACGACCGTGCGCGATGTCGGCGGCGGCGAATTCGGCCTCGCCAGGGCGGTGGAGCAGGGCCTTATCCGCGGGCCCCGGCTCATCTATGGCGGCAAGGCGCTTTCGCCCACCGGCGGCCATGGCGATGTCCGGCTTGCAGGCGTCGATCGGCATGACGATTCCTACAACCAGCCCGGACTCGGCAGGATCGTCGATGGCGTGCCGGATGTGCGGCGCCATGCCCGCGAGGAAATCCGCCGCGGCGCGCATCACCTGAAGATCATGGGCAATGGCGGCATTTCCTCGCCGACCGATCGCATCTCCTCCGACCAGTTTTCCGAGGAAGAGATCGCCGCCGTGGTCGACGAAGCCAACATGGCGGACCTCTACGTCGTCGTCCATGCCTACACCCCGCGCGCAATCAAGCGCAGCGTGAGGCTCGGCGTCCGCTCGGTCGAGCACGGCAATCTCGCCGACCAGGAAGCGATCGACCTGATCAGGGAACGCGATGCCTTCCTCGTGCCCACGCTCGCCACCTACCGCGCGCTGAAGGATGAGGGCGTCGAGGCCGGCTTGCCCTTGGAACTCGCCGCCAAGATCGATGACGTGCTGGACGCGGGTATCAACGCCGTGGAGATGGCGCAGCGCGCCGGAGTCCAGATGGCCTATGGCACCGATCTCCTGGGTGCCATGCACCGCAGGCAGTCGAGCGAGTTCGCCCTGCGCGCGGACGTGGTGCCGGCCGCCGATCTCATTCGCGCCGCGACCGTCAATGGTGCGAGGCTGATGCGGCTGGAAAATGAGATCGGCCAGGTGAAGGCCGGCTATCGGGCCGACCTCATCGTGGTCGACGGCAATCCTCTGGATGACATCGGAGTGCTGGCCGCGCCGGAAAAGACGCTTCGCCTGGTCATGGCGCGCGGGATCGTCACGTCCGACAGGCTGCGCTGAACCATGATCGAACGCTGCGGCCGTCGATCGGCTTGCGGGGAAACGGGCTGGCGCGATCAGGCCTGAAGCGGGACCTTGCCGATCGTCGCACAGGTCTGCGTCAGCAGGTCTTCGATCATGCCCACCACCAGCGGCACGTGACGCTGCTTGGGCTTCAGAAGCCAGAGATCGACATGCTCGACCGGCTGGATCGGCCGCCGAACGACGAGGCTTTCATCGATGTCGATCCCGGCAAAGGGCGGCACGATCGTCACGCCTGCGCCTTGCGCCACCAGCATCGCCGCTGTTTCGGAGAAGGGCACCTCGATCCTGCGCTTCATAGACCCGCCGGAGACCTGAAATGCCCTGTCCGCGCGCGTGAAGGAGCAGTCGCTCGAGGGCAGCGATATGAAGTGCTCGGCGCGAAGATCGTTGATGTGCAACTCGGTCTTCGCCGCGAGGCGGTGATTGGCCGGAAGCAGGCAGATCAGCGGGAACGTGACGAGATGTTCGCTGTCGATGTCGGGGTGGTCGACGGCCATCACGCTCAGTCCGAGATCGACCTGCTGGGCGGCGACCATCTCGATGATCTGCGGCGATGTCCGCGACAACACCTGCATGCGCAGCTCGATCTGCTGGACGTTTTCCGCAAGGATGCGCGGAAGAAAATTCACGGCAAAGGCAGGCGGCGCCGCGATCGAGATTTCGCCCCATTCGTGCTCCCGCACCGCGCGCGCGACCTCCTTGATCCGGCTTGCGCCGTTGAATACCTTGTTCACTTCTCCTGCCAGGATTTGCGCCTCGCGCGTGGGGACGAGCTGGCCGCCCTTGCGCTGGAAAAGCAGAAAGCCGCAATGGTCGCTGAATGATTTCAGGAGCTTGGAAACGGCCGGTTGCGTGATGCCCAGGCGCTCCGCGGCGCGCGTCGCCGAACCGGTTTCGATGACCGCGTGAAACGCCTCGATCTGTCGGATGTTCATCCTGCCCCCATCATGAGTTCTGGTTATATTAGTGGGCTAATTTGATATTTGACAATCATTTTGTCGTCGCTCTTCATAGGGACGAACCTCACCCGAACGATTGAGGCCTCCAGCGTCCCGCCGCAGCGAACACGCGTTTGCCGGGCGAATAGAAGAGGCCAAATCGTGGGGAAGGCTGCCGATTGTGCCCTATGAGACCGGAGGCTCCCGACATGAAGAAAACACTTGCCCTCGCCACCTTGCTTGCTGGCTTGTCCGCTCCCGCGATGGCGGGCACGCTCACCGTGTGTTTGGAGGGCGCGCCGGAGACGTTCAATCCGCAACTGACCAGCAGCGGCACGACCTCCACCGTTCTCGGCCAGATTTATGACGGCCTCGTTGCCGTGGAGCGCGGCGGTTCCCAGATCGAACCGGCTTTGGCAGAAAGCTGGGATGTTTCCGAAGACGGCCGCACCTACACCTTCCATCTCCGCCAGGGCGTGAAGTGGCAGACGACGTCGGACTTCACGCCATCGCGCGAGTTCAACGCGGACGACGTCATCTTCACCTTCGAGCGCATGCTGGATGCGGACCATGCTTACAACAAGGTCAATGGCGGCAACTACATCACCTTCAACACCAAGCTCGCGGATGCGCTCGAGTCGGTCGAGAAGATCGACGACCACACGGTCGCCTTCACGCTGAAGGAAGCGCTGGCGCCCTTCACCGGCATCATGGCCCACGGCTCCTTGAAAATCACGTCGGCCGAATATGCCGAGCAGCTTCTGGAAGCAGGGACGCCGGAACTGTTCGACCGCAACCCTGTCGGCACCGGTCCATTCCAGCTTCAGGCCTACCAGACCGACGCGGTCGTGCGCCTGCTGCCCTTTGCGCAGACCTGGGGCGCGGAGCAGAACATCGCGGAAAACACCCCGATGGTCGATGCCATCATCATGGCGATCAGCGCCGACGCCTCGGTGCGCGTCCAGCGCGCGCTCGCCGGGGAATGCCAGATCGCCTTCTATCCGAACCTCGCCGATGCGCCGCTGATCGAGCAGAGCGAGAATCTGGATCTCGTCGTCGCCAAGGTCGCTTCGTCCGGCTTCATCACGTTCAACTTCAAGATGGAGAAGTTCCAGGACATCCGCGTGCGCCAGGCGCTGGCCCACGCGATCAACATGGAGCCGCTGGTGGAGGTCGTCTTCAACGGCATGGGCCACGTGACGGGCGCGGTGGTGCCGCCGGCGTTCTGGGGGCATGCGGACGATCTCGCGCCCTACGCGTATGATCCCGAGAAAGCGAAGCAGCTTCTCGCCGACGCTGGATTTGCGGATGGCTTCGAGACGCAGCTCTGGGCCGTGCCGGTCGCGCGTCCCTACATGCCGAACGGTCGCCGCGCCGCCGAAATGATCCAGGCCGACTGGGCGGAGATCGGCGTCAAGGCAGAGATCGTCACCTACGAATGGGCCGAGTACATCCAGCGAGCGCGCGCGTTCGAGGCGGAGGTCGGCATGTTCGGCGGCATCTATGACTTCCCCGATCCCAGCCAGATTCCGAACAATTACTTCACCTGCAATTCCGAAGGCACGCCCAGCCCCTCCAACATCGGTGCGTGGTGCAATGAGGAGTTCATCTCGGTCATGGCCGAAGCCGGTGCGATCACCGATCAGGAGAAGCGCGCCGAGCTGTATCTGAAAGCACAGCACATCCTTTACGATGACGTGCCGGCGGTGATGTTCGGCGGTGCCGACCAGCTCATGGCCGTCAGCAAGGACGTCAAGGGCTTCGCCCCGGCGATCTTCGGCACGTCGCGTATGTCGGGCGTTACCACCGACTAGAGGCTCGGCGCTTGCGGGTGTCCCGGCGCTCGGGACACCGCTTTTCCATGACGTGGCAGAAAGCCTTGATGGCGTGCCCGCATCCCCGGAGGATGCGGTGCAGGCATCCGGGCCAGGGAAATCAGAAATGCGTGTAATCGTAATCGGTGGCGGCATGTTCGGCGCGAGCACCGCCTACCAGTTGGCCCGGGCGGGTGTCGACGTCACGATCGTCGACCATGCGCATCCGGGAAAGGCGACCCTTGCCGGGGCCGGTATCGTATGCCCATGGGCGACCCGTATCGAGGAGCCCGAGTGGTACGAGATGTACGCCGCCGGCGCGCGTTTCTACGACCAGCTCATTGCCGATCTCCATGCCGCCGGCGAAACCGATCTCGGTTACCGCAAGGTCGGCGCATTGGTCACGTCCACGGATCCGGCGGAACTCAAGGCTGCGGGCGAGCGCATTTCGGGGCGGGTGAAGAACGCGCCGGAAGCCGGCGACGTGCGCCTTCTGTCGCCGGGCGAGGCTCGCGACAAGTTTCCGGCCCTGCGCGAGGGGCTGGAAGCCTGGTTCATTCCCGGCGGTGCGCGGGTCGATGCGCGCCTCCTGTCGGCGGCGATGATCCGCGCGGCGGTGGCGCGCGGCGCGACCTACCGCAGCGACTACGTCACGCTCGACATGGCGGGTGACCGCGTGCGGGTGCGGGACGGGGGAGGGCGGATCATGACCGCCGACGAGGTGATCGTCGCGGCAGGTGCGTGGGCATCGCAGATTCTCGACCCGATCGGCATCGCCCATCCGGTCAAGCCGCAGAAGGGCCAGATCGTCCACCTTCGGCTGGCCGGCGTGGCGACCGCGCAATGGCCGGTTCTCCTGCCGATGACCAGCCACTACATGCTGACGTTCGACGACAGCCGCGTCGTCGTGGGCGCAACGCGCGAGGACGATGCCGGCTTCGACTACCGGGTCACGGCGGCCGGACAGGCGGAAGTGCTGGAAGCCGCAATGTCGATCGCGCCCGGCCTCGTCAATGCCGAGATCATCGAGACACGCATCGGCTTCCGTCCCGCCGGTCCGACGGTCAAGCCGATCTTCGGGCGCGTGCCGGGCATCGAGGGCCTGAGCGTGGGCAACGGACTGGGAGCCGGCGGCATTTCGATCGGCCCTTATGCAGGCAAGCTGCTCGCCGACATCGTTCGCGGCGAGACTCCCGAACTGCCGGTGACGGCTTACGCGCCGCAGCGAAGCTGAAACAGCGCTCCCAACAGGTTTCCACGAGGCGCCGCATGGTCGCGGCGTCCTGAACGCATCATCAACACAAGGAAAGACGATGATCAAACGCAAGAAGAAGGCCCGTATCATGCACGCGGCCGTCGAGCACAACGGCGTTCTCTACATCGGCGGGCATGCCGCTCACGACCTCGACCAGGGCATGGGCGGCCAGACACGCGAAATCTGCTCCAAGCTCGACGCGCTTCTGGCCGAATGCGGCTCGGACAAGAAGCATCTGCTTCAGGCCCGCATCTACATCACCGACATGTCGAAGAAGGAAGAGATGAACGCGGCATGGCTGGAGTGGCTCGACGATGAAGATCTGCCGGCGCGCGCCACCATCGGCGTCGCCGACCTCGGCGATCCGCGGAGGCTCATCGAGATCGCGACGATCGCCAGCGTCAAGGAAAACGCTTAAGCGTGGCTTGAACGTTTGAGCGACGCAACCGCGAAGGCGGGTCGCCCGAAAGGGAAACCCGCCTTCGCACCCAGCCCGGATGGTGCTCGATGCTACGTTTTCTGCTGAGAAAGCTGCTCGTCATTTTGCCGACCTTCATCGGCATCACGATCGTCGCGTTCGGGTTCGTCAGGGTGCTGCCGGGCGATCCCGTGATGCTGATGGCCGGCGAGCGGGGCCTGACACCGGAACGCCATGCCGAACTCATGGCCCAGTTCGGGTTCGACCGCCCGCTCTGGCAGCAATATCTCGATTTCGTGGCTCGCATCTTCCAGGGCGATCTCGGCAGTTCCCTGGTCACCAAGAAGCCGGTTCTGGAAGAATTCTCGACGCTTTTCCCGGCCACCGTCGAACTGGCGATCTGTGCCCTGCTGATCGCCTCGGTCGTGGGCGTCTCGCTGGGCGTGCTGGCCGCCGCCAAGCGCGGGTCCTGGTTCGACCAGATTTCGATGAGCCTCGCGCTCACGGGCTATTCCATGCCGATCTTCTGGTGGGGTCTGCTGCTCATCATCTTCTTCTCCGGCACGCTTGGCTGGACCCCGGTGTCGGGGCGGATCTCGTTGATGTACTACTTCCCCGACAGCACGGGCTTCATGCTGATCGACAGTCTCCTGTCCGGCCAGAAGGGCGCATTCACCTCCGCTCTCCAGCATCTCATCTTGCCGTCCATCGTACTCGCTACCATTCCCATGGCTGTCCTCGCGCGACAGACGCGCTCGGCGATGCTCGAGGTGCTCGGCGAGGATTACGTACGCACAGCCCGCGCCAAGGGGCTTGGACCGCGTCGCGTCGTGGGCATGCATGCCTTCCGCAATGCGCTCATTCCCATCGTCACGACGCTCGGGCTCCAGATCGGCGGACTGCTGACCGGCGCGATCCTGACCGAGACGATCTTCTCGTGGCCGGGCATCGGCAAGTGGATGGTCGATTCCATCGCGCGGCGAGACTACCCCGTCGTGCAGGGCGGGCTGATGATGATCGCGCTCATCGTGATGTCGGTGAACCTGATCGTCGATCTGCTCTATGCGCTGATCAATCCCAGAATCCGGCATGCGGGAGGCGATCGATGACCCACACGTCTCCAGCCGCCATGCGCGAGATTTCCCCGGGGCGACAGCGCGTTCGCGATTTCATCCATGGCTTTGCCTCAAACAAGGGCGCCGTGATCGGCTTCGGCGTCATGCTGGCGCTGGTGATCGTCGCGATCTTCGCGCCCTACGTCGCGCCACATGCGCCCGCGCAACAGTTTCGCGACGCCTTTCTGCTGCCGCCTGCCTGGATCGAGGGCGGACGCGCGGCGTTCCCGCTCGGCACCGACGCGGTGGGACGCGACATCCTTTCGAGGCTTATCTTCGGCGCGCGCTATTCGCTCTATGTCGGCTCGCTGGTCGTCTTCATCGCGCTGGTCGGCGGCGTGGCGGTGGGCATGATCGCCGGCTATGTCGGCGGCTGGGTGGACACCGTCATCATGCGGGTGATGGACGTCCTCCTCGCGTTTCCCTCTTTGCTCCTCGCGCTCGTGCTGGTGGCGATCCTCGGGCCGGGCCTCACAAATGCGATGATCGCGATCGCGATCGTGCTGCAGCCGCATTTCGCCCGGCTCGCGCGCGCCGCCGTGATGACGGAAAAGGGCAAGGAATATGTCACCGCCATGCGCGTCGGCGGCGCCGGCCCGCTGCGGCTCATGTTCCTGACCATCCTGCCGAATTCCATGTCGCCGCTGGTGGTGCAGGCGACGCTCTCCTTCTCCACCGCCATTCTGGACGCCGCAGCGCTCGGCTTTCTCGGCATGGGCGCGCAGCCGCCCACGCCCGAATGGGGGACGATGCTTGCAGAGGCGCGCGAGTTCATCCTGAGGGCGTGGTGGGTCGTCACCTTTCCCGGCCTTGCGATCCTCATCACGGTGCTGAGCATCAATCTGATCGGCGACGGCCTGCGCGATACGCTGGATCCGAAACTGAGGAAGGGCTGAACCATGCCGCTTCTCGAAATCCGCAACCTCCGCGTCACGTTCCCGACAGCCGCCGGATATTTCCATGCGGTCGACGGGGTGGATATCTCCGTCGATCAGGGCGAGGTGCTGGCCATCGTCGGCGAGAGCGGATCCGGCAAGTCCGTCTCCATGCTCGCGGTGATGGGGCTGCTTCCGCCCACGGCGCGGGTTGAGGCCGACCGCATGGATTTCGACGGGCACGACCTGCTTTCGCTTTCCGGCCGGGAGAGACGGCGGATCCTCGGCAAGGACATTGCCATGATCTTCCAGGAGCCGGTCACGTCGCTCAACCCGTGCTTCACGGTCGGCTTCCAGATCGAGGAAGTGCTGAGGCTTCATCTCGGTCTCGGAAGGCGCGAGCGCCGCGACCGGGCGGTGGAACTGCTGACTTCCGTCGGCATTCCCGACCCCGAAACGCGCCTGTCGAGTTTCCCGCATCAGATGTCCGGCGGGCAGTGCCAGAGGGTGATGATCGCCATGGCGATCGCATGCAATCCGCGACTTCTGATCGCCGATGAACCGACCACGGCGCTGGACGTGACAATCCAGAAACAGATACTCGACCTCTTGAACGGCATCCAGCGCGCCACCGGCATGGGCCTGATCATGATCACGCACGACATGGGCGTCGTGGCCGAGACGGCGGACCGCGTCATCGTGCAATATATGGGGCGCAAGATCGAGGAAGCCGACGTGCTGTCCCTCTTCGAGAGCCCGAAGGAGCGCTACACGAAAGCGCTTCTTGCGGCGCTGCCCGAAAATGCGATCGGGGAGCGGCTTCCCACTGTGGGCGCGATGGCCGAGGGAGGTTCGTCGCATGCCCGCTGAAGACCTCATCATCGAGGCGACCGGCCTCGTGCGCGACTATGGCGGTGGCGGCTGGCTGACGAGCCGCAAAGGCGTGCGCGCGCTGAATGGCGTGTCGTTCGGACTGCGCCTCGGCAAGACGCTCGCCGTGGTCGGCGAAAGCGGCTGTGGCAAGTCCACGCTGGCGCGCATTCTCACCATGATCGACCCGCAGACCGAGGGGACCCTGCGCATCGCGGGGCAGGACGTGAACATCGCCCGGCACAAGCCGGATCGCTCGCTGCGTCGCGCCGTACAGATCGTGTTCCAGAACCCCTATGCGTCGCTCAATCCACGCCAGAGGATCGGCGACGCGCTTGCCGAGCAGCTTTACCTCAACACCGAGGACACGAAGCCGATGCGCCGCCAGAAGGCGGAGGCGATGCTCGAACGGGTCGGGCTGACGGCGGAGCATGCGAGGCGCTATCCGCACATGCTGTCCGGCGGCCAGCGGCAGCGCGTGGCGATTGCCCGGGCGCTGATGGTCAACCCGAAGATCGTGGTGCTCGACGAGCCCGTTTCCGCGCTCGACCTGTCGGTCCAGGCGCAGGTCCTGAACCTGCTCAAGGATCTCCAGGACGAACTCGGCCTCAGCTATGTGTTCATCAGCCACGACCTGTCGGTCGTGCGGTACATCGCCGACGATGTGATCGTGATGCAGGCTGGCGAGGTGGTGGAGGCGGCAACGCGCGATGCCATCTTCTCCGATCCGCAGCATCCCTACACGAAGAAGCTGTTCGCCGCGACCCCGTCCACCAGCGCCGACGCCATTCGCGCGCGCCTCGCCGTCAAGCGCGGCGTCGCCGCTGCCTCCTTGTGACCTGAAACAGACCAAGGGCCTTGCCATGACGACCAACCGGATCGACGATCGCTACTCCACCGGCGAGCGCTTCACCACCAACAAGGGCATTCAGGCGGCGGCGCGAAAGCAGCTTTCCGACACGGTCTGGAACTACCTGAATTGCGGCACCGGCGACGAGGTGACGCTGCGCGCCAACATCGCGGACTTCGACAGGCTGCAGTTTCGCACGCCACTGTTCGCCGGCATCTCCAATCCCGATACGAGTACATCGTTCCTGGGGCATCGTTTGAGCTTCCCCGCGTTGATCGCGCCGTTCGGCGGCGGCGAGCAACTTCTTCATGGCGACGGGCATTGCGCGACGGGCCGCGCCGCCGCGACCGCCGGCATTCGGCAGATCGTCCCAGTCGCCGCCGCCCACAGCCTGGAGACGATCGCGGCTGCGACAGGCGTCGCCCAGATGTTCCAGCTTACCTTCGTCGGTAAGGTCGAGTCCGTTCTGGCCATGATCGAACGGGCCAAGGCGGCGGGCTACGAGCAGATCGTGGCCACATATTCGCCGATCCGCCAGTGGCGTGAACGGATGATGGAGGATCGCTTTTCTATCCGGTCATCGGATGAGGATGGCAATTTCGGCGCCGGCAAATCCGACCCGGAGATGCTGCGCGAACAGCTTGCCTTCACGCAGCCGCGCTGGGGCTGGCCGCAGGCCGAAGAGGTGATCCGCAATTCGCCGCTGCCGGTTTTCGTAAAGGGCGTGATGGAGGCGGACGAGGCGACGCGTGCGATGCAGGCGGGAGCGGCCGGCCTCTACGTGTCGAACTATGGCGGGCGCAGCATCGACCGTATGCCGTCATCGATCTCCGCGCTGCCGAAGGTTCGCGCGGCCGTCGGCAAGGATGTGCCGATCATCTTCGACAGCGGCATTCGCCGTGGCTCGGACATTGCGGCCGCGATCGCGCTCGGCGCCAACGTCGTCGCGCTCGGACGCGCGGTCGGATACGGGCTCGCCGCCGATGGCGAGGCAGGTGCGCGGCGTGTGCTCGAACTGCTCAAAGCCGAGTTCTGGACCACGCTCGGCCATCTCGGATGTTCACGCGTCGATGAACTCGGCACGCACAATCTCGACGCGCAGATGCTGGCCGCGCATGCCGGGCACGCGTTGTAACGAGCGATCCCTCACCATCATTGCCGATGGGGACCGGTGCTATCCATGCTCATTGCCGAAGAAGCAGGACAGCCGCGACGCTGCCGGCGAAGAGCAGGATCGACGCCGACGGCACCAGATAAGCGAGGCGATACATGCCTTTGGCATTCAGGACGGCCGACGCGATCTGCCCGGCGATCAGCATCGGAATGCCGACGAAATAGGAGAGGTGATAGGCGCGCTCGGCCCAATCCCGTGTCACGGGATCGGCAGGTCCATCGGCGAAGCCGAGAGCCAGGGGCGACATGTACCAACCGATGCCGAAGACGATGGCAATCAGCGTCGTGACGATGAAGAACAGGGTGAAGAGCAGGGCGTCGATGGCTGTCCGCAAAGCATGTGTCTCTCTGGCCATGGCGTTATGAAGCACCGGATGCCGGAGGATGCAAATCCCTGTTGCGCGGATATGCGCTGCAGCGGCACACCGACGCAGTCGGAAATGGCGTCTCGACCGGGGCAGCGCTACCTGCTTGGATGATCGAAACGGCGGCGGGAGAAAGCCATTGAAAGCCGTAGGGAATATAGGGCACGACAAAAGTCCGGTTGTCCGCACAATAGCCCATGGTGACGAGCCCGGCCCGGATGGCCTGATGGTGTTCGATGGCCTTTGCAACTTCTGTTCTGCGCAGGTGCAGCTTATCCTGCGGATCGATCGATCGGGCGCGATCCGGTTCACCTCGATCCAGTCTCCCTATGGTCGCCATCTGGCCGCCCGCTTCGGGATCGATCCCGACGATCCTTCGACCTTTCTCTTCTTCGATCACGGCCGTCCCCTCGAGGCGAGCGACGCGGTGATCGCGATGCTGCGACGTCTGCCGCGACCGCGGCGGTGGCTGCGCGCGCTGCGCATCCTGCCCCGTTTCATGCGCGATGCACTCTATCGGCTTGTCGCCCGCAACCGCTATCGCCTGCTCGGAAAGCGGGATTCCTGCATGATACCCGCCCCGCATGTGCGGGCCCGTTTCATAGACGAAATCCCGGCGGACGCCCGGTGAAGCGGCGCGTCCTCCTGATTGGCGCATCGGGCACGTTCGGCAGCCGGCTGGCAACGATGCTGGCGAGATTGCCCGATTTGGAACTGGTGCTTGCGGCGCGGCGAACGGAGCCTTTGGAGGCGTTGCGTTCGTCGCTTCTGGAAGCCGGCGCGGCAGCCGACATCGTCGTCCGATCTTTTGAGCGGTCGCGGCCGGAAACGCTGGCCGGTATCGCGCCCTGGCTCGTGGTGGATGCCGCCGGCCCGTTTCAGGGCAGCGACTACAGCCTTGCCCTGGCGGCGGCCCGGCACAGCGCGCACTATGTCGACCTCGCCGATGGCCGCGACTATGTCGCCGGATTTGCCAAGGCGCTCGACGCTGCGGCGAAGGAGGCCGGGGTGCTGGCGGTCACGGCTGCGAGCTCGACCCCGGCCATCTCGCACGCAGCACTTGCCCCGCTGGTTGAGGGATGGCGCAGCATCGACCAGATCGTCGTGGCGATTTCGCCCGGAGCCCGCGCACCGCGCGGCCTCTCAGTGGTGCAGGCCATCCTGTCCTATGTCGGGCAGCCGGTTCGGGTGTTTCTCGATGGGCGGTGGCAGTCGGTTCCCGGCTGGTCCGGCCTGCGCGCGCTCTGGATGCCCCATCTTGGCGGACGATACGTATCGATCTGTGAGACGCCGGATCTCGATCTCCTGCCGCAGCACTTTGCCGTTCGGCGAGACGCGCTGTTCATGGCCGGGCTCGAGGTCGCGCCGATGCATCTGGGCCTCGCCGTGCTGGGACTTGGCGTGCGCGCGCGACTGATCCCGTCGCTTCGGCCGCTCGCCCGGCCGCTGCGCGCGCTGTCCGGTGTTTTCGCGCTGTTCGGATCGGACCGCGGCGGCATGACCGTGGAGGCGGTGGGCCGCGACGGGGAGGATCGTCCGATCCGTGCGCGCTGGGCGTTGTGGGCGGAAGCCGGGGCAGGGCCCAACACACCGGCCGCGCCCGCCGCCGCGCTGATCCGTGCGCTTCTCCACGGACGGGAATTCGCAATGGGAGCAACGCCTTGCGTCGGGATGCTGGACCTCGACCTGATCCTGCGCGAGCTGGAACACCTCCCCGTCGCAACCCGGGTCGATCGGGCATTGGCGGAAAGCCCGATCCTCTTCGAACGTCTGCTCGGGCCGGGCTGGGAGGCACTGCCGGAGGCGGTGCGGGTGGTGCACTGTGGCCAAAGCATCCGCGCTTCCGGGCGCGCTGTGGCGCGTGCCGGCAAGAGCCTTGCCGCGCGTGGAGCGCGCTTCTTCTTGGGTCTGCCGCGTTCGGGACAGCACGCCGTGTCCGTCTCGATCGACGCCGACGCGAGCGGCGAAACCTGGACGCGGCGTTTCGGAGCATCGCAATTCTCGTCACGGCTCACGGATAGCCATCAGACGGCGATCGGCCTGTTCCAGGAACGTTTCGGGCTGCTGCGCTTCACCTTCGACATGCGCCCTGCGAAAAACGGCGTGGTCTGGGAGTTCGTCGGCTGGCGGCTTTTCGGCCTGCCGTTGCCGGTTTGGCTCGCGCCTCGCATCAGGGCGGGCGCCGAGGATGCGGGCGGCCTCTACCGTTTCCGCGTCGTGGTGGCGCACAGATGGCTGGGCCTGCTTTTCGCCTATCGCGGAACGCTCGTCCCGCCGTCTGCCGATGCGACTTCGCCGCCGGCGAGCGCGAAGCTGCCTTCATAGCGAAAGCCCCGACGCAGAAACGCCGCCCCGTTTTCCGGAGCGGCGTTCCTGGGAGGATGCAACCGGGCGACTGGGAAGCCGCCGCCACCGGAAGGCATCGATTTACGTATGTCTTTAGAAATTGACGCGGTCGCCGCCCTTGAGCTGAAGGATTTCGCGGGCATCGTCGGGCGTTGCGATTTCGAGGCCGAGGCCCTCGATAATCTGGCGCACCTTGGTGACCTGCTGGGCGTTGTTTTCGGCAAGCTTGCCGGCGCCGATCCACAGCGAATCCTCAAGGCCGACGCGGACATTGCCGCCCATGGAAGCGGACATTGCCGCGACCTGCATCTGGTTGCGGCCTGCACCCAGCACCGACCAGTGATACTGGTCGCCGAACAGCCGGTCGGCGGTGCGCTTCATGTGAACGACATCTTCGGGATGCCCGCCGATGCCGCCGAGCAGGCCGAACACCGACTGCACGAAGAATGGCGGCTTGACGATGCCGCGATCGACGAAATGCGCCAGCGTGTAGAGATGGCCGATGTCGTAGCACTCGATCTCGAAGCGCGTGCCGTTCTCGGCGCATTTGGTGAGGATGTATTCGATGTCGGCGAAGGTGTTCTTGAAGATGCCCGCGCGCGAGGCTTCGAGATACGGCTTCTCCCAGTCGTGCTTGAACTCCTTGAAGCGCTCCAGCATCGGGTAGAGGCCGAAATTCATCGTGCCCATGTTGAGCGAGGCGATTTCCGGCTTGAAGTGAGCCGCAGGGCCGACACGCTCCTCGATCGGCATGGTGGGCGCGCCGCCGGTGGTGATGTTGACGATGGCGCCCGAGCGCTGCTTGATCACCTTGAGAAACGGCTCATAGGCTTCCACGGTCTGAACCGGGCGGCCGTCCTTGGGATCGCGCGCATGAAGATGGACGACGGCAGCGCCTGCCTCGGATGCCGCAATCGCATGATCTGCTATCTGCTCCGCCGTGATCGGCAGATGCGGCGACATGGATGGCGTGTGGATCGAGCCGGTGATGGCGCAGGTGATGATAACCTTGCGTTTTGCCATGTGTATTCTCCCTTCGAGATTTCTAAATGCGTGAACGGGCCTACCAGTGAACCATCGGCAGGCCGGCGACCGGTGAGCGGAAATAGGGGATGGTGTTGCCCTTGAGGCTGCCGAGATAGACCGTCTTCAGATCCGGCCCGCCAAAGGTCACGCTGGCAAGCCATGGCGCGATTGTGCCGCCGGAGGCTGCGAGCGTGTCGAACGGCATCGGTCGACCGCTGGCGAATTCCTTTTCGAAGGCGGCCGTCTGTTCCGGGTTGCCGTCTTCAAGCAGCGTGAGTGCATCGCCTTCGGGTGTGATGGCGACGAGGCGGTCCGCGAAGACCATCGTGCACCAGAGATTGCCATAGGCGTCGAAGGCAAACCCGTCGATCAGGCCATCCCCGAGACTCGACGGCCCATAGACCTCGCGGTCGGTGAGCGAACCGTCCGGCTGGACGCGCAGGCGCGTCACGCGCTTTCCGCAGGTCTCGGCGACGTAGAGCCACTCTTCCTTCTCGTCGAGGCGGATTTCGTTGGTGAAGGCGAAGCCGTCCGCGACGATGCGAATGCCCTTCTCGTCCACCAGCGCGACATAGCCGTCGCTCAGGCCGGTGCGGATGGCCTCGTTCCACGGGTTCACCATGGTCGAGATCGTGATCCAGATGCGGTTCTTCGAGTCGCGCAGCACGAAGTTGACCTTGCCCATCGGCTTGCCGTCGATGGTGTCGTAGAGCGTGCGCGTCTTGCCGTCGCGGGTCATGATCTCCAGCAAATCCGTGCCGAAATTGGAGATCAGTATGTCGCCGTTCCGCGCAAAGGCGAGACCGTTCGGCAGCGTGCCGTGAAGCAGGCTCTGCTGCTGGTCGCCGGAGAGGTCGAAATGTCCGCTGACGGTCTGACTGATGAGCGTCTGGCTGCCATCGGGCGCGATGCGCATGACGCCGCCGCGCGCATCGGCAGACCACAGCGTGCCGTCACGCTCGGCGAGGATGCACTCCGGCCGCTGCAAATCGGTGCCGATCGTCTTGATCTGCGACCGGTCGACCTGCCAGCCGATCAGCGGGTTCGGTCCCTTTGAGGTCGTCGCCATGGCTCCTCCCTCCCTGGCTAGTCTTCGAAAATCGCGACGGCGCGGGTGAAGCCCGCCGAGGCTTTTTCGATCTTGAAGGGGAAGCAGGCGATCATGTAGCCGGTGGCCGGAAGCTGATCGAGCTGGCCGAGCTTCTCGATGTGGCAATAGCCGATCTCCATGCCGGCACGGTGACCTTCCCAGATCAGCGATGCGTCATGGGTTTCGCCATAGCGCTTCGCCGTATGGATGAAAGGCGCATCCCAGCTCCACGCATCGGTGCCGGTCACCCGAACGCCGCGGCTGGTGAGATACAAAGTCGCCTCGCGGCCCATGCCGCAGCCCGATGCGAGATAGTCGTCCTGCCCATACTTCGCGCCTGCCGACGTGTTGACGACGACGATGTCGCCCGGCTGGATTTCATGGCCGATGCGCTTGAGTTCGGCCTCGACCTCGTGAGCGGTGACGACATGGCCGTCCGGCAGATGGCGGAAGTCGAGCTTGACGCCCGGGCCGAAGCACCATTCCAGCGGCACCTCGTCGATGGTCAGTGCGCGCTTGCCGCCATCCATGGTGGAGTGGAAGTGATAGGGCGCGTCGAGATGCGTGCCGTTATGCGTCGACACCACCAATTGCTCGACGGCCCAGCCTTCGCCGGCTGGAAGCTGGTCTTTCGTCAGCCCCGGAAAGAAGCCGGTAAGCTGCCCGACCGACTGCTGGTGATCGATATAGGTGATCTGCGGTTCGGTGCCTTTCGGGTCCGAGGCGATGCCGGCCTTGAGGGCGGTGGAGATGTCGACGATACGGCGTGCCATGCCTGTCCTTCCTTAGAGTAGACCGAGCGAGATGCTCGGGAACATGACGATGATCATCAGCGCAATGAACATGAGAACCGCGAATGGTGCGGCGCCAATGAAGACGTCCTTGAGCGATATGGAGGGGTCGTCCAGCGATCCCTTGACGACGAACACGGACAGTCCCATCGGCGGCGTCAGCAGGCCGATCTCCACGGCGAGAATGGTGATCATTCCGAACCAGATCAGGTCGATGCCAAGCGACTGCGCGACGGGCAGAGCCAAAGGCACGGTAATGAGAAGGATCGACGATGAGTCGAGGATCGTTCCCAAGAGCACAAGCACGGCGATGTAGAACATCAGGAAGCCGTAGACGCCGACATCCATGCTCACGATCCATTCGGTGAGGAAGGACGGCAGGCCGGTCAGCGCCAGCATGCGGCTGTACATGGTGGCGGCGATAATGAGGAAGCAGATCGCCGCGGTGATGTGGCCGGTTTCGATGGTCACCTGCCACAGGACCTTGCCCGTCAGCCGGCGCTTGACGAAGGCGATGACGATGGCGCCAAGCGCGCCGATCGCGCCGGCTTCGGTCGGCGTGAAGATGCCGCCATACAGGCCGCCGAGGACCAGCCCGACCAGAATGACGATCGGGGACAGCTTGGAGGTGACCTCCCTGACGGCTGCAAACCCCGTGGTGTCGTAGGTTTCCGGCACGGCGGCGACACCGGTGAAGCCGCTCCAGTACTTCACCATCAGCCAGATGCCGACGCAGAAGATGATCGTGACCAGAATGCCCGGCCCGATGCCGGCGATGAACAGCGCGCCGACCGACTGCTCGGCAAGGATGCCGTAGAGGATCATCAGCAGGCTGGGCGGCAGCAGCATGCCGAGGATCGACGAGCCGACGACAACGCCGGTCGAGAACCTGGCAGTATGCCCGGCGCGCATCATTTCCGGCACCGCGATCTTGGTGAAGACTGCGGCCGAAGCAATCGAGATGCCGGTGATCGAGGCAAAAATCGCGTTGGCGCCGACGGTCGAGATGCCGAGGCCACCGCGCAACTTGCCGAGAAAGCGTGTCGCCACATCGAACGTGTCGCGCCCGATATTGGCGCGGCTGACGACCAGTCCCATCAGGACGAAAAGCGGCACCACGCCAAAGAGATAGCTGGAAATGCTCTCGCGCGCCGCGAGCGACAGGATGCGCGCGGCCTGTTCGGGATTGTCACGCAAAATCCAGATGCCGAAGAACGAGACGATAGCCAGCGCGATCGCCACATGCATGCCGGTGTAGATGAGAAACAGGATCGCGCCGAGCGACCACAGGCCGATTTCAAAGCCGGTCATCGCGCACCTTCCGTACTGTCTGGAGTGCGGAACGTGACGATGAGGATACCGACGGCACGCAGCGCGAAAGCGATGCACAGCGCCACGGACCCCATCAGCACGACGAAATAGGTCGGCCAGATCGGCGCGAGGAACTGCCCGACTGTCCCGACCATTTCGCCACGTCCATAGCTGCGCATGAAGAGTGGATAGAAGGCGTGGACCAGCACAGCCACCAGACCGACGCCGGCCAGATGCATGATCGCGTCGATCACCCCTGCAACACGTGGCGACTTGGTGCGAACCAGCATCAGGAAGCCGTCCGCACGCGTCAGCCTGCCACGCAGGAGCGTGTTGGCGATCTGGAGGAAGACGATGCCGAGGATCAGCATCGAAACGATTTCCGGCACGCCGGGAATGGGGCGTCCGAGAAAGGCCCGGCCGACCACGTCAGCCGTGATGATGACCATGATGAACAGGATGGCTGCCGTGCCGATCATGCTCATCGCGACGGTCGCGCGATCGAAGAGCCTGAAGACCAGATCATAGCTCCGCAGACCGGTCAGATTGTTATCCGGTGTGGTGGACACGGCTTCTTTCCTGCTTGGAGGGGAGGTGGCTGCGGAGCGGATGCCCCGCAGCCGGTTTCACGATCAGCGCTGCGACCAGTCGCGTGCGAGCGGAACTTCGGCTTCCTTCAGGATGCCGATATAGGCGTCGAGAACTTCCGAGCCGGGAAGACCCTGGCCATCGGCGTTCTTCGCCCATACGTCGGCGATCTGCGGCAAGGCGGCTGCCCAGCGGGCGCGCTCTTCGTCGCTGAGCTTGGTGATGGTGCCGCCATTGTCTTCCATCTGCTTCAGAGCGGCCGCGACGCGGGCGTTCTGCTCGCTGATATAGGCGGCGGTGTAGGCCTCCGCCCCGGCGCGCAGGGCTTCCTGCACCTCTGCCGGCTGGCCGTCATACCAGTCCTTGTTGGCGACCAGCGAACCGGCATATTGCGCGCCGAAATCGGTGATCAGGATGTGCGAGGCGACTTCCTGCAGCTTGGCCGGAGCGGCGGCTGTGGGGAACACGATCGTGCCGTCGAAGACGCCCGTCTGGATGTCGTTGTAGTAGGTGGTCAAATTGCCTGCCACGCCGACCGCGCCGGTGCCTTCGAGCCAGTTGACCGCCGGTCCGGGCGCACCGATCTTGCGGCCGTTGAGGTCGTCGATCGAGGTGACCGGGAAGTTGGTCATCAAGAGGTAGTTGTCGAGCGCGAAGCCGCCGCCGAGATACTCGGCATTGTACTTCTCCCAGGACTCGATCATGCCCGGGATATCCCGGTGCAGCCTGTCGACCGCGCCGATCACGACCTGCGGGTCGGACGTGCCGAACGGCGTGAAGTAGGAAACGTTCTGCAACGGCAGCGACGTCGGCTCGAACACGGTCGGCACCACGCCGATTTCGGCCAGGCCATCCTCGATCGCCTCGAGCTCGCCGCCGACCGAGGCCAGCGTGCCGCCATAGGCCTCGCTCCAGGTGATCGTGTGTTCGGTGCCCTCAAGCTTCGCGTTGACGGTAGGGATGAAGGTCTCGGTGAGATGCTTCACCCACAGGAAGACAGGCGGGTGCCCGTTCACCACCGTCACGGAGATGTCGTCCGCGTGGGCCGGAATTGCGACGCTTCCCGCAAGCAGTGTGGCCATGGCAGTCATCGGCAGTCTGAAGTTCATAGTTACCTCCCGGATCAAGATAGTTTTTCATCACGCCGGCAGTGGCCCGAGGCCGCCGCCGGAATTCATTCAACCGCCCGTGGCGAGTGCGCGCGTGCCGGCTGCGAGATAGCGAACCACACGCTCGATCGACTCCTCGGTCTCGTCTTCGCGACACAGGCCATCGGAGAGATCCGTCACGCGACCGGTGCGCGCCATCATCAGCATGCCCACCGAGATCGCGTTCATGTAGGCCCACACCGCGTTCCCGCGATCGAGCCCCGGCACATGCGTGTGCAGTGCCTCGATGAACTCACGCGCGATCCCGTTGAAATTCTCCGCCGTGAGCTGGATCGAGCGCTCGTCCGCGCCCGATGCGATCTGGACGATGATGCGCGAATAGCTCTGGCCGGCGCCGTCATGCGCGTTGCTCATCTCGATCGTCGGGCGCACCAGCGCCTCGAAGATGCGCTCCGGCGTCACCTTTGACGGCGCGCTCAGCACGTCGGTCAGGAGGCGGTGGCGATGGCCGTTCACCTGCGCGCTGCGACGCGCGATGACCTGCTCGAACAGGGCTTCCTTGGAACTGAAATGATAGTGGATGAGGCCGAGATTGACGCTGCCTTCGTCCGCGATGGCGCGCGTCGTGGCGCCGGCGAACCCACAGGCCGCAAAGACACGCTCGGCGGCATCCATGATGTCGCTGCGCACGTCACGCCGCTGCGTGCTGCTGGTCGCGCTGTTCAAGGCAGTCTCCTCCCTCGACCAAACCTGGGTGCCAGATAAAAGCGCCCGCCAGTTTTGGTCAATTGAACAAGACAATTGACCAAAACCACCGAGCGGTCAAGAGGGGTTCGCGCTCACGCGGTAGGCTGTGGCGTGAGCGGCGTTCACTTCGACGGCCGCAGGGGCCACGCTTCAGGTTTATCTCCGGCTCTCCATCGCCGCGGCCTACACGCTTGATGCCAGCAGCCGCGCGGTGGATGCCAGCATCCGGCATCCGGTGGCGACATGTTCCGGCTCGACATACTCCGCCTCGTTGTGGCTGAGGCCGTCGCGGCATGGCACGAAGATCATCGCGGAGGGGGCCACGCGGGCCACGAAGAGCGCGTCATGGAACGCGCCCGACAGCATCGGCTTCGTCTTCACACCCAGCATTGCCGCGGCGCGATCCATCGTCTGAAGGATGTCCGGCGAGAACCGGCCGGGCGGCATATCGAACAGCCTTTGCGTGCGCGAAGAACAGCCGAACCTGTCTGCACTTTCCGCGATCCTGGCGACGACGACCGCCTCGATACGGTCGAGCTCCGCCGGATCAGGGTGTCGGATATCGACGGTGAAGCGCACTTCCTCGGGAATGGCGTTGATCGAACCGGGCGCGACCGAGATGCGCCCGATCGTGAAGCGCGCGGCCTCGTCGCCGGGCATGACCGCATCGTAGAGCGCGTTGAGCGCATGCGTCGCGGCCCGCATCGGATCGCGGCGATAGGCCTGCGCGGTGGTGCCGGCATGCGCGGTCTGGCCGCTGACGACCACCTCCAGCCAGCGCGTTCCCTGTATGCCGGTAACGACGCCGATGGGAATACTCTCCGCCTCCAGCGACGGTCCCTGCTCGATATGCAGTTCGACATAGGCGGAAATCGGAAAGCCGAGCAGACGCATCGCGGCTTGCGGCAGGCTGGCAAGCGTCGCTTGCAATTCATCGGCGAAACGCGGCCCATCGGCGGCGTACTTGTCCGCCCAGTCGTCCGGTATCGCGCCTTGCGAAAACGCCATCGAGCCCATGCAGCCGGGCGAAAAGCGCGATCCTTCTTCGTTGGTCCACGCGACCACCTCGACGGCGCGTTCCGTCGCTTCTCCCGAATCCTCAAGGCTCTCCAGAACCTCGAAAGCCGACAGCGTGCCGAGCGCGCCGTCATAGCGGCCACCTGTCGGTTGGCTGTCGAGGTGGCTGCCGATCAGCAGCGGGGGCACGTCGCCGCGACGCCCTTCGCGGCGGATGAAGAGGTTCGCCATCGGATCCTGAAAGACTGCGAAGCCGCGCTTGATGGCGAGGTCCGCCAGAAGCCGGCGTGCAATGCGGTCGCCCTCGGTCAGCGCCTGCCGATTGACACCACCCTTGTCGGTCGCGCCGATTGCCGCGAACTCTTCCAGCCGGTGGTTGAGCCGTTCAGGATCGATCGCGGTCATCGGTCGGCAGGCTCCGGCGCGTCGAGATAGGCAGCGTCGTGAAACGCGATTTCGAGCTGTTGCGCATGGCCGAAGACAGCGCTGAGACGGGCTCGCTCCGCGTGCTCGAGATGCGGGCCGGCCGCGTCGAGTTCGGCTTTCAGCCACAGCGCCTGCGCCGCGAAATCCTCATGCGCGTGCAGGTCCACCCACTCTTTCAGAAGCGAATCGCTGATCGTTCGGCCGCTCGCCTGCCGGCACCATGTCCAGTACATCCATTCGGCGGCGAACATGGCGGCGACCGTGTCGAGATAGCCGCCGTCCCGGGCGATCGAGAGCATGCCCTGGCGAAACGCCGCCACTTGGGGAATGTCGGTGTCGTATGCCGATGGATCGATGCCACGCGCGGCGAAGGTCTTCTCGAAATAGGCGATCTGCTGGTTGGCGAGCGCGTCGAGAACGCCGATCAGCCAGCGCTTTTGCGCGATGGTTTGCGCCCTGGCGGCGGCATAGGCGAAGATCGAGATGGCCGTATCCACGAACGCGCCCTCGAAGACGAGATAGCGCGCGAAGACGTCTTCAGGCAGCCGGTCCTGCTTGATGTCCTCGACGAAACGATGAGCAACCATCGCTTCGAGGACGTCCCGGTTCTCGCGCAATATCTGTTCGGACAGCGTTTCGCTCATCTCAATCACCCAATGCGGGCTGCGCGGCTTCGATGAAGCTTTTCACGCGCGCCGGATCGACGGGGTTCCACCACACGCCGCCTTGCTTGAGCGACGATGCGACGATGACGCCGCTGGTGCGCTTGAGGATTTCCACGATGTTGGTCTTGTCCACGCCCGACCCGACCAGAAGCGGCAGATGCGTCGCCGCGCCGATCTCCTCGATCTCCTCGACGGTCGCGGCGTTGCCGGTTCGCTGGCCGGTCGCGATGATCGCGTCGGCGTCGAAGAAGGCGAGATCGCGCGTCAGTTCCTGGATCGTGCGGTCGGCGGTGATGGCGTGCGCGCCGTGCTTCACATGGCTGTCGGTGAACACCTTGATGTGCTCGGCGCGCAAGAGCGAGCGATAGCGCATCGCCTCGGCCGCGCGGCCTTCCATGAAGCCTTCATTGGCGACATAGGCGTTGGCCCACTGGTTGACGCGGATGAATTTCGCGCCGCCCGCCATGGCGATCGCGAAGGCGGGTATCGGCGCATTGGCCAGCACGTTGACGCCGAGCGGCACGCCGGTCGCGCGCGCGATGCGGTCGGTGACCACCGACATGAAGGCGGAGGTCTCAGGGCCGATGTCGTCCGGCTTGGAAAACGGCACGTCGCCGTGGTTCTCGATCATGAGGCCGTGGAGGCCACCGTTCACGAGCGCCTCGGCGTCGCGCATGCAGGCATCATAGATCGTATCCATCGCCGATCCGCGATAGCGCGGCGCGCCGGGGAAGGGCAGGCAATGGATCATGCCGATCAGCGCCTTGTCCCGTCCGAAGATTTCCCTTATGGCGCTTGAATTGTTGTCGGATATCGTCTGCATTTGCCGTCCTCTTTTGAAAGTCTGTCATGCGTGCTCACGTAATCGGCAACGTTGCCGTCGACGAGACAATCGCCGTATCGTCCATGCCCGAGGCCGGCGCTTCCATCCTCGGCCGCGAGGAGACCCGCGATCTCGGCGGCAAGGGCGCCAACCAGGCGGTCGTGATGGCCCGAACCGGTCTTCCCACCACGCTGGTCGCCGCAATCGGCGACGATTTCCGCGCCGGAACGATCCGTGACCAGCTCGCCGAAGAACCGGTCGATGCGCGCCTGATCGCGCTTGCCGGCCGCTCCAGCGACTTCTCGATCATCTTCACCACGCCCGATGGCGAGAACGCCATCGTGACGACGACGGACTCGGCCGAAGCGCTTTCGCTCGACCAGGCGCTCGATGCCCTTGCGCCCGCCGGGCCCGGCGATCTCGTCGTCCTCCAGGGCAACCTCAGCGAGAAAGTCACCCGTGGCCTGCTGTCGGCGGCAAGGGAACGCGGCATGGTCACCGCCTTCAATCCGTCGCCGCTGCGGCCGTATTTCGCCGATTTGTGGCCGCTCGTCGACATCGCCTTCCTCAACCGGGGGGAGGCCGAGCGCCTCGCCGGATCGTCGGGAGCGCAGGCCGCTTCCCGCCTGATGGAAGCCGGCGTGCGCCGCGTCGTCCTGACGCTCGGCGGCGACGGCGCGATGCTCGTATCCGGCGACGCGGCCGAAACGATCCCCGCAGCCGCCACGACCGCGATCGACACGACCGGCGCGGGCGACACCTTCATGGCCGTCGCGCTTGCCTCGGCGGCCTTGCGTGGCGTCGCACTCGACACGCGCGCGATCGCCCATGCCTCCGCGGCCGCGTCCCTGACCGTCAGCCGCCGCGGAACCCGTTCGGCCTTTCCAACCAGCGAGGAGCTGCGGCGCATCCTCGCGGGTTAGGATGAGCCGGGTCAGCGCGGCGAAAGCCAGCCGAGAATGTTCTTCCACAAGCGGCCGTAGCCATCCCACTCGCAGAATGCCGGCGACAGCCAGTGCGGGCCGATGTCGGACGTCCAGGCGGCTGTGCGGCCCTCGCCAAAGACGCCCGTGACGAGCAACGGATGACCGCCCTGATCGTCCGGCAGGCGGGCGATGACTTCGACGTCGTCGCGCTCGCGAACCTCGACCTCGTTGACGCCGAGAAGCAGCGGCCACTCGCCCGAAAGCCCTGCCACCGTCGGATGGTCCGCCTTCGTGACGACGGCGGTCGCGCCTTCGGGAATCTCGACGCGATCATCATAGGGCAGGCAGGTGACGGGCAGCACGTCCTCCACCGGCGTGCGCCGCCAGCGGGCCTTGCCGTCGATGCCCTGGAAGGAGAAGTAGCCGCCGACCATGAGCAGGCCGCCGCCCTTTTCCACCCATGCCTTGATGAGCTTGAGCCGGTTCGGCACCGTCTTGGAATGCAGCCAGACGGCCGGCGGCAGCAGCAGCGAGTTCGCCCCGATATCCGACAGGATGATCACGTCGTAGGCGTCGAGGCCGGCCATCTCGAACGGGAACTTCTCCACCGCCTCGTGGGCCGGCATATAGGTGAGTTCGTACTCGCTGCCTTCGAGCGCCTTCACCAGCGGCTCCGCGCCGAGATGGAAGGTCACGCTGCCGAACTGGTCGAAGCCTTTATAGTGCGTGGCCGAGCTGACCCAGCTCTCGCCGACGAGAAGGACTTTCTTGGTCATGGTCTTTCCGTTCTTTCTTCAGTCATGTGTCGTGCCGGTCAGGCTTTCGCCTCGAAGACCGATCTTGGATTGTCGCGCATCAGAATGCCGATGCTGTTCTCGTCCAGTCCGTGACGCCTCAGCCGTGGCAGGAAATGGCGCAGGATGTAGGCGTATCCGTTGCCGCCGTAGCGCGTCAGCATCATCTTCAGGAAGACGTCGTGCGAGAGCAGGATGCGGTCGAGATGCCCGCGCTCGATGAGCTTGACGATGGCGCGCGCGGCATCCTCGTCGCTCGGACATTGCACCTGCTGGTCGGCATAGAAGAAATCCATGCCGATCATGTCGTATTCGATGAACGCACCGCGTGCGGCGAGTTCGCTCTGATAATCGAGATCGCCGTGCGAGGGGTTCATGTGGCAGAGCACTGTGTGCCGCAGATCCGCCCCTTCCTGCTCAACGACGTCGAGAACCTTGTGACCGAGCCGATACCAGCCGGGCAGGTGAACCATCAGCGGCAGGCCGGTGCGTGCCTGCGCACGCGCCGCGCCCCGCAGCGACTTTTCCTCTTCCGCCGTGAAATCGGCGGAGACGCCGATCTCGCCGATCAGCCCGATACGGATATCGGTGCCATCGACGCCGACATTGGCCTCATGCACGATCTCGTCGGCGATCTGATCGACGCTCATCGCGGCGACCTTGGCCGGATGCGAGCCGGCCAGATAGTAGCCCGCGCCTATGACGATGTTCAGCCCCGACGCCTTGGATATCCGCAGCATCGCGGCCGGGTCGCGGCCGATGCCCTGGCAGGTGGGCTCCACGACCGTGTTCCCGCCCGCATTGGCGAAATCCTTCAGTTCGGTGATCGCCAGCGGTTCGTCGTCAAGCGTGATGTTGTGCTTGTTGACGAACGGGTCCTGGCGCAGTTCGCCGAGGATTTCGATGCACACGAAGCTTGTCGCGAGATGTTGCCGCTCCGGCGTCTTCGGCACATGCCACCAGCAGCGGCAGTCGTTCAATATATGCTCGTGCATCAGCGTGACGCCGAGCGCGGAAGCCTCGATCGGCCCCGCGACGGTCATCACCTTGCCAGACCGGACATGGGCCTCTGAAAGATCACTGGCCATGCGGCGTCACTTCTTTTTCCCGCCGAGGCGGAAATTGGTGGTGAAGATGCGGGTGTTGAGCCAGATCGCCACGAGGATGATCGCGCCCGTCACGATCTGCGTGAAGAATGGCGAGATGTGCATCAGGATCAGTCCGTTGCCGATGACCGCGATGGTCAGCGTGCCGAGAACCGTGCCCAGAATGCTGCCGCGTCCGCCCATCAGGGACGTTCCGCCCAGAACGACGGCCGCGATCACCTGAAGCTCGAACCCGACCGCCGCGTTGGACGAGCCGGAGCCCAGACGCGCGGCGATCAGCAGGCCGGTAATCGCACAGGCGATGCCCGAGACGAGGTAGACCGACGCCACGATCCACTTGGCGGGCATGCCGACGCGCCGCGCGGCCTCCAGATTGGAGCCGACCGCGACCACCTGCCGTCCATATTTCGTCGTCGCGATGATCGCATAGCCGATGATCGCGACGGCTACCGCGATGAGTGCCGGCACGGGGATGCCGAAGAGCTCGCCACGGCCGAGTGCGAGGAAGCCCGGAACGCCTGCGATGGGGATCGAGTAGCCCTGCGTGAGATAGAGCGCGAAGCCGCGCAGGATCGACAGTCCCGCCAGCGTCACGATGAAGGCGGGAATGCCCTGATAGGCGACGAACCAACCCTGCAAGATGCCGATGAGCGCGCCGAATCCGATCATTCCGACCACGACGACCGGCCATGGATAGCCCATGGCGAGCACCAGCGCCGCGACTGCGTTGACGAGCGCCACCAGCGACCCGACCGAGAGATCGATGCCGCCGGTGATGATCACGAACGTCATCGCGACCGCGACGATGAGAATGGGCGCTGCCTGGCGGACGACGTTGAGGATGTTGCCGAGCGTCAGGAACGTGTCGGTCATGATTGCAAAGAACAACACGCAACCAACGAAGAAGGCGGTGATGGAGAGCACCTGTGCGTGCTCACTGAGGAAATCCGCGACGGGAGAGCCGGCCGCGCGTTCGGTATAGGCGGTCAATGGCGTTCTCCCCCGACGATGAGCTTCACGAGGTCTTCAAGATCGGTGTTTGCGATATCGCGCTCGGCGACCTTGGTGCCCTCATACATGACGGCGATGCGGTCGCAGACGCGGAAGAGATCCTGCAGGCGATGCGTGATGAGCACGACCGAGACGCCCTTCGCCTTCACCCGGTTGATCAGCGCCAGAACGGCCTCGACTTCGGCCACGGCCAAAGCCGAGGTCGGCTCGTCCATGATCAGCACTTTCGGGTTGAACGATGCCGCGCGCGCGATCGCGATCGCTTGGCGCTGTCCGCCCGAAAGCTTCTCGACCTTGGCCCCAAGGCGGGGGATTCTGATATCGAGCGCGTCGAGCATCGCGCGCGCCTCGGTCAGCATCCGGGGCCGGTCGAGAAACGGCCCCCTGGTCAGTTCGCGGCCGAGAAAGAGATTGCCGACCACATCCACATGGTCGCAGAGGCTGAGGTCCTGGAAGACCATCTCGATGTGGCGGGTGCGGGCATCGGCGGGGCCGGAAAGGCGGACCTCGTCCCCATCGATGGTGATCGTGCCGTCGTCCGGCAGATAGACGCCTGAGATGATTTTGGTCAGCGTGGACTTGCCGGCCGCGTTGTCGCCGACCAGTCCGAGGCACTCGCCCGGATAAAGATCGAGATCGACGCCGCGAAGCGCCTGGTGCGAACCGAAGGATTTGCGGATGCCGCGCAACGAAACGCGCGGGCTTCCGCCTGCCTGCCCGTCAGGCGGCCGGGGGAGATCGCTTCCCCCGGCTCCTGCGACAGCGGTGGTCTGCTGTCTTTCAGGCATCACTTGAAGATCGCCCGGTAAGGCTCAACATTGTCTTTGGTCACGATGGTGATCGGCACCGAGATCGTCTGCTCGACCGAGCCGCCATCCGACAGCGCCTTGAGTGCATCCACGGCCGCCGCGCCCATCGCGGACGGGTCCTGCTGGATGACCGCTGCGACGTAGCCCGCATCAATGCCGGCGATGGCCTGGGCGGTCAGGTCCCAGCCGAAAATCTCGACCGAATCCTGCTTGCTCTGGCTTTCCACGGCCGCGATGGCGCCCATCAGCGCCGGTTCGCCGGTCGCATAGATCGCCGTCAGGTCGGGGTTGCCGGTGATCAGGTTCTCGGCGGAAGCCAATGCCGTGTCCTGCACGTTCTGGCCGTCGACCACGCCCGCCTTCTCGATGCCGTCGACGCCTTCCAGCGTCTTCTCGAAGCCTTCCTGGCGCACGTTCTGGATGAAGGAGTTCAACGCGCCGACGACGCCGATCTTGGCCTTGCCGTCGCTGTTCGCCTTCACATAGTCGAGAAAGAATGCGCCCATATCCGCGCCGGCCTTGGCGTTGTCGACGCCGATCTGTGCCTTTTGCGGACCTTCCGGCAGGATCGCATCGATGGCGACGACGGGGATGCCCGCGGCGTCAGCCTGCTGGACGGCCGGCATGATGCCGTTCACGTCGATCGCCACGACCGCGATGCCGTCGACCTTCTGCTGGATGTAGGTCTCGATGGCGCTGTTCTGCGCCGCGGGGTCGTTGTTCGCGTTGAAGATGACTAGCTTGACGCCGGCGGCGTCCGCAGCCTTCTGGGCGCCTTCGTTCATCTGGTTGAAGAACAGGGCCTGCTGGTTGATCTGGACGAGGGCGAAGGTCTTTTCCTGGGCCAAGGCGGAGCCGAGGGAAAGGCCGGTGAGGGCGGTTGCTGCGAATGCAGCGGCAAGCGTTCTGCGGGTGATATTCCAGGTCATGGATTGATCCTCTGGTTGGCTGTTCCGTTTCCGTTGCGGTTATTGTTTCGACGGCGGCGCAACGGAGCTTCGCACGACGATTTCGACAGGCAGCAATTCCTCGCGATAGGGGCTGTCGGACTGCTGCCAATTGGTTTCAAGAAGGAGCGCCAGGGCGCGCTGGCCCAGCGCACGCACTGGCTGCCGCACGGCGGTCAAGGGCGGTGCGAAAAGATGAAGCGGGCCGACATCGTCGAAGCCGACGATCGACACGTCCTGCGGGATCGAGACACCTTGCGCGCGCAGCACCTCGATCAGGCCGATGGCGATCTCGTCGGAACTCGCGAAGATGGCGGTCGCCGGCATCGCCGCCTCGAGAAAGCGCCGGGCGGCAGCCCTGCCGAAATCCACCGTATACTCGCCTTCGTAGCGCAGAAGCTCGGCCGCGCCGTCGGTGCCTTCCATCATCGCCTTTTCGAGACCCTGGAAGCGGCGCAGCGTGCTGATCATCTCGCGCGGACCACCGACATAGAGCACGCGGCGATGCCCGTGCTCGACCAGATGCCGGCCCGCGAGATAGCCGCCCTGCACGTTGTCGCAGAAGAGCTTCGGCACCGTGGCTCCCGGCACGTCCTCATCGACCACCACCACCTTGCCGGTGCGGTTGATCAACTCGGCCAGTTCGCCATCGTCGGGGTGATTGGTGATGAAGAGGAGCCCGTCGACATGGTTGCGCTCCAGCATCCTCAGATAGGCCACTTCGCGCCCGGAACGGTTCAGCGTCGCATACAGCGACAGCGCCTGACCCTTGCGATCCGCCTCGTCCTCGACGGCGGCGACCAGGGTGGCGAAAAACGGATTGGCGATGTCGGGCACGACCAGGCCGATCGTATCGGAACGGCCCCGGCTGAGGCGGCGCGCGTGAGGGTTGGGCTCGTATTTGAGGTCGTTGATGGCGGTTTCGATGCGCCGTTTCGTCTCGGCGGGAAGTTCGAGCGAGCCGTTGAGGAGACGCGATACGGTGGTGACCGACACGCCTGCCGCCACCGCGACGTCCTTGAGGCTTGTGGTGCGCTCCCTCGACATAGGTCCCTTCCCAGACTTCGCGAACTCTACGAGTAAACCGATTTACTAAAGCGGTTTACTAATCAAATTATGCCGCCCGAAAAGAGTCAAGGGGATTTTCGCGGCAGCCCTACATCATGCGGCTGTCGGGTCGAACCCGATCGCGGGCACAAGGCGGTTTGGCAATTCCCGCTGGCGAACCCGAGCGAGTCAAAAAGCGAGTCAAAAAAAGCCGTAGCAAAAATATCGGAGAGGGATTGACCCGGGCAAAGTGATCACTAATGATCATAGCCATGGATCATGAGGCACGCAGGGAAGTCCGGTTTCCGCAGGAGCGCCATCGCAGGATGGGCGACCTGATCCTTCAGCGCGGCCATGTCAGCGTCGACGAACTGATCGACGTCTTCTCGGTTTCGGGTCCGACGGTCCGCCGCGATCTTGCGTTTCTCGTGCAGGCCGGGATCGCCGTGCGCACGCATGGCGGGGTGACGGCTGCGAGCCGGTCGGGCGGGCAGGAACCGCTTTTCATGGAAAAGATGCGCCGGCAGCAATCCGCCAAGAGCTGCATCGCGAGGGCGGCCGCGCGGCACGTACGCGACGGCATGCGGGTCGTGCTGGATTCGGGCACGACATGCCTTGCGCTCGCCCGTCTTCTGGCCGGCCGGCCGCTGACGATCGTCGCGCTCGACATCAAGATTTCGGAAGCGGCAGCGACGCGCGAGACGGAAGTCGTCGCCATCGGCGGGCGGCTGCGCAACGGCTATTTCAGCGTCGTGGGCGACGAAACCCTGTCCGCGATTGCCGCCCAGGAAGAGGGCGACATCTTCTTCCTCTCCGCCGATGCGGTGGACGGGCAGGGCATTTCAAACGTGACCGTCGAAGAAGCGAACGTGAAGCAGGCGGCCATGGCGCGCGCGCGCCGCACGGTCCTCATCGCCGACCACACCAAGCTCGATCGCCGCGAAGGCGCGGACGTTTGCGACTGGAACGCGATCGACCTCTTCATAACCGACCGGCATCCGGCCGCCGAACCGTACGAGAACATGGCGGTCGGGATCGAATACTGCAATCCCGACGCCGGCAAGCAAGGAAACAAGACGACATGACGAGATTCAGGGCCCTCTTCGGCGAACGCAAGCCGGTCATTGCGATGGTGCATCTTTCGCCCCTGCCGGGCACCCCGCTTTATGACGCGGATGGCGGCGTGGAGGCTATCGTGGAAGCCGCGCGGCGCGATTTGCGTGCCCTTCAGGCGGCGGATGTCGATGCCGTGATGTTCGGCAACGAGAATGATCGCCCCTACGAATTGCAGGTCGACACCGCTTCGACGGCAACGATGGCCTATGTGATCGGCCAGGTGCGCAAGGAGATCGAAAAACCCTTCGGCGTGAACGTTCTGTGGGACCCGATGGCCTCCGTCGCGCTTGCGGCTGCGACCGGTGCGTCCTTCCTGCGCGAAATCCTGACCGGCACCTATGCCTCCGACATGGGCCCGTGGACGCCCAATGCAGGTGCGGCCATGCGCTACCGCGACCGGCTGCAGCGGCCCGATCTCGTGATGCTCGCCAACGTGTCGGCCGAGTTCGCCTATTCGCTCGACCGCCGCGAACTCGCCGACCGCGCCCGCTCGGCGGTGTTCTCGTCGATCCCCGACGCCATTCTGGTATCCGGCGCGATCACCGGCGAAGCTGCCGAAATGGCGGATCTGATCGCCGTGAAGAAGGCGCTGCCGGACACGGCGGTTCTGGCCAATACCGGCGTCAAGCACGCCACCGTCGCGGATGTCCTCAAGGTGGCGGATGGCTGCATCGTCGGTTCCTCCTTGAAGGTGGACGGCGATACGTGGAAGGCTGTCGATCCTGAGCGGGCCGCCGAATTCATGCGGCTTGCCAAGGCAGCACGGGGAGAGTGAGCGTATGAATGCACGGCGCGACACGACAGGCGCATACATTCTGGGTCTCGGCCTGCTTGCCCTGGCGATCTTCGTCACGCTGAGCTTTTACGCGCCGAACTTCCTGTCGAGGGCCAATCTGAGTTCGATGGGATCGCAGTTCCCCGAATTCGGCCTGCTCGCGCTGGCACTCCTGCCGACGATGATCTCCGGCGGCATCGACCTCTCCGTCGTGGCGATCGCGAACCTGTCGTCGATCGTCGGCGCGCTGCTCCTGAGGGCGGGACCGGAATACGCCTGGATGGCGGTTCCCGCCGCCCTCCTGACCGGTCTCGCATGCGGCGCGCTCAATGGCTGCCTCATCGCCTATCTGCGGCTGCCGCCGATCCTGGCGACGCTGGGAACGCTGCAACTCTATGGCGGCATCGGCATTGTCATCACCGGCGGCCCGGCAATCACCGGGCTCCCGGCGTGGTACGGGTCGTGGGGCAACTGGTCGATCGGCGGTGTCGTGCCCGTGCCGCTCGTGGTCTTCACCGTCGTCGCGCTCATGATGGGGCTGTTCCTGCGCTTCACGGCAACCGGCATGCGCGCCCGTCTCTATGGCGCCAATCCGCGCGCCGCACGTTTCGTCGGCATTCAGGAGCGGCGGCTCGTCATCAAGATCTACGCGACCGCAGGCCTCATTGCCTCGATCGCGGGCCTCGTCATCCTGGCGCGGGTCAACTCCGCCAATGCCGATTACGGCGGGTCCTACCTGCTGCTCGTCATCCTCATCAACATCCTGGCCGGCGTCAGCCCCTTCGGCGGCATCGGCTCGACCATCGGCGTGGTGCTGGCGGTGCTGACGCTTCAGCTCATCTCGTCGGGCCTCAACTTCCTCGCCTTCACCGCATTCGCGCGCGACCTGTTCTTCGGCGCGCTCCTCATCACAATCATGTCGCTTCGCGTCATCGTCGAAAACCGCATCGGCGATCTCAGAGCGCTCTTTTCGAGACCATCCTGATGACCGACCGTTTACGCCAAGATCTCAATGCATTGATGCTCATACCCGGCCTTTCGGGCCATGAGGACAGGGTTCGCCGCCATCTGCGCGACCTGATGGAAAAAGAGGGGATCGCCTGTCGCACCGACCGGCTGGGCAACCTCATCGCCACGCTCGAAGGCGATGACGGCGCGCCGAGCGTGATGCTCTTCGCGCACACTGACCAGCTCGGCTTCATCGTCCGCAAGATCGAAGCCAACGGGCTGATCCGTGTCGAGCGGCTGGGCGGCATACCGGAAAAGGCGCTGCCGGCGCAAAGCGTGCTCCTGTGCGTGGGCGAGGGGCGCGACGTTCGCGGCATCGTCGCCAACAAGAGCCATCACGCGACCCCGCCGGAAGAGAAGTACAAGGTCACGCCCTATGCGGAGCTGTTCATCGACATCGGCGAGGAGAGCGCCGAGGCCGTGCGCGCGCTGGGCGTCGAGATCGGCACGCCGGTCGTCTATGAGCCCAACGTCTTCGATCTGGGCGAGCACCGCGTCGCCGGCACGTCGGTCGACGACCGGGCGGGCTGTGCCGTGGTCGTGGAAGCGGCGCGCCGCCTGAAGGACGTGCCGTCGCGCCCGACCATCCACTTCGTGTTCGCTGTGCTGGAGGAATTCAACCTGCGCGGCGCGATGGTCGCGGCGCAGTCGCTCCAGCCCGACATCGCCATCCAGCTCGACCTCGCGCTTACCTCCGACACGCCCGACATGGCGCATCGCGGCGAAGTGCGGATGGGCGCGGGGCCGGCGATCTCGCACTACTCCTTTCATGGGCGCGGCACGCTCAACGGCACGATCCCGCATCCGGCCGTCGTCGACGTGGTGCAGCGCGCCGCGAGCGAGGACGGCATCCCGCTCCAGCATACGGCGCATGTCGGCGCGCTGACGGACTCGTCCTATGTCCAGCTCGTCGGCGAGGGCGTGGCCTGCGTCGATCTCTGCTTCCCGAGCCGCTATACGCACACCTCGCTGGAAGTCTGCGACATGCGCGACCTCGAGGGTCTCACCGCGCTCGTCGTCGGCGCCATTGCCCGCATGGGCAGGGACTTCGACCTCGACCGGGACCGCTACACATGAGCGGCGCCTTTCTCGGCATCGATATCGGAACCTTCGAGACGAAGGGCGTCGTCGTATCGGACGAGGGCAAGATCCTCGCATCGGCACGCCGGTCGCATCGCATGATCGTGCCGCGCTCCGGCTGGGCCGAGCACGATGCCGAGCTTCATTGGTGGGGCGAGTTCCGCGATATCGCGCGCGAAGTGATCGCCGCGTCGGGTCTGCCGGCTTCCGCGATACGCGCGGTCGGCGCCAGCGGCATCGGCCCGTGCATGCTGCCGGTGGATGCCCATGGCGCGCCGTTGATGAATGCCGTGCTCTACGGCGTCGATACGCGCGCCCATCAAGAGATCGCCGACCTGACCGCCGCGATCGGACAGGAGACGCTGCTGCGCCGGACCGGCAACGGGCTGACCTCGCAATCCGTCGGGCCGAAGATCCTGTGGCTGAAGCGCAACCGGCCCGACATCTATGAGAAGGCCGCGGGCTTCGTGAATTCCTCGACCTTCATCGTCGAGCGGCTGACCGGCGAACGCGTTCTCGATCACTATTCGGCGGCAAGTTTCTCGCCGCTCTACGATGTGCGCACCAATGACTGGGCCGACGATCTGATGGACGGCATCGTCGAGCGCGAGCGCCTGCCGCGTCTTCTCTGGTCGAGCGAGGTCGCCGGCCACGTGACCGCGCGCGCAGCCGAGGAGACCGGGCTGGCCGAAGGCACGCCGGTCATCGCGGGCACGATCGATGCCGCCGCCGAGGCGCTGAGCGTCGGTGTCTCGCGCCCCGGCGAGATGATGCTGATGTACGGCTCGACGATCTTCATCATTCTCGTCACCGAGAAGGCCGCGACCGATCCCCGGCTGTGGTATGCGCCGTGGCTCTTTCCCGGCCGCCACGCGATGATGGCCGGGCTTGCCACCAGCGGTACACTGACCCACTGGTTTCGCGACCGTTTCGCGCGCGAGCTTGCCGGCGACAAGGCGATGGCGACGCTGGCGGGGGAGGCCGGAGCCTCGCCGCCGGGCGCGAATGGCGTGATGGTGTTGCCCTATTTCTCGGGCGAGCGCACGCCGATCCACGACCCGCACGCCAAGGGCATGATCTTCGGACTGGACCTCACCCATGAGCGCGGCGACATCTATCGCGCGGTGCTGGAGGGGATCGCCTATGGCGTTCGCCACGTGCTCGACACCTATGGCGAGACCGGCAACCCGCCCCAGACGATCACCGCCGTGGGCGGCGGCGTGCGCAATGCCGTCTGGCTGCAGGCCGTGTCCGACATTTCCGCGAGCCCGCAAATCCTGCGCAGCGAGAGTTTCGGCGCCAGCTTCGGCAGCGCCTTCCTTGCCGCGATCGGCGTCGGTTATGCGCAGGAAAGCGACATCGAGCGCTGGAACGCACCGGCCGGACGCATCGAGCCGCAGACCGATCTGGCGTCGCTCTACGATGACGGTTTTCGCACATATCGTGGCCTCTACGAGGCGACGCGCAGCTTCATGCATGCCGAGCGCAAGGCATGATTGGGGAACGGCCTTCCCGTAAAAGGCCCAAACTGGGAGAGTGAAATGGCGTTTGGATTGAGAAAAATCATGATCGGGGCGATGGCCGCCTCCATGCTGGCAGGCGGCTACGTCATAAGCGCGGGAGCGCAGGACACGCGCGAGATCGTGACGGTCGTCAAGCTGTCGGGCATCGCGTGGTTCAACCGGATGGAAGAGGGCGTGCGCCAGTATGCCGAAGCCACCGGCAACAATGCGACGCAGGTTGGCGCGGCAACCGCCGACGCGGCCTTGCAGGTGCAGTTGATCGAAGACCTGATCGCGCGCGGCGTGGACGCCATCACGGTGGTTCCGAACTCGCCGCAGGCGCTTGAGCCGGTGCTTGCGCGCGCGCTCGAAAACGACATCGTCGTGATCGGCCATGAAGGCGCGACGCTCCAGAACATCACCTACGACCTCGAAGCCTTCGACAACAAGGCCTATGGCGAGCACCTCATGGAGGCTCTTGCCACAAAGATGGGCGGCGAGGGCGAGTATGTCGCGTTCGTCGGCTACCTCACCTCGGTGACCCACAATGAATGGGTCGACGCGGCGATCGCCTACCAGGAAGCAAAGTACCCCAACATGAAGCTGGTCGGCGGCAAGCAGGAATCCGCCGAGCAGCAGCAGACCGCTTACCAGAAGATGCGCGAACTGCTCCGCACCTATCCGAACCTCAAGGGCATGCAGGGCTCGGCCGGTGAAGACGTCGTCGGTGCCGCACTTGCCGTCGAAGAAGCAGGCCTCTCCGACCAGGTGTCGATCGTGGGCACCAGCCTCGCCTCCGTCGCCGGCCCCTATGTCGAGACCGGCGAAATCGACATGATCTCGTTCTGGGATCCGGCGCTCGCCGGCTATGCCATGAACGTTCTGGCCGAAAAGGCGCTGAAGGGCGAGACGGTCAAGACCGGCGACGATCTCGGCGTCGAGGGCTACAACGACGTGCGCGTCGACGGCAAGGTCGTGTACGGCCAGGCCTGGGTCGACGTGACCGCCGAAAACCTCGATCAGTACGACTTCTGATATCTGCGACCGGGCCGCTGCGCGCAGGCGCGGCGGCCCCTGACAGGCGACGGATCGGAGTCCACATGGCCGAACCCATTCTTGAAATCAGCGGCATTCGAAAAGCCTATGGCCAGGTTCGCGTGCTCGAGGACGTGTCGCTCACCTTGCGGCCCGGCGAAGTGCGATGCCTCGCGGGCGAGAACGGGTCGGGCAAATCCACCCTGATCAAGATCCTGTCGGGGGTCGTGGGGGCCGATGCGGGCACGGTGCGCATCGCCGATCACGAACTCGCAAACGATCCCGCCGCCGCCATCGATGCCGGCTTGTCGGTGATCTACCAGGACTTTTCCCTGTTTCCCAATCTGCTCGTGGCCGAGAACATCGCTTTCCTGCGCAGCGTGGCGCGGGGCGACCGCTGGCACAAGCGCGGAAGCGACGCGAAACTGGCTACCGACACGCTGGCGCGGATGGGCGTGGACATCGACCCGGCTTTGCCGGTGGAGTTCCTGCCGGTCGCGTCCAAGCAACTCGTCGCGATCGCGCGGGCGCTTGCCAACGATGCGCGCATCATCGTCATGGACGAGCCGACCACGGCGCTGACGCGCTCCGAGGTCCGCCGCTTGCAGGGCATCATCGAGGCACTGAAGAAGGACGGCGTCGCGTTCCTGTTCGTCAGCCACAAGACGGAAGAAATCTTCGCGTTCTGCGACACGATCACCGTGCTGCGCGATGGCCGGGTCGTGGCCGAGGGCAGCGCCGATGAATTCGACGCCGACAGGCTGGCCCGCGACATGACGGGCCGCGACATCGAAACCCATCGCCTGGCGCGCGAGACGGCGCCGTCCGCCGATCCGGTCATCGTGACGCGCGGCCTGACGCGCTTCGGCGCCTATGCCGACGTCGATCTGTCGATCGTTCCCGGCGAGATCGTCGCGCTGGTCGGCCTGCTCGGCTCCGGTCGCACCGAGCTCGCGCTGTCGCTGTTCGGCGAAATCCAGCCCGACCAGGGAACCATTGAATTCAAGGGCTTGGAGCGACGTTTTCGTGAACCGATCGAGGCGATGGACGCCGGCATCGCCTATGTGCCGGAGGATCGCCTGACCGAGGGGCTGTTCCTCGACCAGCCGATCGGCGACAACATCGCAATCGCCTCGCTGCAGAAAAGCGGACTGGTCGATCGCCGCGCGCTCAACCAGCGCGCCAGGGATGCGGTCAAGCGGCTGCGCATCAAGACGCCGGGCATCGAGCCGCCGGTGGCCACGCTTTCGGGCGGCAACCAGCAGCGCGTCGTGCTTGCGCGCTGGATGGAGCGGGCTCCCGAACTGATGATCCTCAACGGGCCGACGGTCGGCGTCGACATCGGCTCCAAGCGCGAAATCCATGAAATCCTGCTGCATTTGCGCAGCGCCGGAACCGCCGTGCTCGTCGTCACCGACGACATCGGCGAGGCGCTGGCGCTGTCGGACCGCATCCTCGTCATGGTTCGCGGACGCATCACCGCCACGTTCGACGCCGACAGCGTCGACGAGGAACGGCTATCATCGGCAGTGACCGAGGAAGGACCGGCACGATGAACGCCGCCACACGCATCCTGATGTCGCCGCAGAGCGTCGTCCTGATCGCCGCGCTCGTCTTCGCGCTGGTGATCGGCATCATCAATCCGAACTTCCTGTCGGTCGCGACGATCGTCGACCTGTTGCGCAATTCGCTGGTGACGGCAATCTTCGCGCTCGGCGTGATGATGGTGCTGGCGTCCGGCGGCATCGACGTCTCGTTTCCCGCCATCGCCGCCTTTGCCATGTACACCACGACAACACTGGTGCTGGGCGTCGATTTCAGCGTGCCGGTCGCCATGTTGTTCGTCGTCAGTGCGCTGATCGGCGCCGCGCTCGGTCTGGTGAACGGCATCCTGATCGGCGGTCTGGGTCTGCCGACGCTGATCGTGACGCTGGGGACGCTCAGCCTCTATCGCGGCGTGCTCCTGACCTTCGTCGGCACGACCTACATCACCAACGTACCGCGCAACGTCATCTCGTTCGCCCGCACGATGATCGTGCGCATGGAGAACGCGGTCGGCCAGCTCGCCTCGCTGCCGCTCTCCTTCGTCGTGCTGGTCGGCGTCACGATCTTCGTCGCGGTCCTCATGAACCTGACGAAGTTCGGCCGCGCGATTTACGCGATCGGCGGGTCGGAAGAGGGCGCGCGGCGCATCGGGATCAAGGTCGGCCGCACCAAGGTGATGATCTATGTCATCGTCGGCGCGATCGCGGGCCTCGCCGGCATGACGCATATGACGCTGTCGCGCATGGCCAATCCGTTCGATCTCGTCGGCATGGAGCTCAACGTCATCGCCGCCGTCGTGCTGGGCGGGGCGCGGATCACCGGCGGGCACGGAACCGTCACCGGCACCTTGCTCGGCGCGCTTCTGATCACCATGATCAACACCTCGCTGCTCAGCGCTGGCGTGCCGTCCTACTGGCAGCGCGTCGTCGTCGGCACGCTCATCATCGTCGGCACCGGCCTGCCGATCATCATCGACCGGCTGGCCAAGCGCCGCGAGCGCCTCGCGCAGGCGTCGGCCTGAATATTGGGAAGGAGCCCATCGCCATGAAGAAAATCCTCAACGACCCGGCCGATTATGTCGACGAGATGCTGGAGGGCTTCACCGCCGCGCATCCTGAATTCTACGCCCAGCCGGAGCGGCGGGTGATCGCGCGGCCGCAAGGCGCGACCAAGGGCAAGGTCGGCATCGTCACCGGCGGCGGCTCGGGCCATCTGCCGGTCTTCACCGGTTATGTTGGCCCCGGCTTCCTCGACGCCTGCGCGATCGGCGACGTCTTCGCCAGCCCCTCGGCCGAGCAGATGGCAAGCGCGATCCGCCACGCCGACGGCGGCGCGGGCGTGCTGCGCCTCTACGGCAATTACGGCGGCGACGTCATGAACTTCGACATGGCCGGCGAGATGGTGGAGATGGAAAACGACATCGCCACCTCGACCGTTCTTCTCGCCGACGACATCGTGTCCGCGCCCAAGGAGGAGGCCGCCAAGCGGCGCGGCGTGGCTGGAATGATCTACGCGTTCAAGATCGCCGGCGCCTGCGCGGACACCAAGGCCGACCTCGCCGAGGTGACACGCGTGTCGCAGAAGGCCGCGGATGCCTGCCGGTCGATCGGTATGGCGCTGACACCCTGCATCGTGCCGCAGGCCGGCAAGGCGAATTTCGAACTCGGCGAGAACGAGATGGAAATGGGCATGGGCATCCATGGCGAGCCCGGCATTTGGCGCGACGCGCTGCGCCCGGCCGACCAGATCGTCGACGAGATGATCGACCGCATCCTGGCCGATCATTCCTTCGCCGAGGGCGATCGCCTGTCCGTTCTGGTCAACTCGCTCGGCGCGACGCCGCTCGAGGAGCTCTACATCATGTATCGCCGCGTGCGGCAGCGCTTCGCTGATATCGGCGCGGAGATCGTCATGCCGCTGGTCGGCCGCTACGCCACCTCCATGGAGATGACCGGCGCGACGATCACGACCATCGCGCTCGACGATGAACTGGAACGCTACCTGAAGGCGCCCGCTGCCTGCGCCTATTGGCGCGTGGGGTGAGGGCTGGCCATGGCGACGATCGATAGCGCAACGCTCAAGACCACGCTGCAAAGGGTCGCGGAGGGCACCGCCGCCGCAGCCGCCGAACTGAACGCGGCCGATGGCCAGCTTGGCGATGGCGATCTCGGCATCACTGTTTCCAAGGGCTTCGCGGAAGCCGCCGCCGCGGATTTGCCGGCGGATGTCGGGCTCGCGTTTCTGGAGTGCGCCAAGGCATTCCAGCGGGTTTCGTCGTCGTCCTACGGCACGCTGGTCGCCACCGGCTTCATGGCCGCCGCCAAGGGCTCGAAAGGCAGCGAGACGCTCGACGTGAGCGCCATTCCGGCGCTTGTGGCTGCGGCGCGCGATGCGATGATGGCGCGTGGCAAGGGCGAGCTCGGCGCGAAATCCGTTCTCGACAGCCTCGATGCCTGCGCACAGGCGATCGACGGCGCGAGCGCGGACGATATGGCCGGCAAGGCCGTCCAGGCGGCGCGCGACACGCTGACCGCCTTCAAAGGACGCCCGTGCAAGCTCGGCCGCGCGCGCATGTTCGCCGAAAAGAGCGCGCAGCTCGACGATCCCGGTCAGATCGCCTTCCTGCGCATCGTCGAAGCGGCCTTTCCCCAATCAGCATAGGAACCGGTCATGCAGTATCGCACGCTTGGCCGCTCGGGCCTGAAAGTCTCGGCCATCGCCATGGGCACGTTCTCGTTCGGCGGCCGGGGCGATTTCGCCATGGTGGCGGAACAGGGCGTGCCCGAGGCGCGCAGGCTGGTCGATACCTGCATCGAGGGCGGCATCAACCTGTTCGACACCGCCAACATGTATTCGACCGGACTCGCCGAGGAAATCCTGGGCGAGGTTCTGGACGGCCGCCGCGACGAGGTGCTGATCTGCTCCAAGGCACGCATGCGCATCGGCGGGGGCGTGAATGACGAGGGCGCGTCGCGCTTCCACATCATCCGCGAATGCGAGCGCAGCCTGAAGCGGCTTCGGACCGACCATATCGACATCTATCTGATGCACGAATGGGACGGGCTGACGCCGCTGGAGGAAACGCTGGCGGCCTTCGAGACGTTGCAGGCGCAAGGCAAGATCCGTTATGCCGGATGCTCCAACTATGCGGGCTGGCACCTGATGAAGGCGCTGGGCATTTCCGAGCGCGAGCGCCTGCCGCGCTTCGTGGCGCAACAAATCCACTACACGCTGGAAGCGCGCGAGGCGGAATACGAACTTTTGCCAATCGCGGTCGACCAGGGCGTCGGCGTGATGGTGTGGTCGCCGCTGGCGGCAGGCCTCTTGTCGGGCGCATTCCGGCGCGATGCGTTCCCGGAGGATTCGCGCCAGGCGGCGGGGTGGAGCGAGCCGCCGATCCGTGACCGCGAACGGCTCTGGAACATCGTGGACGTGCTGGTCGAAATCGCGGCCGAGCGGTCGCTGACGCCGGCGCAGATCGCGCTCGCATGGACGCTGTCGCGGCCCGGTGTCGCGACGCTCGTGACCGGCGGGCTGACGCCTGACCAGTTCCGCGACAACATCGCCGCTGCCGATGTGGAGCTGACAGCCGAAGAGCGAGACCGTCTCAACCAGGTGAGCCGCCCGCCCTACATCTATCCCTACTGGCATCAGCACAATTTCGCGGCCGACCGGTTCAGCCCCGGCGATTGGGCACTGCACGACAGCTATCGCGACGTCGGCAAGGTCTGAGAGGATCAGGCGCGCGCGGCTTCGAGTTCCACGCTGTTGTGCTCGTTCATCCAGTCGGCGGCATTCCGGATGCCGCCCAGCGGGAAGAGATGCAGGTTCTCGATCAGGCTGTCGGGGCGGGCAGCCTTGTAACGGGCAAGCTCCGAGACGATTTCCGTCGGCTCATAGGGAAGCAGCAGCTTGGTGATATCCATGGCGCGCTTCTGGAGAACCCTCACCGAGGGGCCGACGCCGCAGGCCAGCGCGAACTTGATCAGCGTCTGGAGCTTTGCAGGCCCCGCGATTCCGACATGGATGGGGAGCGTGACGCCTGCCGCCTGTATCCGCTCGGCCCATGCCGTCACCACACTCGCGTCAAAGGCGAACTGGGTCGCGATGGCGATCTTCGCATCGGTGCGCGCGGCGAAATCCTGCTTCCACATCAGTGCCGCATCGACCTGCGTCGATGAGCCATCCGCGTCGATGTCGCGGTTGCCCTCCGGGTGGCCGGCGACGTGGAGATGGGTGAAACCGTGACGGTCGAATAGGCCCGTCTCGATCATCTGGATCGAGCTGTCGAACACGCCGGCGGGCGAGGAGACGCCACCGCCGAGCAGAAGCGCCTGCGTGACGTTCGCCTCACCGCGATAGCGCAAGATCCAGTCTTCCAGCATCGCCGCATCGGCGATGAGGCGGGCCGGCAGATGCGGCATGATGGGAAAACCCTCTTCGTGAAGACGTCGCGCGGTGGCGACCATGTCCTCGATCGGGGTCCCCTCGATATGAGCGATATAGACACGCGTGCCTTGCGGCAGCAGCGCGCGAAAATCGTCGATTTTCGCGGCGGTGCGCGGCATCACCTCGATCGACCAGTCCTGGGTCAGCGTGCCGGGAACCACAGACGGAACCGGCTGTGCCGATCTGCGCCCGGAGCGACCGAAGATATCCAGAATCGTCATCGTGGAATCCTTCCCAAAACCGGTATTGCAGCTATCATGTATACATGATGTGCGAGACGTCAATCGAGAAGGCATGATTTTCGCCGGATAGTTGCGCTGCGACTGTATTTTTCGGTGTATCGGTATGCGTCGCGCTCGTTCGTGAATACATGGCGAGCGTCGATCAGGCCGCCAAAATCGGGGAGGGCGCTTGCGCGTTCCGGGCCGAGTTTCTACGATTTGCGCCAACAGGGAGGACGCGCCATGACGAATCGACAGGACACCGGACCATGCCGGCGGGCGGCGCGATGACGGAGCCTTGCTTCGACGTCGCCCATCTCGGGCATGTGGAACTGTATACCGACCGGTTCGAGGAGAGCCTCGACTTCTTCGTCCGCGTCTACGGTCTCACGCCAAGCCTGGTCGAGGACGGCGTCGCCTATCTGCGCGCCTTCGACGATTATGAATTCCACACGCTCAAGCTGGTGCGCCACAGCACCACCGGCATCGGCCACGTCGCCTACCGCACGAGTTCGCCGGAGGCGCTCGAACGGCGCGTCGCGGTCATCGAGGGCATGGGGTGCGGGATCGGCTGGGTGGATGGCGATGCCGGCCATGGGCGGGCCTATCGCTTCTCCGATCCGGACGGCCACATCTTCGAGCTCTACTACGACACCGCCGTCTATGAAGCGCCCGAGGACGAGCGTCCGGCGCTCAAGAACATCGCGCAGCGATATCATGGGCGTGGCGCGGCACCGCGCCGGCTCGACCATCTAAACCTGCTCGCCGCGGACGTCTCGGCGATCCGCGACTTCATGACCAAGGCGCTCGGCAGCCGCGTGACGGAGCAGATCCAGCTCGACAATGGCAGGCTTGGCGGCTGCTGGTTCACGGTCAACAACAAGAGCTACGACATCGCCTATTCGGAAGATCACTCCGGCGGGCGCGGGCGCTTTCACCACGTGACCTATGCGGTCGACCAGCGCGAGGACATCCTGCGCGCGGCCGATATCTTTCTGGAAAACGGCGTCCACATCGAAACCGGCCCGCACAAGCATGCGATCCAGGGCACCTTCTTCCTCTATGTCTGGGAGCCTGCCGGCAATCGCGTCGAGCTTGCCAATGCCGGCGCGCGGCTGATCCTCAGGCCGGACTGGCCGACCGTCACCTGGACGGAGGCCGATCGCAGGAAGGGGCAGGCCTGGGGGCTCAAGACCATCGAGACCTTCCACACCCACGGCACGCCCCCGGTCGAACCCAAGACCTGAGGTCTGCTCCACGGATCAAGCGATAGACCGGATCACCCGGGCGCGGTTCCGGATGAGGTGGAATCGCTTTGCGCGAACACCCCCTCCACCGCCTCCGGCGGTCCCCCTCCCCCATAAAATGGGGGAGGATCCACGTTGCGGCCATCCTCGACCTGGATCCTCCTCCGTTTACGGGGGAGGGGGACCACGAAGTGGTGGAGGGGTGTTTCGGTTAAAACCCGACATGGCCCGCGCGCTTCCGCGTGCCCGCGCGCGGTCGTCCATCGCACTCCCCGCAGCAGCGAGTGTTGACATGACCAAGCAATTTGTACAAACGTACAAGGAGATTGGTCATATGGAGGAGACCGTGGGCGGAGACGTGCGACAGCGATTGATCGATACTGCGGCGACGCTGTTTTCGCGCAACGGCTACAGCGCCGTGTCCATGCGCGAGATCGCCAAGGCGGCCGATGCCAATGTCGGCAGCCTCACCTATCATTTCGGCTCCAAGGCCAATCTGCTGCGGGAAATCTACGAAAGCCGGACCGCGCCGATGAATGCGCGCCGTCTGGAGCTTCTTGGCGAAGCCAAGCGCATTCAGGACAGGCACGACAGGTTGCGTGCGATCCTGCGCGCCTATGTCGTTCCGGCGTTCTCCTCGTCCAGCCATGGCGACGGGGGCGGTGCGGAGTTCACCCGCATGCGCGCCATCCTGTCGGCCGAGGGCAACGAGGATGCGCGTTCGATCATCGCCCAGGCCTTCGACACGACGAGCCGCGCCTTCATCGACGCGATCGGCGAATGCGTTCCGGGCGCACCGATCGACGGCCTGATCTGGCGAAGCCAGTTTCTGCTCGGATCGCTCTATTACGCACTCATCAACCCCGAGCGCGTGAGCCGTCTGTCGGACGGACGCGTGGACGGCAACGATCACGATCGTGCGATCGAGCAGATCGTCGAAGCGAGCCACGCAAGCTTCCTTGCGCTCGCCACCTGATGGGAAAACCCATTCAACCAACATGCCAATCCAGGGAGGACGGGCAATGAAACTTTTCAAATCAATCGTCGCAATGGGCATAGCCTTTGCCATCACCAGTTCGGCGCATGCAGCGGAGCGCGTGTCGATCGGCACGGGCGGCACCGGCGGCCTCTTCTACGTCATCGGCGCGGGCATGGCGGACATCCTGAACCAGCATATGCCGGACACGACCGCACGGGCCGAAGTCACCGGCGCATCGGTGGAGAACATCCGCCGCGTGGCAGCCGGGCAGATGACTTTCGGCTTCTCCTCCTCCTCGACGCTCTACGAAGCGACCGTGGCGGAAGGTCCGTTCCAGGAAAAGCTCGACGTCGCGGCGCTCGCGTATCTCTATCCGGCCGTTCTCCAGATCGCGACGATCGAGGGTACCGGCGTCGAGACGATGGAAGACCTCGCCGGCAAGCGCATCAATCTCGGGCCCCCCGGCTCGAACTCCGCGATCCTCGTCCAGCGCCTGATGGAAGCCTACGACGTGTTCGATGCAGGCAACGTGCAGTTCCTCTCCTATTCGGAGGGCGCGACCGCGTTGATGAACGGGGTGATCGAGGCGACGGTCGTGCTGGCGGGCGCGCCCACCGCAGCCCTGATCGACCTCGGAGCGCAGCGCAACATGCGGCTGATCTCGATCGATGCCGACAAGGTCGACGCGCTGACCGCCGAATACCCGTTCTACCAGCTCTATGAAATCGCGCCCGGCACCTATTCCGGCCAGGACGAAACGGTGCTTGCCATCAACGATCCGGCGACGATCTTCACCAGCGCGGGCGCTGACGAGGAAACCGTCTACCAGATCACCAAGGCGCTCTTCGACAATCTCGGCGCGCTGGGCGAAGTGCATCCGCAGGCGCGTGCGATCTCGCTCGACACCGCTACCGAAACGCCGATCGCCCTGCATCCGGGCGCTCAGCGCTATTTCGACGAGGCCGCTCAGTAGCATCGACAAGCTGCGGGATGGCGATGCCGATCCGCAGTTTCCTGCCTTTCCATCCCGGCGCGCATCCGTGCGCGCCGGCACCCCACGACGCCGCAGCGGTTTCAGCCGCGCGAAGCGAGGACAGATGTCGCAAACCCTGAATGAATTGCGCCTTCCCCAAGACGGCGCAGGGCCGCGCGAGACGGCACTCATATCCATCCTCTATGTCGCGCTCGCCCTGGTGGCGAACGGGCTCGTCATCTATGGCGCGTTCTTCGGTGCGATCACGGCGCTTCTGTTGCGGTCGCTGTTCTTTTCCGCCGTCGCCGCAGCCGGCCTCATGGCGGCGGGCCTCAAGATGCGCTCGCCAGTGCTGCGCATGGTGCTCTATGCGTTCGCGCTCTTTGCGCTGTTGCCCGGGCCCTATCTCTACCAGTCCTATCTCGACATCATCATGCGCGGCGCGATGGCGAATTCGATGGACGAGATCATGTTCGTCGGGACACTGCTGGTGGTACTGCTGCTCGTCCGCCTCTCGATCGGCTGGTCGCTGCTCGTGCTGTCGCTCATCTCGCTCAGCTATGCCTATTGGGGCTATCTGATCCCCGGCAAATACGGCCATGGCGGCTACGACCTGTCGCGGCTCGCATCGACGCTGTTCTTGTCGACCGAGGGTTTCTACGGCGTCCCGATGGGCGTCGCGGTCGAATACATCTTCCTGTTCGCGCTGCTCGGCACCGTGCTGATGCGTATGGGAACCGGCGAGGTCTTCGTCGACATCGCGCGCGGACTGACAGGCCGCGTCCAGGGCGGTGCCGGCCTGTCGGCGACGCTCGCCAGCGCCATGCTCGGCACGATCAACGGCAGCGCGGTCGCCAATGTCGTGACCACCGGCCCCTTCACCATTCCGCTGATGCGCCGCACCGGCTTTTCGGCCAAGACCGCCGGTGCGATCGAGGCGGCGTCATCCTCCGCCGGCCAGATCCTTCCGCCGATCATGGGTGCGGCAGCCTTCCTCATGGCCGAAATCGTCGGCGTTCCCTATGCGCAGATCGCGCTTGCGGGCCTCGTTCCGGGCCTGCTCTACGTGCTTGCCCTGATGGTGGCGGTCAGGCTCGAAGCCGGCCGGCTCAATCTCGAACGCGATACGTCGGGCGGCCTGCGTTTCCTTGGCCAGGCCCTGAAGACGCGCGGCTATCTTCTCATTCCGCTCGTGGGCCTGATCGGCCTGATGATCTCCGGCATGACGCCGACGCGCGCGGCCGTCTACTGTCTGGTGTTCGCTCTACTGCTGTCGCCATGGCGCAAGGAGACGCGCGTCAATCTCATCGACCTCCTGGCGATCTGTCGTTCGACCATGATGTCGGCGATGCCGATCGTGGCCGCGGTGGCCGCCGCCGGCATCGTCATCGGCGTTCTCAACCTCACGGGCATGGGGCTGATGGTCTCCGGCCTGATCATCGAGGTGGGCGGCACCAATCTCTGGCTGGTGCTGATCCTGACGGCTCTGGCAGCCTTCGTCCTCGGTCTCGGCCTGCCGACCTCGGCGGCCTATCTGCTGCTGGCCGTGCTCGTCGCGCCGGCGCTGATCAGGCTCGGGCTCGATCCCATCGTCGCGCATATGTTCATCTTCTATTTCGGCCTCGTCTCGGCGATCACCCCGCCGGTGGCGCTCGCGGCCTATGCGGCGGCCAGCATTTCCGGCGCCGATGCGAACGCGACCGCATTCGAGTCGATCCGGCTCGGCTTCGTGAAGCTTCTGGTGCCGTTCCTGTTCGTCACCATGCCGGGCCTGCTCTTCCGTGACGATTTGTCGAATGTGTGGATCGCCGTGCCTCTTGCGGCGATCGGCTTGACGGGATTGTCCGTGGCGTTCGCGGCATGGCTCGTCCGGCCGATGACATGGCTCGACCGCGCCGCCTTCGTCGTCGGCTCGCTGCTCGTGTTGTGGCCGAGGCCGGTCGATGCGTTCGATGTCGTCACGCTCGCAGCCCGCGTCAGCGGCCTGGCGATCCTGGTCGCGATGACAATGCGGCTGATGAAAAGCGGCTACCAGCCCGACGCTGCCGCAGCCCGTCCCGCGGGCAACGCATAATGGAAGTCCAAGGAGTATCGATGACGCCCACGCCGCTGCCGTTCCATCCCAACCCGAAGAAGCCGGATATCGCCCTGCCGGCGGGCGCGTGCGATGCGCATTGCCACGTCTTCGGGCCTGCCGCGCGCTTTCCCTTTGCGCCGCAGCGCACCTACACGCCGGTGGATGCGCCCAAGGAGACGCTGTTCGCGCTGCATCGGCATCTCGGTATCGAGCGATCCATTCTCGTGCAGGCGAGCTGTCATGGCACCGACAATGCCGCGATGATGGACGCCATCGCCGCGTCGGGCGGGCGCTATCGCGGCATCGCGATGGTGGACAGGGATATCGGCGCCGACGAGCTGGCGGCGCTGCATGAGGGCGGCGTTCGCGGCGTGCGGTTCAACTTCGTCACCCATCTGGGCCAGCCGGCCGATTTCGACGCGATCCGCGAGATCACGGCGAAGATCATCCCGCTGGGCTGGCACGCGGTGGTGCATTTCGACGCGCATCGGCTCGAAGGCCTGGCCCCGTTCCTGCGCGAACTGCAACTGCCCATGGTGATCGATCACATGGGCCGCATCGACGCGTCGGCCGGTATCGAACAGCCGGCGTTCCGTCTGCTGCTGGACCTGATGGAAGACGAGCGCTTCTGGGTGAAGGTCTGCGGCTCGGAGCGTCTGTCGCGCGCGGGTCCGCCCTTCGAGGATGCCGCCGCCTACGGCGCGCTTCTGGTCGAGCGCTTCCCCGATCGCGTCCTGTGGGGCACCGACTGGCCGCATCCGAACATCAAGCAGCACATGCCCGACGACGGCGCGCTGGTCGATCTCCTCAGCATCATCGCGCCGCGGCCCGACCTCATGCAAAAGCTGCTCGTCGACAACCCGACGCGCCTATATTGGCCCGAAACGCTTGGAAGGGAACTGACATGACCAACAAGACTGCATTGGTGATCAGCGCGCATTCTGCGGACTTCGTCTGGCGCTGCGGCGGCGCGATCGCGCTTCACGCCGACAAGGGCTACGACGTGACGGTGGTGTGCCTGTCGTTCGGTGAGCGCGGCGAAAGCGCCAAGCTCTGGAAGCATGAGGGCATGACGCTGGAAACGGTGAAGACCGAGCGTCGCCGCGAAGCCGAGAATGCCGCAAAGGCGCTCGGCGTGCACGACATCCAGTTCTTCGATCTCGGCGACTATCCGCTGGAGATGGACCGCGCGGCGAAGGACCGTCTGGTCGACGTGATGCGTGCCGTTCAGCCGTCCTTCATGATGACGCATTCCAAATACGATCCGTACAACACCGACCACATGTATGTGTCGGAATGGGCGCTCGAATGCCGTGCCATCGCTCAGGCCTGGGGACACAAGCCGGGAGAGAAAATCCTCGGCGCGCCGCAGCTCTACCTCTTCGAGCCGCACCAGACCGAGCAGATGGAGTGGAAGCCCGACGTCTTCCTCGACATCTCGCCGGTGTGGGACAAGAAGTGGGCAGCCATCCAGTGCATGGAAGGTCAGGAGCACCTGTGGCAGTACTACAAGAATGTCGCCGAAAACCGGGGCAACCATTTCATGCGCAATTCCGGCGGCCAGGCGGGTGGGCGCAAATCGACCCATGCGGAAGGCTATCAGTCCGTCTTCCCGCGAACCGTGGATGAACTGTGATGGGCATTGTCGTTCAAAACATCGCGCGGGCCGAAGCGTCCGTCATCGATCGCCTCGCCGCTTGCGGTGTTGCCACGGTGCATGAGGCGCAGGGGCGCAAGGGTCTGCTCGCGAGCTATATGCGGCCGATCTATCGCGGCGCGCGCCTTGCCGCCAGCGCCGTGACCATCTCGGCGCCGCCCGGCGACAACTGGATGCTCCACGTCGCCATCGAACAGCTTCAGGCCGGCGACATCCTGCTTCTGGCGCCGACGAGCCCCTGCGAAGACGGCTATTTCGGCGACCTGCTGGCGACCTCGGCGCAGGCACGGGGCTGCCGTGGCCTGATCATCGATGCGGGCGTGCGTGACGTCTCGGACCTGACCACGATGCAGTTTCCCGTCTGGTCGAAGGCGATTTCCGCGCAGGGCACCGTCAAGGAAACGCTGGGCTCGGTCAACGTTCCGGTCGTCTGCGCCGGCGCACTGGTCAACCCCGGCGACGTGATCGTCGCCGACGATGACGGCGTCTGCGTCGTGCGTCGCGAGGAGGCGGAAGACGTGGCGGCGAAAGCCGAGGCCCGCGTTGCGGCCGAAGAGGAGAAGCGCGTGCGCATGGCCAAGGGCGACCTTGGGCTCGACCTCTACGGCATGCGCGAGAAACTGGCGGCGAAGGGCCTCAAATATGTCTGAGACCGCGCAGGCGGGCATCCGCTGCATGTGGATGCGCGGCGGCACGTCCAAGGGCGGGTATTTCCTGGCCGAGGATTTGCCGGCGGACGTGGCCGCGCGCGATGCCTTCCTGCTCGGCGCGATGGGGTCGCCCGACGCGCGCCAGATCGACGGGATGGGCGGCGGCGATCCGCTGACGTCCAAGGTGGCCGTGGTCAGGCGGTCGCAGCGCCCGGATGCCGATGTCGACTATCTGTTCCTGCAGGTCTTCGTCGATCGGGCGGTCGTGACCGACGCGCAGAACTGCGGCAACATCCTCGCGGGCGTCGGGCCGTTCGCGATCGAGCGCGGCCTCGTTGCGGCGGCCGGAGAGCAGACCGAAATCCGCATCTTCATGGAGAACACCGGGCAGATCGCCGTCGCCCGCGTCGAGACGCCGGACGGGCGCGTCACCTATGCCGGCGAGGCGCGCATCGACGGTGTGCCCGGCACGTCCGCGCCGATCCCGATCACCTTTCAGGACACGGCGGGCTCGTCCTGCGGCGCGTTGCTTCCCACGGGCAGGGAGGTGGACACGATCGACGGCGTGGACTGCACGCTGATCGACAACGGCATGCCGTGTGTCGTGATGGCGGCAGATGCTCTCGGCATCGAGGGTACCGAGACGCCCGAGGAACTGGAAGCCGACACGGCGTTGCGGGCGCGTCTGGAAGCGATCCGCCTCAAGGCCGGGCCGATGATGAACCTCGGTGACGTGGCGCAGAAATCGGTGCCGAAGATGACGATGGTCTCGCCCGCGCGGGCCGGCGGGACGGTCTCGACGCGGACCTTCATCCCCCACACATGCCACGACGCGATCGGCGTGCTGGGCGCGGTCAGCGTGGCGACGGCCTGCCTGCTGAAGGACGGGCCGGCCGCGCGCATCGCAACGATTCCCGAGGGGGACGAAAAAACGCTGTCGATCGAGCACCCGACTGGAGAAATGAGCGTCATCGCGACGATGCGTGGTGGAATTGTCGCGAACGCCGCTGTTTTGCGCACCGCGCGTAAGCTATTCGACGGCGTGATATTCGGCTGACCGCAATCCTCCCCAGGCACGAGACAAACACATGACGCACTACATTCTCACACTTCGCTGCAAGAACCGCAGTGGCATCGTCGCGGCGGTTTCGAGCCGTATCGCAAGCCATGGCGGCGACATCACCGAGGCGCATCAGTTCGACGACGCGGAAACCGGCAACTTCTTCATGCGCGTCGCCTTCTCAATGGAGAGCGGGGGCGAAGCCTTCCGCGATGCGCTGCAAGCGGAGATCGACCGTTTCGAGCTCGACGTGTCGTTCCGGCCGGCCGACCAGAAGCGGCGGGTGCTTCTGATGGTGTCGAAATTCGACCACTGCCTCGGAGACCTGATCTACCGGACGCAGATCGGCGAGTTGAACATGGAGGTGGTCGGCATCGTCGCAAACCATCCGGCGAGCACGCTGAACGTCATCCTGCCGTCCGATATCCAGTATCACCACCTTCCGATCACGAAGGAAACGAAGCCGCAGCAGGAAGCGCAGATCAAGGCGATCATCGAGCAGACCGGCGCGGAACTGGTCGTGCTGGCGCGCTACATGCAGGTGCTGTCGGACGATTTTTCCGCCTATCTGTCGGGGCGCTGCATCAACATCCACCACTCGTTCCTGCCGGGGTTCAAGGGCGCCAAGCCCTACCATCAGGCGCATGAGCGCGGCGTGAAGATGATCGGCGCGACGGCTCACTATGTGACCGGCGATCTCGACGAGGGCCCGATCATCGCGCAGGACGTCGAGCATGTGACGCATGCCGACACGCCCGACAATCTCGTGCGCAAGGGCCGCGACATCGAGCGCCGCGTGCTGTCGCGCGCCGTTGCGTGGCACCTCGAGGACCGCGTGCTGCTCAACGACGGCAAGACGGTGGTGTTTCCCAGATAGAACGGACGATGCGGCGATGAAGATCGGATTTCTGGGCTACGGCGAGGCCGCTAGAGCCTTTCATGAAGGGCTTGCCCGGCCGGGTCTCGGGGTCGTCGCCTACGACCGGCTTCTCGATGGCGACGACACGGCGATGCGCGATGCGATGTCCAAGCGGGGCGCCGCGATCGCAGAAACGATCGCTGGTTTGGCCGAGGCCGACTGGATTTTCAGCGCGGTGACGGCGGACCAGAGCCTTGCCGCGATCCTTCCGCTGCTGCCGCATCTTCGGCAGGGGCAGGTGGTCATCGACATCAACTCCGTGTCGCCGGACCGCAAGCGCGAGACGGCGGCGGCGGTCGAGGACGCCGGCGCTGCCTATCTCGACATGGCGGTGATGGCGCCCGTGCATCCGCGCAGGCACCAGACGCCGGTGCTTCTGGCGGGCGGCATCGCTTCCCGCATGCTTGCCGAACTGTCGGCGCTCGGCTTTTCGGCCGAGATCGCCGGCGATGCGCCGGGTGCTGCCACGGCGATCAAGATGGTCCGCTCGCTGTTCGTGAAGGGACTGGAGGCGATCACCGTCGAGGCGCTGCTGGCGGCGAAGGCATCCGGCTGCTTTCCCGAAATCCTCGCGTCGCTGTCGGCGTCCTATCCCGGTCTCGACTGGCCGCAATTCGCCGAATACCAGCTTGAGCGCACCACGCGACACGGCAAGCGCCGCGCCGCCGAAATGCGCGAGAGCGCGGCGACGCTCGATGCGCTGGGGTTGACCGGCGGACTGGCGCGCGAGATCGCAGCCGTGCAGGAACGCATGGGCGAGGCCGGTGTGCAGGAGGCGGAAGGCCTCGAAGAAACAGTCTCCGAAATCCTCGCCGCGCGGCTAAGAGGCTAGCGCCGCGCCGTCATCGGCTCGGTGATGCGGTTGGCCTGGAACGTGTCCGGCAAGGGCGTGATCTCGATCGACGCCACGATGCCCTCGCGGTTGAACGGATCGCCCTCTGCGAAGTCGCGGGCCGCAATGGCGCTCTGCGCTTCCAGTATCCCGAAATTCCCGATCGACGCGCCCGCATCGTCCTGAAGTGCGGATCCGATCAGGACGACGGCAAGGCCGTCGCCGCCGGACTGGACCCACGCCCGGTGCGCGGGGCGGTGCCGGTCACGGGCATCGTCCTGGCCGGGATGGTGCAGGCAGCGCATCAGGAAGAACATGGCGGGCTCCCGAGCCGGCTCAGGCGGCGTTTTCGAGCACCACCATGCCCGCGCCCGTCATCGAGGCCGGTGCGTGATAGTGCTTGTGGATCAGGTTCACCTTCGGGTTCATCGCCGCGCGCATGACCAGCCACATGATCAGCTCGGCGCCTTCCGAGCCGAACTCCTCGACATAGTCCTCGCGGCTCATCGACCGGTAGCGCTCGGGATCGGCGGCGATGCCGTCGAGCCAGGCGCGGTCGGCGGCCTGGTTGATGAAACCGGCGCGCGCGCCCTGAAGCTGATGCGACAGGCCGCCGGTGCCGAGGATGACGACGCGCTCCTCGCCGGGCCAACTCTCGATCGCCTCGCGCAGCACCGTTCCCATCTCCCAGCAGCGCTGCGGCGTGGGGATCGGGTACTGGATCGTGTTGACCCAGATCGGCAGCACCTTGACCGGCCAGGCCTCCGGCTTGCCGAAGAACAGTTCCATCGGCACCTGAAGGCCGTGATCGACCTCGATCTCGCGGCAGACGAGCGGATCGAAATGGCGCTGCACGAGCGTGTCGACGAAGTGCCACGAGAAATCGACCGCACCCTCGAAGGACGGGATCGCGCGCGGGCCCCAGCCCTCGTCGACGGGGTCGTATGTCTCGGCGACGCCGACCGCGAAGGTCGGAACCTTGTCGAGGAAGAAGGTGTTGCCGTGGTCGTTGAAGATCACGACGGCGATATCGGGCTTCGCCTCCCGCATCCATTCTTTGCCGGCCTCGTAGCCGTCGAAGAAGGGCTTCCAGTCGGCGCTGTCGCGCAACCCCTTGTCGAGGGCAGCGCCGATCGAGGGCACGTGGCTGGTTCCCAGACCACCGATGATCCTAGCCATTGCGCTTTCTCCCAAGGCGTTCGTAGACAAAATCGTCGTGAGACATGCCGGCCTGCGCCGCGCCGATCTCGGTGATCGGGGTCGGATCGACAGCCGCGATCTTCAGGATGAAGAAGAGGTTGCCGCCGAGGCGCACCATCTCGTGCCAGTCGCGTGATTTGACAGCTGTCAACTCCTCCGCGGTCAGGCCGAAGCGCGCGAGATAGGCATCCTCATCGGCCTTGAAGGCGTCGCGGTTGGCGGCCTGTCCCAGACCCATCGCCATCTTGTTGAGACGATAGCCGCGCAGCGAGCCGGCGCGGTCGAAAAGCGGCGTGTCGGGAATGCTGCCTTTGGTCTCAGCCATGAGATCCTCCGAATTTGCGGTTGAGCCACGCGATGATCGCGGCATTGACCTGCTGCGGCTGTTCGATCGGCGCGAAATGACCGGCGCCATCGACGATCGCGAGTTCGGCGTCGGGCGCCGCATCGGCGATCTCGCGGTGCTGCGCGACCGGGCTCCAGCCATCCTGATTGGCGGCGACCAGCAGGATCGGGCAGGCGATGCCGGGCAGGTATGTTTTGGCATCGGGCCGGGCGAGCAGGGCGCGGATCTGGCGCTCATGCGTGTCCGCGCCGACCTCCACCACCATCGCTTTCAGCTCCGCGACGAACTCCAGGTCGGAGACCCGTGCAGGATCGAGCATGGGGGGCAGCCATGTGTCGGCAAGAAGCTCGATATCGTCATGGCCAAGGTCGATCATCTGCTGGCGCTTGACCTCCTCGCCGTCGCGTTTGGCGTTGTGCCCGGTGTTGGCGAGCACCAGCCCGCGCAGGCGAGCGGGAGCCTGACGCGCCATTTCCATGGCGACGCGACCACCCATCGAATGGCCGACGGCGATCAGCTCGCCATCATGCTCGGACAGAAGACGCGCCGCCATCGCGGGGATCGTGTCGTCACGCGTTACGTCCGCGTGGATGGCTGGCATCGACCCCTCGAGTGCATCGCCAAGCGGGGTCCACACCAGTGACGTGGATGAGAGGCCCGGAATGAGCAGGAGCGTCGGCATGAATGGCAATCCTCCATCGCGCGACCAATCATTATGTATACATATTGTCAATGTGAATTTGGGATTTACGCGAGTTTCGCGTAGAATTTTACCATTATAGGCATAACATGCATACATATGCGCAGGGCAGGGGGCAACATCGGAGGGCCGGCAGACGCGGCCCCGCGGCCTGTGCTATAGCGGGCGGGCAAGAGGGGAATGTCGATGAGTGAGAGTCAGGCCGACACACACGCGCGCCGTGCCGTTATCCGGCTGCGCGAGAAAATCCTGAGCGGTGAATTGCCGGGCGGGGAGCGGCTGTTCGAGGTGCCGCTTGCCAAGACGCTCGATATTTCCCGGACGCCGGTGCGTGAAGCCATGTCGCGGCTTGCGGCCGAAGGGCTTCTGGAGCGTCTGCCAAATGGCGGCTTCGTCGTCCGCGTCTTCGGCTATGACGACGTCATCGATTCCATCGAACTGCGCGGCGTGATGGAGGGGACCGCTGCCCGTCTCGCGGCGGAAAGGGGCGTGGCGCCGCATCTGCTCAAGCAGATCAAGGCGACGCTGGAGGCGCTCGACGGCTGCTTCGGCGATCTGCCCGACGATGTCGATTTCGACGCCTATGCCGATCTCAACGAGCGCTTCCATCAGGAACTCGCGCGGCTTCCCGGCAGCGCCACCATCCAGCGCGAGGTCGAGCGGGCGAGCGCGCTTCCTTTCGCGTCGCCGTCGGCGTTCCTGCCCGACAACGCCAATATCACCGCGTTCCGGCGATCGCTTCGTTCGGCGCAGGAGCAGCATCACTGGCTGATCGAGGCGATCGAGGCGCGTGAGAGCAGCCGCGCCGAGGCGATCGCGCGTGAACACGCCCGCACCGCGCGACGCAATCTGGAGTATATTTTCGGGGAGGACCCGGCGCTGATCGGGCAGTTCCGCGCGCTCGCGCTTCTGCGCAGCTAGAGCATCGGACCGAAACGTGGAATCCGGTTTTCGGGTTCTTCCGATGCTCAAACAAGGAGATAGATCGCCACTTTTGCGTCCGTCAGGATGCGCGGCGATCTAAATGGCATCCTGTATTCACGAAGGCCCCGTCGACCCGACGATTTCGCTGTCGGGTGAGAATTCGCGCGTGGCATCTAGCCAAATCCGCATCATCATGTATACATGGAGGAAATTCAGCAGGGAGGAATCCACATGACGAAATCCAGTTTGAGCGACGTTCTGAAGGAGAAGGGCAACACGGTCGAGCTGCTGCGCAACTCGCAAGTGGGCATGTATGTATACCCGGTCGTCGCGCCCGAGTTTTCCAACTGGCGGACCGAACAGCAGGCGTGGCGCGAATCCGCGGTGCTTTTCGACCAGTCGCACCACATGGACGAGCTGATCGTCGAAGGCCCGGATGCGGAGAAGTTCCTCGCCTATCACGGCATCAATTCGTTCTCGAATTTCGACCTGAACCGCGCCAAGCATTTCGTTCCCGTTACGCCGAACGGTCACGTGATCGGCGACCACATCATCTTCCGCGAGCGGCAGGACAAGTTCATTCTGGTGGGCCGTGCGCCGACGTCGAACTGGCTGATGTTCTGCGCGGCCTATGGCAAGTGGAACGTGCGCATCAAGCACGACCCGCGCTCGCCGTCGCGGCCCGAGGGCGAGCGTGTCCTGCGCACGCATTACCGCTACCAGATCCAGGGTCCGGACGCGCCGAAGATCTTCGAGAAGATGAATGGCGGGCCGGTCCAGGAGATCAAGTTCTTCCACGTCGACTGGATCAATGTCGGGTCGAAGAAGGTCCAGGCTTTGCGCCACGGCATGTCGGGTGCGCCCGGCCTGGAAATCTGGGGTCCCTACGAGGACAAGAGCTACATCCACGCATGCATCATGCAGGCGGCGAAGGATGCGGGCGTCAATCTGGTGCGCTGCGGCAGCCGCGCCTACTCGACCAACACGCTCGAGTCGGGCTGGATCCCGTCGCCTCTGCCGGGCATCTACACCGGCGACGGCATGCTTGAGGCCTATCGCGACTGGCTGGGCGCCGACAGCTACGAGGCAACCGGCGCGATCGGCGGCAGCTTCGTCTCCGACAATATCGAGGACTACTACGTCAACCCGTTCGAACTCGGCTACGACTTCTACATCGGCTGGAAGAAGGACGACTTCATCGGCAAGCAGGCCCTGCAGGCGATGAAGGGCCAGACGAACCGCAAGAAGGTGACCTTCGAGTGGAACGCCGAGGACGTCGTCAACGTCATCGCATCCGCCTTCCGTCCCGGCGAGGACCACTACAAGTGGATCGACCTGCCGCAGCCGAACTACGCCTCGACCAGCGCCGACCTGATCCTGCGTGACGGCAAGCGTGTCGGCATGTCGATGTTCAACGGCTACAGCTACAATGAGCGCTGCATGCTGTCGCTCGGCGTGGTCGATGCCGATGTGCAGGAAGGCGACGTGCTGACATTGATCTGGGGCGAGCCGGACGGCGGATCGGCCAAGACCTCGACGGAACGTCACAAGCAGGCGGAAATCCGCGTTCGCGTCTCGCCGACGCCCTATGCGCGCCAGGCGCGCGAGAACTACGCCGATAGCTGGCGCTCCAAGAAGGGCTGATCGCAGGCCTCAGATAGATCGACACAAAACCCCGCCGGACTGTTCCGGCGGGGTTTTGTCGTTTGAGCGCTGACGGGTCAGAATGCGTACGGATCGTCCGAACCGGTTCCGGCCGGGGGCGTGAAAAGCGGCGCCGCCCGGTCGAATATCTTGCGCGGTATCATCCGCAGCGCCTCCCATTCATAGGGCAAATGAGGCATGTGGGTCGCCACGATCGCGGCCACGGCGCGCGCCTGCGCGGCGTCGCGCTGACGCTTGATCGGCTCGCGCCCCGGTTGGCTGGATACCCAGAGCTTGTGCGCGGCGAAAACGCGTGGGTCGGTCGACACGATACGCAGCGGTGCTCCGCGCTCGTCGATGGCGACGGCTTCGAAATCAGGCGCATTCTCGTGCCAGCCAAGTCCTTCTATCGCCACCGAGCTGAGGTCGCGCGCGTCTGCGCCGATGCGTTCGCGCTCGGCTACCCAAGGTTGGCTTCTCTGTGGCCGGATCAGATCGACCAGATAACCCTCGCGATTGACGGCGCGAAACGCCTGAGCGGTGCGTTTGAAACTCTTGTCGACCTTGTGCAGCAGCCCGAGGAGCGTCGGTTCCTCGACCTCCGCCGAGGCTGCCATGCGAAGATGCTGCCGCGCATCCATCAGGAGGTCGATGTCCTGCGTGGCGGTGATGCCGGGATCGACCATCACGCCTGCGGCGGCTTCATAGGTGTAGATCGCGTTGGTTCCGACAATTCGTATGCCGTTGCCCAGTAGTCCGGCGTCTTCCAGTGCGCGGATGATGCGGGCACCGATCATCGGCACGCGGCCAAGGCTGAGCGCCCGGTTCACGGCCGCCTGTCGCGTCATCGTCTCGCGCATGGACTGGAGGTCGGCGAGCGCTTCGGATCGTCCGCGTTCCCATTCCTCTTTCCGGCGTTCCGTTTCGGCACTGCGACGGCCAAGTGACGTCTGACGGCGCTTGCCCGACCGGTCATAGTAGCTGCGGGCGAGATAGGTCTCGCCTTTCACTTCCTGCCATACAAATGAGCCACGATACCGTCCCGCGCGTGACACAGCCGCCCGATAGGCCGCGAAGCGCTGCTCGGAATTCACCTTTTCCCGGCGCTGGTCGTTGTTGAGATCGTGAAAATCCATCGTTTCAACAGTTCTGGCCAAAACAGGAGGGCGCTGTTGAAACGAAGTATGGTCGCGATCCACGACGATTTCAACAGTCACTCCGAATATCGGAGCCAACTGTTGAAACTACATGAACGGTTTGCTGCTACACGCTCAGATGTGCGTCGAGCGTTTCCGGGGAGGCGAGGAGGGCGGCGGAGGTGTCGCGGTATGTCACGCCGCCGCGCTCCAGAACGATCACGTCGTCGGTGAGCGGAAGCACCTTGCGCGCCTTCTGCTCGACGATGATCGCCGACATGCCCTCGTCGGTGACGATGCGGCGAAGTGCGGCCAGCAATTCGTCCACGATGATGGGCGCCAGCCCTTCCAGCGGCTCGTCGAGAAGCAGGAGCTTGCCGTTGAGCATCAGCGCGCGGCCGACGGCCAGCATCTGCTGCTCGCCGCCCGAAAGCTGGTTTCCGAGATTTTTCCGGCGCTCCTTCAGGCGCGGAAACATGGCGTAGACGCGCTCCAGGTCCCATAGTCCCTTGCGGGCGCTGGCGCTCAAATTCTCGTCCACGGTGAGCGAACGGAAGATGTTGCGCTCCTGCGGCACCCAGCCGATGCCGAGCGGCGCGCGCCGTTCGGCGCGCAGACGGGTGATGTCGCGCCCGCCGAGATGGATCGAGCCGGAATGGTGCGTCGTCACGCCGACGATCGTGTCGAGCAGCGTCGTCTTGCCCGCGCCGTTGCGGCCGAGAAGCGCCAGCGACCGGCCTTCCTCGAGCGTCAGGTCGACCTTTGACAGGACGCGGGCGTCGCCATAGCCGGACACCAGCTTCTCGATGCGAAGAAGCTCCGCCATTACGCATCCTCCCCGAGATAGATCGCCTTGACCTGGCGGTCGCCGGAAATCTCGGCCACCGTTCCCTCAGCGAAGATCGCGCCCGCGGCGAGCACCGAGATGCGGTCTGCAAACGAGAAGACGAGGTCCATGTCGTGCTCGATGAGAACCACCGTGACGTCAGCGGGCAGCTCGCGCACGATCGACAGCACCTCATGGCGCTCTTCCTCCGGCACGCCGGCCGCCGGTTCGTCCAGCAGGAGCACCTTGGGACGGGTGGCGATCGCCAATGCGATTTCGAGCAGGCGCTGCTTGCCATAGGGCAGGAGCGTCGTGGCCGAACTCATGACGTCGGCCAAGCGGAAGCGCTCCAGAAGAGCGGCGGCCTGATCGATCACCTCGCTTTCGACCGCCAGAGGCCGCCAGCCGTAGCGGCCGTGGCCTTCGCGCTCGCTGATGGCCAGCATGACGGAGTCCAGCGGCGTGAGGTCGCCGAAGAGCTGGTTGATCTGGAAGGTTCGCGACAGGCCCTTGCGGACGCGCTGATGCGCCGACACGGCGCTGATGTCGTCCCCACCGAGCAGGATCTGGCCGCTATTGGGCGTCAGCACGCCGGTCAAAAGATTGATCAGCGTCGTCTTGCCGGCTCCGTTCGGTCCGATCAGCGCGTGCCGTGCGCCCGGACGGATTTGCAGGGAGACGTCGTTGGTGGCGACGAAGCTGCCGAAGGACTTCGACAGGTTGCGGGTTTCAAGCGCGGGGGTCATTTGGCCTCCTTCGACGCAGCCAGCGCCGCCGCGCGCGCCTTGGCCTCGCGATAGCCTGCCGAGCCGGGGATCAGCGTTTGCCAGCGGGTGACGCGTTCGCGTCCGACCATCACGATGATGATCAGGATCAGGCCGATCCAGAACATCCAGTATTGCGGCGTGATGACGGAGAGCATGTCGCGCAGGATCGTGAAGACGACCGCGCCGAAGATGCCGCCATAGAGATAGCCGACACCGCCGATGACGAGCACCAGAAGCACGTCTGCCGAGCGGTGGAAGGCGAGCACGTCCGGCGAGACGAAGCTCGTCGTCTGCGTGAGCAGCGCGCCTGCCATGCCGGCGAACACAGCGGCGATGGAATAGATGACGACGATGCGGCGCCTGGGCGAGATGCCGAGCATCGCCGCGCGCGTCGGGTTGCGCTTGATCGCCTTCAGCGACAGGCCGTAGGGCGAGTGGACGATGCGCCGCGAGACGTAGACAACCGCCATCAGCACGACCAGCGAATAGATGTAGCCTGTGCGGCCCCACAGGTCGAATTCGAACAGGCCCAGGATCGGTCCCGGCATCACGCCGCTCAGGCCGTCCGCTCCGCCCGTCAGCCAGCCCGTCTGGTTGGCGAGCTCGGCCAGCAGCATGGCCACGCCGAAGGTCGTCATCAGGCGCGTCAGATCCGATCCGCGCAGGACGAGGAAGCTGGTGGCAAAGCCGAACACGCCGCTGACCGCGCCCGCGACCAGGAGGCCCGTCACCGGCTCGGCGATGTAGTGCTTGGCGAACAGGCCGGCCGTGTATGCACCCAGCCCGAAGAAGGCCGTGTGCCCGAGCGACACGATCCCGGCGTAACCGAGGATCAGGTCGAGCGAGACGGCGAACAGCGCCAGGATCGCGATCTCGGTCAGGATCAGCATATGCGACGGCATGACGAAGATCATCGCGACCGCGACGACCCAGAGCGCGATCTCCCAATACTGCCAGCGGCCGGCGCGGCGCAGCAGATAGGCGGCCTGTTCGGCGGGGCTGCGGTTGTCTTCGCTCATCGTCCGCCCTCCCGCGAGAACAGCCCGTGCGGGCGCAGGATCAGCACCAGGATCATGAGGGCATAGATGATGAAGGCTCCAAGCTGCGGCACGTAGTATTTGCCTGCGACGTCGGCGATGCCGAGCAGAAGTGCGGCGATGAACGGCCCGGTGATCGACGACGTGCCGCCGACGGTGACGACAATCATGAAGTAGATCAGGAATTTGAGCGGGAAGTTCGGGTCGAGGCCCAGGAGGTCCGCGCCGAGCGCACCGCCCAGCCCGCCAAGGCCGGACCCCAGCGCGAAGGTGACGACGAAGATGGTCGAGACGTTGATGCCGAGCCCGCGCGCCACGCGGCCGTCATCGACAGCTGCGCGAAGCTGGCTGCCGAAGCGCGTGCGCGTCAGGGCCAGTTGCAGCGCGATCGCCAGAACGGCGCAGATCATGATGATGAACAGGCGGTAACGGCCGATGCCGACGCCGAAGAAATCGAAGCGGCCGCGCAATTCCGGCGGCAGGTTGATGAGCTGCTGCTGGCCGCCCATGAAATAGTCGATGGCCGCGATCGACATGAAGACGAGACCGATCGAGAACAGCACCTGGTCGAGATGCGACGCGCGGTAGAGATGGCGGTAGAGCGTCCGTTCCAGCACCGCGCCGATGAGCGCCGTAGCCAGGAAGGCGGCCGGCAGGCACCAGTAGAAGGAGATGCCGTAGCGGTTCATCATCACCACGGTGATGTAGCCGCCGGCCATCGCGAAGGCGCCATGCGCCAGGTTCACGAAGTTCATCAGGCCGAGCGTGATCGACAGCCCGCAGGCAAGGACGAACAGCAGCATGCCGTAGGCGATGCCGTCGAACAGAATTGTCAGCATGGACACTCACTTCATGCCCGGCGGGTGGTCCCGCCGGGCGATTGACGAAGAGCTCAGTTCGACGCGGCGAACGGATCGTGGATCTTCTCGTATTTGGTGAACTCGACATTGTAGAGCTCGCCGTCGACTTCCTTGACCTCGCGGATGTAGATGTCCTGCACGATGTCGCGGGTCTGCGCATCGATCGAGATCGGGCCGCGCGGGCTGGTCCACTCCATGCCCTTCATGGCTTCGACGAGTGCGGTGCCGTCGGTTTCGCCGCTGGTCTTTTCCAGCGCCGCGTAGGCAAGGTGCATCGCGTCGTAGCCGCCGACCGACATGAAGTTCGGGCGCATGTTGTTGTTCGACTTGCGCACCTCTTCCACATAGGCCTTGTTCTCGGGGCTGTCGTGGTTGGCCGAATAGAAGTGGCCGGTGATCACGCCCACCGACGGCTCGCCGATCTGGTTGAGCAGGTCGTCATCGGTCACGTCGCCGGTGGCGATCAGCTTGATGCCGGCGTCCGCAAGGCCGCGGTCGGCGAACTGCTTCATGAACAGGGAGCCCACGCCCGACGGCACGAACACGAAGATCGCATCCGGCTTGGCGTCGAGGACGCGCTGCAGGAAGGGCGCGAAGTCCGGGTTCTGAAGCGGCACGCGCACGGCCTCGACGATCTCGCCGCCTTCCTCGAGGAATTGGTCGGTGAAACCCTTCTCGATGTCATGGCCCGGGCCGTAGTCGGTCACCAGCGTCACGACGCGCTTCAGGTCGTTCTCGACCGCCCAGGTCGCGACGGGAACCGCCGACTGCGGGCCGGCCATCGAGGTGCGGACGAAATATTCCGACTGGGCCATGATGGCCGATGTCGTCGCCGAGGTGATGATGGCGGGAACCTTGGCTTGGTTGAGGACCGGGGCGACCGACATCGCAAGCGGCGTCAGGCCGAAGCCCATCAGCATCGACACGCCGTCGTTGACGACGAGTTCCTGCGCGATGCGGCGGGTCTGGTCGGCGGTGCCGGCGTCGTCGCGCAGCACGACTTCGATCGTCTTGCCGGCGACTTCGTTGCCATTGAGCGCCATGTATGCACGCACGCCCGCCTCGACCTGACGGCCGGTGGATGCGAAGGGGCCGGTCATGGGCAGAATGAGCCCGACCTTGACCACGTCCTGAGCCTGGGCGATGCCCGGCAATCCGGTCATAGCCGCCAGTGCGACAGTTGCCGCGACGAACACTCTTCTCGTAATCATGTATACTCCTCCCGTTGATGGTGCCTGATCTGTTCTGCGGAGAAACGGACCGGGTTTGGCGTTTTCATCGGCATTCCGACAAAACGCTCCTCCTCCCAGAAACGCTCAACTCGCGTCATGTATACATGAATGGGTGCCGCACACAAGCTGTGCGACCACATCCAGTTGCCTCTCGATGCGCGATCGAGAGGCGGCGGTTGGTGTTCCCAGGCATCGCCGAACATATGGCGCGAGACCTTTCGGCGCGCACTGTATGTCATCCAGCTCGCGGCCGCATCAATCCCGAACGGTGTGGGATCAACAGGTCAGGAATCTGCCGGTGATATCGTCTAAAGCGGCGAGAAGGCAAGCGGGCGTAATACGATGTGATGCGCGCCGGCGATCCGTGTGGCAGGGGCCGGATCGGCTGCACGCGGCAGGAGGGTGAAGGAGCTGGTGGAATCGCCCGACACCGGCTCCCACTCGGCCACCGCATCGGGTCGGGTCGCACCCTTCACAAGTGCTGCGCATTGCGCGGCATAGAGCGGCGCGCCCGCGATACGGGCCGGATGAGCTTGCCGCCGCCGGTTCAACGCCGCGTCGAATGCCGGCGATGAGCGGCGCAGCGTGAGGAAGCAATTGTCCTGTTCCTCGACCAGCGCGAACGCCTTGGGTATGAAGCCTGCGGTCCATTCATGTTCCTGCGCCAGCGCGGCGCGGGCCGTCTCGCGCTCGGCCCAGTCCGCGTAGCTCCACAGATGGTGGATGGTGTTGAGGGTGCCGGTCTCGGCGAGCCAGTATCCCATGAGTGGCAGATGCCGCGTCACGAGCGGGAGCCCATGGTCGGCGAGCAGCCCCAGATAGTCGTGTCCCGCGCCCGGTTTGAGGCGATAGCTGCGCCATTCGTGAATCATGGACCTCTCCCTTGCGTGCAACCTGCCGAACGACGGACGGTTTGGAAATGGATCGTGCGGGGCAATGATTGGACGATCCCCGTATCGCGATCGCTCACTGCCGGGATCGATGCAACTGCCTGCGGAAAGCGCCCGGCGACATGCCGACGCGCTGCGTGAAGAAGCGGTTGAAATAGGCCGGGTCTTCGAACCCCGTCAGATGCGCGACCTGCGCCACGCTGCTTTCGCTGTAGACGAGGTAGCGCTTGGCCTCGATCAGGATGCGTTCGTGGAGAAGGTCGGACGCGGTCTTGTCCGCCCGCGCGTTGCAGGCCGCATTCAGCCGGGCGCGCGTCACGGCCAGCGCATCGGCGTAGAAGCCGAGATTGCGCTGCTCGCGGAAATGGGTTTCCAAGAGCGCCCGGTAGCGCACCAGCAGGTCGTAGTCGCGGCTGGGGGCCGCGCTGCCGGGATCGTCGCGCGTGATGCTGAGGCGAAGGATCGTCACGAGGATGCGCATATACTGCGCAATGATCACCGTGCGGCGGCCCGGCGCGGACCAGATGAATTCGCGGTGGAGCCATGTGAAGGTGTCGTCTACGGCGGGGATGTTCAACCCCGTGCCTTCGAGGGGATAGACCGCGGGCCGCGCGGCGGCGGCCTCGAAGCGCGGCTCCCCCACCGATGTGGAGCGCAGGCAGCCCAGCGAGGCCGTGACCACGAAACCGTCGGTGCCGGCATGAAAGTCGATCTGGTGGACGATGCCGGCCGGGATGACCATCACGGCGGGCGGATGAATATCGAGCGTCTGGTCTTCCATCCGGATGGTCCCGCCGCCGTCGCGGATGAACAGCACCTGCATGTGATCCGGGTGCGAATGCGGACGAATTCTCCAATCGTGCGGGCCGCTGCGTTCGCGGATCGCCTCGATATGAAGGAAGTCGAGTTCGACGTCCGCGCTTTGATCTCCGTAGAGAAAATAGTGAGGAATGCGCCCTTCCGCCGCTGCTGCCATGCTCGACCCTCCTTCTCCTCCGACCCGGCCCATTGCGAATTGTGCAAGAATTGCGCGAGAGCGTCCATTGGTTCTCTCACCCTGCGCCGTTAGCACCGGACCATGTGCCGTGTCAGGGAGGAACCGCATGGACGAACGCCAATGTGACGTCGTGGTGATCGGCTCGGGAGCGGGCGGGCTGGCGACCGCCATCACGGCGCGGAAGCACGGCCTGTCGGTCACCGTCATCGAGAAAGAGCCGGTCTATGGCGGCACCACCGCCTTTTCCGGCGGCGTGCTCTGGGTGCCCGGCAACCGCCACGGCAAGGCCAACAACCCATCGGACGATCGCGCGGCAGTCCGCATTTATCTTCAGGCCGAGACGGGGAACTGGTTCCAGCCGGCAGCGGTGGACGCCTATCTCGATTCCGGGCCGGCCATGCTGGACTGGTTCGAGCGCGAGACGGAGGTGAAATTCGTGCCGACGCTCTACCCGGACTACCACCCGGATCGTGAGGGCGGGGTGGATGTCGGCCGTTCGGTCCTGGCCGCGCCGTACGACACGAGCGCGCTGGGCAACGATCTGAAGCGGCTGCGCCCGCCTTTGTCGTCGATCACCTTCATGGGCATGATGTTCAATTCGTCGAATGCCGACATCAAGCACTTCTTCAACGCCACCAAATCCGCCACGTCGTTTCTGTACGTGCTCAAGCGGCTGGTCGCGCATGCCGGGGAGGTGGTCCGGCACGGTCGCGGCGTTCAGGTGACCAGCGGCAACGCGCTGGTGGGGCGCCTCGCGAAGAGCTGTTTCGACCTCGGTATCGAGATCCGCACGGACACGCCGGCCTCGCGCTTGATCAGCGACGGCGGCAGCATTGTCGGCGTGGAAACCGGCGGGGCGACGCCGGAGCGGATCATGGCCGCGAAGGGCGTCGTGCTGGCTTGTGGCGGTTACGCCCAGGACCTTGCGCGGCGCGCGGAGATCTATGCGCATCTGAGGGCAGGGGGCGAGCATCACTCGCCCGTGCCGGAGAGCAATACGGGCGACGGGATTCGCCTCGGCGTCGATGCGGGCGGTGCCTTCGACGCCGAATATCCGCAGCCTGCGGCGTGGATGCCGGTCAGCCGCGTGCCGGGCAAGGGCGTGTTTCCGCATCTTCTCGATCGCTACAAGCCCGGCATGATCGCGGTCCTGCCCAACGGAAGCCGCTTCACCAACGAGAGCGACAGCTATCACGACGTCGGAGCCGCGATGGTTGCCGCCGGCACGGACGAGGCCTGGCTGATCTGCGATCGCAAGGCGATCCGCAAATACGGACTTGGCCATGCCAAGCCTTCGCCGATGCCCGTATGGCTGTGGACCCGAACCGGCTATCTGAAGACCGGCCGCACGCTTGCCGAACTCGCCCGGGCCTGCGGTATCGACGCAAAGGCGCTGGAGGCCACCGTCGCGGAGTATAATGAGGGCGCGCGCCATGGCCATGACGAGCAGTTCCACCGTGGCGAGACGTCGTTCAATCGCTATCTCGCCGATCCCGAGCACCGGCCGAATCCCACTGTTGCGCCGGTCGAGACGGGGCCATTCTACGCGGTCCGGCTGGAAATGGGTGATCTCGGCACGTTCGACGGGCTGAAGACGACCGTGCCGGGCGAAGTCCTCGATCGAAAAGGCGCGGTCATCCCCGGCCTGTTCGCCGTCGGCAACGACCGCGCCTCGATCATGGGCGGCAACTATCCCGGCGCCGGCATCACGCTTGGCCCGGCCATGACCTTCGGCTGGATCACCGGCCGCTATCTCGCCGGGATCGCGCCCGGTACCGATGAGGAGCACGCCGCATGAGCTGGCTTGGACTGCAAGGCCGGACCGCCGTCGTTACCGGAGCCGGCGGCGGCATAGGGCAGGCGATCTGCGCGGCCCTGGCTACCGAAGGGGTTCGGGTGATCCTGCTCGACCGCGACACGGACCGCGCCGAAGAACAGGCCGCCAGGCTGGGCGGCGGCGCGCTGGCGCTGCGGTGCGATCTGGCGAAACCCGACGAGGTGACGGAAGCCGCGGCGCAGGTCGATGCCGAGGGCGGGGCCGACATCCTCGTGAACTCCGCTGCAATCCTGCGACCCGGGACGCTGGACACTCTCTCCGAAGCGGACTGGTCGGCCATGCTTGCGGTGAACCTGACGGGCTATCTGACGGCCTCGCAGGCGTTTGGCCGCGGCATGCTGGCGCGCGGTCGGGGCGCGCTGGTGCATATCGCCTCTATATCCGGCTCGCAGCCGCAACCTGCCAGCGGCGCCTATTCCGCATCGAAAGCGGCGACGCTCATGTTGTCGCGGCAGCTCGCCTTCGAATGGGGTCCGCGTGGCGTGCGGTCGAACTGCGTCAGTCCCGGTCTGGTGATGACCCCGATGTCCGCCGGTTTCTATGCCGATCCCGAGGTGCGGGCGAAGCGCGAAGCGATGGTGCCGCTGCGCCGCATCGCGACGCCGGACGACATGGCGGATGTCGCGCTTTATCTGGCGTCGGATCGCGCGGCCTATGTGACGGGGCAGGACATCGTGGTGGATGGCGGGCTCTCGCAAGGGCTGATGGGGCTGGTGCCGAGGCCCGGCTATGCGTGACGCGCTGGTTACGGGCGGCGCGGACGGCATCGGCCTCGCCATCGCCACGGCGCTTGCCGGCGCGGGGTATCGGGTGACGATCGCCGATCTCGATGGCGACAAGGCCATCGCGCGGGCGTCGGAGCTGGGCGACGCGCATCGCGGCATCGCCTGCGACGTGACCGACGAGGCGATGGTCATCGCCGCTGCCGCATCGGCCCCGTTCGACGTTCTGGTCAACAATGCCGGTATCGGCGACAGCCATTTGCCGACGCTGGAGCAGGAGCTCGGCGCGTTCCGCCGCGTTCTGGACGTCCACCTCGCGGGCACGTTCACGATGTCGCGGGAGGTGGGGCGGGGCATGGTCGCGCGCGGACGCGGGGCCATCGTCAACCTGTCCTCCATCGCGGGGCTGACGGGCCTGCCCAAGCGCAACGCCTACGGCGCGGCCAAGGCCGGCATCGTGGCGATGACCCGCTCCATGGCGTGCGAATGGGCCGGGCGGGGCGTGCGGGTGAATGCCGTCGCGCCGGCTTTCGTGGAAACGGCGCTGGTCAGGCAACTCGCCGATGCCGGACGGATCGACCTGCCGACGCTGCGCCGCCGCACGCCGATCGGGCGGTTGATCGCTGCCGAAGAAGTGGCGTCAGCGGTTGCCTTCCTGGCGTCGGACGCCGCGACCGGCATCACCGGCGCGGTGCTGCCCGTCGATGGCGGCTGGACTGCGTTCGGCGATTTCGGGGATGCGTCGGGCTAGCTCCGCCGTATTCTCCGCTATCACCTGTAACTCATTGGCATATCACATTTTCTCGCCGGGAAGCTTGCTGGCCTGCTCGACCCAGGCGGCGAACTGAGCCTCGTCCAGTTCGCCCTCATGGATGTCGAGGTAGCGAACGTCTTTCTGCTTGGATGCTCCCGGCGGCACGGGATCCAGCGACGCGCCCTGGAAGAACGCGACCTTGATGTACTTGGTGAAGCAGTGAAGGCTGAGGAACCAGCCATGGTCCGCATCGCCTGCACCATAAAAGGGCGAATTCCACTTCACCGCCTTGCGTACGCCGGGAAGCGTCCGTTCGATGACCGCATCGATGCGGCGCCCGACGTCGCTCTTCCAGCCCGGCATGGCGGCGATGTAGGCCTGCACCGGCTCATCGCCATACCCTTTGGGAATTTGCGGATTGCCGCCCGAGAGAAGCACGACCTCGCCGGGCGTATTGGCCTTCTTCGTGGAATTCGCCGGTTTCCGTGACGCTCCGGGCATCTCGCGACTCCTATCTTGCCACGCGTTGTCCGCTGCCCCATTTGGCGGCATAGGGCAGCACGAACAGATAGAGGCCGCTAGCCAGGAGGAGGAAGAGCGGAGCGAGCGGCAGGAAATACACCCACTCCGCCGGTTCGGTGCCGACGCCCAGGGCGACGAAGATGGCCGTGACGATCGCCGTGAAGATGATCGACACCCAGCGATGGATTTTTCTGATCCAGTAATTCCAGTTCAATGGGACCTCCTCTGAAGACATGCTGCGGATCGGGCGACGCATACGTCAGTCCATCCGCGTGACGACCTCTTCCAGATTGGTAAGGAAATTCTTCCAACCCGCTGTTGCGCCACGGTAATAAGGCTGTTGATCCGGCCTGAAACCCGTCTGCTCCATACGCAGAACAGTCCCCGTTCCGGTCGGAGTGAGCGTCCAGGTGACGACGCTTTCGAGATCCTTGGTGTTCCAGCTATAGGCGAGCGTCTTGTTCGGCTCCACGGTGCGGATTTCACAGTCGACGAAACCCCATTGCGCGCTGAGATTGAACTGGTGTCCCATTTCCGGCTTGAAGGTGTTCTTCATCAGCCACTCCTCGATCAGATGCGGTTGCGTGAGCGCACGCCATATCTTTTCCGGCGGATGAGCGATCTCGCGCTCGACCACGACAGAGAGCGTTTCGGTCGACATTTCAGTCATTGATCCATCCTGTTCAGCAGGTCTTCGAGGTCGTCGAAACGGTTTTGCCAAAACCCCGACATCTGGTTCGTCCAGTCGACCAGCGGAGCCAGCGCGCCGATCTGCGCGCTGTAATGCGTCTGGCGGCCTTGCGGGCGATCACGCACCAGCCCGGCCTGCTTCAGGACGCCGAGGTGCTTGGAGACGGCCGGTTGCGAAATGCCGGCTTCAGCCGTCAAAGCGCCGACCGTCTGCTCTCCGGTGCGGCACAGCCGCTCGAAAATGGCCCGCCGCGTCGGATCGGCGAGCGTTTTGAAAAGCATATCGTGAGCATGAAGCATCGGACACATAACTCATTGGCTATTGATTAGATCAATAACCGCCGAGCTATATGTGAGTCAAGAATGAAAGGAAGGGCGCGCTGGCCAATGGCGTCGGAAGACACCGGCTTTGGCCCGGCGGCGATGCCGGGCCTCTCGGTTCGGGCTCGTCAGGCGGCGTCTTCGATGTGGCCGCCGAGGAACAACTGGCCGACGCGGGGGTCCGCGAGCAGCTTGTCGGCGCGATCATGCATCCGCATCTGGCCCAGTTCCAGCACCAGCCCGAAATCGGACATGGCGAGAGCCGCCTTGGCGTTCTGCTCCACCATCAGGATCGTGACGCCCTGGTCGCGCAGGCGGATCAGCGTCTGGAACACCTCCTGGACGAGGTTCGGCGACAGGCCGATGGAGGGCTCGTCGATCAGCATCAGCTTGGGATCGAGCAGCAGCGCGCGCGCGATTTCGAGCTGCTTCTGCTGGCCGCCCGAAAGCTCGACGGCCTTCTGGTCCTTGCGTTCGCGCAGCATCGGGAACTGGTCCATGACCTCGTCGATGCGCCGCCGCACCTTGGCCTGATCCCTCGACGTGATGCCGCCCAGTTCGAGATTGTGGAACACGGAAAGCTGCGGCACGACGTTGCGGCCCTGCGGCACATAGGTGACGCCGCGCGCGATCATCTGGGCCGGGCTTTTGTGCGTGACGTCTTCGCCCTCCAGCACGATTTGCCCGGAATGGATGTTCAGGAGGCCGAAGACCGCCTTGAACACCGTCGATTTGCCGGCGCCGTTCGGCCCGATCATCGTCGTGATCGAGGCCTTGGGGATTTCGAAGCTGGTGCCGTTCAGAATGGTGATACGGCCGTAACCGCCTGTGATGTTCTTGAGTTCCAGCATGTCAGCCTCCCAGATAGGCGTCGATGACCATCTGGTTCGACCGGATCTCCTCCGGCGTCCCTTCGGCAATCAACTCGCCTTGCGCCAGCACGATGATACGCGTGCACAGCGACATCACGAACTCCATATTGTGCTCGATGACCACGAACGTCGTTCCGTGTTCACGGTTGTAGGTCATCAGCCGGTCCTTCAGATGCGTGAGCATGGTCAGGTTGACGCCGCCGGCCGGCTCGTCCAGCAGCACGATGCCGGGACCCGCCATGAACGCCATCGCCGCATCGACCAGCTTCTGCTGGCCGTAGGAGAGCGAACCCGCCTCCGTGTCGCGGTAGGGCGTCAGGCGGAAGAACTCGATCAACTGTTCCGCCTTGCCGGTCAGCCCGGCGTCCGACTTTCCGAACAGGCGCGAGAGCATCGAGCCCTCGTGCTCCTGTCCGGCGATGAGGACGTTGTCGAGCACGGTCATCTTCGGAAAGACGGAGAGCTGCTGGAAGGTACGGCCGACGCCCATCAGCGACAGGTCGGCCGGGCGAACGCCGTCCGTCGGCTTGCCGTTGATCTCGCAGTGGCCCTCGGTCGGCTTGAGCTGGCCGAGGATGCAGTTGAAGAGCGTCGACTTGCCCGATCCGTTCGGCCCGATGAGGCCGAGGATTTCGCCTTTCTTCACGTCGAAGCTGACATTGTTCACGGCGCGGATGCCGCCGAACTGCCGCGACATGTTGCGTACGGAAAGAATGGTCTCCGTCACAGTTGAGCTCCTTGCTGGATGTCGCGGCGCGCTTCCTGCTTCGGCTTCATCTTGTCGTAGAGCTTGTAGCCGAGCCCGATCAGACCGCCGGGCGAGAAGACCATCAGAATGATGACCAGGAGCGCGTAGATGATGAGATAGTACCCCTCGGTGAAGCGCAGCATCTCGGGCAGCACGATCACGACCGCCGCGCCGAGCATCGGGCCGAAGAAGTAGCCCGAGCCGCCGACCACCACCATCAGGAGCAGTTTCAGGGACAGGAGCAACGCGAAGCTGTGCGGTTCGATGAACTGCACGAGCGGTGTCTGCATCGCTCCCGCGAAGCCGCCGAAGGCCGAGCCGATGGCGAAGGCCAGCAGCGTCTGGCGGCGGATTTTCAGGCCGAGGCTTTCGGCGCGGATCGGATTCTCGCGCAGTGCCTTGAAGGCGCGGCCCCAGGGCGACCGCAATATCCACCACATGACGCCCGCCGCGAGCAGGAAGCAGACCAGCGTGAAATAGTAGAATTCGAGGTTCTTGCCGGTTGAGATGCCGAAGAATGTAGGCCGCGGCATTCCGACGAGGCCGAACGAGCCGCCGGTCAACCACTCCTCGTTTCGCAGCACGAGGAAGACCAGCGTGTTAAACGCCAGTGTCACGAAGGCGAGGAAGTGGTGCTGCACGCGCAGCGCCGGATAGCCGAGCAGCAGGCCGATCGCGAAGCAGCTCGAAATCGACAGGAGCGCCGCGAAGACCCAGTGGATACCCGCCAGCGTCAGCAGAGCGGTGATGTAGGCGCCGATGCCCATGAAGGCGGCCTGCGCCAACGACACCTGGCCGGCATAGCCCACGGTCAGGTTCAGGCCCATCGCCGCGATGGAGAACAGGAGCCACGAGCTCAGCGTGTAGATGATGTAGTTGCCCTGTCCGATCGGCGCGAGGATCAGCGCGACGAAGCCGATGGCCAGCAACAGGAGCTTGAAGAGGTTCATACCGTTCGGCCCTCCGACTTTCCGAGCAGGCCCTGCGGCCGCACCAGAATGATGATGATGAGCAGGATGAGGGGCATGGCGGAGCGATATTGCGCCGAGATGTAGACGGCCGACAGATTGTCGATCACACCGATCAGAAGCCCGCCCACGAGGGCGCCGCGGATCTGGTTGAAGCCGCCCACGATGGCCGCGATGAAGGCCACGAGGCCGAGCGTCTCGCCGTTGGAGAACTTCGCGAGATAGATCGGCGAGATCAGCACGGAGGCGACCGTCGCCAGCGCCGCGTTGATCAGGAAGGTGTACATCACCATCCGCTTCACGTTCACGCCGAGGATTTCCGCCACGTTGGGGTTCTGCGCCGTCGCCTGCATGCAGCGGCCGGTGCGGGTGCGGTTCAGGAAGAGCTGGAGGCCGCCGATGGCGAGCATCGAGACGACGAGGTTGCCGATGTCCTGCAGCGAGACGCTGGCGCCGGCGATGTTGTAGACCGTTTGCGGGAAGATCGCGGGGAAGGGCTGGGCGGTCGCGCCGTAAAACTCCTTCACGCTCTCCTTCATCAGGATGCCGAGGGCGATCGTGGCGATGACCAGCGGCAACGTGCCGTGCGGCAGCATCGGCTCGACGATCAGCTTCTTGAACATCAGGCCGAGAATGAGGAGCGACACGATGAGCGCGAGGAGGATCGACGGCCACATCGGGAGGCCGAGCACGGTCATGCCGACGAGGACGAAGAACGCCGGCAGCATGACGAACTCGCCCTGCGCGAAATTGATCGTCTGGGACGCCTGCCAGAGCAGCGTGAAGCCGACCGCGGCGAGGGCGTAGATCGAGCCGGCGGCTAGGCCGGAAAAGATAAGCTGGATAAGCTCGGCCATGGTGTCCTCACAGGGCAGGTGGTCGGCTGCTGGATAAGTATGGAAAACGGACCGGCGTCACGAGGCCGCCGGTCCTTGCAGGAGCGTTGACGCTCAGTTCGGCGGCAGGATCGACTTGACGACCTGCTTGCCGTTTTCGACCTCGACGAAGAAGCTCTCGCGAGCCATCTCGCCGGTCTCGTCCCAGCTCACATCCATCAGGATGCCGGGATGGTCCGCGGCGGTCAGGGTCAGGCCGTGCATGGCTTCGGCGATCGCTTCGCTGTCCGCGCTGCCGACCTTCTCGGTGACGTACTTGATCACCCAGGCCGCGATGTAGCCCTTGATGGCGTTGTGGTCGGGCGTGTACTTGAACTGCGTCTTGAAGCGCTCGACCATCTCGGTCATTTCGGGAATGTTCGCGTCGGGCGTGAGGCCGACATGGCCCATGGCGCCGTTTGCCGCATCGCCCGCGAGTTCGATCACCTTGTGGCCGATCAGCGTGGTTTCGCCCACCAGCGGAATGTTCACGCTCTGCTTCTGGGCTTCACGCAGAAAGCGCGCGCTTTCCTCTTCGGTGAGGTAGATGAAGGCGGCGTCCGCGCCGCTGTTCTTCAGGCGAAGCACGTCGGCCGAGAAATCGGTCTGGGCCTGCTCGGTCGGCAGGTCCGCGACGACCTCGAGCTCGTAGTTCTTCACTTCGTTCTGGAAGGCGCTGTAGCCGCCCTTGCCGAACTCTGTGTTGGCCCACACGACCGCGACTTTCTTCACGCCCATGTCTTCGACCATGTACTTGGTCATCTTGGGAACGCCCTTCTGCGAACCGAAGGCGGTGCGGAAGATGTAGGGGTTGCCCATGTTTGTGATCGAGGGGGCTTCCGAGCCGGTGAGCTGCGGGATACCTGCCTGCTGGGCGACCAGCATGTTCACGACGGTCGAGGACGAGAAGACGGTGCCGGCGATGAAGTAGATGCCGTCGTCGATGGCCTTCTGGACCATCGCGCGGCTGACCTGGGGATCGGTCTGGCTGTCATATTCCAGAAGCTGGACCTGTTCGCCCAGGACGCCGCCATCGGCGTTGATTTCCTCGAAGCCCATCTTCACGCCATCGCGGAAGTTGGTGCCGGCAGCCGCGCCAGGTCCCGAAAGCTCGATGATCGCGCCGACCTTCAGGTCTGCAAGCGCGGGCATTGCCGACAGGGTGAAGGCGATCGCCGCCGTGCCCAATAGTTTCCGAAGCATTGTAGTCCTCCCTATAAACACGGATTGAACGTGGTCACCTCTGCGGCCATCCGGATGCCGCAGAGAGCGAATGCTGTGCCGGGACGCTGTCCGACTGGCTTGATGGCGTTGGGTGGGCGCGATCGGCCACTCCCACGGCCGATCTGTCCAGCCTGCACGAATTCCTTCTTTATGACGAGTGCCGATTTGCCGGTTCGCGTAACCTGATGTTAATCAGGTCTCGACCGCTCTTTCTCCCATCAGCAGCTCTGCCAGCAACACCGCCTGCCCGTTGAACATGCCCGATCCGGGCATCGTCGCGCAGCCGGCCGCGCGGGCCGCTTCGATCAATTTCGGTATAGCCGGCCGGGTGACGACGTCGGCCACGAACTGTTCCGCCGTCAGCAGGGCGGTGTCGACAGGCAACGGGTCACCGTCGCGCATGCCGAGCGGAGTTGCGTTCGCGACGAGGGCGAAGCCGCGCGGGTCCGTGCTGCCGGAACGGACGCGACCGGGGAACGCGATGCTCAACCGCTCGATCAGCGCATCGCGACGCGCGGTGTCGATGTCGTGCAATGCCAGTTCGGATGCGCCACGGGCAAGCATCTCGTAGGCGATGGCTGATCCCGCGCCGCCGGTGCCGACCAGCAAGGCGGACTTGCCGGCAATGTCGAAACCCTCGGCGGCGATCCCGTCCAGATAGCCCTGGCCGTCTGTGGCGTCTCCCAGCCAGCCGTCACCGCTTCGGATCATGATGTTGACCGCGCCGGCCGCGCGTCCGCGCGCCGTGACATGGGCGCAGAACTCCAGGCAGCGCGCCTTGTGCGGCACCGTGATCACGATGCCGTCGCAGTTCTGCATCGCATGTGCCTGCGCCAGCCATCCGGCAAGGTCTTCGGGCAGGATATGCAGCGGCACGACCATTCCGTTGTAGCCGCGATCGGCCATGATCTGGCTCAGCGAGTTCGGCGACTTCACCTGCCCGATCGGATGCCCGATGATCGGAAAGATCTTCGTCTCTCCGTCGATCTTCAGCGGTGCTGTCATCCCATCCTCCCGATGCATATCCACCCATGGGCGGTACCGTGGATGCCGGCGAAGGAACCACGCGCCGCACAGCCCGGAAATAGACGATGGGCTCGATTCATTGGACTATTTTGCATGCTGGCCGCTCCCCAGCGACGCAAGCGACTGGGCGATTCCCTCGGCCAGCCTCGTCACCGGATGATCGCCGAGACCGGCAGGCACCGGGCTCGACGACAGGTCGGCCGGAATGCGCAGTGGCGGCCCGTCGATGCCGATGTCGGTCCAACCGGTTTGGCGCGCCAGTTCGGTCGTGAAGGCGGTCATCTCCTGCGTGTCGCCGGCCATGGTCAGCACCTCTGCCCCGGAAGGCGGGGTGTCGATCGCCGCGGCAAGCAGGCGGGCGACGTCGCCGACATGGACGAAGCCGACCCGGCCCGAGAAACGGATCGTGGCGGGCTCACGGTTCAGCGAGGCGGCAATCGCGATCGACGGTCCGGCTGCAATGCCCGAACTGATGCCGGGGCCGTAGACGATGTATGGCCTCAGCCCGAGACTGGGCACGCCGTGGTCCCTCGCATAGACGCGGGCCGCGCCTTCGACCGCCAGCTTCGTGGTGCCGTAGATCGTCATCGGGCGGGGATTGATCGCGTCATCGGGACCGAACACGCCCGCCGTGCTGAGCCAGGCGACCGGCAGGCGTCGGGCTTTCGCCGCCTCGAACACGTTGAGGCTGCCGATGACATTCACCCGCGCTGCAAGCAGCGGATCGCGCGCGCAGTCGACCGTCATCAGCCCGGCCAGATGCACGATGCCGTCGCAGCCGTCGCTCGCGCTCGCCACGGCCGCCGTGTCGGTGACGTCGCCGGAGAGGATTTCGACCTCGGCCGGCAGGACGCCCTGCCTCGGCTTCAGGTCCAGCACGCGAACGGTGTGGCCGGCGGCGATCAGCGCCGCGATGGTGGGCTGGCCGATGAAACCCGTTCCGCCGGTGACGAGGACCCTGCTCATGCCGCGATGTCCTTTCGTGCGCCGTTGGCGCGGGCCGCCGCATGGCGTGCTGCGATCGCGCCGAACACGATCGCCGGACCAACGGTGATGCCGGGACCGGGATAGACCCCGCCCATGACGGACTGGAGGTCGTTGCCGCAGGCGTAGAGCCCCTCGATGACCGACCCATCCTTGCGCAACAGCCGTGCCTGCGCATCGCCGACGAGGCCCATGGCCGAGCCGATATCGCCGGGCCATAGCTTGACGGCATAGTATGGTGCGGTCTCCAGCTTGCCGAGTGTTGGATTGGGCGTGTGGGAGGGGTCTCCGTTCGCCTTTTCATAGGTCGTCGTGCCGCGCTGGAAATCCGCGTCCGTGCCGGTTGCCGCGTAGGTGTTCATCCGTGCGACCGAGTCCGCCAGTCCGGCGGCGTCGATGCCGAGCTTCGCGGCCAGTTCGTCGAGCGTCGCGCCCTCGGTGAGGTAGCCGTCGGCGAGGAACGGCCGGATATCCGCGCCGCCCGGCCGGATCATCCCCATGCCGTATTTCGCCAGCGCCGTCGCATCCGCGATCAGGAAGGCGGGAATGTGCGAGCCGTCCTCGTTGGCGGCGAACTGCGCGGAAGCGAAGAGATGATAGCTGGTCGATTCATTGACGAAGCGGCGTCCGTCGCGCCCGACCGATATGATGCCGGGCTTCGAGCGGTCGAAGACGAAATGCGGGAAGACCGCCATCGACCCGTCCTTGCGGCGCCTGTGCGAGCAGGGCGCCCAGAAGCAGGGCTGCGCCGACGTGTCGTTGTGATAGGCGCCGAGACCGAAGACGAGATCGTGCAGCGCGCCGGTATGACCGGGCGCAGATGGGCTGAACTCCGGCACCGGGTCGGGCAGCTTCTCCTGCCGCATCGTGGGGTGGCGCGAGAAGCCGCCGGACGCCAGCACGACGCCGCCGGCGACCGCGATCTCACGCTCGGTCGCACCGTGGCGCAAGGTCACGGACGTCACGCCGGCACTGTCCGCCCCGATGGCGATCGTCTCGGTCTCGGTAACGATGTCGACGCCCAGACGTCTCGCCGTGATCAGCATGCGCCCGATCAGCGCGTTGCCCATCAGGAGCCGTGCATCGCGGCCCTGGCGCAACCTGGACCAATAATAGCGCGCGATGATCTTCGCGGAGTAGAGCGTGGATGTGAGCGACTTCCCGATCTTCATCAGATGGGGAATGTCGTCGCGGTCGACCATCATCCCGCCGAGGATCGTGAATTCGGGGATCGGCGGACGAACGAGCCGCAAATCCTTGCCGAGTTCCGCCGCCTCATATGGCAATGGCTCCAGCGCGCGGCCGAACGATGTGGATCCTTCCAGTTCGGAGAGGTAATCGGGATGGAACGGCCGGGGGCGGAATTTCACGTCCGTGCGTGCCTCCAGTGCATCCACGACGGCCGGACCGGCTGCAAGGAAGGCGTCGCGCATCGCGCGCGGCGACCGGTTGCCGACCGCGCGATCGAGATAGTCGGAGACCTTTTCGAAGCTGTCGTCCGCGCCGATGGCACGGGAATGCCGGGTCAGCGGTATCCATGTCGTGGCGGCCGACCAGGCCGACGTGCCGCCAAGATATTCGGTGCGCTCGACGAGAAGAACCTTGGCTCCTTCGAGTGCTGCGAACACGGCGGCGGACATCCCGCCCGAGCCGGCGCCCAGCACGACGACATCATAGCTTTTCGCGACATCGGCCAGCGAACGGTGCATTCACAACCTCCCACAAGGCACGGCTCTCCCGGGCCGGCGAGGGCACTATTGCAAAAAGTGGAATGACATTCAACAATAAAAACTGCTTCCGTTTAATGTGGATTCTGCTAAGCCTGTGGCATGCGCATCGGAGGAGGGGTCGCATGGCTGAAACCATAGACATCGCGGTAATTGGTGCGGGTGCCATCGGGCGCACCCATATCGACACACTGGCCCGTATGCCGGGGCTTCGGCTGTCCGCGCTGGTCGATCCCGCGCCCACAGCGGTCGCGATGGCGGATGCGCTCGGCGTGCCGTGCCTGCCCGATACGGAATCACTCATCGCCTCGGGCCTCGCGCGTGCCGTCATCGTCGCGACGCCGAACGAGACACATCTGCCTGTCTCGGAGGCGCTTCTGCGCGCCGGCCTTCCGGTTCTTCTGGAAAAGCCCGTCGCCGACAGTCTCGCTTCGGCGCTGCGGCTGATCGCGGTCGCGGAGGAGACGGGCGTGCCCGTACTCGTCGGGCATCATCGCCGCCACAATCCGATCATCCGCGCCGCGAAGGAGGCGGTGCGTTCAGGCCGGATCGGCGATCTTGTGATGGCGACCGTCACCTGTTCGCTTGCCAAGCCCGCCTCCTATTTCAGCGCCGATTGGCGGAGGAAGCCCGGTGCGGGCGGGCCGCTGCTGATCAATCTCGTTCATGAGATCGATCTTCTCAGGCACTTCTTCGGCGAGATCGCCAGCGTGCAGGCCATATCCTCGAATGCTGTCCGGGGGTTCGAGGTCGAGGACAGCGCCGCCGTGTGCCTGACCTTCGCGAGCGGAGGCCTGGCGACGCTCTGCATCTCGGATTCCGCGGTCGGCCCATGGGCCTGGGACCTGTCGGCGGGCGAGAACATGGAGCGCTTTCCCGCGCATCGCGTCACGGCGCATCATTATGCCGGAAGCCGCGGCGGGCTGTCCCTTCCCGACCTCTCTCTCTGGCAGCCGCAAGGCGAGCCCGACTGGACGAAGGAACTGCGCGTCGAACGCCTGCCGGTCGTGCATGGCGATCCCTATGAGGCGCAACTGGCGCATTTCGCGGATCTGGTCAGCGGCAAGGACGTTTCCCCGCTTGTGTCGCTGCGCGACGCGACGACGAACCTGATCGTTCTCGACGCCATCGGTGATGCGGCGGCGGGTGGTGTGCGCGTCGACGTCGATCTTCAGAAACTGGACGGTTCTTCCAGCACTGGAATCGCCGCATGAGCAGCGTTCTCGAAAAATCGATTGCGATCATCGAACTGTTGGCCAACCATCCGGCCGGCGTGCCCGTCTCCACGATCGCCGCTGCGATCGAGCAGCCCGTGTCCGGCGTCCATCGCACGCTGCAGGAACTGTCGCGGCTCGGCTATGTGCGTCAGGTCCAGGCGCAGGGCGACTATGCGCTGACCATCAAGCTGCCGGCCATGGGGCTGGGCTTTCTGGCGAGAGCCGGGATCACCGACGTGACGCAGCCCGTTCTGGACGCGCTGGCGGCGGATAGCGGCGAACTCATCCGGTTGTCCGTGATCGATGGCGACGATTTGATCTGGGTCGCCGTCGCACAGGGCGCAACGCGGGGCCTGCGCTACGATCCGGGCCAGGAGCAGGGCGTGGTCGTCCACCTCGCCAGCTCTGCCGGGGGCCAGGCCTGGCTTGCCGAGATGAGCGATGAAGAGGCTTTAGCGCGGGTTTCGGCGCAGGGGCTCATCCTCGATTCGGAAATTGCCGGACCGAACGTACCGCGCAGCCTGACCTCCCTGCTCAAGCAGATGGCCGAGGCGCGAGACCGGGGCTATGCCATAGCCGTCGACAGCTACATCGCAGGCATGGCCGCGATGGCCGTGCCGGTTCGCTACCATGGCGGCGGTCCGGTCATCGGATGTCTGTCGATCGCCGGTCCGGCGGTCCGCATGACGGCCGAGAGGATGGCGATCCTCGCACCACGTCTGCAGGCGGCGGCGCACGAGCTGGGCGAGGCCGCAGAGGGCTCGCAATATTTTCAGTCGAAGGTGCGGGCACTCGACCCGGCCCCCGCGACGGAGCGCACGCAGGCATGACATGCTTGATGCTTCGGCACGCGGAAGGCCGCGCATACGCCCGCGGGCAGGAATGATGGTGAAGCAGCCTGTCCGCGAAATCGCGTGCGACGTATTGGTGATCGGTTCGGGCGCGTCGGGTCTCTCCGCCGCGGTCACGGCCGCGCATTTTGGCCTGAAAGTCGTGGTCGCCGAAAAGGCTCCGATGTTCGGCGGCACCTCCGCATGGTCGGGCGGCTGGCTCTGGATCCCGCGCAATCCGCTGGCGCGCGCGGCAGGCATCGATGAGCCGGTCGAAGGTCCGATGGAGTATCTGCGCAGCGAGCTCGGCAACCGCGCGGGCGATCCAAGGCTGCCGGTCTTCCTTGCCAACGGCCCGGAAATGGTGAGTTTCTTCCATGATCACAGCGCGATGCGGTGGATCGACGGCAACCGCATCCCGGATTTTCACGAGACGCCCGGCGCGAAGACGGGTGGTCGGTCGATTTCCGTCCAGCCTTATGATGGGCGCGGACTCGGGCAATGGCTGCGCAAACTCCGGCCGCCGCTCGACGTGGTCAGCCTCTGGGGCATGGGACTCGCCAGCGGTGCCGACATGGCGCATTTCTTCAAGGCGTCCCGTCGTCCGGGCTCGGCCATCTACGCCGCCGGGCGGATCGCGCGGCATGTGCTGGACATGGCGCTGCACCGGCGCGGGATGCATCTCGTCAACGGCAACGCGCTGGTGGCACGGCTGATGCGCTCGGCGCTCGACAAGGGCGTCACCCTTCTGGACAGCGCCCCGGCGACGGCTCTTCTGCGCGACGGTGAGCGCGTCGTGGGCGCGAGCCTGGCAAGGCCGGGCGGAGAGACGCGGGTCCGGGCGACGCGCGGCGTCGTGCTGGCCGCCGGCGGCTTTCCCCACGATCCCGAGCGTCTTGAGATGCTGGCCCCGCAAGCGGGAGGCAGCAGCCATCGATCCGCCGCGCCGCGCGAGAACACGGGCGACGGCATCCGGCTGGGCGAGGGCGCCGGCGGCATGCTGGCGCAGGACCTCGTCTCGAACGTCGCGCTGGCACCGGTCTCTCTGGTGCCGCGCGCCGATGGTTCGACGGCCCATTTCCCGCATTTGATCGAGCGGGCCAAGCCCGGCATCATCGCGGTGACGCCCCAGGGCCGGCGCTTCGTTTCGGAAGCGGATAGCTACCACGATTTCATGCAGGCCCTGATCGCCGTCACGCCGGCAGGCCAGCCGCCCTTCTGCTGGCTGATCGCCGACCACCGCGCGCAGCGGCGCTGGGGCCTCGGCTGGTCGAAGCCATTTCCGTTTCCGCTCGGCCCGGCGGTCCGCTCCGGTTACCTGAAGCGGGGGCGGACGCTTTTTGATCTCGCACAGGCCTGCGGCATTCCGGCGGACGTGCTGGCCGACACGGTGGCGAGGTTCAACGCCGATGCGGCCAAGGGGCGCGACACCGAATTTCATCGCGGCGAGAGCGCCTACAACCGCGTGCAGGGCGATGCCGACAACCAGCCCAACCCATCGCTGGCGCCGCTCGATCGCGGGCCATTCTATGCGGTGCGGATCGAACCCGGCTCGCTGGGCACGTTTGCCGGTCTGACGACCGATCCCTCGACCCGGGTGCTCGATGCAGGCGGCCAGCCCATTCCGGGGCTCCATGCCATCGGCAACGACATGGCGTCCGTCATGGGCGGCAACTATCCGTCGGGCGGCATCACGCTCGGTCCGGCAATGACTTTCGGCTACATCGCCGGCCGCATTCTGGCCGGCCAGCCCGTTACGGGCATCGATACCCAACAGGAGGAAACGGCATGAGCTATTACGAACTCGCAACGCTCGACACGGTGATCTTCGGGGCCGGCAAGGCCACGCCGGGTATCGAGGCATGGGTCGGCGCAGGGCAGGGCAGGCTGGCCGGTGCATGGGCGACCGATATCGGCACGCTGAACCGCATTTTCGTGCTGCGCGCCTTCGACGATCTCGCGCAGATGATGGAGGAACGCGAGCGCGCGCTGCGCAGCGACGATCCGTTCGGCTGCACCGAGCATCTCGTCGCACTCAGCATGGAAAGCTACCGGGCGCTGGACTTCCTCCCGCCTGTCGAGGCGGGGACGTTTGGACCCGTCTACGAATTCCGCACCTACCGGACGCGGATCAACGGCATCGTGCCGACGATGGAGAAATGGCGTGTCGCCGTGCCGGAGCGCGAGGCCTATTCGAAGCTCACGGTCGCCATGTACGGTCTCGACGGCGCGCCGCGACTGACGCAGATCTGGCCCTATGAAAGCCTCGCCGCGCGCTCCGAGGCGCGGGCGAAGTCGGTGGCGGACGGCAAATGGCCACCGAAGGGCGGGCCCGACTGGCTGAGCCCCGACATGACCAGCCAGATCGCCGTACCGCTGCCCTTTTCGCCGCTGAAGTGAGGCCGGCATGACGCATCCGCTTTCGCTTGCCTTTCTGACAACCTTCGACGTGGGTCCGGTCGAGGCGGTGAAGATCGCCGCCGCCGCCGGCTATGCGATGGTGGGGCTGCGCATTCTTCCCGCTGCCGCCGGCGGCGAGCCGGACTATCCCCTGCTCACCGACGACAGGCTCCTGGGCGAGGTGAAGGCCGCGCTCTCCGATACCGGCGTGACGATCGGCGATATCGAGATCATCCGGCTGAAACCCGAGAATGACTGGGATCTCTTCGACCGGTTCTGCGACCGTTGCGCGGCGCTCGGGGCACGCCATGTGCTGGTGGCGGGAGACGACACCGACCACGCCCGGCTGACGGCGAGCTTCGCACGGTTCTGCGATCTCGCGGCATCGCGGGGGCTGACTGCCGATCTGGAATTCATGCCCTGGACGGCGGTGCCGGACCTGAAAGCCGCGCTCACGATCGTCGAGGCCGCCGATCGGGAAAATGGCGGCGTGCTGGTCGATGCGCTGCATTACGACCGGTCGTCGACGACGCTGGAGCAGATTGCGAACCTGCCGCGTCACCGCGTAAACTACGTCCAGTTCTGCGACGGCGAGGTCCCATACGATAAATCGGACGAGGGGCTGATCCGCATCGCGCGCGGCGAGCGGCTGTTTCCCGGACTGGGCGGGATCGACATGGACGGGCTCGCACGCGCGATTCCCGACGGCGTGACGATCAGCGTCGAGGTTCCGCATCGGGCGCTTGCACAAAAGATGGACGGGCTGGGCCGCGCCGCCATGGCCCATGCCGCGACCATGGCCATTCTTCGGGGGGCCGGTCGCACCTGAAACGCGGCGCGTCGGGGAGGTTGGCCGCCATGAAGGAACTGACGCTGCGCCAAGTCGAGGTGATCCGCGCCGTGATGATGGCGGGCACGATCCAGGGCGCGGCCAAACTCCTGAACGTCTCCGCGCCGGGCATTTCCCGGCTGGTGAAACACACCGAGGACACGCTCGGGATTCGTCTGTTCGAGCGCAAGGCCGGCCTCTTCGTGCCGGCCGCCGAGGCGACGGCGATCTTCGAGATGGTGCATCGGGTGCACCGCCAGATGGAGAATTTGAACACGGCCGTCGCCTCGCTGCGCAAGGGCGAGGACGTCCGGCTGTCCTTCGCCTCGGCGCCGTCGATCGCGCAGTTCATCGCGGCGCGCGCGATCCGCGGCATACGGCACCGCTTCCCGGACGTGTTCATCGACCTGAACATCCTCAAGATCGAGGAGACGGCCGACTATCTCCTGCTGGAGCGCGGCGAGTTCGTGATCATGAGCTCGGCCATCGAGAATTTCGCGCTCGACAGCACGCCGCTGGCGCATGGGCGGCTTGTCGCGATCGTGCCGGATCAGCACAGGCTGGCCGCAAAGCCTGCGATCTCGGTTCACGATCTCGCGCGCGAGGATCTGGTCGGCGTCGATCCGGGCGATCCTTATGGCGCGGCGCTGGCGAGGCCGTTCGAGCAGGCGGGGATCAGCCCGCGCTATGCGATGCGCGGGCGATTTGCGCAGACGGTGGTCAGCCTGGTGCGGCATGGCCTGGGGGTGGCAATCATCGACGAGTTCTCCGTCGCCGAGGTCTACATGCCCGGCCTGACGCGCCGGCCGCTGGTCGAAAGCGCGCAGATCACCGCGTGGGTGGTAAGCAAGAAGGGCCGCCAGATGTCCTCCTTCGCCGAACACGCGGTCGGCCAGTTCCGCCGCGAACTGACCAAGGCCGTCCAGCGCGAGGACTGGGACAAGGTGACTGGGGACGACTGATCGTCAAGCCGTGCCGGCTTCGGGTGAGAGGTTCAGGTCCTTCGAATGCTCGTGGAGTTCTTCACGAGCCGATCAGCCGCGCGAGTTTGCCTGCCGACCAAAGTGCACATTCACTCGAAGGTCAGCCAGGGTTCGCCCTGGACTAGCCGGCCGCCATGGTCGCAGGCGGCGCCCATCCGCGCGATCTTCTTTCCGCCGATCCGCGCAACGGACATAAGCCCGATACTGTCGGCTCCGATCACAGTCGAATATTCCAGAAGGAATCCGCGATAATCGTCAGGGATGTTCGTCCCGACGAGTCGTTCGATTTCAGCGATCTCTTCCGCGGTGCTCGGCTGAAAGTAAGCCGAGCACAACTCTTTCTGGCCACTCCACATCTGGAGAACCTTGAGATTTAGAGCTTCAGATCCATTATCGTACCTGTCGTTGTCTGCTGAGGCTTCCGATGCCGGAGAAAGGCTCATGCAGCTTCCTGCTCAGCGGAGCGGGAAAGCGGGTCGGGTCAAAGATCGAACCCCTTGAATTCCCGTTCCAGAAGTTCATGCGGTATTTGGATTCCGCGCCAGCCGCTGCCGTCTCGAATTTGCACGCCGTGCTTCGCGTCGAAATAGTAGAGCACGTCGGCAACAGCCTGCACCTTAAGCGGAACAGGAACATTAGGGTTGATCGATGGATCGAGCAGCGGCTTCATCGGAGTAAGCATGTGGCCGTCGAAACGGCGAGGGCCATTGTCTGCCGCCACGATCAACTCGCCTGCGAACCAGGCGGAGGAAAAAAGGGTTTCATCGTCGCCGTGAAAGCCCATCTTCTCGAAATCGCCCTGTGGCGTTCCCCGCATGATCAGGCCGGCGTGTCCTGTGAGCCAGACGCGGCCCTTGGGATCGAGGTAGAGGTTCTGAATCGAGATGTCTTCCGGAACGGATAGATCCGTCAGCTCCCCCCCAGAATAACGATGTAGCTTCTGGATGCGGGTGCGAGTCGATGTCTCCTCGCGCTGCTGTTTCATCATCCGCATGAAGTCTTCTGGGGTGACATTCTCCCATTCGCCGGCTGAGAGCCCGGCCGCGCCGGGCTTGCTATAAGGGCGCTCGAAGCCTGTTATCATCAGGTCTCCGTCGGCAAGCGCAATGACTTCTCCAAAATGCTCGGCTTCATAGCCATTGCGCTTCGCTTTGTCGCCCGAAAGACGGCGCCATGGGCGGAGGCCGTCACGCTCGTAAAGCTGCCGGCTTTCGCCGACCACAGACTGTTTCGTTCCATCGACAGCTAGGGAATGCACTGCGCCAAGTCCCGTCGCGTCTTCGCTCAAGACGCCTGCGCCATCGATCTTCGACCTATCGACCGTGCCTCCCTCCAGAAGAACATAGACGTCGCCTTCGTTGCTGAGCGCGGTCGGCGCAGCCCTGTCCTGCCCGGCCACCTCGAGATATGCGACGTCAACGATTTCGCGCTGCACATCGGTCCTGCGCCACGGCTGGGAGAAACTACCGTCGTAGGAGATGATCGCAGTGAAGGGGTCATCGTATTCCAGTTCGCCCCAGCACATGGTGAAACGTTCAGCATCGAGCGCGCTTGCCGCCTGCATGGTTGGTTTCCAGTCCGCGTCGCTCATCAGTAATGTCCTTGTTCGAGAACCGTCTTCGCATCCCCCGTGGGGAGGGGCTGCTCCTTGATGCGGCCCGGCGCGGAAAAACCCGTGTGCATGAAAACCTGTGTCGTCGCCATAGTCTCCGCCAGAGCCTTGCATTCAGGGGGCAAGTCGGGAATTTCCTGTATGAGACGAGCAGGCTGTCGGCAAGGATGGCGCCCATAGGGGCCGTTCCCGGCACGGGACTGGGACAAGGTGACTGGGGACGACTGATCGTCAAGCCACGCCGGCTTCGGGTGAGAGGTTAGGTCCTTCCAATGCTCGCCCGGCGATGCGTGGCGTATACCGCGCGTGCCGGTTTGCATCATGCGGTAAAGAACCGTCGGCTTTGCCTCTTCCGGCGAGGCACCCAGGCGAAACTCCGAGGAATCGCCAGCATATCGATCCTGAAGTTCTTGCGATGCACTTTCAGGGAGCGGGTTACCCGGACGTCTTCAGCGGGCCCTAGATGTTTCTCCACCGCCTTGGGCGTCATTCGAAGGCGATAGGCCCTACGGATTTGTACGGAACGATCTCTAAATTCATCGTCTGCTCCCTTGAGTCTTATCGGCAGCTTCGAGACACGCGGCATAGGCAACGGCATCTTCAGGGATGCTGACTAATTCGAATCCCGCAATGCCGGGCTCGATGTTGCCGAACGGAGCACCGCCATCTCTCCCGTGCGGAATGAGGATCATGTTGATGGTTCTTAGGTAGTGATAAGGCCGCTTTCCGGATCGGCGAGGAATAGATCGACCTTGAAGAATTCCGGGTTGATTTCCATCCAGCCCCGCCACGTAAGATCAACCCGCCATGGCGGGCCTTTACGCAGGTCGAGATGCAAGCCATCGAGGTTGAGGCGCATGCTCACCTCTTTGCCGTCACTCCAAAGGAACTTCGCACAGGGCAGAGCATTTGGAAGGTTGAAACGATGAACCTCGCCTCCCGGCGTCAAGCCGGCGAACGTGACCTGTTCGTCGCCTCGCAGGTAGCCGGGATAGATCAGGGCCGGGTGCGCGGTCTGATAAAAACGGTAGTCGAAGTTCTCCGGCAGTTTTGGATGCCGTTTTTCCAGCCACGCATCGTCGTAAGTACCAGCATGTTGCAGTCGAAACCGCCAGGAAGGCGGTACGGGCGCCATACCTTGCGGTTCGACCTCGGCGAACGGATCATTAACTGGGTAATTTTCGCTATCGATCGCCGGCGCGCGAAAGCGTCTGTCCATCGGCGTATATCGCGGGTGGAGAATTCCCGGCCCAAGTGGATTGAAATGACTGACGCCGCGATCCGGATCACCGATGATGCTGCCGCCAGACGCATTCAGATAGTCAAGCGGCATGGATTCGACGGGGCGAGCGTCGGTGAGTTTCCATGATGGGCTTGCACCCTTGCGTCCCGTTGCTTCCCATTCGCGGGGTCCGCTGCAGCGCAGGATATGCTTGAGCTCGCCTACCTTGATACCGCATTCCCAGCGCGCCGATTTTTCGTGCCCCGGCGGATAAGTACTGCCTACGACGGTGATGTCGGCAGATGGCTTGAACGGGACAAGGTCGCTGGTGCGCACCAACGCGGTATCCTGTGAACTGCCGGCATATTCGTCCGCAAAGACCAGTTCCTGGTGATCGGAGAGTGAAAGGCTTCCGGAATCGGATAGTTCGTAAACTCCGCGAACCGCCACCGCGGCCATGGTCGTGCCGTCCCGATGCCACTGCTCGAATGCGATGGCAGAAAACGGAGTAGTGTTGTCATGAAGCATGGAGCGCCTTGGTCGGCAGCGACACGTTATTGCGGTCCGATGGGGCGTATGTCGGTCAGTTGACCGAAGCCCGGTTGCCCGTGCGCAGGTGGCTCGAAGCGACGCAGGATTGGTGTCTGGATCGAGGCCAATAACATGAGGTGCTCGAGCACCGGGACCCGTTGCAGGTTAATGGCGCTGTTTTCCCCGCCCAGGCTCAGTGCCGGAAAGAAGCCGTAGATCTCATCCCGATCCAGTTCGCCGAGGCGGGCGATGGCCTTGGGAAGCATGTCGTCGCCCGAACTGTCGGTATGCGCCTTCCCATAATTCTTGCCGGTAGGGATGTGTCCTTCGATATCGGTTATGATGATGAAAGATTCATCTATGGGTACACCGGCGATCTCGTTGAAATCTTCATGCTTCTGCTCGATCACATAGTTATGTGTCCAGTAAAGCCGCATGACGCGGTAGCCGCCGAGCCATATGTACATCGTTCCGAACGCATCGTAGGCGTAGACCACCATCTCGTCGGGGTCGAATTCGAGGTCGCCCATAAAAGCCGTTTCGACGACCGGCTGAAGAAGCGCCGGATCGCATAGCCAGAACTTGCCCGAGTTCCAGCTTCCCCATCCGTGCTCCAGCCAAAGGCGGATCAGGATATCGGGAACGCGTCCGCGATAGGTTTCAGCATATGCTTTATCGGCAAGCCTGGCGTCTTTGGGAGCGCCACGCTGGAGGATGAGGATCTCATACCATTCCTCCGCGGTGAAGTATTTCCGTTCCTTGAATATCTTGTCCAGTTCGTCGAGCCGCGACATACGACATTTCCTTTATCTTGGCTGGCCCGGCATTCCAGGAACGCTGGCGCAGACATTCATAGATACCTGTACGGACGGGCAACCGTTCGCAGCCTGTTCCCGCGCATGCTGCACCAAACGCGCTTCCCTATCCTGCCATTGCCGTCCCATCGAGCTGTTTTCGTTAAGGCCGCCCATACGATCCTCGAGCGGAATGCCCGGGTCGGCAACCGATGCATAGTGTCCGCCGGCAATCATGTCAGGATTGTGCAAGGCTGCCAGCCCCGACATATGATCGGCAAGCGCGGCTTCCCAATTCCGTCCGTGCTCCAGCCTGAATCTCATCGTGACAGACGCTTCGTATTCTGCCCGCGTCTGATGTTGCAACGGGTCTGACAGAGCCCGCATGCCCGCCGGGTCGAGCCTGTACGCTGTATGGTTCGCCAGCATCTGCTGCGGGGTCATCCGGTTAAGGGCAGCTTCCTGGAGCTTCATCTGGCGCACGAACTCGTCCAACTTGATGAGGGGGCTGCGCGGCATGAAGCATATGTGATGGACCTTGCAGCGCGGTTGCGTCACGCGCGGTCCGGGAAGCGGTATGGGAAGAGGACGCGGCTCAGGATCGGGATCTTCCGTCGGCGGGCGTTCCAATAGGTCCTGCACTTCGCGTTCGGCTTGGGCGACGGCCTCCGGTGTCGTCGGCGGCGCGAACGCGACCGCATTGTCGACCGCCTGATCGTACATTGCGTCGGGCATCACGACGCCGGGATTCTGAAGAACGTGGTTCTTCTGCTGCAGCGCCAAGTGGAAAGCCAGGTTGTCGGCGCTTACCCCGGAGGCTCCTGCGGCGGCATTGACCCACTCCATCTGTCCCGGTGAAAGCACTTCGCTGGGGATCGGTAGCTCCGATCCCTCACCTGCGGGGCTCGAATAGAGCAGAGTGGAAAAGAAGACGGTAACCGGATTCGAAGCTCTCGCTATCCAGGTCGGAAAGCGTGAAACCCGGTTCTTGCCCCACTCAAAGCCCTTTTGCTGCCAGAAATCGAGAACTTCTCCAGCAGTGGGATAGTTGATGCCGGCGGTTGCAGAAGAAAAACTCACCCGGCGTCATCCTTGGCTGGCGCATCTCCTGTCGACGCTTCAGTCGGGCTTTCAAGCGGCGGGTTGTTGTAGAGATTCACCGCATGGGTCGGCTCGCGGACCTCGACCGATTTCAGGTAATAGAGCTTCCCGACCGTATTGCGGTTGTTCATCCACCACTCGTGGGCGTGCATGATCGCTGGTTTCCCCTCGATACGCACCGACTTCGAGTGGTCCTTCGGATGACAAGCCGCACCGACGGTGCCTGACTTCACGCCGCCCGCGGTGCCGGGCGAGTCGCCCTGCGTACGCGTGATGACCGAACCGAGATTGTGAGACCGTTGCCCGGTCATGCGCACTGTGGCGGCCGTGTTTGCGTCGTCGTCCTGCTTTGCGAACACGGAGTAGGGAACCGGTACAACTGAACTGCCTATCGGCGTCTTGCAGACGTCGGGTGTCAGAGAAATCACTATGCCGTCGCCGGTGTCGCGACTACCTTCCCTCGATGCGGTCATCTCGTGGTCCTCAGTTCAGATCGATGTCTTTGCCGTTGATTTGAACGTGACCGGTCGCGGAAAAGTTGAATTTCGTCCCGATGATGGTCACGTTCCCATCGCTGTCCATCACAAATTTGGACTTACCGGCATTGATGATGAACTCTTTTCCGACATGCACAGTCATGGTGTGACCGACGGACGTGTTCTTGTAGACGCCGATCTGTTCCGTACGCGCGACGCCAACAGTGTCCGAGCGGAACTTCTCCACCATCGTGGTCAGGATGCCACCCAATGGCATGAGCTTTGACAGCAGGCCGCCAAGCGCGCCGGCTGTCGAAGCCTGTTCCGCGCCCCCTTTCGTGGAGAAATTGCCCGCGCGATTAAAGTCACCGTTCGCCTTGAGCGAGAAGGCTTCCGCAGCAGCACCGACGGCAGCAACGGATTTGACGAACTGCGACAAGCCCTTGTCGCCGATGGCAGCAGAACCGGCGAGGCTGTCTTGCCCCCCAGCCGCTACGATGCCGCCAAGAACTCCAAGAAGGGGCATGCCGGAACCACCGCCGATTGCGAGGTTCATTGAACCACCGACTTTTTCCTGACGGTTTCCGCCGACTTCCACAGAGCTGTTGGAGCCGATGCTTTCGACCTCGTTGGCATCCACCCGTTTTGCGCGATTGTTCAGAACCTTGATGGATTGATCCTTCTGGGCATGGATGAAAAGATTCTCTTTGCCGGAATCGTCTTCGAGCGAAATCTCGTTATACCCGCTGCCCTTATGCGTGTTGGAGCGCAGGACCATGCGGGTCTTGTTGGCCGGCAGGTCGTAGGGCACGCCATTGTCGGGATTGGGCACGACGCCGGTGACGAGCGGACGGTCGGGGTCGCCGTCGACGAAGGCGACCATGACCTCCATGCCGATGCGGGGAATGACCTGTCCGCCCCAGCTTCCGCCGGCCCAACTCTGCGCCACGCGCACCCAGCAGGTGTCCGTGCCGTCCTTCTTCGCGCGGCGGTCCCACGGGAACCACAGCTTGATGCGGCCATACTGGTCAGGGTGGATTTCCTCGCCGGAGGGGCCGGCCACGATCGCGACCTGGGTGCCTTCGATGCGCGGGCGCCGGGTCGCGCGGTGCGGCGTCAGCGCGACGCTCGAGGGAACCGCCTCGAACACGTTCGTGTATTCGAGACCATCGGCGTTGGTCTCATAGGATCGGTCCGTGATCACGTGCTTCACGGATGCCATGACGTGCTCGTCGAAGACGGCATCGGGGTTCGCGACGTCATAGGGCGTGAAACGCCGCCCTGCTTCGACGATGCGCACCGTCGACTGGCCCGAGACACGCAGATGGTCCGCCTCACTCGACTGCATGCGCAGCTTTTCGGCGCGCTCGGCGGCTTCCATGGAGGACGCGCGCGCGGGGTATTCGTAGAGTTCGCGCTTGATGGCATCGGGCATCTGCACCAGCGACGGCGTGGTGGAGATGGGCACGATCTTCGGCGTCTCGAAGTTCCAGTCCGCGCCGGCGCGCTGGCCGGGGACGTATGAGAAACGACGGCTCCATTCGGTGATGTGGTTGCGGTCGGTCGAGCCGTGAGAGAAGCGGACCTTGCCTTCGCCCTGCGCCGATGGCGAGGGGCCTGCCCATGAACCGGCGTTGTCGGCGACGTGCAGCCGATGGCTACCTTCCTCATGGCTGAACCAGAAAAACAGGCCGTCTTCCTCGAAGCGGCGCAGGAGGTAGTCGAGGTCCGTCTCGTTCCACTGCACCGAATAGTGCTGAACGGGCGGCGGCGAGATGACGCCCGAGACATCCGGCGACGGCAGGCCATGCTCTGACAGGAGATCCTGCACGATGTCGATCGCCGTCTTGTCCATCCAGATGCGGCAGTCGGATCGACGCGACAGCAGCCACAGTTGCGGCCGCAAGACAAGCATGTAGGACCGCATGCCGCGCGTGACGGGCGGACCCTCGCTGAGTTCGGTCACGAGCCCGTTGAACGGTCGCCTGATGCCGTCGCCATCCTCGCCCTGGCTGACCTCCAGCGAAAGATCGACGAGGCGCCCGATGAGTTCGTCCGGCTTGACGTCGTCGCGCTTCGCCCGTGCCGAGATGGTGATCTCGAAGAGTTGCGACACGCCTTCGCTGATCGAGGCGCGTTCCGGCAGGAGCTGGTCGTCACCGAGCGGTGACGACACTTTCAGAATGCGGTTCGCCTGGATGAAATCGGCGGCCGGTGGCAGGTCGTTCATCGGGCCTCACTTCCGCGCACGTGCGTCTCCGGTGACTGTGAATGTCGCATAAGCTCTCGAGTCGAAGGCTGCGCCGCCATGTCGTCTCTCGCTGCCTCGCGCGTCTTCAGCGTGGTGCCGGCGACTGGTTTCTCCAGATTTCGAGCATTTCACCGACGCTCTTCTGTCGCTGGCCGATCAGGAAGGCGCGCTGGGGTGAATGCGATCGGTTCAGCGGCGTGGCGAACGACTGCGGCCCATACAAAAGCGTGTCCGTAAGGATTTCTTTGATGTCGTCGTGGGTGGGGACGGTGCCGAGAAGATGGGTCGTGCCGCCCATGTAGACCGTGTTGCCCATCGATTTTGCGGTCGTGTAGTTGACCTGCACGACGAATACGTCGTGACGTTTCTCGAACAGCGTATCGCTGATCTTGCTGTGGTTCTGTCGCAGCCAGCGGCTCAGGGCCACGGTCAACGCACGTTCGTTCAGCGCAAGGGATGCAGCCTGCACGACGGCGGCGACACCGCCACCCGTCGCGTTTCTGGCGCCAACCTGCCGCGGACCGCTGCGATATTGCATGTAGTCGAAAGTCTGGGGGCGTCCCCCAAGGCCTTTGACCTCGGGAAGCAGTTCCGATTGAAGGGCAGGGCGCAGAAAAAGCCCGCCCCACGATACGTTGAAATTCGGCATCACAACCTCGATGAGCAGCGCCCGTATCGACGTGGGCACACAGTGACCGCGTTCGAAACAAGCTCGATGAAAACCTGGGTCGGGGCGCCTCCGGAAAGAAACGCCCCGATAGAAGCAGGGATCAAGCGGCCTTGGTCGTAGCCAGATCGTAAGAGGCAATCATCGGCGACTGCGCCGCGTTGTCGTCGCCACTCGGGGTGTACTTGACTTCCATCTTGGTGAAGTTGAGCCGGATCGTCTCGATCGGACGGTCGCCGGTGGAGTCCACCGAATAGCTGGCGATCAGCGTGTTCGTCAGCGCGTACTCGATATAGGTTTCGCCCGGGCTGCCGGTCGTCACCAGATGGATGACGGCACGTTTGCCGGTACGGCCCGAGCACGCTTCCTGGAAAAGCTTGACGGACGAGGAGTCGCTGACCTTGGTGAGAACGACCTCGGAGACCGAAGGCTCGGAAGCCTCGCGGTTTGCTGCCGAACCGGCAGACGTGTTCATGTTACGGGTAACGTCCCAGTGGATCGCCTCGATGTCCATCCACTTGCGGTGCTGCTCCTGGGTCGCGTCGCCCTGAATGGTGTCGATCTGCAGATAAATCGGCATGCTGTGCACTCTCCTGTTTTAGTCGTTTCAATCGCCAAGTTGCATCAAGGCGTCTTCGCCTTTCGGGTGGATGCCGCATCCGGAGATGCATCTGTGTCGTCCGGAGCTGCCTTATTCGCCGGTTGCGTTTCCGCGTTGGCGAATTCCGTCTCGACCACGGGCTCGGCATGCGCGATGCGGAATCCCTGGTCGTCAAAGCCGATCTCGACGCGTTCGAACTTTCGCTGTTCGGTGACTGCGTCGAGGAAGAAGGTCGAAAGGATGGGCAGAAGATCACGCGCGATCATGCTTTCGATCGCGCGTGCGCCCAGTTCGCTGGTTCTTGCGCGCGCAACGAGCGCGTCGCGTGCTTCCGTGAGAAGCGCGAGTTGCGTGCCGTAGCTCGCTTGCATGCGATCGCCGATGCGCCCGATCTGGATGTCCACGATGCCCGACAGGGCGTCGGTTCCGAGCGGCATGAAGGGCAGGACGGTGGTGCGCCCGACGAAGGCCGGCTTGAACTGCTTTTGCAGTTCGGGCAGCAGCAGCTTCTCCAGCGCCTCGCCTTCCGGCATCGTGTCGGGGTCGGCGGACAGAGCGGCCAGCATCTCCGATCCCGTATTCGCGGTCATGAGAATGGTGGTGTTCTTGAAGTCGATGTCGCGGCCTTCGCCGTCGCGCAGCGTGCCCTTATCGAACACCTGATAGAAGATTTCCTGGACGCCCTGATGCGCCTTGTCGATTTCGTCGAGGAGCAGGACGCCATAGGGACGCCGGCGAACCGCCTCGGTCAGCACGCCGCCCTCGCCATAGCCGACATAGCCGGGCGGCGAGCCGAGAAGCATCGAGATCTTATGCTCCTCCTTGAACTCCGACATGTTGATCGTCGTCAGGTGCTGGCTGCCGCCATAGAGCATGTCGGCGAGCGCCAGCGCGGTCTCGGTCTTGCCCGTGCCCGACATGCCGACCAGCAGGAAGACCGCCGGAGGACGTCTCGGGTCCGACAGGCCGGCGCGGGCCGCGCGCATCGACGAGGCGATGCGGTCGATCGCGGCGTCCTGGCCGATGACCCGTTCCCTGAGACGTGCGTCCAGCGACTTGACGGCGTTGATCTGGTCCGAGAGCAGCTTGCCGACGGGAATGCCGGTCCACCGCGCGACCAGTGCCGCGATGACCGACCTGTCGACCACGCGCGGCACGAGCGCCGTTTCGCCGGCGGCGTCGGCCAGTTTCCGTTCGGCTGCCGCGAGCGCGGCGCGTGCGCCCTCGGCCGATGTGTTGGCGGGGAAGATCGCGACGTTGTCGGCGGATGCGTTCTGCGCGTCGCCATCGTCATCCTGCGGTGAAAGCATCGCTTCGATGCGATCGGCTTCCCGCACAAGCTGCATCTCTGCGTCGTAGCGCGCCGCGATGCCCTCGCGCTCGTTCTCGATCTGGGCGAGCCGTGTGTCGATCTGCATCGTGCGGGCACGATTGGTTTCGGTTGCGGGCTCCTTGCCCAGCCATTGCGCCTCGACGCGCAGCAATTCGCCTTCGTTTTCGAGCGTCTTGAGCGCCTCGGGCAAAGTCTGGCGTGCAAGCGCGACGGATGCCGCTGCCGTATCGATCAGGCTGATCGCCTTGTCCGGCAACTGCCTTGCCGGAATGTACCGCGCGGAAAGCTGAACCGCGGCCGCAAGTGCGTCGTCACGAACCTTGACGCCGTGATGGCGCGTGAAGGCATCGGCCACGCCGCGCAGCATCCGGATCGCGGTTTCCTCGTCCGGCTCGTCGACCTTGACGGTCTGGAACCGCCGCGTCAGGGCCGCGTCCTTCTCGATGTAGCGCTTGTATTCGCTCCAGGTCGTCGCGGCGACGGTCCGCAACTCGCCGCGCGCGAGCGACGGCTTCAAAATGTTCGCCGCATCGCCCTGTCCGGCCTGCCCGCCCGCACCGATCAGGCTGTGCGCCTCGTCGATGAACAGGATGATCGGGCGCGGGGATTTCTTCACCGCTTCCACGACGCCATGCAGCCTGCGTTCGAACTCGCCTTTCACGCCGGCGCCGGCCTGAAGAAGGCTGAGATCGAGCGAGAGAAGCCGCACGTCGGCCAGCATTTTGGGCACGCTGCCGGAGGCAATGGCAAGCGCGAGCGCTTCGGCGATGGCGGTCTTGCCGACGCCGGCCTCGCCCACGAGAATGGGATTGTTCTGGCGCCGCCGCATCAGCACGTCGATCACCTGGCGCAGCTCGCGGTCGCGGCCGATCACCGGATCGATGCGGCCCGCTCTGGCGTCCTCGGTCATGTCCTGCGTGTAGAGGCGCAGAAAATCATCGCTGCCCGCCGAGGGCGCGGCAGCCTGACCAAGAGGTGGGTGCGCGGGGGCCTCGTCGGCGGAGGCGGCAAGCAGGGCTTCCACCTTGCCGAGGTCCGCGTCGCGCAGCGACGGGAGCGCCGAACGGCCCAGCACGCGCAATGTCTGCTCGCTCGACAGGGCAATCAGGATATCGCCGGCCTGCACATGCTGCCGCCCGAACTGCAGCGATGCGACCAGCCATGCCTCGCGCGCCAGCGTCAGAGTATTTTGTGACAGGGTGAGAGAAGAGTTGTCGCCGCGCGGCAAGTCCTGAATCGCAGCATCGAGTTCCATCAGAATAGCGTCGATGCCGATTCCTGCGTCGGCAAATAACTTTGAAGGAGAATCGAGGTCTAGGAGGCAGCGAAGCCAGTGGAATATTTCGACGGTGGAATGGGAATATCGTGCCGCGAGGGACGCGGCGTTCTCAAGTGCGACCCGCGAGTCGGCGTCGAGCGTTCTCACGAGGCGGTTGAGATCGATGTTTGACATACTTTACGGGAAAGCCCGCCCCTGTTGAATACAACTGCCCGATACAACTCGAACGAGACTTAGGGCGTCCTGGTTGCATTGGATAGAAACGGCGTCATCACATTTTGTTACCGAGTGTGGCTGGTATTGTCGTGTTCTTGTCATGGGCTTGTCATAATTGACACCGCCTCTATGTAGGACGACAATGGATTGTTGAATGCTTGCTAGCAGCAACGTGGAGGCGCCGTGCTTCGGGAGCTTGATGATATTGCAAATAGACTGGAGGGCGATAGCCCGTGTGGTATTAATATCAGGAGCGATCCGAAATATAATGAAATATACTACAAAATAAAAGACGCCAGAAACTCAGCACGAAGCCTTGAACGTAACGTCACACCAGGCGAGCCGATGCGGCTCGCGTCTGAGTGGCACGATGTCAACAACTTCGGATTGCAGGTTCTGGGCGACGTCAGCAAGGACGTCGAAATCCTCGCCTGGGTGGCTGAGGCCCAGGTGCGGCTCAACGGTTTCGCCGGGCTTCGCGATCTATTCTCAGCCTGTTGTTCACTTTTTGAGGAACATTGGGACGATGTTCATTCTGTTGATACCAGCGATATCGAGGAAAAAGTGGCCCCGCTTGCCGGTCTCAACGGGGTGAGCGGCGAGGGAACGCTGATTCAGGCGATCCGGCTGGCGCCCCTGGTGCCCGGCGCCGGTTTCGCGCGCCTCACGCTCTGGGATTATCAGCTTGCGCAGCGCGCCGGCGAGAGCGAGCGCCGCGAGATGCTCTACGACGAGGCCGGCGAGGCGGGGATGTCCGCGATGACGGAACACCTTGCGGCGGTGACCGGATGCATCGACGCCTTCGATCGCCTCGTCGAAATCCTCGATGAGCGATGCGGCGATGCGGCTCCGCCGTCGTCGAACACTAGAAACGTCCTCCTTGAAGCGGCTGCCGCAATCCGCGTTCTGGCGGGTCTCCAGCCGGAGGACGAAGCCGCCTCCGCCGCTCCCGCGCTCGACATCTCCGGCGGTGCTGCGGCGCAGGAAGCCGGCCACACCGATGCGAACGGGCTCGACCGCACCCCTCGCGCGATCAATTCGCGGGACGAGGCGTTCGAGGTTCTTCTCTCGGTCGCGCGGTATTTCCGCCGCAGCGAACCGCATTCCCCGATCTCGATGTCGATCGAGACACTGGTGCGGCGCGGCCGCATGGATTTTTCGGAATTGCTTGCCGAGCTCCTGCCTGAACCCCAGGCGCGGAAATCGGTGCTTACCGCAGCAGGCATCCAGCCGAAGCCCGACGGCGGAGGGTGAGGCTCGCGCTGCTCGAACGACGCTGATGCGAAAGCCTCAGCCGCATCCGTAACAAGAATAATCCAGAAAACGCCATCCACGCAGATGGCCGACAGATGAAGGAGTTGATCGAAAATGGCCAGTGTTCATGAAAAACTGGAGAGGGTTCGCAAGCCTCGGGTCCACATCAAGTACGAGGTCGAAACCGAAGGCGCGATGGTCGTCAAGGAATTGCCGTTCGTCGTCGGCGTGCTTGGCGATTTCTCGGGCGATCCCACCCAACCGCTCAAGCCGTTCGGCGAGCGCAAGTTCGTGCAGATAGATCGTGACAATTTCGACGACGTCATGCGCCGCATGACGCCCGGTCTCAACATCTCGGTCGACAACACGCTTGAAGGCAACGGCACCGACATGGCCGTGTCGCTCAAGTTCGAAAGCCTCGAAGACTTCGAACCCGGCTCGGTGGTCAACCAGGTGCCGGCGCTCAAGGCGCTGCTCGATGCGAGAAACCAGCTTCGCGACCTGATGAGCAAGGCCGACCGGTCCGAGGATCTGGAACGGATGCTCGAGGATATCCTCCAGAACCAGGCGGATCTCGGCAAGCTCGTCAACGAGCTTCAGAGCCGCAGCAACGGCACCCCTGCCACCTGATCGATGTGACGGAAGGACGAAACGATGAGCGTTGAAACGCAAGTCAAGACCAGTGAAACCGTCACGCTCGACGGTGAAGAAAGCCTGCTCTCCAAGGTGGTCGCGGCGACGCGCCAGACGGAGCCTGACCGCGCGCAGAACCTGATCCGCACGCTGACCGACCAGGCGATGAAGGGCACGATCGTCTACGATCGCAACCTGACGATCACGCTGAACAACGCGATCGCGGCACTCGACGCCACGATCTCGAAACAGCTTGCCGCGATCATGCAGTCGCCGGAATTCACCAAGCTCGAAGGCACGTGGCGCGGCCTGCACTATCTGGTGTCGAACTCGGAGACGAGCGCGAACCTGAAGATCCGCGTGCTGAATGCCGGCAAGCGCGAAGTCTCCAAGGATTTGTCCAAGGCGGTCGAGTTCGATCAGTCGCGGCTGTTCAAGGCGATCTATGAGGACGAGTTCGGCACGCCGGGCGGCGAACCGCTCGGCGCGATCGTCGGCGATTACGAGTTCGACAATTCCTTCGAGGACGTCCAGCTCCTGCAAAGCATGTCGTCGATCGCAGCGGCCGCGTTCGCACCGTTCATCACCGCGGCAAGCCCGCGCATGTTCGGCTTCGAGGATTACCGCGATCTCGCCCGCCCGCGCGATCTCGAGAAGATTTTCGAGACGGTCGAATATGCGAAATGGCGGTCGCTGCGTGAGAGCGACGATTCGCGCTTCGTCACTTTGGCGCTGCCGCGCGTCCTGGCGCGCATGCCCTATGGCCCGCGCACCAACGTGGTCGACGAGTTCAACTACGACGAGACGAACGGCTCCAAGAACGGCGAGCTGCCGCATGAGCGATATTGCTGGATGAACGCGTCCTACGTGATGGGGACGCGTCTCACCGACGCCTTCGCCAAGAGCGGCTGGTGCACGGCCATCCGTGGCGCGGAGAACGGCGGCAAGGTCGAGAACCTGCCGATGCACGTCTTCGCCAGCGACGATGGCGACCTCGATCTGAAGTGCCCGACCGAAGTCGGCATCACGGACCGGCGCGACGCGGAACTCGGCAAGCTCGGCTTCCTGCCGCTGTGCCACTACAAGAACACCGACTATGCCGTGTTCTTCGGTGCGCAGACGGCACACAAGCCGAAGATCTACGACCGTCCCGAGGCGACCGCCAACGCGGCCGTGTCGGCGCGGCTTCCCTACATGATGGCCACCTCGCGTTTCGCCCACTACCTGAAGGTCATGGGTCGCGACAAGATCGGTTCCTTCATGGAGGCCGAGGATTGCGAGGCGTGGCTGAACCGCTGGATTTCCAACTACGTCAACGCCAATGACAGCGCGGGCGAGGATTCGCGGGCGAAGTATCCGCTGCGCGAAGCGCGGGTCACGGTGCAGGAAATTCCCGGAAAGCCCGGTTCCTACAATGCCGTGGCCTGGATGCGTCCGTGGCTGCAGATGGAGGAACTCACAACCTCGCTGCGCATGGTCGCGCGTATCCCGGCAAAGAGCTAGTCGGCTTTCTCAGCTCCGCGCCGTGAGAACGGTGCGGAGCCAAGCTCCGGATTGATGATGCAAGCAGCCTCGGGCACATCGTGGCGTCGGCGGGCCGATCAGCTCATTTCGCTGATCGACCAAGCGCTGAACCGTCAAGTCAATGCGATCCTTCACCATCCCGATTTCCAGGCCATGGAAGCGGGATGGCGGGGGCTCGCAATGCTCGTGCGCATGGGCTCGCAGACGACCGACGTGAAGATCAAGGTTCTGAGCGCGAGCTGGGACGAGCTGTCGCGCAGCATGCGCCGGGCCACGGACTTCGACCAGAGCAGCCTCTTCGATCTGGTCTACAGCCGCGAATTCGGCATGGCGGGCGGCGAGCCCTTCGGCCTGCTGATCGGCAATTACCATCTGTCGCCGCACGGCAGCGACGATACGATCGGCACGCTGGGCGATGTCGGCATGGTCGCAGCGGCGGCGTTCTGCCCCTTCGTGGCCGGCGCTTCGCCGATGATGGCGGGGCTTGAAAGCTTCGCCGAACTCAATCGCGTGTCGGACCCGGCGAAGCTGGTGGACGGGCAGCATGGCATCCGCTGGAACGCGCTGCGGGCGCGCGAGGATTCGCGGTTCATCGGCCTCGTTGCGCCACGTGTCCTGATGCGCGCGCCTTATGAGCCGCATTCGCTGCGACGCGACGACGGCTTTCCGTTTCGCGAGACGATCGCCTCCGACGGACGCACGCTTCTGTGGGGCAACGGTGCCTTCGCGTTTGCCGCGATCATCATCCGCAACTTCATCGAATCCGGCTGGTTCGCCGATATTCGCGGGGTCAGCCAGAATGCGGTCGATGGCGGGCTTCTGTCGGCGCAGGAGCTTGCGCCCTACGAACTCGGCACGGAAAGCGAGGGCCTGTCGGCGCAGGCGCCGGTCGAGGTGCGGCTGACCAGCAGCCAGGAACAGCAGTTCTGCGACCTCGGCCTGATCCCGGCGGCGAGCACCTATCTGTCGTCGTCTGCGATCTTCAATTCCAACCAGTCGATCCACGCGCCACAGCATTACGCGAACGAGAATGCGCGGCAGAACGCGCGGCTCGCCGCGATGCTGCAATACGTGCTCTGCGCGTCGCGCTTTTCGCACTACCTCAAGGTCATCATGCGCGACGAGATCGGCCAGCTATCGGATGCGCGCTCGATCGAGCGCAAGCTGTCCGACTGGCTCACCGGCTACACGCTGGGCAACGACGATGCCGACCTGGTCCTGCGCACGCGTTTCCCGCTGCGCTCGGCCGGCATCAAGGTCGAGGAGGTTCCGGGAAAGCCGGGCATCTTCTCGTGCACCGTCAGGCTCCAGCCGCATTACCAGCTCGATGACGTCTCGACGAGCTTCCACCTCATTGCAGAAACGGCGACCGCGCAGCCCGGCGCCTACGCACCCATCGCAGAGCAAAGGATGTCCGCATGACACTTTCCGCAAAGATCGCGACGCTGCTTGGCGAGGACGCCCTGTCGATGGCTCTCAATGAGGCGCGCGACCATGTGAAATCCGATCCGGGCGACAAGCATGCGCGCCATCTCTACATCGACCTGCTGATCGTGGCGGGAGACTACGAAAAGGCGGACGCGCAATGCAGCCTGGCAGCGACCTTCTCGCCGGAGGACACCATGGGTTTCGCGCTTCTTCGAAACCAGTTGCGCGCCATGGCCGCGCGCGATGCGTGGTTTCAGAGCGGCGCGGTGCCGTCCTTCCCCAACGGTCCGACAGCGCTCGACCGGGCTGCGATCGATATGGCGCTGTCGGTGCGCGAGGGAAGCGTCGACAACACGCAAGACGCACTGTCCCGGCTCGACGAACAGCGCGGCGAGCAGGCCATGATCTGGAACGGCAAGCAGGTTGCCGACTTCCGCGATCTCGATGATCGGCTGCCGCATGCGCTCGAAGCCCTGATGACCGGCGGCGCCTATCTCTGGGTCGATTTCTCGCGCATCGCCTCTGTGACGGTCGAGCCGATCGAGCGTCCGCGCGACCTGGCGTTCCGGCGGGCGGAACTGTCCCTCAAGGACGGCGCGACCGCCCCGGTCCTGCTCCCGGCGATCTATCACGGCACCGGCAATGAGCCCCGGCTGCGTCTGGGCCGGGAAACCGAGTGGGTCGAGGAGGCCGGTATCACGACCGGGCGCGGGCAGCGCTGCTTCCTGGCCGGCGACGAGCTGGTCTCGTTCCACGACGCCAGATCGTTCGGCGTCGAACCGGCCGGCGAACGCGAAAGTGTCATGAATGGCTGACGCGCTCGAACGCTATAGGCCCGGAGACCGCATCCTTGCCCGCTCGATTCTCGACCGGCTGGTGGATGCCGATCCCGACGCGCAGATCGATCCGCCATCGAGCATGGTCGATCAGGTTCGCGAGATGCGCGAGGCGATCCGGCGCGATCTCGAGGCGCTGCTCAACACGCGCCGCTGCCCTGTCGCGACGCCGGGCGGTCTGGTCGAGCTGAAGGATGCACTGCATGCCTATGGCGTCGACGGGATCGTGTCGGCCAATCTGGTGACCGACGAATCCAAGCTCGCGCTGGCGCGTTCGATCGAGCGCCGCATCGCACTGTTCGAGACGCGGCTGTCGGACGTGCGCGTCACGATCCTGCACAATCGCAGTTCGGTGGAGCGGACGCTGCGCATGCGTATCCAGGCCTCGTTCCGGCTCTATGATGGCATGCCGCCGATCAGCTTCGAATCCACCATCGATCCGTCGACGCAACGTTTCCTCGTGGAGGCTGCGCGTGGCTGAAGGCTTCCTGCAGCGCTACAATGACGAACTCGCCGCATTGCGCAGGCGGGCGTCACGCTTTGCCGAAAGCTTTCCCAAGATCGCCGGGCGGCTGCGCGTCACCGGCGAGATCGCTGACGACCCGCATGTCGAGCGGCTGATCCAGAGCTTCGCCTATTCCGCCGCCCGCATCCGCCAGAAGCTGGACGACGAGTTTCCCGAGCTGACGAGCGGACTGCTCGAAACGCTCTATCCGCATTATCTCGCGCCGATCCCGTCGATGAGCATCGTGCGCTTCACGCCCGGCGACACGCTGGCCGGCGTGCAGACCGTGCCGCGGCACACGGAAATCCTGGCCGAGCCGATCGGCGGCGAGACCTGCCGTTTTCGCACCACGCAGGATGTCGAGATCGCGCCGGTCCATCTCGAAGCAGCGCGGCTGAGCGGGTTGCCGATCGAAGCGCCGCTGTCGTCGTTCGGCGGCGCTGCGTCCTGCCTGCGCCTGTCGCTCCGCCACAACGACGCGTCCAAGTCTCTCGCGGAAACCGGCCTGCGCAGCCTGCGCTTTCATCTCGCGTCGGGATGGCGGGAGGCGAGCGCGCTTTACGAACTTCTCGCAAACCACACGATCGGGATCGCGCTGGCGCGTCATGCCGACGACCCCGATGCCGTCTTCCTGTCGCGCGACCATCTGCGGCGGGTCGGTTTCGCGGACGGCGAGGCGATGCTGCCCTATCCGTCATCGAGCTTCACGGGTTACCGGCTGCTGACCGAGTTCTTCGCGCTGCCGCAGAAATTCCTGTTCCTGGACATCGCCGGGCTGGAGCGCTGGCAGGGCGAGACGTTGGAGATTTTCGTCTATCTCGATGACGCCGATACCAAGCTGGAGCGCAGCGTCGGCACGCGGGATTTCGCGCTGCACGCGACGCCGGTCGTCAATCTCTTCCGCCAGTCCTGCGAGCCGATCCTGCTCGACGGCGCGCGCACCGAGCATCGCCTGCTGCCGGATTCGCGCCGTCAGCGGACGCGCGAAATCCACTCCGTCGAACGCGTTCTGGTGACTGGGCGCGACGGCCGCGAAGAGACATGCCGGCCGTTCTTCGGCCGCTCGTTGCGCGGCAGCGCGACCGATCGTTTCTGGCAGATCGAGCGCCATTTCGAGGATGGCGAAGGGTTCTGCGACATCGCCTTCGTGGATGCGGACCGGCATGTGTCAAGCGGGCTCGACGCGGTCGCGAGCATCGATGCGCTTTGCCTCAATCGCGACCTGCCGGAAAAGCTTCCCTTCGGCGGCGGGCATCCGCACCTCCAGATCGCGTCCGGCCACGAAGCGGTCGCCAAGGTCGAGGCGCTGATGCCGCCGACACCTTCTGTTCGCATGCAGGACCATGACGGGCGGAACTGGCGGCTGATGTCGCATTTGCAGCTCAACCATCTGTCGCTGTTCGACAATGAGGGGGCCGCGCTCAAGGATATCCTCTCGCTCTACGCGTTTCGCGACGCGCCCGAGACGAAGCAGCTCGTCGATGCGATCGTGGCCGTTCAGGCGCGGCCATCGACGGCGCGGCTCGGCAGCGGCGGCATGGTGCCGGGCACGGAAATCGCCATCACCTTCGACCCGGCGATGATCGATCGCGGATCGGCCTATCTGTTCGGTGCCGTGCTGGAGTGTTTCTTCGGGCTCTATACGTCCATCAATACGTTCACGCGGTTGACGGCCTCGATGCGGGGCCAGTCGACGCCGATCGCAAAATGGCAGGCGCGCGCCGCCGAGCGGCCATTGTTGTAGGGGAGGGTAGGATGAACCAGGCGCTCCGACCCGACAGCATCGACCTCGCCGAAAGGCTGGAAGCCGATCCCGGCCATTTCGAGCCGACGACCGCGTTCCGGGTCGCGCAATCGGCGGGCGAGACGCTCGAAATCGTCTCCTATGTCGGCGTCTCGACCGCACCCGTTGCCGTAGACGCGCTGCGGCGCGGCGACGGCAAGGCCAGCGTGCGCACGACATTTCCCGGTCTTCTCGGCCCCATCGGCGCGCTGCCTCCCGCCTACAACGAAGTCGTCATGCGCGAGGAGCGCAATCGGTCGCGCGGCCTCAAATCGTTCTTCGACATGCTCAGCGCGCGCATGGCCGAGCTGTTCGTCGATGCATGCGAGAAGTATCGCCTGCCGCGCCTCCTGCGCTGGCGGCACGGTGCTGCGACGACCGCCTTCACCGACGCGCTTTTCGCGCTGGCCGGTTTCCGCACCGCGCGCCTGCGCGAGACGAGCGGCGTGGATGAAGATCTCATCTTGCGCTACAGCGGCTTCTTCGCAGCGCGCACCCGCAACGCCACCAGCCTCGCCGCCATGCTGCGCGAGGTGACCGGATTGTCGGTGCGGATCGAGCTGTTTCGTGGCCGCTGGCTGCCGGTGCCGGAAACCGAGCAGAGCCGGATGGGCCGAGGCGACGGCATCCAGCTTGGCGTCAACGCGATGGCAGGCTCCGCGATCCGCGATTTCAGCGGCGGCTTTCGCATCGTCGTCGGCCCGCTGGACTACGGCGACTATCTGGCGCTTGCGCCCGGCAGCCGCGCCGCCCGCGAACTCTTCGCGCTAACGCGGCTGTATGTCGGCTCCGGGCTCGATTTCGACGTTCAGGTCATCCTGCGCAAGGAGCACGTTCCCTTCTGCACGCTCGGCGGCAGCGGGCTCGATCGTCCGCGCCTCGGCTGGAACAGTTGGGCGCTTGGCCAACCCGCGGCGCGCGACAGCGGCGATGCCATCCTGACGCACAGCGCCGTCTATGGCGACGAGGGGAGGGCGGCCCCATGACGCTGCGCCTCGAATTGAAACCGACACACGGGTTCCCGCAGGGCGAGCCGCGCCAGCGCTGGTATTTCGAGACCGGCAGCCGCACGGTGGGCCGCGCGAGCGACTGCGACTGGCAGATCCCGGATCCGAAGCGCACCATCTCCAAGGTGCATTGCGTGATCGAAAGCGATCGCGACGGCTTCCTGCTGCGCGACAAGAGCGCGAACGGCACGCGCGTCGATGGCGTCATCGTGCATGAAGCCGAGACCGCGCGGCTCGACGCCGGCTCGGTCGTGGAACTGGGTGGCTTCTCGCTGGTCGTCGCGATGAGCGGCGAGCGGGACGCCGACCATGACGACCCCGATGCCGACCTCGCTCTCGACGCCGACAGCCTGACGATTTCGTCCATCCTGTCCGATATCGCGCCGTCGAGCCGCAGCGCCAGCGGTCTGCGCGGTGGCGTGACGTCCGATCCCGACTGGCTCTCCGCCAGTTCGCCCCGCGAGACGCCCAATCCGGACGCACCGTCGTCGCGCAATGTCGCGATCGGCTGGGACGGCGCGCCGGATACCGGAGGGTTCAACGTCCTGCCGGACGACTGGCACGTTGAGACCGGAACCAGCAGCCGCTTCGAACACGTCTCCGCCACGCGCGCGCCGATACCGCTGAAGCGGAACCGGCCGGTGGAGGAGCCTGCGGCAGCAGACACACCGGAACGAACGGATGCTGCGCCGGAGCCCGCCGAGCCGCTGGTCGTGACCGGGGCGACCCATGTGAACGGAGCCGTCGCGTCCGCGCCCGACCTGCGGCGTCTCGAAGCGCTTCTGGCGCGGTGCGAGGAAGCGAATGCCGACCTCCTCGCAAGGCTCGACATGGCCGGCGCGGAAGACGCGTTTCCCCGTGGCCTGTTTTCAAATGCGGACGAGGATGTGATGGCGGCTCGGCTCGAAGCGCTGCTGCGCAAGCAGGCCCGGCTCGCCACGGCGCTGGACGGCATGTTCGCTCATGCCACGCGCCACTTCGATCCGTCGGTTCTGGAATCCAGGATCGACGCCGAACCGCGCCGGTTCGCCTGGCGCGGCGACCGCACCTACTGGCAGGCCTATTGCGCCCAGTTCGACGATGAAGGCGGGCGGCTCTCGGTTCGGGACGTGCTGTGTGAGGGCGCTTTTCACGCGCTTCGCAACGACGACGCCGGCGAGACGACGCCCGATGATGACAGAGAGGTTGACCCACACCCATGAGATACGAGAACAGGGTTGCCTGGAACGAGGGTATGTTCCTGCGCGTGCAGCACTTCCAGCAGGCGGATCGCTGGACCGAGCGGCTGGTGCGCACGAGCCTGCGCGAGCTGTCGCCCTATCCGTGGGGCGTGGCCGAGATCGGCATCGACCGCAGCGCGCTTGCGATCGGCCAGTTCGCGCTGTCGCATCTGCGCGGGATGCTGCCGGACGGCACGCTGTTCGAGGCCCCGGTGGACGCCGACCTTCCGCCGCCGCTCGATCTGGATGAAAGCGTGCGCGATGCCGTGATCTATCTGGCGCTGCCGGCGCGCCGGTCAGGCAAGGCCGACGTGGCGATGAATGGCGGCGCGTCGTCCAACGGGGTGCGCGTCGTCGCCTCTGCCTATGAAGCGCCGGACGCCAATGTCGAGACCGACTTCATGGCGCCGATCGACGTCGGGCGGCTCAACCTGCGCTATCTCAAGACCGGCGACGATCTGTCGGGATACGAACTTCTGGGGCTGGCGCGCGTCAGCGAGGTCCGCTCCGACAAGGCTGTGATCCTCGATCCGGGCTTCATCGCGCCGTCGCTGAACTGCGCCGCCGAGCCGCGCCTGAGCGAGCTGATCACCGAACTTCTCGGCATCGTGCGTCATCGCGCCGGCGCGATCGCGGAACGCATCGGCGATCCGACCATCCGCGGAACGGCGGAAGTGGGCGACTACCTGCTGCTGCAAATCCTGAACCGCGCCGACCCGATGCTCGCCCACATCTCGGCGAACGCCACGCGCATGCATCCGATCACCTTCTACGAACTGTGCATCCAGCTTGCGGGCGAGCTTGCGACCTTCACTTTCGATTCCAAGCGCGCGAGCGACTTTCCGCCCTACCGCCATGACGATCTCAAGGCGGCGTTCGGGGCGGTGTTCGACGACCTTCGCACGTCTCTGTCGGCCGTTCTGGAACAGGCGGCGGTTGCCGTCGAGCTTGTCGAGCGCCGCCACGGCGTTCGCGTCGGCACGATCAACGATCGCACGCTTCTGCGCGACGCGGGCTTCGTGCTGGCGGTACGCGCGGAAATGTCGGCCGAGGACATCCGCCGCAACCTGCCGGCGCAGATCAAGGTCGGCCCCGTCGAGCGCATCGCGGAACTGGTCAACGTCGCGCTGCCGGGCATTCCGGTGCGCTCGCTGCCCGTTCTGCCGCGCCAGCTCCCCTACCGGTCCGGCACGATCTATTTCGAGCTCGATACCAAGAACGCGCTCTGGAAGCAGCTCGACACGTCGGGTGCGATCGCGATCCACCTTGCCGGCAATTTCCCTGAAATCGAAATGGAACTCTGGGCGTTGAGAGAATGAACAAGGAGACCCCCATTTCCTGGCAGGACCTGCCGACCGTCATCGAACTGACGGAAGAAAGCGCGCGCAAGCAGAAGACCGCGCGCCAGATGGCCGAGATCCTGGACGACGTGCTGGAGCCGGCTCCGTCATCCGACCGGGCGGCGACGCCCGGCAAGCCGGCGGCGACCGCATGGTCGGTCGAGGCCCTGGTGCGCGACTTCCGCTTCGGCGGCGGCGAGGTTCCGACGCTGGTCGCATCGGCCGCGCCGCTGCTCAATCTCGCGCACGCGATCCGTCAGACCGACGCGCAGCCGGACATCGACCAGTTGCGGCGGGTGACGATGGAAGCCATTCGCCGCTACGAGCGTGATCTGGCCAGCGCCCGCATCAGCCCCGAGCGCGCCCGCGCGGCTCACTACGTGGTCTGCGCGACTGTCGACGACGTGATCCTGAGCAAGCCCTGGGGCGTGCGCGCCGGATGGGCGCGATCGGGCCTCGTTTCGACCTTCCACATGGATGTGACCGGCGGCGACAAGGTGTTCGACCTGCTCGACCATTTCCACAAGACGCCTGCGTCCAGCAAGGACCTCCTGCTGCTGATCTATCTGTCGCTGTCGCTCGCCTTCGAGGGCCGCACGCGCGTCTCGCCGCGCGGGACGCTGGAACTGAGCCGCATCCGCGACAATCTCTACAAGACCCTGCTCGGCCAGTACGGCGTGTTCGAACGCGAGCTGTCGCCGCACTGGAAGGGCGTGGTGGCGCGTCACAAGCCGCTGCGCACGGCGGTGGCGCTGTGGACGCTCCTGTCGCTGCTCGCGCTGATTTTCGCGTTCGGCTATCTCTTCTTCACCCTGTCGCTCAACCGCGCCTCGGACGGCACCTTCTCGCGCCTGGCGAACCTGCCGCCCGCGGAAGCGCCAAGCGTTGCCGCTCTGCCGCGCGCCGAGCCGGTCGTCGAGGAACCGCCGCGCGAAGAGCCTGTCGTCGTGATACCTCCGCAGCAGCCGGCGCCGCCGAGCGCGCTTGAAAACCTGCTCGCCTTCCTCGAGCCCGAGGTGGCGCGCGGAACCGTGACGCTTCACGATTCCGATGGCCGCCTTCTGGTGCGGATCGCGAATACCGGCCTGTTCGCCACCGGCAGCGCGGAAATCAACGACGAGTTCCGCGCCCTGTTCAACCGGATCGGCGGCGCCCTGGCATCGGAGAACTTCCGGGCCGTCGTCGTGGGCTACACCGACAACAGGCCGATGCGCGGCAGCCTGCAATATCCGTCGAACTTCCAGCTCTCGGAAGCGCGCGCCAAGGCGGTGGGCGACATTCTCGCCGAGTTCACCGGCGCGCAGGCGATCCTGACGCGCGGCCGCGCCGACAGCGACCCGGTCGCAGACAACGCTACCGAGGAAGGACGCGAGGCCAATCGGCGGACGGAAATTCTCGTCCTGACCGACCCGAGCGAGAGCCTCGAAGCCGTCGGCATCGCGCCGTTGCAGACGACGCCGCTCGATACGGGTGACGTGCAGGAGACCACGCCATGAACCCGATGAGCTATTTCTACACGCTGCGCGCCTACGTCGAATCCTATGCGGGGTTCCTCGGCGCGCGGTTCCTGTCGCTCATCTGGGTCATCGCGATCTGCGTCGTCGTCTGGCTCTACGGCCATCTCGCCGCCTATGGCGACTTCAAGCCGCTCGCCAGCACGACGGCGCGCCTGACCGTCATCGGCGTGGTGATCGCGGCATGGGCGATCTACATGATCGTCACCGTCGTGCGCGCCCGCCGCCGCGACAAGGCGCTCGCGGACGACATCGAGAACGATGCGGCGGCTGAAGCCGCGAACCGCCAGCAGGCGGAAGTCGGCGAAATCCGCGACCGGCTGCGCGAGGCACTGGCCCTGATGCGCCGCGTAACGCGCAAGCGCTTCGGCTATGTCTACGAGCTTCCCTGGTACGTGATCTTCGGGGCACCGGGTTCCGGCAAGACGACCGCGCTGACCAATTCAGGGCTCAAGTTTCCGCTCGGCGAAGCGATGGGCACGAAGTCCGTGCAGGGCATCGGCGGCACGCGCAACTGCAACTGGTGGTTCACCGACGAGGCGATCCTGATCGACACCGCCGGCCGCTACACCACGCAGGACGATCTCGACGGCGCATCCAAGGCCGGCTGGGAAGGCTTCCTCGGCCTCTTGAAAAAGTACCGCCGCTCGCAGCCGATGAACGGCGCGCTGGTGACGATTTCGATCGGCGATCTGCTGACCCGCGATTCCGCCGCGCGGCTGGAGGAGATGCGCGCGATCCGCCAGCGACTTTCGGAACTCGACGAGTTCCTTCAGGCCCGCGTGCCGGTCTATCTCGTCCTGACCAAGGCCGATCTGCTGCCGGGGTTCGTGGAATTCTTCGACGGATTCAACAAGTCGGATCGCGAGCAGGTGTGGGGCACGACGTTCGGCCTGGAGGAAAGCTACAAGTCGCAGGACCTGCCCGACCGCTTCCTCGAGGAGTTCGCGCTGTTGCAGGAGCGCGTCGGCTCGATGCTGATCGAGCGCATGCAGCAGGAGCAGGACATCGAGGCTCGCGGGCGGCTGTTCCGGTTTCCGGCCGAACTCGCCTCCCTCAAGGAGCGTCTGCACGAGGTTCTGACGGAGCTCTGCTCCGGCTCGAGGCTGGTCGAGGCGCCGCTGCTGCGCGGCGTCTATTTCGCGTCCGGCACGCAGGCGGAAGAGGCGGCTTCCGCCCATGCGGCACCGCGCGCGCGGCGCAGCTATTTCCTGTCGCGGCTGTTCTCCGACGTCATCTTCGGCGAGGCGTCGCTGGTGGCGCGCGACAAGCGGCTGTCGCGGCGGCAATTCGTGATGCGCCAACTCGCCTATGGTGTGGCGACTGCGGTCCTGCTGATCGTGCTGGCAAGCTGGACCATGACTTACTTCCACAATTCCGGTGCGATCGCGCAGGCCGAAGAGCGCATCGACGCGTATGAGGATCTGGCCCGCAACATTCCCGTCCGCGACGTCGCGGATGCGGACTTCCTGCGTGTGCTGCCCTCGCTCGACAACCTGCGCAACATCAATTCCGGCTTCACCGTTCGCCCGGTCTGGCAGGTGAGTTTCGGCCTCGACCAGGAGGCCAAGATCGCCAGCCGCCAGCGCGAAGCCTACCAGAAGGCGCTCAACGGCCTGCTGCTGCCCCGCATGCTCTACCATCTCCAGACGCGGCTGGCCGAGGCGGACGATCCGGCGCGCTCTTTCGACGATCTCAAGCTCTATGCGATGCTCGGCGGCATGGGTCCGGCAAACCCCGATTTCGTCGCGGTGCGCGCGCAGGATATGTTCACCGAACTCTACCCCGGAGAGGGTCGCGCCCCCACGCGCGACGCGCTCGTCGCCCATGCCGAGGCACTGGCTTCCGGGCCGATCCAGCCGATCACGCTGGACGACCGGCTGATCGCCGACGCCCGCGCCATCATCCGCGAGCGCAGCGTCGCCGCGCGTGCCTACGACATCCTTCGCGACCAGCGCGCCTCGCGGCTGCTGCCCGCATGGGTTCCAGCCGAAGCGCTGGGGCCGCTCGGCGAGCAGGCGTTCACGCGGACCTCGAAAGCCTCGATGCGTGAGGGTATCTCCGGCTTCTTCACCGCGCGCGGCTATCAGGCCGTCGTGGCGCCCTCGCTCGAAACGGCGGCGCGGGAAGCGCTGGACGAGGAATGGGTGCGCGGCGAACAGAACCCCGCCGGAACGACCATCGACAGCGTGTCGCAGGCAGCACTCCAGCTTTATTTCGATAATTTCGAAACCCAGTGGAGCGAGCTTCTCACCGATCTGAGGCCGCGTCCGTCGCAGTCAATCGGCGATGCGGCGGAAACCACCCGGATGCTGGCCGGCAATCCGCCGCCGCTGGAGGCCGCGGCCAAGGCGATTGCCGAGGCGACGAACCTCCAGCCGCTCGGTGCGGCCGTCGGCGAAGCCACGGGAGGGGTGATCGCCGGATCGGGCCTCACGCCGCCCGACCCGTTCGGCGCGCTGCGCGAGGCGGTCGCGGCGTCAACGAACGGCAGCGCGCCGACGCAGAATGGCGAGCAGCCGACCCCGATGGCCGCGTTGCAGGCATCGATCACCACGCTCCACGGCCAATTGTCGCGCGCGGCGACCTCCACCGCCGAAGTCGCGCAGGTCTTCAACGTCGACAGCCAGTTGACAGCTGCCAACCAGGATTTGCTCCAGCAGGGCAGGCGGATGCCCGCGCCGCTGGACACATGGGTGGCGAGCGTTGCCGCAGACATCGGTTCGCTGGCGGTGAAGACCGCCCGGCAGAGGCTTGGCGATCTCTGGGCGTCGGAAGGTTCGATCTGCTCGACGATCGTGTCGGGCCGCTACCCGTTCACCCGCTCGTCCTCGCGCGACGTCGCGATGGGCGACTTCGTCCGGCTGTTCGGACCGTCCGGCGTGTTCCAGCGCTTCTTCACGGAGCGGCTTGAACCCTTTGTCGACACGACCGTTTCGCCATGGACGTGGCGCGGCACGTTCGGTGCGCCGGGAGAAGCGAGCGAAGCGCTCGCCCAGTTCGAGAATGCCGACCGTATCAAGCGCGCCTTCTTCCGGGACGGTGCGGAGGACCCCAGCCTGTCGATCAACATTCGCCCGGTCGCGCTGGGGAATGCCACCGAGGCGGTCATGATGGAGATCGAGGGAGAAAGCGTCGTCTACAACGCGAACGGCGCGGCACGCTCGAAGTCGATCCCGTGGCCGTCCGCCCAGTCGGAGAATTCGTCGCGTCTGATGTTCCTTCCGGGAGGGCGTGCGGAAGCCATCACCGAGAACGGCGACTGGTCGATCTTCCGCCTGTTCGACCGCGCCGAGATTTCGGACCAGACGGACGATCTGTTCCGGGCGCGTTTCGAAAATGCCGGCAAGGGGGCGGAATTCGACGTGCAGTTCGGCTCGGTGCTCAATCCGTTCAGGCTTCCGGCCATGGCGGAATTCCAGTGCCCGGCGCAACTCTGAGGGGAGGGGATGAACCAGCGTGAGGTAACCACGGCGGCGACGGATCGCATCGGCTTCTTCGGCAAGGTGCCGACGCATGGCGATTTCATCGCCTCGGGCATGAACGCCGCCTTTCAGGAGGCGCTCGACCAATGGCTGCAAGCCGGCCTGCAGATGAGCGAGGACACCTTCGGCACGGCGTGGCGCGAGCGGTTTCGCACGATGCCGGTCTGGCGCTTCGTGGTGCCGCGCGGATTGTGGGGGCCGGCGACGCATGCCGGCGTGCTGCTGCCCAACAGCGATCGGGTGGGACGCAGCTTTCCGCTCGTGGTGGTCGCGCAACTCGCCGGTTATCGCGAGGACCCGCGCCTGCTGTGCTTCGACGACACATGGTTCACGGCTGCCGAAGCGCTGGCCGAGACATCGCAGACCAGCGAATTCGATCTGACGAGCTTTCCCGCGGCCGTCAAGCGGCTGCGCCTGCCCTATGCCCGCGACGACGAGCGGGACGAGGCCAAGTCGTCTCCGAGCCGGCTTTCTTCCACCTCTTTGTGGTGGACCATCGACCCGGACACCCGCAAGGCGCGCGGCTTCAGCACCGAAGCGACGCCGTCGGCGCAGGATTTCCTCCGGCTCTTCGATGTGGCGAGGCCCGCGGCCGACACGACGACTGAGGCTGCAAGCACCGCAGAGCAGCCGCCGGAACCGGCGTTAGAGCAGCCGCCGGAACCGGACGAACGGCCTCCGCTCGAACGCAGCTATGCGACGCATCCGGGCACGCGGCTGACCGTCAACAGCGACGCGCTTCTGCTGTCGGAAAACCCGCTTCTGTTCGCCGTGGCGGACGGTGTGGGCGACGATGCGAGGGCGACCGAAGCCGCCAAGATGATCGCGAACGCGCTGTCCGGCACCCTTGCGCAGGACGATCTGGCGAGCCTCGTTCAGGAGGTGAAGGGCAAGCTTGGCCGCGCGCAAGGCCTGCTGCAGGCAGCGGCCGGCGGCGCGGAATCCCCGCAGGCGAGCGTCGTCGCGCTGGTCAGCGCCGGCCCGGATTTCGCCGCCATCTGGGCCGGCGACGCGCGCCTTTACCTGATGCGGGACGGCACGATGCGCGCGCTGACGCGAGACCATGTCGAGGTCGGCCTGAGGCGACGATTGGCGCGCAGCGTCGGCGGCGAGCGCCAACTTGTGCCGGAAGTCGTGATCGACCACTTCAAGCGCGGCGACCGCATTCTCCTGTGCAGCGCGCCGCTCTCGCGAACACTGGACGAGCGCGCCATCGCAGCCGTGCTCGGCGACACGCCGGTCGCGGATGCCGCATCCACCCTCGTTCAGGAGGGGCTCATCGCCGGCGTGCGCGACAATGTCAGCGCGATCGTCATCGGCGTCGCCGAGGAATGAGCGCGGATCGTCCAGCCGGCATGGACGCGATCGCAGACCGCTATGCCGAGCTGTGGCGCTCGATCCGCAATGATGGCGACATGCCGCGCGATCCTTCGGAAGCCATGCTGTTTCTCGACCGGGTTCGCGCCGCGCTGGACCGGCAGAGCGCGACGCTCGACGCGCGCGCAGATGCGCGGATCGTGGCCAACAGTTTCATCGTCGAGGCGGTCGCGCATGAGGGCGACCGCACGCAAATCCTGAAATTGCGTCACCGCGACCTCGGAACGCATCACGCGTTGAAGACGCCGACGCAGACGCATGATGCCGTCGCGGCCGGGTTGCTCCTGCGGGAAGCGCGGCTGATGTCGGCGATGCGCCATCCCAACATCGTGTCCGCCGAAATGGTTCTGCGCCTGTCCGATGGCCGTCCCGCACTGGTGATGGAATGGATGGCGGGCAGCGTGGCGGACATTCTCAACGGCGCTCTCTCGATCACCGGCGAACGGCTCCATGGCTACGCCCGGGATATGCTCTCGGGTCTCGCCGCGATCCACGACGCCGGCATGGTTCATGCCGACATCTCGCCGCGAAACCTGCTCCTGACTGCGGGGGATATGCCAACGCTCAAGATCGCCGATTTCGGCATCGCGCTGGAGCATGGGGAAACGCATGCTTCGCTCGGGCTGGCTTCGGCCGGGTCGCCCGGGTTCGGTGCACCTGCTGGCGCCGCAGACAGGGCTGGCGATGTGCGCGCCTGCGGGGCGGTTTTCGCCTTGATGCTCGACCGCACCGCGAACCCGGAGCCTCATCTGACGGAACTCTGCGCAACGCTTCGCAACGCGCCCGCCGGCATGAGCGCGCGCGCCGTTCTCGACGCGCTCGTATAATGCGGTTCTGGAGGGGGTGTGTCGGTGAAAACCTGAAACGACCTAAAGCGTGTCGCGATCCTTCGCATTCGCTTCCAGCGCTTTGGGTCTTTGTCTTTTACGTATGTCTTTATGCCAAAACCTGTCCCCCACTTTCGGGAGACATGCTTTAGCGTTACGGTCGGCTGCTCAGTTGAGAGCGGGTGCGACCGCCGCGGGCAGTGCCTGGCTCTTCTGGAACACGGTAACCAGTTTCGCGGCGTCGACCATGTTCGCGTTGGTCGCGACGAGAAGATCGCCGTCCCTGATCTGGAACTGCTGCATCAGGAGTAGGTTCGAGACCTGGCGCATGTCGATGCGGTAGACGACAGGCTTGGTGGTGATGAACGGCGTTCCCGGGTTCTTGCCGGCCGAGATGTAGGCGGCATCGGTGCGAACCGGCTGGTTGCGCATCAGATAGACATGGCGCGCATTGGCCTGATCGTCGAGCAGGCCCCCCGCGCGGCCGACAGCCTGGGCGAGCGACATCTTGCCGGGCTCGAATTCGAATTCGCCGGTGCTCTTGAACGCGCCGAACGCGGTGAAGCTCGACGCGTCGCCTTCGACGAAGATCTGGTCTTCCGGCATCAGGCGGATGTTCTGGCTGTCGTCGCTGAGGATGCGCGCGAGCGTCGTGCCTGCGCGATGCTGGCCGCGCACGAGCGTCACGGTGGTCGCGCCCGGAGCGCCGTCGGCCCCGCCCGCAAGGGCGATCGCGTCGAGCACGCGCTCGCGGTTGCTGGTGAGCGGGAAGCGGCCGGCGCCGCGTACCTTGCCGTTGACGGTCACGCTGCTGGTGGGCTTGTCGACGACGGTGACGACTGCCTGCGGATTGACGGATGAGCCGCGCAGCCCGTTGACGATCTGGCGCTGCAGGCCTTCGGGCGTCGAGTCGATCACGCGCTGGCGACCGACGAAGGGCATGGTGACGAAGCCGCTTTCATCGACCGTGAAGCGACCGAGGTTGAGCGTCTTGCTGTCCGTCGGCGAAAACAGGCCTTCCTCGCCGGTGTCGAGGACGGTCACCTCGATGACGTCGCCGCGACGCAGACGCGCGTTCATGCTGCCGTCGGACTGGAACGGGCTCAGCCCCCTGTCCGTCGGCGCAAAGGACATCGCCGTTGCGGGCGTATCCATCGGCGCATCCGCGAGATCGATGATCGGAATCCGCTCGTTGCTGTTGGGGAGCCTGGCGCTGTTGATGTCGCCGACAGTGGGGCCGGATGATGGGCTCGCGCACGCGCTCAAAGCGCCGGCCAGCAAGATTACAGCAACCCGCAGCATCGCCCCTCCAGGCATGTGTCAAAGATCGTACATTCCGCAATAACCAATGGGTTGCGCGTGAACAAGCACGTTTCCCACGAAGATCGTGGGAAGCCGACCTTACCCTACGGTTGTGTCATATTTGCAACCCTCGGGCGTAGCGAATGGCTGGAGGAGCGTTTGCTTAGCCGATGCGGGATCGCAGCCGCAGCTTGATGTGCTTGGACTCGCGATAGGCTTCGATTCCCTCGCGTCCGAGCTCGCGTCCGACGCCGCTCATCTTCCAGCCGCCGAAGGGCGCCTGCAATTCGCTGGTGTCGTTGACGTTGACGCCGACCGCACCCGCCTCGATCTGCTCGGCCATCGACCATGCCCGCTCGAGGTCGCCGGAATAGACATAGGCAGCGAGGCCGAAGGGCAGGGCGTTGGCGATCGCCAGCGCTTCGCGGTCATTCGCGAAAGGACGGATCGCGGCCAGTGGGCCGAAGGTCTCTTCGGTGACCGCGAGCGCGCCGTCCGGCACGTCATCCACCAGCGCCGGCTCGAAGAAGAAGCCCTTGTCGTAGAGGCCGCCTTTCGGAGCCGTCCCGCCGGTGACCAGCCTGCCGCCGCGCCGGACAGCGTCATCGATGTGGCGGGTGGTGCGGGTGCGAACGCTCTCGTTGAGCACCGGGCCGTAGAGCACGCCGGGCTCGACGCCGTGGCCGAGCTCAATCTTGCGCGTTTCCGCGACCAGCGCCTCGACGAAGGTGGCATGGATCGGCTTTGCCACGAGGATGCGGTTCACCGCGATGCAGATCTGGCCCATGTTGGAAAAGGACCGTCGGGCTGCTGCCGCGGCAGCTTCCTCGATGTCGGCGTCGTCCATGACGATGAACGGGCTGTGGCCGCCGAGTTCGAGCGACATGCGCTTGAGGGTCGCGGCACCCGCGCGCATGATCGACTGGCCGGCCGGAACGGAAGCCGTCGCCGAGATCATCGCGATGCCGGGATGCTCGGCAAGGGCAGCGCCTACCTCCGGGCCGGTGCCCGGCAGATCGTTGAGCACGCCCGCGGGCAGGCCGGCATCGATGAAGCACTGCACCACCAGCCCGATCGCCAGCGGGGTTTCGTGCGGTGGCTTGACGACCAGCGTACAGCCGGCGGCGAGCACGGGCGCGACCTTCCAGGCGTAGAGGTCGACGGGATAGTTCCACGGCACGATGCCGCCGACCACGCCCACCGGCGCGGTGGTGACGATGCTGCGGATGTCGGGCCGCGCGGCAGGCCGGATCGAGCCGCCGAGCCGCCGACCTTCCTCGGCGTAGTAGTGCAGCACGGTGACGCCGAAGAGGATTTCCTTGCGGGCATCCGGGATCGGCTTGCCCTGTTCGCGCGTCAGCGCGTCGGCGATGGCGTCGACGCGCTCCTCTATCAGGTCGGCTGCGCGATGAAGCATGCGCGCGCGCTCGTCCGCATGGGTGGCCCCCCATGGAACGAGCGCGCGCTTCGCGGCCTCGACGGCGCGGTCAACGTCGACGCGGCCTGCGATTGAACTGGAACCGACACGGTCGCCGGTAGCGGGATCGTTGATTTCGATGCGGCGTGCGTCGATCGCGTCGACCCACTCACCGTCGATGAAGAGCTTGCGGTCCATGGCCATCACCGGGCCTTCAGCCGACGCCAGAGCTGCTCGTAATTCTCGTCGTTCTGCGCGTTCGCCTTGTCCTTGTCGGTCGTGTTCGGACTGACCATGACATGCGGATGCACGCCCTGCTGGACCAGCTTCTCGGCGGTCAGCGAGACGATGGCGTGCGCGATGGCGATGGTGACCGAAGTCGAGCTCGCGCCCACCGGCGATTCCAGACCGTCGATCGTGAGATTGGCGTCGGCGCGGGGAATGCCGGTGTCGATCACGACGTCGGCCACTTCGAAGAGGCGCTTGCCCGACGAGTGCCGCGACGGCGTGCTGCTCGAATGCGGCAGCGAGGTCACGCCGATCAGCGTGATGCCGCGCTCCTTGCACTCCATGGCGATGTCCATGATCACGGCGTTGATGCCGGAATGCGAGAACAGGATCATCGTGTCGGCCGGGTCGATCTGGTGCGACCGCATGATCGCCTTGCCGTAGCCTTCCTGCGCGTGGATGAAGCGGTACTGCCGCGCGCCCATGTCACCCCAGACATGGTGGAAGGAGATCATCGTGCTCTCGACGATCGGCCGGAAGCCGACGATCGTGCCGGTGCGCGGGAAGCTCTCCAGTGCCGGCAGCGCGCCGTGGCCGGTTCCGAAGGTGAAGGCCAGCTTCTCGGCGGCGATGCTCTTCGCGCAGGCTTCGGCGGCCTTTTCGATGGCCGCGCCCTGCGTGGTGCGGACGGTTTCGAGGCGCTCGGCGAGCGTCTGGAAATAGCGGTCGGTCAGAGTTGTCATGGGTCGTTCCTTTTTGACCTCGGCCCAGGCCGTCAGGCCGGGAGTGCGGTGAGCGCGGAGAGCGCAACGTCGAAAAGCTCGGCCTCGGCCACGTCCATCGCGGCGTCGTCGATCTTGGCCTGGCTGTGGGCGTCCACGGTCGCGACGCAGAGCGTCGAGCAGCGCGCGCCGAGCACGCGCGCGGCCACCAGAAGCGCGGAGGTCTCCATGTCGGTGCCGATCAGGCCCATGCGCTCGATGTCCTGCTTGAGCGCGCCGATCATCTCGCGACGCTTGCCCGACAGGCCGAACATCTCGGTGTAGAAGCCGTCATAGGTGCCGTAGATGCCCGCATGCCACGGCCGTGACGAACCGGAGAGCTTCTCGCGCAGAACCGTGTTGAGCGTGAAGTCGGCGATGGCGGGATAGCCGAGCGGCGCGTAGGAGTTCGACGTGCCGTCGGCCCGCAGCGCGCCGTCAGCCAGAACGAAATCACCGATCTTGGCAGGCGGGATCGCCATGGCCGTGCCGATGCGCAGGAAGCTGCGGATGCCGAGCGCGAAGAGTTCGTGCAGCACGATCGTCGCGATCGGCGCGCCCATGCCGAAGGCCGAGACCGTCACGCGCTTGCCCGCATAGGTGCCGGTCACCGTCTTCAGGCCGCGATTCTCGCGAACGAAATGGACGTCGCTCATATGGGTCGCGATGCGGGCGATGCGCGCGGGATCGCCAACGAGGATCGCGGCCTCGCCGACCTCGCTCTTGTCCGCTCCGATGTACCAGGCGGTGGAGGATTGTTCTTCGCTCATGTCATGCACTTTCATTGTGTTTGGCGACGCGGCCCGCAAGCAGCGCCCGTGCGGCCTTGTGGCCGGCTTTCACGATTGCGACCGGATCGGTCTCGCCGCCGGCAAGGGCCGCAAGAGCGCCACCGGCAAACGTATCTCCCGCGCCCGTGGGGTCTGTGATCGCGAGCGCTTCGGAGGCGACGAAGCACGTCGTTGCGCCCACCGTCACCTGTGCGCCCGCGCCGCCGCGCGTCTCGATCAGCACCTGCCCAGCGCGGCGAGGACCGGCGGATGCGAAGGCCGTTCGGACGAAAGCGGCTTCTGCGGCGCTGAAGCAGATCAGGTCGGCGCGCGCCGCAAGCTGCACCGCGAGATCCGGCGGAAGTGCTGCCGGATCGTCCTTCACCACCCAGCACAGGCTGCCATCGGGCGAGAGCGCATCGAGCGCCTCGCGCGTGGCCTGCGAGGGGCCGATGGTGATGCACAGCCAGTCGGCATGCGCGATCACCTGCTTCTGCTCGCGGGTCAGGCCGAGCCCTTTCGGGATCGCGGGATGATAGAGGCACAGGCACCCGCCATTCGGCTCGTAGGCGAGGATCGCCATGGGTGTGCGCGCGCCGGCCACCGTCGCGATGCCGTCCGTCAGGACGTTGCGCGCTTCCAGATGCCGGCGGAAATCCTGAGCTGCCTCGTCCTCCCCTACCCAGCTTATCGGCGACGCCGCCTCGACACCGCCCGCGGCAAGGGCCGCTGCGACATAGGACGGACTGCCGCCCAGACGGGGCCAGGCTTCTTCGGGCCGGTCGACGATCGTGGTCGTCCGGCCCGGCGTCGGTATGCCGTCCAGCATCACGACGTGGTCGAGGCTGGCGTAACCGGTGATGGCGACCCGCGTCACGACAGCATCCCGATCGCTTCGTCGACCGAGACGACCTGTCCCATGTAGCGGTGGATGTCCTCGAGCGAGGCTTCCGCCAGATGCGGACGGTTCGAGTTCGTCGCCTCACGGGGCACGACCGGCTCGAAGCCGTTGGCGAAGGCATCCTGCGCCGTCGCCCGGATACAGACATTGGTCTTCACGCCGCAGATGACGACGCGCTCGACCTTCTGCTCGGTCAGGAAGAGCGCGAGGTCTGTCGCGAAGAACGCGCTGAAACGGCGCTTCCAGACGATCGTTTCGTTGTCGCCCTCGGGCGCGAACTCGCCGAAGAAATCCGCGTCGAAAGCGCCGTCGATGTGATGAACCGGCAGCTTGCGCCATTCGAAATCGTCGAAGCCCGGCCGGTGCCGCTCGACGGCGTGCACGGTGATCGCGCCGGAGGTCTTCGCTGCGGCGCGCAACTGACGGATCGCTGGAAGAACGTCTTCTACGCCCTTGTAATAGTTCGGCTGTCCCGGATCGAAGAACGAGTTGATGACATCGACGAGGATAAGTGCCGTCTTCTTGGTTTCACTCACGATCAAGCTCCTTTGGCGCGGGCGCGACGGACGGCGAGCGCCATCAGGGTCAGCACCACGATCACCATTGCGTAAGGCAATGTCTGGATGAGTTCGGCCGGCACGCCACGGCCTTGCAGCCGTATCTGCAACGCGTCGAAGAAGCCGAACAGGAGCGCGCCGGCGGCGGTGAGCCACGGACGGTTGCGCCCGAAATAGAACGCCGCGAGCGCGATGAAGCCGCGCCCCGCCGTGATGCCCTCGTTGAAGAGGCCCACCACGCCGATTGACAGATAGGCACCGGCGAGACCGGCCATCAGGCCCGCAAAGATTGTCGAGGCATCGCGAAGCGTCAGCGGGCTGAGGCCGAGCGCACGCGCGGCTTCGGGGGCGGAGCCGGTGGCGCGCAGACGCAGGCCGAGACGCGTCGAGCGCAAGAACCAGACGGTGACCGGCACCATCAGCCACGCGGCCCAGGTGAGCGGATCGTGACCGGACAGGATCGCGCCGAGATAGGGAATGTCGGCGATGACGGGAATGTCGATCCTCGGCAGGCGGGCGACGTCCGGCAGGCTCAGCGTTCCCGAGGTGCCATAGGCGGATTTGAGGAAGAAGCGGACAAGCCCCGCGATCAGGATGTTGAAGCCCAGCCCGACGACGATTTCGTTGGCGCTCAGCCGCGTCACGCAGAGCGACATCAGCAGGCCGAGCACACCGCCCACGGCAGCGGCGCCGACGAGCGCGATGCCCCAGCTTCCCGTCTGCGATGCGAGAATCAGGCCGATCAGGGCTCCTGCGAGCATCATCGAGTCCAGGCCGATATTGACCAGACCGCCGACGCGGTTGATCAGCCCGCCAAGTGCGGCGAGCAGCACCGGCGTCGTCATGATGATCGCGGAATGAAGGACGTTCTCGATCATGCTGCCCGCCGCTTTTTCCCGAATGTCCATCCGAAGCGGGCGACGGCGAAGATCATCACCATGCCCTGGAGGATGTTGACGATCTCGATCGGCACGTCGCTGAAGAGCTGGATCGTCGCGCCGGAGGCCGACAGGGCGCCGAACAGGATCGCGGCGAGGAAGATGCCGAGCGCTGAGCCCCGCCCGAGAAGGGCAACCGCAATGCCGGTGAAGCCATAGCCCGGCGAGAAACCCGAGACGAAGCGCCCGACATTGCCGAGCGCGTGGACCGCGCCTGCAAGCCCGCCGATGGCGCCCGACAGGAGCATCATCTTGATGATCAGCGACGGGACATTGATGCCCGAAGCGGTCGCAAACCGCGCATTGAGGCCGGCAAGGCGCGTCTCGAAGCCGAGCGCCGTGCGTTGCCCCCACAACCAGTAGAGGACAAGCAGCGCGACCGCGATGAGGAAACCCGCATTCAGGGTCGAGGGCGGCATCAGCCTCGGCAGGCGCGCGGCGGCGTCCACCACGGGCGTGGCTGAGTTGGCCGAGCCGGGCGCGAGCAGCGGGCCGTTGACGAGATAGGCCGTGAGGCTGATCGCGATGAAGTTGAGCATCAGCGTGGTGACGACTTCATCGACGCTGAGCTTCGCCTTCAGCACGCCGGGGATGAGCATCCAGAGCGAGCCGACGACGAGGCCGGCAAGCAGCGCGAGGGGAAGCAGGATCGGCGCGGGCAGGCCGACATAGGTGAAGCCGACATAGGCGGCGGCAAGTCCGCCGACATAGACACAGCCCTCGACGCCGACATTGAACGCGCCGGCGCGGAAAGCGACGGCGGTGGCAAGGCCGGTCAGCATCAGGGGCGTGGCGGCCGCCAGCGTTGCGGCGATGCGGCGCGTGCCGCCGAAGGATTCCACGACGAGAAGCTGGTAGACCTCGAACGGATTGTGTCCCGCCACCGCCAGCAGCAGCGCCGCGCCGGCGAATGCCAGCACCAGCGGTGCGATGACCATGGCGGCGGCCTCGAAGCGCGAGGCGGGGATGGGAACGGCTGCGGCGCTCATGCGTCGGCACCTCCGAGCATCATCCGGCCGATCTCCTCGATGCGGGCCGAGCCGCGCGAGACCTCGCCGGTTTGCCGCCCTCCGTAGAGAACGACGATGCGGTCGGAGAGCGTGATGAGTTCGTCGAGCTCTTCGGAAACCAGAAGCACGGCTCCACCCTTGTCGCGGAAATCGAGAAGGCATTGATGGATGAAGGCGATGCCGCGAATGTCGACGCCGCGCGTCGGCTGGCACGCCAGCATGACCTTCGGCCCGCCGTCGAGTTCGCGCGCCACGGCGACGCGCTGCTGGTTACCGCCCGAAAGGCTGCCGGCCGGATGTTCCGACGAGGCGCGCTTGACGGCGAAGCGGTCCATCAGCGCCTCGACATGAGCGGCGATCCTGCGGCGCTTGAGAATGCCCGAGCCGCTGAATTCGGCGCGGCGGTGGTGGCCGGCAATCGCGTTGTCCGCGATGGACGCCGACAGGCACAGGCCTTCGGCCGCCCGGTCAGGGCTGAGATAGGCGAGGCCCTGCGCGCGGCGGCGCATCAGCGGCATTTGCGTGATGTCGATGCCGTCGATCGAAACGCGGCCTGCGGTGGCCTTCCGCAAGCCCGTGACGATGGCCGCGAGTTCGTCCTGACCGTTACCGGCGACGCCTGCGATGCCGACGATTTCGCCTGCATGGACAGTCAGGTCGAGCCCGGTGAGCCCCGCCGTGCCGCGACCCGGCGCAGCGGAGATGCCGGCGAGGTCCAGCACGGCCTTACCGGACGTTCCCTCCCGCGCGGTGGGGCGGGCGAGGATTTCGCCGATCATCAGTTCCGCGAGTTTCGCCTTGTCGGCTTCAGCGGCGGGCAGGCTGGCGACGACCTTGCCCGACCGGATCACCGTGATGTCGTCGGCGAGCGACAGGACCTCGTCCAGCTTGTGGCTGATGAAGAGAATGGTGCGGCCTTCGTCGCGCAGCTTCTTGAGGAGCGCGATCAACTCGCGCACCTGCGCAGGCGCGAGAACGGCGGTGGGCTCGTCCAGGATCAGCACGTCCGCGCCGCGATAGAGCAGCCGCAAAATCTCGACGATCTGGCGGACATGGACCGGGGCCTCTTCCTCGGGCGCGTCCCAATCCACGGTCACGCCGGCGAGCTTCTCCAGCTTGCGGGCCTCGGCCAGTGCGGTCGCGCGGTCGATGCGGCCGAGCGCCAGCGCGGGTTCCTTGGCGAGGATGAGGTTTTCGAGCAGTGTCAGCCCGGGCACCAGCATGAACTCCTGGTGCACCATGCCGATGCCGCGGTCGAACGCGTCGCTTGGTCCGAGAAAGACAGCGGGCAGGCCGTCGACGATGACGACGCCGTCGTCGGGCCGGTCCATGCCTTGCAGGATCCGCATCAAGGTCGATTTTCCGGCGCCGTTGCCGCCGACGATCGCGTGGATCGTGCCTCGCCTTGCCTGGAACTCGATGGCGTCATTGGCGACCAGGCTGCCGAAACGCCTGGTCACGCGATGCGCACCGAGACGGATGTCGGCTGCCATGCCGAGCGTCGCGTCGGTCATCTGACTTCGAACCCGTCCTACTTGAGGAAGTCCGGGTAGCCCTGGTCGACTACGTTCCAGACCTTGATCTCGCCGGACAGGATGCCTTGCTTGGCGGCTTCCACCTTGTCGAGGATTTCCTGGGGAATGCGGTCCTTGGTGTGTTCCATCTCCGACAGGCCGACGCCGTCTTCGGCAAGGCCGAACGTCACGGTCTGGCCCTTGGGGAACTTGTCTGCGGCATAGTTCTTGACGATCGCCTCGACGGCGACGTCGGTGCGCTTGATCATGCTGGTGAGGACCGCGCCCGGCGCGATGGAATCCTGATCGGTGTCGACGCCGATGGCGTAGCGCCCGGCTTCCTTGGCCGCCTGGATGACGCCCATGCCGGTGCCGCCGGCGACGTGGAACACGATGTCCGCGCCCTGTTCATACATCGCCTTGGTCATCTGGAGGCCGACGGCTGGATCGGCGAAATTGTTGGAGTAGGCGACGAGCACGTTCACGTCCGGATTGGCATTCTTGGCGCCCTGCACGTATCCGGCGATGAACTTGTCGATGCCGGCAGATTTCGTGCCGCCGATGACGCCGATGACCGGCTGTTCATTGATGCCCTCGATCGAGGCGTCGGTGGTGACGAGTGCGGCGAGCGTACCGGCGAGATAGGAACCCTCCTGCTCCTGGAAGAGCACGGAGGCGATGTTATCGCCCTTCTGCACCTGGTTCAGGATGACGTAGTTGGTTTCCGGGTAATCCGGCGCGACTTCGAGCATCGCGTCGCCATGGGCGTATTCGAGATCGACCACGAGGCCGAAATCCGCATCCGAGGCGCGACGCAGGATATCGACGGCCTGCGCGACCACGTCCTGTGCCTCGATCGGACGGCCTTCGAGCCCGCTGGCCTCCAGGCCGCGCTTGAAGCCCTCGAAGGCGAGATCGTTGTAGGACTGATCGCCAAGGCCGCTCTGCGAGATGATCAGCGTCGCGGGGCGGTCATCCGCCTGCGCCACCGTCATCCCAAGGGCCGAGACGAGGGCCAGAGTGGCTGTCCCGAACATGAAGCTGCGGATCATTGTCGTTCTCCTGATTGCGTTTGTTGTTGTTCCCCGAAGGATGCTGCCGCAGGAGGCGGGCCTCGTAGGAATAGCGGCGGGCATCGTAGATCGCGCTGACGCAGTCGAGGACCGTTCCGTCGGCGGCGAATGAGTGGCGGGTGACGGCGACGACGACGCTACCGCGCGCCAGCCCGAGGAGGGTGCGATCCTCGTCGGATGCCGTGCATGCGATCAGCCGTTCCGTCGCGGAATGGACCAGAAGGCCGCGGTCCTCGAAATGGCGATAGAGCGAAAAATCCGGGTGGGCGGCGACGTCCCGCGTCAGGTCGATGCGCTCCACCAGATGGCGCGACAGGACGGAGCGGTGGCGCGCGACCGCCATGCCATCGACAAGGCGCAGACGATCGAGCGACAGAAGCTGTTCGTCGCGGGAATAGGGCAGGCCGCGCTCCCAGACAGCCGGTACGAATTCCAGCAGGCGGTGCGTTGCGCTGTGGCCGGCTGCCTCGACCGCCTCGGTGAAGCTGAGGAGGTAGCCCGGCGCGCGGCGAAGCGGTGCTTCGGCGACGAAGGTGCCGCTGCCCTGCCTGCGCGTGATCAATCCCTCGTCGGTCAGTTGCTCGACGGCCCGCGCCACGGTGAAGCGGCTGACGGCGAATTCCTTGGCAAGTTGCGGCTCGCTCGGCAGGCGCGTTCCGGGATTGAGCGACGCGATGCGCGCTTTCAAATCGTCGGCGATCTGCAAATAGCGGGGTGCGTGAGCACTGCGGCGGTTGGTCATTCGGTCCTCAACTTGTCCAGTCAACTGATCATATTAAAAAGGCTCTTGCAAGCCCGATTTGTTTAGCCGGTCGAGCATATCCCCGGCCGAATGGCGATCGAGCGTCGCGTCTCGAAGGCCTGTCTATTCCAGGCGTTTCGAACTCCTACGCTTGGCGGCGACACGAAGCAGCGAGGCATGTCGGCGGGAGAATTGAAGAATTTGGAGCAGAGAACTGACGAAGAGTGCGCGTGAGTTAATCTTCTGATGCCAGCCAAATCCGTAGATTCGTGGTAAGATCGTCGAGGAATATCCGGCCTGCGGCCTGCAGCGAGCGCTTGTTCCTGTAAAGCGCGTAGACGGTAACGTCCTTTGGTCTGTAGCCTTCCGCGACAACCTGAAGCTTGCCGGCTCTTTTCAATCCAGTGGACAGCCGACACGGAAGCCGTGCCACGCCGACGCCGCGCACGGCTGCATGGCGGGCAATCAGCATGTTGTTGGTCACGAGGCTTGGATTTACGGGAACCTCGACAAGCGAGCCGACCGGCGTTTGGAGAATCCAGCGTGGCTGGTTTCCGTCGTTCCACCATCCGATCGCTGGTTTCTTTTCAAGGTCCGCAATGTCCCGGCAATCTCCATATCGGGCGACCCATTCGGGAGACGCGACCAGCTCGTAGGGAATGTCGACGAGCCGGCGGGCGATGGTCTCGGAATCGCGCAGGTCGTCGCGGGTGATGATCAGCACGATGTCGTAGCCGTCCTCGGTGGGCAGGCGCATACCGTCGGTCGCATCGATGGTCAGCTTCACATTCGGATATCTGGTGGCGAAATCAACGCCGAATTCGCCGACCGTAAGCGTCATCAGCGCGCTGGGCGAGGCCACGCGCAGCTTGCCGCGCGGCTCCCTCAGCACCTCTTGGCTAACCTGCAGCGCGGCGTCGTGCTCGAAGCGGATCGCCTCGCCGTGACGTGCCAGTTCGAGGCCGATCGGCGTTGCGACGAAGCGGCGTGAATTCCGGTCTATGAGGCGGACGCCTAGCCGCTCCTCGAGGTCGCCTATACGGCGGCTGAGCCTCGATTTCGTGATACCCGTCGCGGCGCTGGCCTTGGCGAAGCTGCCCGCATCGATCACCTGGGAGAGAAGGGCGAGGTCTTCGTACATGCAGGTTTCCCGAAAGGCTTGGACGGCGACGCAGCCGCATCCTGCGGTAAATCCCTGGATGCGCGATCGCAAAGTCTCGTTTTCAGGACTTTAGGTTGAAGCGCGATGGCTTGTCCACGTTGCGCCAACTGCTAGCCTCGGCTTCGTTATACAGCGGTTGGTGCATCCGGCCGGATAGAAGCTGTCTGCCTGCCATAAGAACATAAGAAATGCAGGCGTTAGGTCCGGCAGCAACACGCGTGTGCGTCGCGTTTTCTGGATACAGAGCCAAGGGGACGGCTCGTTTGCATGGAGGTGAATATGAGTGGCAGGGAAGACAGCGCGGCTTTGCGCACGATAATGCTGACACGCCGCAGCTTGCTGGGCACGGCCGCAGGTGGAGCGGCGCTCGTCGCCATGGGCGGCTTGGCACCGGCCTTTGCGCAGGCGCAGGCCCCGCAGCATCTGAAGCTGCTTTTCTGGCAGGCGGTCACCCTGCTCAACCCCCATTTCGCGATCGCTCCGAAGGATCAGGAAGGCTGCCGTATCTTCTATGAGCCGCTCGCAGGCTGGGACAGCGACGGCCAGCTCGTTCCGGTCCTTGCGGCCAACGTGCCCACCGTGGACAATGGCCAACTGGCTTCCGACAACACCAGCGTCGTCTGGAAGCTGAAGCCGGATGTGAAATGGCATGACGGGCAGCCCTTCACCGCTGACGATGTCGTGTTCACCTGGGAATATGCCAAAGACCCGGCAACGGCGGCGGTTACGATCGGCAGCTATCGCGACATCACGGTCGAGAAGGTCGATGACCTGACCGTGAAGGTGTCCTTCCCTTCGGCGACGCCTTACTGGGCCAATGCGTTCGTCGGTGCCCTGGGCATGATCATGCCCAAGCACGTCTTTGCCGACTATGTCGGCGAAAAGTCACGCGAGGCGCCTGCCAATCTCGCTCCGGTTGGAACCGGACCGTACAAGCTGCGCGAATTCAGGCCGGGCGACATGATCCTCGCCGACCGCTTCGACGAGTACCATGTCTCCGGAAAGCCGCATTTCGCGAGCCTCGAGGTAAAGGGCGGAGGCGACGCGGTGTCAGCGGCGAGGGCGGTCCTGCAGACCGGCGAATACCATTTCGGCCTGAACATCTCGATCGAAGACGACATTCTCACGCGACTGGAAAACGACGGCAACGGAACGGTGGACATTACCGCCGGCGGCGATCTGGAAATGATCCAGCTCAACATGTCGGACCCGCGCAAGGCAGAGGACGGGGAGCGGTCGATCGCTTCCAATCCGCACCCCGCCCTGTCCGATCCGAAGGTGCGCGAGGCGCTTGGTCTCCTGATCGACCGCGAGACGATCCAGAAGCACATCTATGGCCGCACGGGAATTTCGACGGCGAACTTTCTCAACAGCCCGGCGCGATATGTCTCGCCCAACAACATGCTCGTTTTCAATCTCGAAAAAGCAAATTCGATCCTGGACGAGGCCGGCTGGCTTCCCGGTGCCGGAGGCATTCGCGAGAAGGACGGCGTAAGGCTCTCGTTCCTGTTCCAGACGACCGTGCAGGCGCTTCGTCAAAAGGTGCAGGCGGTGGTGAAGCAGTCGTTCGCCAAGGCTGGCATCGAGGTGGAACTGAAGTCCGTCGCACCGGCGGTTTTCTTCTCCAGCGACGAGGCGAACCCGGACACCAACTCCAAGTTCTACGCCGACATGCAGATGTACACGACGACGATGTACCAGCCCGATCCGGAGCGACTGATGAATCAGTTCGTTTCATGGGAGGTCGCGTCGAAGGCCAATCAATGGCGTGGCCGGAACATAACCCGCTGGCAGAACGAGGAATACGACCGGGTCTATCGTGAGGCTACGCGTGAGATCGACGCCGACAAGCGTTCTCAGATGTTCGTCCAGATGAATGATCTCATCGTACAGTCGAACGTCGTGCTGCCTGTCGTGGTGCGCCCCGCAGTGGCGGCGACCGCAAAGGATCTCAAAATCTATCGCAGTGCGTGGGACAATGCATTGTGGAAGATCGCCGACTGGCAGTTCTCTGCCGGCTGATAAAGATGGCAGTCTTTTTCGCCAGACGGCTTGCTCTTGCGATCCCCAGCATTCTGGGGATCAGCGTCCTGCTTTATCTTCTGTTGTCGGCAGCACCGGGCGATCCGTTCGAGGCCCTTGCGGGAAATCCCAACATTCCGCCAGAGGTGGCTGCAGAACTGCGTGTTCGCTTCGGCCTGGATGAACCCATCCTGTCGCGTTACCTGAGCTGGCTTTTTGCAATGCTGACCGGCGATTGGGGGTTCTCCTTCGCCAGTCGGATCGACGTACTCGATCTTGTGCTGCAGCGGGTACCCGCCACTGTGTTCATCGCGGGCGCGGCGCAGATGGTGGCGGTGTGTGCCGCCATCCCGTTCGGTCTCTATGCGGGCCTGCGCCCGGGGTCGCTTTTCGACCGCGTCGCCAACCTGACGGCATTCATCGGTTTTTCCCTGCCCACCTTCTTCACCGGAATGATGATGATTCTGATTTTCGGCATCTACTTTCGGCTTTTTCCAACCGTCTACGAGGCGCGGATCGACGCGCAGGGACTGGAGTGGGTCTTTCTGCAACTGCGGCAAAGTCTGCTTCCCATTCTCGTCCTCGCCTCGGTTCAGTTCGGCGTCTACGTCCGTATCGTTCGGGCATCGGTGATCGATGTCAGTCGTCAGGAGTATGTGCGCACGGCGACCGCGAAGGGGCTCAAGCCGCGACGCGTGACCTGGGTCCATGTTCTTGGGAACTCGCTGTTGCCGCTGGTCACGATGGTGGCGCTCCAGATGCCGTCCCTGTTCGGCGGGGCGATCATCACAGAACAGATATTCCGCATTCCGGGCGTAGGCTCGCTGCTGATCGAGTCCATCCTGTCGAATGATACGCCGGTCATCATGGCGATCGCCTTCATCTCGTCGATCCTCGTCGTGCTGTTCAACATAATCGCCGATCTCGTGTGCATGTGGATCGATCCCCGGATACGCCGAGGCTGATGCGATGAGAGTGTTCAATCTTTCCGCGCGCTCGACGTTGATGCTGGGCAAGTTCGCCCACAACCGCGCAGCGGTTGCCGGCCTTGCGATCTTCTCGACGATGGTTGCGATGGTCGTGGCCGGCCCATTCTTCTGGCAGGTCGGCATCGCCGACATCGATTTTACCGCCAGCCTCGAGGGGTCGTCGGTCGCTCATCCGCTGGGTACGGACGATTTGGGACAGGACCTGCTGGCGCGCATGCTCTTCGGCGGACGCATATCGCTGGCTGTCGGAGTGGCGGCGGCGATCGTGGCGACGCTTATAGGCATCATGATCGGTGCGGTCGCCGCGTATGGCTCGCGTGCCGTCGACATCGCCATGATGTGGTTTACCGACCTTTTCCTGTCGCTGCCCAATCTGCCGCTCCTGCTTGTCGTCATGTATTTTTTCCGCGAGACAATGCGGGCCGCGTTCGGGGTGACGCTCGGCACGTTCCTGCTGATCGTGCTCGTGGTTGGTTCGCTGAGCTGGATGAGCATCGCGCGGGTGGTGCGTGCCCAACTGATTTCCTTGAAGCACCGGGAGTTCATCGAAGCCGCCGGAACGATCGGCGTGCCGAAATGGCGTCTCGTCGTCTTTCATATGCTGCCGAACGTGATGGGGCCGATCCTCGTCCTGACGACCATCGAGGTCGCGGTCGCCATCATCGCGGAATCCTCGCTCTCTTTTCTCGGCCTCGGCTTCCCTTCGGACGTGCCGACCTGGGGGCGCCTGCTCTACGAATCCCGCGACTTCGTCGACATAGCTCCCCACTGGGCCCTGTTCAGCGGCGGTGCGATTTTTCTGGCCGTTCTGAGCGTGAATTTCATTGGAGACGGCCTTCGCGATGCTTTCGACCCGAAGGCTGCGTCCAGAACCTGATTTTTTGAAGGAGACTAAGAGTGGACCTGCTCAAGCAAGAGGCGCTGGCCGAAATCGACGGCCGCGCCCCCGGCGGCGCTGCGCTTGCCGACGAAATCTGGGATTACGCCGAACTCGGCTATCTGGAGCACCGCACGGTCGCCGCGCAGATTGCCTGGCTGGAAAAGGAAGGCTTCACGATCAGGCGGAATATCGCCGGTATAGAAACGGCGTTCTGGGCCGAAGCGGGAAACGGCGGGCCTCTGATCGGCATTCTGGGCGAGTTCGACGCGCTTGCGAATATGAGCCAGGTGGAAGGATTGCTGACGGAAGAGCAGGCCGACGAAGGACAGCCGGGCCATGGCTGCGGGCATCATCTGCTGGGTGTCGGGTCGATGCTGGCCGCTGCCGCCATTCACGCGGTACTGAAGCGGCATGGAAGGGAGGGCAGGGTCCGTTACTATGGATGCCCCGCCGAGGAAGGGGGCTCAGGCAAGGTCTTCATGGCGCGCGACGGTGCTTTCGACGATCTCGATGTCTGCTTTTCCTGGCATGCCAATTCTGTCTTTTCGATGCACGCCTCGGAGACGCTGGCGATCAAGACCGCCGAATTCCGCTTCAAGGGGCGTGCTTCGCATGCGGCCGTGTCTCCGCATCTGGGCCGCAGCGCGCTGGACGCCGTCGAACTGATGAATGTCGGCGTCAACTACATGCGCGAGCACATGATTCCGGAGGCGAGGGTTCATTATGCGCTGCTCGATGGAGGTGGCCGTGCCGCCAACGTCGTCCAGGCGAACGCCGTCGTCGGCTACACCGTGCGCGCGCCTGAACTCTCCGACGCAAACGAGCTTTTCGACAGGATCGCCAAGATCGCAGAGGGGGCGGCTCTGATGACGGAGACCAAGGTTGACGTGGAAATCAAGTCCGGGCTGTCCAACGTTCTGACCAACAGCACGCTCGAAAAGATGATGTTCCGGAACATCTCGGAATTTGTCGGCCCGATGGAATACACCAATGAAGAGCTTTCCATCGCGTCCCAATACGCCGAGACGATCAGCGAAACGGATGTACTGCACGCCTGCAAGGTGTTCGCCAAGGGAGAGGAAATCCGCACCCCCATGCATCAGGGGATCGTGCCGTTCGATGGCACGCCGACGCGTGTGCCGGTTTCGACAGATGCGGGGGATGTCAGTTGGATCGTGCCGCTGGCACGCTGCTTTGGCCCTTGCTATGCCGTCGGTACTCCCTTCCATAGCTGGCAGATGGTTGCGCAGGGCAAGCTGAGCTACGCGCACAAGGGCATGCTGGCTGCCGCCAAGGCGATAGCGGCGACTGCGCTCGACGTCTTCGGCGATCCGGAAACCATCCCGGCAGCCAAGGCGGAACTGGAGCGCAAAAAGCGGGGCAAGCCCTATGTCTGTCCGTTGCCGTCGGACATGCAGCCTCAGATACCTGCGATCTGACCGCACCTGCCGGAGGGACGTGATGGACGATAAGCCTATTCTTTCGCTTCGAGATGTGAGGATCGAACTGAAGCACCAGCGGGCCGGCGAGCCTCTGGTGAAGGGCGTCTCGTTCGATCTGGCAAGCAAGGAAACGATAGCGATCGTGGGAGAGTCAGGCTCAGGCAAGAGCCTGACTTCGCTGGCGATCATGCGACTTCTCAACCCGGCCCTGTTCCAGGTCGCTGGCGATATCGTTCTGGGCGGAACGTCGTTGCCGCTTCTGTCGGAAAAAGAGATGCGCGCCATCCGCGGAAACCGCATATCGATGGTGTTTCAGGAGCCAATGACGTCGCTCAACCCCGTCATGACCGTTGGTCGCCAGATCGCTGAAGTCATCGTCGAACACGAGGGGATGTCGTACAAAAGAGCGCTTGTGAGATCGGAAGAGCTTCTGGACCAGGTAAGGATACCTTTTGCCCGGCAGCGCCTTAACGCATATCCGCACGAACTTTCCGGTGGAATGCGTCAGAGAGTGGTCATCGCCTGCGCGCTGGCATGCCGCCCTGAGCTTCTTATTGCAGACGAGCCGACCACGGCATTGGATGTGACCGTGCAGCGTGAAGTTCTCGATCTGATGCGCTCGCTGCAGGCGGAGCTTGGCATGGGCATCATTTTCGTGACGCACGATATGGGTGTCGTGAATGAGGTTGCCGATCGAACGCTCGTCATGTCTCACGGCGAGGTGGTGGAGCAGGGCGCGACGGGCACGATTTTCACCGCTCCGCAACATCACTACACGAAAAAGCTGATCGCTGCCGTGCCATCGTTGAAGGACGGCTTCGCGGATTTGGAGGGCAGCGCTTCCACGACAGAATTCGCGGTCGATAGCCTTGTGTCGCGTTTTCCGATCCGCGGTGGATTTCTGAACCGCCAGACTGCGTGGAACCATGCCGTCGATCGTGCGAGCTTCTCGGTCTCGCGCGGCGAGACGCTGGGGATCGTCGGTGAATCCGGCAGCGGAAAGTCTACCTTGGCGCGCGCGATCATGGGTCTGTCTTCCATCGACAGCGGTAGCCTGACCCTGAATGGCGTCAGCTTGATCGACCAGCGCGGGCGTCGACGCGTCAATCCCGCTATTCAGATGGTGTTTCAGGATTCCGGGGCGGCGCTCAATCCCGCTTTCACGGTTGAACAGACGCTCGACGAAGCGCTGAAGTTATGCATCCACGATACGAGTGAGACCCCGGCGGACCTGCTTTCGCGCGTGGCGCTATCCGAGCAGTTTCTTTCTCGCTTTCCCCACGAACTGTCGGGCGGGCAAAGGCAACGCGTCTGCATTGCCCGCGCGCTTGCGCTTCGACCCGATATCATCATCGCGGACGAATCTGTCGCCGCACTCGATGTCACGACAAAATTCCAGATCATAGGGATGTTGCAGGGACTGCAGCGCGATGTGGGCATCTCCTTCATTTTCATCACGCACGACATGACGGTCGTTCAACGCATGTGCCACAAGGTAGTCGTCATGTGCAAAGGCAAGATCGTCGAGAAAGGGTCGACCCGGGACGTGTTGCTTACGCCGGCGCATCCATATACCCGCAAGCTTCTATCCGCCGTGCTCTCCGTTGACGGAAGCGCCGCGTACCATGACCATTCGTGCAATCAAGAGAACTTGTTTGATGCGGACAGCATTCGTCCGGTCAGCGCCGCAAATCCGGAATTGAGGTACAAGAGCTTGGGCAACGGGCATTTGGTGCTCGCGCAAGAAGACGCTGATGGCGCCACCGCAACTGCGGCGTCGTGGCGCTGAACGGGATGCGGCCGCTCTTGGCGCCGGGCTGCCTTTCTGGCTGACCGGCTCAACTTTCAATGATCACATAACCTTGCCGGGGTTGAGGGTATTATCCGGGTCCAGCGCATGCTTGATTCTTGCCATGAGACCCAGCTCCTCACCGGATTTGTAGCGAAGCATTTCGTCGATCCGATACTGACCGATGCCATGTTCTGCGGAGATGCTTCCATTGTATCGCGCCACGACATCGTGCACCGCCCGCTTCGCGTCCGCGTCAGCAAGATCCGCTGTAGCGAGCACATTGAAATGAAGGTTGCCATCGCCGGCATGCCCGAAAATATTCACGGTGCTGCCAGGGGAAAGCGCGGCAATGGCCGCCGATGCTTCCTTTATGAAATCCGGGATCGCGCCGACGGGCACGGAGATGTCGTGTTTGATGCTGCGCCCCTGGTGTAGTTCGGCTTCGGTTATATTTTCGCGCAGCGCCCACAATTGTTGGGCCTGCGCCTCGGACCTGGCGATCGTACCGTCAACGGCCTCACCCGCCTCAAGCGCGGCTTCGAGCATTGCCTCGACGGCACCGTCGATATCGCCGAAGTTCGAACCCACCTCCAGCAGTACATACCAGACGCCTGGGGCAAGTGGCAGCGCCACACCCGAATGGCGCGCTACAAGATCCATCGAGACGGCGGAAATCAGTTCGAAGGCGCTTACCTGATCGCCCAACTCGTCCTGCGCGCGTGCGAGAAGCGCCAACCCTGCCTGGGCGTCCGGAACGGCAAGCAGTGAAACGGAACGTTTCCGCGGCTGCGGAGACAGCCGGAGTACCGCGGCGGTGATGATGGCGAGCGTGCCTTCGGAGCCGATGAAAAGCTGTTTCCAGTCATACCCGGCATTGTCCTTACGCAGATGACGCAAACCATTAACGAGCGTGCCGTCGGCGAGTACTATTTCCAGCCCCAGAACAGACTGTCGAGCCATGCCGTAGCGCACCACATGAATGCCGCCTGCGTTGCTCGCAACCACACCACCAATCTGCGCGGAACCTTCCGACGCCAGGTTGATAGCCAGCTTGCGTCCCTGGGCGAGGGCGGCGTCCTGCGCGGTCTGGAGGATGCAGCCGGCTTCCACTTCCATGGTCATGCCAACGCGGTCGATATGCCTGATCGCGTTCATGCGCGACATGGACAGTACGATTTGTCGAGCGTCGTTCGCCAGCGGGACGCCGCTGCCCGCAAGACCGGTATTTCCACCCTGGGGCACGACGCGGATGCCAGCGTCGGCGCATTGTGCGACGACGGCTGCCACCTCATGCACGTTTCGTGGGCGCACGACCGCGACGGCGTCACCGCGAAATAGCCCACGCCAGTCCTGCAGAAACGGTTCCTTGTCCTGTGGCTCGAGCAAAAGGCCATGGGGACCAACTATATCGGTAAGTCGGTCGATGAATGACGGGTTTGGCATGCGAGTATTCTCAATTGGGTACGAATAGAAGGGAGAACGCCGGAATGTAGGTGGTCAGCATGAGCACGAAGAGCATGATGAGGATTTGAGGCCAGATCGCTTTCGAGATGCGGTAGAGACTGAGCCCCGATATTGCCATGCCGACAAACAGGCAGTAGCCGACTGGCGGCGAGGCCATACCAATGGCGACATTGGTGACGATGATGGCCCCGAAATGGATAGGGTCGATGCCGAAACTGTTCGCGATGGCAATCAGCATCGGGCCAAGGATCACCATGATCGCGATTTCGTCCATGACAGCCGCGAGCAGGAAGAAAGCGGCGTTGAGACCAGCGAGCGCCAACCATTCTTCCGTTACGTTGGAAGACAGCCATGCAGCGAAGTCGGTGGCGATGCGCTCCTGTGCGACGAGTACGCCGAACCCCGCCGAGACGGCGATGATCGAGGTGACGATGGCGCTGGTTCGCATTGCGCGCAGGGCCACGCCCGAAAGATCGCGCCAATTCATGCCACGCTCGATGAAAAGCCCCACGATCAACGCGTAGACGCAGCTTATCCCCGCCGCTTCAGTCGGCGTGAAAACGCCACCATAGATGCCCCCCAGCACGATGAAGGGTGAAGCCAGCGCCCATTTGCCTTGGACGAAAGCGTCGCGCTTTTCGCTCCAGGTTGCCCGCTCCTGCTTCCTGATGCCATGACGTTTCGCGTGGACGTGACAAACGACGAGCAGACCCGCGACAATCGTCAGTCCAGGAACGATACCTGAGAGGAAAAGTCGGCTGATCGACTGCTCTGCGATAGTTCCCCAGATCACGAAGGCGATGGAGGGAGGAATGAGCGGGCCGAGGACGCCTGCGCTTACTGCGATTGACGTCGCGAAGGCTTTGTCATAGCCGGCCTTTGCCATCGCCGGTATCATGATCGCGCCTATCGCTGCGGTCGTTGCAGGCGCGGAGCCCGAAATCGAGGAAAAGATCAATCCGGTAAGCACAGCGACCATCGCAAGGCCGCCTGTCCGCTGGCGCACGAAGACCGACGCGACCTCAATGAGACGCTGCGACATCCCGCCGGCGCTCATCAGTTCGCCGGCAAGCATGAAAAGTGGAATGGCCAAAAGGCTGAAACTTTGAGAGCCGGCCACCATTTGCATGGCAAGAAACGCAGGCTCGATATCGGCAAAGATCAGCACCAGCATTATGACGCCGCCAATGGCGATCGCAAACGGTACGCCGAAAACGACGAGAGCACCGAAACCGGCGGTGAGCAGTAGGATGCTGATGCTCATGGCGCGATTTCTGTCTCAGCTTCGGGTTGGGAAACGCCAAGCAAACGCGCTGTGGCGAAGAGGAAGATCAGCGCGCCGCAGACGGGGGCCAATATGTGCAGGATCTCGATGGGATAGCCGATAGCGGCGGAAACTGAGCCGCCGGTCATGCTGTAGTAACGTTCGCCCGACCAGAGCAGATAGGCACCGAAGGACATGGTGAAAGCATCGATGGCCCGTTCTGCCCATCTTCTCATCGGCAGGGGCACGCTGCCGATGATGAGGTCGAGACGAACGTGAAAGCCCTGGTTCACCCCAAGCGCCAGGCCACCGAGTATCGCCCAAGAAAACATCAGCATGGCGCCTTCCTCGGTCCAGGAAGGCGCGCGTCCGAAGACGTATCGCATGACCACCTGGATCACGATGCACAGCATCATGATCCAGGCGGCTGAAACGATACTTGCCTGAAGCAGTCGTGATATCAGCGTGATGACGGGGGCGGCCAAGGCTTTCATCAGATACCTCCGCGAAGGCGATGTTTACTGGACCGCAGCGAGCGTCTCGTCGAGCAGGTCGGTGCCGATGGAAGCCCTGAACTGCTCATAGACGCTGCCCACAGCCTCGCGAAACGGAACGAAATCCTCAACGCGGTTCACTGTCATGCCTGTGGCTTCGAGACGGGTAATGATCTCTTCGGTAACGGCGCGGGTTTCTGCGCGCTGACGTATGGTCGCCTCGGCACCCGCCTTTGTCACAACCTGTTGAAGATCTTCCGGCAAGCGGTCGAAGAAGCGCTTGCTGACCAATAACGGGATTGCAGAGTACGTGTGGTTCGTCAGCGACAGGTAGCGAGCAACCTCGAAATACTTGTTCTGGTCGATCACCGCGAGTGGAATTTCCAATCCGTCGATTGCGCCCTGCTGTACCGCGGTAAATGTCTCACCCCATGCCATCGGGACGGCATTGCCGCCCAGTGAGGAGAACATGCCGATGAAAACCGGGTTTTGCATGACGCGGTACTTCACGCCGAGAATGTCATCCGGCTTTTCGACCGGGCGCACATTGTTGATCATGTGGCGGAAACCGCCCTCCATGAAGCCGAGGACCTTGATGCCCTTGCTTTCCAGGTTCGAACCCAGCTTCTGCCCAATCGGACCGTCGAGAACCTCTGCGGCCTGTACCTCACTTTCGAAAAGAAAGGGTAGGTCGTTCAACTGGAAGCTCCCCTCCACCTGTGCAATGACGGCGTTGGTGATGATGGCCGCATCGACCGTTCCGAGCCGCATTCCGTCTATCATCGGCTTTTCGTCGCCAAGTTGCCGGTTCGGAAACAACTGCACCTCAAGCCTGCCGCCTGAATTCTCTTCGACGAGCTCCTTGAACGCACGCGCGCCAACCGCGTACGGGTCGGTCGCTCCATCGGAGGTCGTCCAGCCCAATTTAATGACGGTTTTCTGCTCAGCGGCGGCTGGACACGCAGTAAGCGCCAAACTTGCCCCGAACACAGCGACAAGCGCACGGCGCGTGATATTGAAAGCCATGAAATTCTCCTCCAGATTGATAGTGGTCGGTCAGTTCAACTCGCTGCCGGGCCTGCGAAGCCGTAAAGTCGGGCCGGGTTGGTAACGAGAATGTTGTTGCGAAGCTGCTCATCGGGCACCCACAGCTCCAGCAGCTCAAGAAGGTCGCCTGTGTTGGGCATCGGCTGCGTAAGCGCGACGTGCGGCCAATCGGAACCCCATACGCAACGATCCGGGGCCGCTTCCCCCAGCGCCTGCGCGAAAGGCAGGGTGTCGTCGAAGTTCGCTTCCTGAGCAGACATACGGTAAGCGCCCGAGAGCTTAACCCAAGCTTTGCCGTCTTTCAGGAACTCGACCATCTGTGCAAAGCCTGGATGGTCCGTTCCGGATTCCACTGGAATGTGTCCCATGTGGTCGAACACGACCTCCACGGGCAACCGCGCGATTATCGGGGCTATTTCAGGCAGCGTTTGAACGTTGATCAGCAACTGCACATGCCAGCCCAGCGGGGCAATGCGGGCCGCGAGGCGTTCCAGTTCCTCGATGGCGATGCCTCCGCCGAACAGCGCATTGATACGGACGCCGCGAACGCCCGCAGCCGAAAGCTCCTCCAGTTGCGCATCGCTCACGTCGGGCGCGACGACTGCAACGCCTCTCAACCGGCCGGGATGTCTGCGCAAGGTTTCCACCATGCAACTGTTGTCGGTGCCATAGACGCTGATCTGGACCAGAACGCCCCGATCCATTCCCAGCGCATCGAGCATCGCAAGGTAGGATTCCTCGGACGCGGCAGGTGGCGTGTAGCTGCGATTGGCTACCATCGGGAAACGCGCCCCACCGATAACATGTGCGTGCGTATCGCAAGCCCCCCTCGGAATTGCAAAGGAGGGTGTCCGCACAAAGGGGTTCGCGCCCTGGCAAAATGGGATCGAAGACGTGGACGAGACCATGCTCAGCGCTGCTCCAGTGCCGAGAACGAGCCCAGCCCCAGTCGCTCCATCGCGGAACACAGGTGTTGGCGCATGGCCTGTTCAGCACCGGGAGCATCACCCTCCACGATGGCCGCCAGCACAGCCTCGTGTTCAGCCTCGACCAGCATCACCCTCTCAGGCAGTCGCGCTGCGGTGTTCGATCGGGCCTGGGCGATGGCTTCACGCAGATTGGCGCCGAGAAAGGCGAGAAAGCGAAGTATGTATGGATTGCCGGACGCGCGGGCGATAGCCAGGTGAAAATTGCTGTCATCGCCAGTACCATCGCGTCCGCTGGCGATAGCTTCCTTAAGGAGCAACAAAGCGCTCCGCATTTCCTCGTGATTGCAGGCGTCCGAGTTGATCGCCGCAAGCCGGGCTGCCGTGCCCTCCACGGCAATGCGAAGTTGAAAGACGTGGCGCAGATTGCCATGCGCCTCAGCGGCCTCATCCAGCCGGAAAAGTGCCTTGCCCGGCTCTGCGGCAACGAACGCACCGAGCCCCTGGCGGGAGTCTATAAGCCCCTCCGAGCGCAGCCGAGACATGGCTTCACGCACCACCATGCGCGACACGTCGTAACGTTCGGCCAGTTCCTTTTCGGTCGGGAGCTTCTGACCGGGCGCGAAATCGCCGGTCCGGATCGCCGCGCCAAGCCGGCGAGCGACAACCTCAGACAGCCTTGGCGCGCGTTCAACTGTGTCATCATCAAACATGAGCGTATGCTTAACATCATACATGCTTGTCATACAACATGAAAATAGCGGCCTCGCCCAGTCTCGAATGGGCGCAACACTGTGCGTTTCCACGAACGAGCCGGTTGCGTTGGCTTTGATAGTTCAGTTCGTAAAGGGCGCGTACAGGACAGTTAGCGAGCCTGCGGCATGCCGATACGGCGACCTCCGGCCTTGCTGCGGACCACAAAGCCACCGAAGCCGCGTTGCGGGACTCAGGTCTGCCGTTCGGCCTGTTTCGGCACGGCTGGTACACGGAGAACCATGCCCTCCGTGCAAGCTCCGCTACAACATGGTGCCGTCATCGGCTGCGCCGGAAAGGGGCGTTTCTCGTCCGCGACACGTGCCGACTATGCGGCGGCGGCGGTCGTTCTCACCATGGATGGCCATGCCGGCCTCGTCTATGAACTGGCCGGAGACGAGAGCTATGACTTGGCCGATTTGGCAAACACCATCGCGTCAGCAGCGGGCAGACCCGTCACCTACCAGGACCTGCCCAAGGCAGAGTTCAAGCAGGCTCTCATCGGGATGGGGCTTCCTGACGTCGTTGCCGAGTTGATCGCGGAATCCGATATCGGCGCATCGAGGGATGAGTTGGAGGACAAGGGCCGGCAACTGAGCGCATTGATCGGCCGTCCGACGACGCCCTACCGGCAGATTGTCGAAACGGCAGTTGCTGCCGGCTGACAGTTTGCCAGGCCTTATCGGATACAGGTGCCGTGGTATGGATCATACCCGACTGTCGTTTCGGCGGCGCCTCGTGTTGCCAGCTTCGTCATTGGGGGGCACCATGGCGGGCCGGCATGAGCCTGATGGATTTTGCCAGAATGGGGCGGGCACTTGTATGTTACGGGGGAATTCTGCGTCGAGAATCAGTCTTGGCGGTGTCGAGCGAACGTGGTTCGTCGCAGAAGTCAGGGCAGGGGATTATCCGGATGAATATTGGAAGTCGCGGCACCTTTCGCTCGCTTCTGTTGTCCACCGCCATTGCGGGCATACTGGCCAACGCCGCCAGTGCACAGACCTCCGGCGACCCGACTGATCCGGAAAGCTGGCGCACCCCGGAATACCGCGCGCAATGGGGGCTCGATTTCATCAATGCTGCCGATGCCTATGCAAAGGGGCTCGATGGCAGCGGGGTCATGGTGGGACTGATCGATGGTGGTCTTGACATAAATCATCCTGAATTTGTGGGGCGCTATATCGAAGGTGTCACTTTCGATCCATCGTATCCCTGGAACGTGGACGCGGAGAACCACGGCACTTCAGTTGCATCCATTATTGCCGCCAATCGCGATGGAGTCGGCATGCATGGCGTGGCTCCCGGAGCAATGATCGTTTCTGCCAACAGGTACGGCGGAGATGAATACGGCGATCTTTATGGCATCTCGATGCTCGTCGAGCGTGGAGTGCGCATCTTGAACAACAGCTATGGGTTTTTACGCCCGACTACGGATTTTACCTTCGAAGAAGCGGAGAGCGGCTTTGAACGGGAGCTTCCGGTTTATCGTCGCGCTGTCGCCGAAGGAGCTCTTCTGATATGGGCCACGGGAAATGAAGGATGGAGCCAACCCGCCATAAACGCGGGCCTTCCCTTCTATTTTCCGGAACTGGAGTCCGGTTGGCTGGCGGTCGCCGCGGTTGCGCCCGGCGATATGCCGACATGGTCGAATCGTTGCGGCGTCGCCATGAGCTGGTGCCTGGCAGCACCCGGCGGCGGCGACGTCTGGGAGTGGGACGACGGCAACAAACAATGGGTCTGGATAGGCGACCGGGACGACATTTTGGTTGCCAATGCAGGCGGCGGATACAGCAAGGAATGGGGCACGTCATTGGCTGCACCGTTTGTAGCCGGCACTGCCGCGCTGGTTGCGCAAATGTTTCCTTACATGACCATGGAGCAAGTGCGCCAGGTTCTGCTCGGGACGGCCCGGGATGTCGGCGCTCCGGGCGTGGACGAGATCTTCGGCTACGGCCTGCTCGATGCCGGCAAGGCAGTGCTTGGACCGGGCAAGTTCGACTGGGGCGATTTCCACGCGGTGATCGACGAAGGCAAAAGCGTATGGGAAAACGACATCACCGGCGATGGCGGGCTGATGAAGTCGGGCAATGGCGTGCTTGTCCTGACTGGTGACAGCGCCTATCTCGGCGACACCCGCATCGCCGGCGGTGTGCTTGCCGTTAACGGCAGCATAACATCCGATACGCTCATCGATCCGGCCGGCACGCTCGCCGGCACCGGCACGATCTTCGGCGACGTGGACAACAATGGTGCGGTCTACGCCGGCTGGAACCGCGACGGCGGCACGCTCACCATCGACGGCAATTATCGTCATCAGAAAGACGCCTGGCTGGTCGTGGAACTCGGCGCGCCGGACGGCACGAGCCGTCTCGACATCACCGGCACGGCCACCATCGAGGGAGGGTCGGTCGATGTCGGGTTCGAGCCCGGCGCCTATCGCGGCGATGCGCGCCACACGATCCTGTCTGCAGATGGCGACGTCACTGGACAGTTCGCGGATGTCTGCAACTGCTATGCCTTCCTCGATTTCGATCTCATCTATGATCCGACGAATGTCTATCTCGACGTCTCGCGCAACAGCGTCGCCTTCGCCGACGTGGCCACCACACGCAACGGTGCAGGGGTCGCGGGAGGCATCGAAAGCCTCGGCCTGGACAACCAGCTCTACGGCATCGTCACGACCCTGAACGCGGATGGGGCAGCCGTCGCGTTCAACCAGCTTACCGGCGAGATCCACCCCTCGCTTGCCGGCACGCTGGTCACGCAAACCAGTCTCATCAGCGATGCGGCTTCATCACGCCTTCGCACTGCCTTTGCAGATGTCGGCGCCCCGGCGTTGCCGGTTATGGCCTACGGTCCGGACGGGCCAGAACTCGCGCCTGCCACGACCGATCGTTTCGCAGTCTGGAGCCAGGCGCTCGGAGCCTGGGGTGAACGCGACGGAACAGATAATGTGGCGGGCCTTGACCACTCCATCGGCGGCGTGCTGTTCGGCGGCGACGCGGCTATGGGCGACGCGGCTATGGGCGACGCCTGGCGGGTCGGCGTGCTCGGCGGCTACAGCCAGACCACATTCGAGAGCCCGCGTACATCCTCGTCAGGCTCCTCCAAGAATATACACCTCGGCCTTTATGCCGGCACCGAGTGGGGTGCGGTCGCCCTGCGGACGGGTGCTGCCTACACATGGCACGATATTGAAACCCGGCGCGCGCCTCGGTTCAGCAGCTATTTCTATGATTTCGACGGCAAGCCGGCAGCAGACTATAACGCAGGCACCGCGCAGGTCTTCGGCGAACTCGGCTATCGCATGTCCGCCGGTAATCTCCGCCTTGAGCCATTTGCCGGACTGGCACATGCAAGCGTCAGGGCGGACGGCTTTGCCGAAACAGGCAGCGGGATGGGCCTCGTTTCCGCAGCGTCCACCACGGATGTCACGTTCACGACACTCGGCGCACATGCCGCTACTGACTTTGCCCTCGGAAACCTCGGCGTTACCGCCCGTGGCATGCTGGGGTGGCGGCATGCTTTCGGTGACACCGTGCCGACCTCCACCTTCGCCTTTGCAGGCGGCACGCCGTTCGCGATCGAAGGTCTGCCGATCGCCAGGAACGCGCTGGCGATCGAGGCCGGCCTCGACCTCCAGATTGCAAAGGCCGCAACATTCGGCGTCGCCTATGCCGGCCAGCTCGCCAGCAAGACGCAGGATCACAGCTTCAAGCTCGACCTTGCCGTGAAGTTCTGAAACCATGCCCCACACCTTGGGAACGGGTTTCGCAAAGCGACGGCCGCTTGCCGGATGACGCCGCACGATCCGACCCGTGAAAGAGCTGAGGCCGACAACTACGCGACCTATCCGGGCGTGCGGGGATCGAGGCGGGTTGGCTGAATCACCTAGGGCAGCTTTCGGACTTTCCTTCCCCAAAGCTGCCGTTCGGCTATCCACTCCTCACGTTCCGTTCCAGCCCAACAGCGCGGTGATAACCAAGCCGGACAGGCCGATACCGACGATGGCAGCAAGGCTCAAGAAGTAGCGCTTGAAGCGATCTGCCCAAAGCACGGCCCAGGACCGTTCGGGCTCGGCCAGCAGACGGGCGCTGCGATGTATGCCCCGATGGATTGAAAAATCGACGTCAACGACCATTCGCGGCCTGATGGCCGGGTCGGCGGCCTGGCGCTTGCCGATCTGGTCGATGCGTATACCCAGCCAGGCCTCTGCGGCGAAGCCGAGGAGGAACAAGACGGAAAAGAACACGATGATCGTGTAGGGCCAGAATCCGATATCGGGCCAAGATTGAAAACGCATCGCCCTAGCCTCTCGCTATGACACCTAATCGCCCCGGCATTTGCCAGCTTCCACCTTCTGCGCGATCACCGCATCCGACAGACGATCAATCCATGGCATGGCGGGTTCCTTGCCGACTTCCTGCATGCTGATCATCGACCATAGAATGTGCTCCCGCAAGCAGAGCTGTGACTGCTTTGGTGCCACACCCGTGCAAAAGCCGCCGGTTCGACCAGTCAGTGATCTTGTTTCGCGGGCGCTGCCACCAACCAAAGTCTGAGGCTGCGTGGTCTGGAAGAGATGATGGCTGAGCAGGGCGTTGGCCACGCGGAGAGGGCATGCGCTCTGGATCAGTCGCGCGGAACATAACCGAGCGCGGCGCTGATCGTCTGCCCCGCACGCACGACATGCTCCGCGATCTGCTTCAATTGCCGGCGGTTGATGCGGGTGTCGGGGCCGGACATGCCGATCGCGCCGACGACTTCGCCGGAGCGGTTGAGGATCGCGCTGGCGCATGCGGCGATGCCTGCGCGCCATTCGCCATGCGGCACCGCCGCGTAGCCTTGCCGGCGCGCCAGTTCGACATCCTCGCGCAACTCCTCCAGCGTTATGCGCGTGGTGCTGGTGTAGCGCTTGAAATGGGGAACGAAGCGTTCGAGATAGCTGTCGGGCAGATGCGCGAGCATGGCCTTTCCGGTCGCCATCGTGAATGCGGGTGCGCGGGCGCCGACGCTGGTATGCGCCCGGATGTGATGGGCGCTTTCGATCTTGTCGAGATAGATGACGTCGGTGCCTTCCAGAACGGACAAATGAACCGTCTCGCCGGTGATCTCGGCCAGTTCGGCCATCGCGGGGCGGGCGACCTGCACGATGTCGAGGCGGCGGATGACGTTGCTGCCGAGCTGCCAGATCTTGGTCGTCAGTTCATAGGTGCTGCTGGGCGGTATCTGGCGGACATAGCCATGCATCTGCAGCGTCGTAAGCAGCCGATGGACATTGCTTTTCGTGAGCTTCAGTTCGGCCGCGAGGTCGGTGACGCCGCGCGGATTCTCGCTTGCCGCGAGCGCTTCCAGAAGTCGCAGTCCCTTGATGAAGGCTTTATCCATAATCCATGCCGTCGCCGAGTTCGCAGGCCGAGAATCGGAAGCGATTTTCGGTGAAGTCCGATGCTCCGTCAAAGGGGCGGAGATTGCCAATCGGCTGAATGAAACACATGGCGTTCTCTACCATGAGCTGCCGGCCCCGGCCAACCGAGCCGGCCCCTTACTGCGCGGACGGCCGCGATCGGCGATCGCGGCCGTCCAGATTGCCTTCCGCCCTTATTGCGAGAGCAGGGCGTTCAGTTTTTCCTGGCCATATTCTTCATTGGTGGTGTTGCCGTCGGACGACTTGGCACCCCAAAAGTCCGGGCTCCACTCGATGGCCTTCTTCACGTTTTCGGGATTGTTGGCCCAGTAACGGCTGACTTCCGGATCGGCCTTCTCGAACACCAGCGGCGACGGCAGCGCCACGGGATATGCTGAGGTAAGCTCCGCCGCCCGCTCTGCATCGAGGCGCCAGGATAGCAGCTTCAGCGCGTTTTCGTAGTGCGGCGCGCCTTTCGGGATCGAGAAGAAATCATAGTAGATGAAGCCCTGGTTCCAATTGACTTCAACCGGCGCGCCTTCGAGTGCAAGCAGGCTCATGGAGCCTGTATACGCCATGCACATGTCGGCCTCGCCGTCGAGCAGGAGTTGCGGTGCCTGGGCCGAAGTGGTCCACCACTTGGTGACGTGGGGCTTGATCTCCTCGATTTTCGCCAGGGCGCGTTCCATGTCGATTGGATAAAGGTCCTCCTTCTTCACGCCATCGGCCATGAGCGCGGCTTCAAAAACGAAGCGCGGCCATGCCGGCAGACAGCGTGACCCAGGGAACTTTTCGACGTTCCAGAAATCGGCCCAGCCGCTCGGCGCGTTGTCGCCGCTGTACTTATCGGTGTTGTAGGCCATGCCGACGCCGATCACCTGAAGGGCGACGCCCTTCGGGCGCTTCAGATTGTCGGGCATGGTTGCGAGCGTCGTCTTGGCGCTGTCGGAAAGCTTGTCGTAGTCGATATCGGCAAGGCAGCAATCGCCGAGCAGCGCGGTTTCCTGGTCGAAGATGAAGGTCAGATCCCAATCGGTCTTGCCGGCGTCGACCTGCGCCTTGATGCGTGGACCGCTGCGGGCTTCCTGAACGAGCACGACGTCGATGCCGGTTTCCTTCTTGAAGGGATCGTACATCACCTTGCGCAACGCATCGCCATAGGGTCCGCCCGGATCCTGCATGACGACTTCGTTGCTTTGGGCATGGGCGGTCGCGGCACTCGCCGCGATGATCGCCATCGCCGTGAAGCGCACGGCGAGAGACTTGAAAGTCGAATGTCGTTTCATTTCATCTTCCTCCCTAATTAAGTTTTCGATCGTTCACGCGGTCTTGCGCGAGCGGGTCAGTACCGGCCGCGCAAGGATGATGCCGACCACCACGAGGAGAACCTCCAGCGTGGAGACGACGGCAAGGACGGGGCTGAGCTCGTAGTTGACGCCGGCCCACAGCTTGAGCGGCAGTGTCACCAGGCGCGGGCTGGTCAGGAACAGCGACAACACCAGCTCGTCGAAGGAATGCAGGAACGCGAAGAACGTCGCCGCAGCCAGACCTGGCGCGATCGCCGGCAGCGTCACCGTGCGGAATACGGCGAGCGGCGAGGCTCCGTGCACGGCCGCAGCTTGCTCCAGATTGCGATCGACGCTTTGCAGCGCGGCGCAGATGATGACCACCACGATCGGCAGTCCACCGATCGCATGGGCGGCTGCCAGCCCGCCGATCGTGCCGTCGAACCCGACGCGCAGATAGAGACTGTAGAGCGACAGGCCGAGCACCACGGGCGGAACGATCACCGGGCTGACCAGAAGCAGCATGATGATGGTCTTTCCGCGAATGGAACTGCGCACGATGCCCATGGCAGCGGAGGCGCCGAGGAACACGGAGATGAGCGCAGAAATGACGGCGATCGTCAGCGAATCGAAGAACGCTTTCACCCAGGCACTGTCGGTGAAAAACTGCTCGTACCAGCGCAACGAGTAGCCCGGTGGCGGGAATGTCAGGAAGCTGGCCTTGCTGAAAGAGATGATCATGACGACGATGATCGGCGCCACCAGAATGGCGATCACCAAGGTGCCGGCTGAAATGACGGTGGCGCTTCCGAGCCAGCGGGGTGCCGCCGAAAGCGCGCGCATGATCGGCCAGCCGATCGTGTCGGCGAGAAGCTTGCCGAACGCGCCCTGGGAGAATGCACGCCCGCCGTAATCCTTGCCGCGCTTTTTCGTGGAAGTCTTGTCGGTAAGCTTGCCGCCGCCCCACAAAAACTCGAACCCGAGGAAGCGTCCGGCGATGCCCACGAAAACCATGGTGATGACGAGCAGCACAACGCCGAGTGCCTGCAGAAAGCCTTCGCTGCTGACGAAATTCGATTGCTGCGTGATATGCATGGCGAACATCTGGTCGCCCGGACCTCCGAGCAGCGTCGGCGTGATGAAGAAGCCTATGCCCATCACGAAGACAAGCAGAAAGCCCGCGCCCACGCCGGGCAATGTCAATGGCAGCAGCACGCGCCAGAACACGGCGAGCGGCCCGGCGCCGCTCGCGGCGGCGGCGCGCGTCAGGCTCGGATCGAGGCGGGCGACGCTGGAATAGATCGTCAGCACCATGATGGGCAGCAGCACCGCCGTCATGCCGAGCAGCACTGCCCCGCGGTTGAAGAGAAGCTGCATCGGCTGGTCGTAGATGCCAAGCCAGACGGCTAACTTGTTGACGGGACCGTTTCGGCCGAGAAGCACCATCCAGGAATAGGTGCGGATGAGGATCGCGATGAAATAAGGGAGGATGACGCTAACCGCCACCACGACCTGTACCCAGCCGCGCGTGCGGTGGATCAGAAGGGCGGTCGGATAGCCGAGGATGGCGCACAGTATGGCGACACTGAGCGCGATGCCCATCGTCCGCACGAGCGAGTCCCAGTAGAGGGGCACCGAGAAGACCCGGTCGAAATAGACCCATGGCGTCGGGCCGCTGACGCTTATCCTGGTCAGATCCATCAGCGGCAGCAGATAGATGAAGCCCAGGAAGAGGGCCGCCGGAACGAGCAGCCATGCCGGGTTGCCGAAGATCTCACGCAGGCTCACGGACTGGCTTCGCCGTTCATCCCTGACGGCGACAGTCATGAAAGCACCCAGCAGTCTTCCGCGCGCCAGCCCGCATGGAGCTTGTCGCCCACCGAGGGCAATGCGCGGTCGGCGCTGTCGGAACAGCGGATGAGCAGAGTCTCGCCGCCTTCCATCTGCGCTTCGATGCGCAATATCTCGCCCAGGAAAAGGGCGGATGTGACAGTAACCGGGATCGTGTTGGGAGCAGGCTCGTCGCTGATCGTGATGCGCTCCGGGCGGACCAGAACGGTGGCGCGGCCGACATCGATCGCGCCGCGGCTTTCGGCCTCGAAAACATAGCCGGCGCGGTTTTTCAGCGTGATCGTCGAGCCGCGTTTCTGCACGATCTCGGCATCGACGAGGTTGCTTTCGCCGACAAATGACGCAACGAAGCGGTTTGTCGGGTGGCGATAGATTTCCGTCGGGGTGCCGACCTGCACGATACGGCCGTTTTCGAGGACCGCGATGCGGTCGCTCATGGTCAGCGCCTCGCCCTGATCGTGCGTGACGAAAAGGATGGTGCTGCCCAGCGCCTGGTGGAGGTCGCGGATCTCGATCTGGATCGATTCACGCAGGCGGCGATCGAGCGCGCTCAGCGGTTCGTCCATCAGCACCACCTTCGGGCGCATGACAATGGAGCGGGCGATGGCCACGCGCTGTTGCTGGCCGCCGGACATCTGCGAAGGCATCTTCGCCGCATGCTCGGACAGCCGCATGATCTCCAGCGTCTCGGCGACGCGGCGGTCGGTTGTCGCGCGGTCGACGCCGGCCATGCGCAAGGGGAAGGCCACGTTCTGGTTCACGGTCATGTTCGGGAAGAGCGCGTAGCTCTGGAACACCATGCCGAAGCCGCGCCGATGCGTGGGAACCCTGTGGATCGCCTTGCCGTCGACAAGGATTTCGCCCTCGTTCAGCTTCTGGAAGCCCGCAACGAGGTTGAGCAGCGTGGTCTTGCCGCTCCCGGAGGGGCCGAGCAGCGTGATAAACTCGCCGGGCTCTATGTCGATGCTGATGTGGTCGGCGGCGCGGAAATTGCCGTAGGTCTTGACGACATCCCGGACTGTGATGCTGCTTCCGATCACCTGCCGGGAGACGCTTCCGCCACCGGTCGATCCTTCTCCACCCTCGCTACGCCGGGCCACACTGACAGTCATCGCATTCCTCCCATGCGTTCTACATTATAGAACGGTATTCCGTATTTATCATTAGTCGCCGCTTGTGCCTTGTCAAGCCGGGTCGCGGCCAAGTGCTCCGGGGCGCGCCGACCGAAGGCTTGCTGCAATGCAACATACAGAGCAGGCGCTGTTGGCAGCAGGCGGTTTTTTTCTTTGTGCAGGCGATGTCGGGAATAATCTTGTTATCCTGCAGTGATGCCCTGGCGTATGTAGTCCTGTGCGGCGTCTGTCAGCCAAGGTTCCTCACAACGCGATTACCGGCGCGGGCTTGCATGAGATTCGCTCAGATCAATCACGTCACATCCAGCAGGCCGCGCCGTCTTTCCGGCCGTGCACGACGTGCGTTGACACCGCCATGCAATCGCGCCTATCCTAAATTTTCAGAATTGCGTTCTATATTATAGAACATATTTCGACCGCTCGCCGAGTGCGAGGTCAAGCAACGGGCAGGAGACGAAGTTGCTGAGTGAGCTGGAGGAAATGGCGAGGGTGATCGAGCCGGGCGCGAAGCTTGCGCTGCCGGTCGACTATGCCGGCGTTTCAATGGCCATGACGCGGCCGATCATCGAACGGGGCGCGCGCGATCTGCATCTGATCTGCGTTCCGACCGGCGGTCTTCAGGTCGACCAGCTCATCGGCGCGGGTCTTGTCGCGACGGTGGAGACGAGCGCCGTTTCGCTCGGCGAGGCCGGCGGCGCGCCGCGCTTCAATCAGGCGGCGAAGGACGGCACGATCAGGCTGATGGACGCCACATGCCCGGCCATCCATGCCGGCTTGATGGCGGCGCAGAAGGGCAGTCCCTTTCTGCCGATGCGCGGCCTGATCGGCACCGATGTGCTGACCAACCGCAAGGATTGGCGCCTCATCGACAATCCTTTTTCCGAGACGGACGACCCGATCGTGCTGGTGCCGGCGATCCACCCGGACGTTGCCGTCTTCCATGCGCCCATGGCCGACCGCTTCGGCAATGTGTGGATCGGCCGCCGCCGCGAGTTGGCGGCCATGGCCTATGCGTCGAAAGTCACGCTGGTCACGGTCGAACGTGTCGTGGAGGAGAATCTGCTTGCCGACGAAATGAGCGCCGCCGGTACGCTGCCCGCCCTCTATGTCGATTCCATCGCTTGCGCGCCGAAGGGGGCTTGGCCCTATGGGCTGTGGGGCGAGTATCCGACCGACACGGCAGAGCTTCTGCGCTATGCAACCATGGCGCGCACGGACGAGGGATTTCTCGACTACATGGCTTCTTCGCTGCCGGAGCCCGCGCAATGAGCGAGGTTCTTCCGCGCGAAATCCTCATCTGCACCATCGCCAAACTGCTCGACGGCGTGCGCCACGTCGCGGTCGGGGCATCGTCGCCGATCCCCGCCGCTGGCGCGATGCTCTTGCGCGCGCTGAAGGAAAAAGCCGGCGCGCCACGCGTGCGCATCTCCATACTCGGCTCGGTGGAGCACAATTTCTTCACCAACGGATCGGCCGAGCTTTTCGACTGTGCCGGGCAGGGGCGTATCGACGCATTCTTCCTGGGCGGCGGGCAGATCGACGGGCACGCCAATGTCAATCTGGTGGGTGTCGGGGAATATCCGCAGACCAAGGTGCGCTGGCCCGGCTCCTTCGGCGCGGCCTATCTCTATTTCGTGGTGCCACGTGTCATCCTCTTTCGCGAGGAGCACAGTCCCCGCGTCTTCGTGGACAAGGTCGATTTCATCAGTGCGCCCGGCGTCAGCGAGGACGGCGTCTATCGCACCGGCGGCCCCTATGCGCTTCTGACCGGCAAGGGTCTGTTCAGCTTCGACGGCAAGAAGCCTGGCTTCCGGCTGGAAAGCGTGCATCCCGGCCACGATCTGGCCGAGATCGAGGCCGCGACCGGCTTCGCCTTCGACCATGACGCGGTCCCGGCGTCCACGCCGCTGCCCGACGCAGACGTTCTGGCGCTGTTGCGCGGGCGCGTGCTGGACGAACTTTCCGAAACCTATCCCGATTTCGCCGGGCAACTGCTCGAAGACCTCAAAGACAGGTCGATGCCGGCGGCGTGACATGACTGGAAAAGCGATGCAATTCGATACGGGCTCTTTGGCCAATCTCAAAGTCGTCGACGCGAGCCGCGTGCTTGGCGGGCCCTATGCGGGGCAGGTACTTGCCGACCATGGCGCCGACGTCATCAAGATCGAGCCACCGGCGGGCGACGAGACGCGGGGCTGGGGCCCGCCCTTCCTCGACGGCACGGCAAGCTATTTCCTTGGCCTCAACCGCAACAAACGCGGCATGGCGCTCGATCTGGCACAGCCGGCGGGTAGGGAGCTACTGCTGACGCTTCTGGAAGATGCCGACGTCTTCATCGAGAATTTCAAGACCGGCACGCTGGAGCGCTGGGGGCTTTCCCATGACGAGCTCTCCAGGCGCTTCCCGCGCCTTGTCCATTGCCGGGTGTCGGGCTTCGGCGCGGATGGGCCGCTCGGCGGCCTGCCGGGCTACGATGCCGCGATCCAGGCATCCGCCGGCATCATGAGCGTGAATGGCGAACTCGGTGGAAAGCCGCTGCGCGTCGGCCTTCCCGTGGTTGATATGGTGACCGGGTTGAACGCCGTGATCGGCATCTTGATGGCGATCAACGAACGCGCCGCCAGCGGCAAGGGGCAATTCGTCGAGACCACGCTCTATGATTGCGGCGTCTCGCTCCTGCATCCGCATCTGCCGAACTATTACCTGTCGGGCAAGGTGGCCGAGCCCTCGGGCAACGCGCACCCCAATATCTGCCCCTATGACACATTCGCAACGCGCACCGACCCGATCTTCCTGGCCGTCGGCAACAACCGCCAGTTCGCCACGCTCTGCACCATCATCGGGCGCCCGGATTTGCCGGACGATCCGCGCTTCGCCTCCAACGGTGAGCGCAACGTCAATCGCGACGCGCTGAAGGTCGAACTCGAGACGGCGCTGGCCGCCTTCGACTGTGAGGCGATCGCCGACCGTCTCATCAAGGCCGGCGTGCCCTGCGGGGCGGTGCGCTCGATCGACCAGGTGGTGGAGGACGCTCATACCAAGCACCGCGAGATGGTGGTGGACATTGGGCCGTATCGCGGGACGGGCAGCCCGATCAAGATGTCGCGCACGCCCGCCTCCTATCGCAAGGCCCCGCCGGCCTTCGCCGAGCATACCGCCGAAATCCTGTCCGAGCGGGAGATTGAAAGCGAGCGCTATCGCGATGTGCTTCCGGGTCTGCCGGAAGCGAATGCCGCCAAGCGTGCATGAGGATTTGAAGAGATGAACAAGCTCGCAAGCACGGAGACCTTGACCGTCGGCATCATCGGCGACGGTTTCATGCAACCTTCCTTTTTCGACAAGGCCCTTGCGGCGCGCATGCCCGACCGGGCGCTGCGGTTCAAGCATATGCAACTCGACTGGCCGCTGAAGCTGACGTCCACCAAGCATGACCCGCATCTGCCGGTGGCCGAATTCGTGGGTCGGCCGGAGGATTATTTCGACTTTCTCTCCGACATCGACATTCTGGTCACCCATCTGGCGCCGATCACCGGAGAGAGTCTCGACCATGCGCCGCGCTTGCGCGTCATCGCCGTCTCCCGTGGCGGTCCGGTCAACATCGAGATGGCGGCGGCGCGCGAGCGCGGTATCACGGTCATCAACACGCCCGGCCGCAACGCCTCGGCCGTGGCAGAATTCACCGTCGCTTCACTGCTGGCGGAAACGCGCAATCTGATCCGCGGGCATCTCTCCGTGCGGGAGGGCGAATTCCGGCGCGACTTCTTCCATTTCGACCATACCGGGCCGGAACTTTGCGAACTGAGCGTCGGCATCGTGGGCTATGGCGATGTGGGAACGCGCGTGGCGCGCCTGCTGCGTCCCTTCGGCGGCAAGATCGTGTTCTCCGATCCGTTCAAGGAGCTTTCGGAGGAAGACCGCGCCGCAGGCATCGAGAAGGTGGAATTCGAGGACCTCGTGCGTCAGGTCGATGTGCTGACGCTGCATCCGCGCGTCACACCGCAGACCAAAGGCATGGTCGGCCGCGCCCAGATCGAGGCGATGAAACCCGGCTCCTATCTCGTCAACACCACGCGTGGGCAAGTTCTCGACTATGAGGCGCTCTACGACGCGCTCGTTTCCGGTCATCTGAAGGGTGCCGCGCTCGACACGTTTGCGCCCGAGCCGCCGCCGGCGGACTGGCCATTGTTGAAACTGCCCAATGTGACGCTTTCGCCGCATATCGCCGGCGCGTCCCGCTATTCCATCATCAAGGCCGCAAACATGATCGCCGAGGATATCGATCTCATTTTGCAGGGCCGGCCGCCGCTTCATCCGACGAAATAGACCAGAACCAACGACAAAGGACGCGCGTCAAATGACAAGCGAAGAACTCGCGCTGCGCACGGAAGTCATCGAATCCTGCCGCAGCATGAACCGGCTGGGCATCAACAAGGGCACGTCTGGCAATATCAGCGTGCGCCACGGCGACGGCTTCCTGATCTCGCCAACCGGCATTCCCTATGACAAGCTGGAGCCCGAGCATGTCGTGGCGATGAAATGGGACGCCACCTTCGAGGGCGACGTGCTGCCTTCCAGCGAATGGCGCTTCCACCGCGACATCCTGCAGGCGCGGCCGGATTTGAGGTCGGTCGTGCACACCCATTCCACGCACGCAACCAGCGTGTCCATCCTTGGCAAGGACATCCCGGCCATCCACTACGCCATTGCTTCGGCCGGCGGTCCCACCATCCGCTGCGCGCCTTATGAAATCTTCGGCTCGCAGGAGCTGGCCGACCGCGTCGTGAAGGCGCTCGAAGGCCGCCGCGCGTGCCTGATGGCGCATCACGGCGTGATCGCCGCCCATGTCTCCATCGCGCGTGCGCTGGCGCTGGCGGTGACCGTGGAGGAGTTGGCGCATCAGTACCTCCTGTGCCTGCCGATCGGCGAACCACCGGTGCTGAGCGACGAGCAGATCGCGGCGGTGCTGGAGAAATTCAAGACATACGGCCAGCAGAGTTCCACGGCGCTGGAAGGGTTGCGTCAGGCTTCGTGAGCCAGGGTCAGGACCTCTAAAACATGACTTCCGTCCTCGTCTGCCTCGATTCGGGCACCACCACCGTCAAGGCTGCCGCCTTCGATATGGCGGGCCGGATGGTATCGAGCGCGCAGCGCGACAACAGCGCCTTGCGCCGGCAAAGCGCTGTTGTCGAACAGGACATGGCCGTAACACGCGCCGACGCTTTTGCCGTGCTCAAGGCCTGCATCGCCAAAATCGAGGGCGAGGTGGCCGGCATCGTGGTGACGGGGCAGGGCGACGGGCTGTGGCCTCTCGGCGCAGACATGCAGCCGGTGGGCCACGCGATCACCTGGCTCGACGGACGATGCCGCGCGCTGACGGCGCGGCTGCAAGCGGATGGCGAGGCATGCCGCGTCATCGAGGCGGTGACGGGCGCACGCCCGACCGCCGCCTCGCAAAGCCTGCATTGCGTCTGGCTTGCCGAAAACGAACCGGATCGTCTGGCGCAAATCGCCCATATACTGCGCGCCAAGGAGTGGCTATTTTTTTGCCTGACCGGAGAGCTCAAGGCCGAGCCGAGCGCGGTGCTGCCGGTCTGGGGTGACTGGCGCGGCGGGCAGGCTTCGCCCGCAATCCAGGAGGCCCTGGGTCTCGCACGAGGCATCGAGCTTCTACCGGAACTGGCGTCCATTGCCGAATGCCGGGCAGGGCTTTCGCCCGACATCGCCGGCGATCTCGGGCTAGCGGCCGGAACGCCGGTGCTTTTGGGACCTGGCGACGTGCAGGCGACACTGATCGGGCTCGGCCTCGGCAGCACGCCGGATGTCACGCGCGCCTCCATTTTCGGCACCAGCGCGATCCATGCCTGCCACCTTTCCGACCCGGCACAGATGCAGGAAAAGCCAGCCGGCGCGATGATCCAACACTATGCGCTGGGGGAGGGCTATCTGTGCTTCCATCCGAGCTTCAACGGCGCGACCCTGTTGAAGCATCTGGCGGCCAAGCTCGCCGAACAGCCGGCGGCGGCCGCGCCCTCTTATTCCTCCTTGATCCTGCACCCCTTTTTCGAACCGGGCGGTGAGCGGGCACCTTATACGACGCCCTATGCCAGCGGCGCGCTGTTCGGGGTGACCGCCGATACCAGCCCGGCCGAGATCGCCTGGGCGGGACGCGAGGCGCTGGCCTTCGTCGCCCGCAAGAGCCATGAGATGATGAACGCGCCGGAAGGCACGCTGGCCCTCGGCGGCGGGCTTGCGGCGGACCCGCATTTCGCCGGCTTTCTCGCCACCGCGACCGGCCAGAAGGTTGCATGCAACACCGGCGGCGATTCCGGTCTGCGCGGATTGGCCATGATAGGTGCGCGCTTCATCCATGGACTGTCGCAGGAGGCGGTCGCAAAGGACTGGCGTGGTGCGCCTGACGCATGGGCCGAGCCGCAATGCGCAACGCGCGACTACGCTGAAAGCAAATACCGCCTTTTCGTGCGTCTGATCGACGCTATAGAGCCGTTTTGGGAAGCGATTGCCGATCTCGGCGACAAGTCGCGACTGCCGATGAAGGACCCACCCCGATGAATGGCGCTGATCTTCTGTGCGAAACCCTGCTCGCAAACGATGTCGATGTGTGTTTCGCCAATCCCGGAACCTCGGAGATGCATTTCGTCGCCGCACTCGACCGGCAACCGCGCATGCGCTGCGTGCTCGGCCTTTTCGAAGGCGTGGTGACGGGGGCCGCTGACGGCTATGCCCGCATGGCCGACAAGCCGGCTGCCACGCTTCTGCATCTGGGGCCGGGTCTCGCCAACGGCCTCGCCAATCTGCACAATGCGCGGCGCGCCCGCACCCCGATGGTCAACATCGTCGGCGACCATGCCACCTATCATCTCCAATATGACGCCCCGCTGACATCCGATATCGAATCGCTGGCGCGACCGATGTCGCATTGGGTCGAGCGTGCGGACACGGCCGATGCAGTCGGCACCCGCACCGAAGAGGCGATCCGCGTCGCGCGGGCCCAGCCGGGCCAGATCGCAACACTGATCCTTCATGCCGACGCGGCCTGGAACGACGTGACGTCCGACGCCATGCCTTCGCCCATCGAGATCGCATCGCCGAACAAGCCCGACGCCGTGCGCATCCGTGACGCTGCCGCCGCCTTGCGCAACGGCCGCACCACCACCATTCTGGTGAGCGGCAAGGCACTGCGCGAGGGCGAGTTGGAAACGCTCGACCGGATCGCGCAGAGGACAGGCGCGCGCCTGATGGCGCAGCAATCCAACGGCCGCATGCAGCGCGGCGCGGGACGCGTCGTGCTCGACCGCGTCCCCTATGTCATCGATCTGGCGGTCGCCGCCTTCGCAGATACCGAGCAGGTGATCCTGATTGCGGCGAATGCGCCCGTCGGCTTCTTTGCGTATCCGGGAAAGCCGAGCAGCATGCTGCCGGAGGGCTGCACGACCTTCGACCTCACGGAGCCGGGGCAGGATGTGGCGGCCGCCATTGCCGCGCTTGCCGGCGAGGTCGGTGTGGGCGAGGCGAGGCCGAAGCTCGCGCCGCGGCACCGTCCCGACATGCCCGCCGGCGCGCTGACCAAGGAGGCGATCGCCATTGCGCTTGCCCTTCACATGCCGGCCAATGCCGTGGTGTGCGACGAGTCCGTTTCGTCGGGGCGCGATTTCTTCCGTTACACCTATGGCGCGGAACCGCATGACTTCCTGCAATTGACGGGCGGCGCAATCGGCATCGGGCTTCCGCTCGCCACCGGCGCGGCCATCGCCTGTCCGGACCGCAAGGTCGTGGCGCTCCAGGCTGACGGCAGCGGCATGTATACGGTCCAGGCGCTGTGGACACAGGCGCGTGAACGGCTCGACGTGGTGACCATCATCTTCGCCAACCGCCGTTACCAGATCCTGCATGGCGAGCTGAAGAATGTAGGCGCGGGAGCGCCGGGCGAGAATGCGAGCCGGATGCTCGATCTGGTCGATCCGGCGCTCGACTGGGTCGGACTTGCCGCCGCCATGGGCGTGGAGGGCGCACGCGCCGAAAGCGCCGAACAATTCTCCGATCTTCTGCGCGCCGCATGCGGCCGCAAGGGACCGTTTCTGATAGAAGCAATGATTTAAGGGCAGAGCCCCTCGATCTCCGGAACAACGACATGACCATCAAGCGCTACGCACATTGCAGCCATTGGGGTGCCTACACGATCCTCGTGGAGGACAACGAGATCGTCGGCGTAGAGCCGTTCGAGCACGATCCGGCGCCATCGCCGATCATCGATTCCGTGCGCGAATGGGCCAAGCCAGACCGCCGCATACTTCAGCCCATGGTGCGCCAGGGATGGCTGGAAAAGCGCGAGAAGAGCGATCGGCACGGGCGCGGCTCGGAAAAATTCGTGCCCGTGAGCTGGGACGATGCGACCGACCTCGTCGCGTCCGAAATCCGCCGCGTTTCGGCCGAGCACGGCAATGCCTCCATCTTCGCCGGTTCCTATGGCTGGACGAGCTGCGGGCGCTTTCACCACGCCTCCTCGCTGCTGAAGCGCACGCTGAACCTCGCCGGCGGCTTTACCGGTCATGTCGACACCTATTCGATCGCTGCGGGACCGGTGATCCTGCGCCATACGCTGGGCGACAGCGCGGCTTGCGACGGCAAGGGCAACACGCTCGACACGATCGCCGAACACACCGATACGCTGGTCGTGTTCGGTGCGCTTTCGCCGCGCACCGCGCAGAGCGAAGCGGGCGGTCTCGGATCCCATACCCTGGAGGGCTATCTCAAGCAGATGGCGGCCCGCGGGATGAAGATCATCCTCGTCTCGCCGCTGAAGGACGACATGCCGGATTGGGTAGGTGCCGAGTGGTGGCCTATTCGCCCTAACACGGACGCGGCCCTCATGCTGGGGCTCGCCGGCGAAATCCTCAAGGCAGGCCGTCACGACGGCGACTTTCTCGCCCGCTGCACCAGCGGCTCGGAGCGCCTGCTTGCCTATCTCGACGGCAGCCTCGACGGAGAGCGAAAGGATGCGGCCTGGGCGGCCTCGATCACCGGTCTCGACCGGGAGCAGATCGCAACGCTCGCGCGCCGGCTCGTCGATACGCGCTCCATGTTGACGGTGAGCTGGAGCCTGCAACGCGCCCATCACGGCGAACAGCCATTCTGGGCTGCGCTCGGCCTTGCCTCGCTCATCGGCCAGATCGGCCTTCCCGGCGGCGGCGTCGGTTACGGCTATGCCTCGCTCGGCGGCGTCGGCGCGCCGATGAATGTCGGCCGCTCGCCCGCCATCTCTCAGCTTACCAAACCGATCGACAGCTTCATTCCCGTGGCGCGCATCAGCGACATGCTCCTGAACCCCGGCAAGTCCTTCACCTATGAGGGCGCGACACGCGTCTATCCCGATGTGCGGCTGGTCTACTGGGCCGGCGGCAATCCGTATCACCATCATCAGGACTTGAACCGCCTTCAGGAGGCCTGGAGCCGGCCCGAAACCATCATCGTGCAAGACCCGATGTTCACCGCCACCGCCCAGCGTGCCGACATCGTGCTGCCGGCCTCGACATCGATCGAGCGCAACGATCTTGCGGGCAACAGGCGGTCGGATTTCATCCTCGCCATGCACAAGGCGATCGAGCCGCTCGGAGAGGCGCGCTCCGACTTCGACATCTTCAACGCCATCGCCGAGAAGCTCGGCGTCGGCGACGCGTTCAACGAAGGCCGCGACGAGATGGGCTGGCTGCGCCACCTCTACGAGATCAGCCGCAGCGACGCCGAAACGCGCCTCGACTTCGAGATGCCGGATTTCGAAACGTTTTGGGAAACAGGCTATGCGCGTGTCCCGACGCGGGCCGAACACACCTATCTGGCCGAATTCCGCCAGCATCCGGAGGAATTTCCCCTCAACACCGAAAGCGGCAAGATCGTGCTCGGCAGCGAGACGCTGGCGCGGCTCGACTATGCCGATTGCCGCGCCCATCCGTCGTGGATCGAGCCCGCCGAATGGCTCGGCAATGCCAGCGGGCCGCATCAGTTTCATCTGATTTCGCATCAGCCGGCAGGCCGGCTGCACAGCCAACTCGAGACGGGCGGCGCCAGCCTCGCCATGAAGCGAAAAGGGCGCGAGCAGGCGCGCATCAACCCTGAGGATGCCGGTCGGCTCGGCGTCGAGGACGGCGCAACCGTGCGCATCTGGAACGAGCGCGGAGCGAACCTCGCCACCGCATGGGTCACCGACACGGTGCGCGTCGGCGTCGTCGTGCTGCCCACCGGAGCGTGGTTCACGCCGGTCGGCAATAGCGGGTTGGAAATGGCCGGCAATCCCAATGTGCTGACGCTCGATGTCGGCACCTCCCAATTCGGGCAGGGCTGCTCGGCCCACACCTGCCTCGTGCAGGTGGAGCCCTATGCGGGCGATGCCGGCGACGCCTTCGATATCTATCAGAAGAAACTGGCCTCGCTCGTGGCCGTATAAGGGAGTGAAAACCATGTCCGCCCCAGCTATCAGCCGCTTTCCGGTCCCTGAGATCAAGGACCTTCCAGATGACGTGCGCGAGCGCATCCTGACAGTGCAGGAAAAGTCGGGCTTCGTGCCCAATGTCTTCCTGACGCTCGCCTATCGTCCCGACGAGTTCCGCGCCTTCATGGCCTATCACGACGCGCTGATGGACAAGCCCGGTCCAATCACCAAGGCCGAGCGTGAGATGATCGTGGTGGTCACCAGCAACGCCAATCAGTGCCAGTATTGCGTGGTCGCGCATGGCGCGATCCTGCGCGTTCGCGCAAAGAACCCTCTGATCGCCGACCAGATCGCAATCAACTACCGCAAGGCCGACATCACGGAGCGTCAGAGGGCGATGCTCGATTTTGCGATGAAGGTTTCCGGGCGCGCCTACGAGGTGGACGACGAGGATATGGAAACCCTCAAGGGCCATGGCTTCAGCGAAGACGACATTTGGGACATCGCGGCGATCTCGGCCTTTTTCGGCATGTCGAACCGCCTCGCAAACGTGACCAGTATGCGACCCAACGACGAATTTTACACGATGGGGCGCTGAGGATGGTCCTTGGATACAAGGCGATGTTGGCCGAGGCCGACGCCGTGGTGCGCTCGGTAAGCATCGACGAGATGACGAAGACGTTTTCCGACGGCGATATCGTGATGGTCGACATCCGCGACCCACGGGAACTCGAGCGCGATGGCATGATACCCGGTGCTTTTCCTGCGCCGCGCGGCATGCTGGAATTCTGGATCGACCCCGAAAGCCCGTATCACAAGCCGCGATTCGCCGAAGGCAAGACTTATGTCTTCTACTGCGCCTCGGGATGGCGTTCGCTGCTGGCGGCAAAGCTCGCGCAGGAAATGGGCCTGGATGCACGCAGCATGCGCGGCGGTTTTTCTGAATGGAAGACGGCCAGCCATCCGGTCGTCGAGATGCCGAAGCGCTAAAGCCATTCCAGGATAGCGGAAATCGGTTGTCCGCCCGCAATAGCGCTTGAAAACGCGCGCCCATGAGATTTGACCACAGGGAGTGAGATCGTTGAGTGAACCGTTCGATGCCATGATGATCGTTGACGACGCGGGCAAGCCGAAGGCTGAATTCCGCAAGCTCACGCTCGCCGAACTGCCCGACCACGACGTGCTCGTCGAGGTCGCCTATTCGACCCTGAACTACAAGGATGGCCTGGCGCTCAGCGGGAAGGGGCGCATCGCGCGCCGGCTGCCCATGGTGGCGGGCATCGACATTGCCGGCACTGTGGTGGAGTCGCGCTCGCCCGACTGGAAGCCCGGCGACAGGGTCGTCGCCAATGGCTGGGGCATGTCGGAAACCGAATGGGGCGGCTACTCACGCTTTGCCCGGCTGAAGGCGGAATGGCTGGTGGCGCTGCCCGACGCGTTCTCGCTCGAGGATGCCATGGCGATCGGAACGGCCGGCTACACGGCCGCACTTTGCGTCAACGCGCTGGAAGATTGGGGCGCGATCGCGCCGCGCAACGGCGAGGTTCTGGTGACGGGTGCGGCTGGCGGCGTGGGATCCACCGCCATCAGCCTGCTCTCAAAAAAGGGCTATGCCGTCACCGCCTCGACGGGACGGCCCGAAACGCATGACTATCTGTCAGCGCTCGGCGCGAGCCAGTTCGTGGACCGTGCAAGCCTGGCCGAAAAGGGCGGCGCCCTTCAGAAGGAACGCTGGATGGGGGCGGTGGATTCGGTCGGTTCGACCACGCTCGCCAACGTGCTCGCCCAGACCGTCTATGGCGGTGCGGTCGCGGCCTGCGGGCTGGCCGGCGGCATGGATCTTCCCGCAACCGTCGCTCCGCATATCCTGCGCAGCGTGGCACTGCTCGGCATCGATTCCGTGATGGCGCCCAAGGCAAAGCGTGAACGGGCCTGGAAGACGCTCGCCGATCACCTCGATGCAGCGCATCTGAAGACGATTGCACGCACGGAACCCATGTCCGCATTGCCCCAACTCGCGCAGGACATTGTCGCCGGCAAGATTCGTGGCCGGGTGGTGATCGAGATCGCCTGACGGCGGTCTTGACCTTCGAGGTCGCGCGCGGCGTCACCCGTCCGGTCTGGGAGCCGGACGCGGGCCTTCGCCAGCCCGCAGCCGCCGTCTATTAAGGCATCCTCGACATGCCGGGCTGATCCCAATCGCGGCGGCGCCATTGCAACGCGGCGACGAAGCCGATCAGCGCCAGCGCCGGAATGTACATCCATTCCGCCGTCCACCGGTCGGGATTGCGCACCTCCACCCGCGTCACGTTCTGCCCCGCCTCCAGACCGAGGCGTTCGGCCTGACTGCGGAAGCGCGCGTTCATGATCTGGGTCTGGCCGCCGAAGGCCATGACCTGCACGCCGGCCGCCGCCAGGCGCTCCTCGCCCGGGCGGCTCGCGTCGCCCATCGGAAGCTGGACTATGCGGGTATAGTCATTGCCGGACAGATCCATGCCTCCGACCTCGAAGCGCAGGAATCCGTTCTGCGGCACCTCTGCCGCCAACTCCACAATGCGGTCGGCCGGCTCGTCACGGTAGGGATCGCCAACCCTGTCCATGAAGAAGCCCGGCCTGAAGAGCATGAAGCAGGCGAACAGCAGCACCGCCGATTCCCACAGCCGGCTGCGGCTGACGAACAGGCCCTGCGTCACCGAGACGAAGGCGAGCATGGCTATCAGCGAGCCGGTGACGACGATGATCAGTTGCAGCCAACTGTCGATCCCGATCAGCAGGAGTTGGTGATTATAGATGAACATCAGCGGCAGGATGGCGGTGCGCATCTCGTAGCGGAACGACTGTATGCCGGTCTTGAGCGGATCGGCACGGGAAATGGCCGACGCCGCGAAGGACGCGAGCCCGACCGGCGGGGTCACGTCGGCCATGAGGCCAAAATAGAAGACGTAGAGATGGACGGCTACGAGCGCTACGGCGAGACCGTTCAGCGTTGCGACCTCGACGATGACGGGCGCCATCAGGGTTGCCACCACCACGTAGTTGGCGGTGGTCGGCATGCCGAGCCCGACCACCATGCAGATCAGCGCCGTCATCAGCAGCATGATCAGCAGGTTGCCGCCTGAAATCGTGATGACGATCTCGGAGAGCACGAGGCCGATGCCGGTGAGCGCGACGGTGCCGACGACGATGCCGGCCGCAGCCGTCGCGATGCCGATGCCGATCATGTTGCGCGCGCCCGCGATCATCCCCTCGCGCACGTCCACCAGACCTTCCTTCAACGGACCGAGCCAGTCGCCCTGCTTGCGGAACAGCGCGATCAGCGGCCGCTGGGTCGCGACCAGGAAGATCAGCGCGCAGGTGCCGTAGAACGCCGACAGACCCGGCGAAAGCTCCTCGACCATGAGGCACCAGACGAGGATGAAGACCGGCATGACGTAGTGGATGCCGGAAGGCGCGATCTTCACCGCATCCGGAAGCTGCATGGCGAGTTCGTCGGGATCGTCTTCCTCGAGGTCGGGGAAGCGCGCGCGGGCCGCCACCGAGGCGACATAGATGGCGAGTGCCCCGATGCCGACGGCCCATGTCGCGTAGTGCCCGAACAGGGTGCGGGTCCAGCCGAGGCCGTAATAGACGGCGGCGCAGAAGATGATGAAGCCCGAAATCGTCATGCCGCCGATCGCGAGGCCCACCGCGCGCGGGCGGTAGTTCTGCTTGGGCAGGCCCTTCATGTTGTATTTGCGGGCCTCGAGGTCGACCACATAGAACAGCGACAGGTAGGTCAACAGTGCGGGAATGATCGCGTGCTTGACCACCTCGGCATAGGGGATGCCGACATACTCCGCGATCAGGAACGCGGCAGCACCCATCACGGGCGGCATGATCTGGCCGTTGACCGAAGCCGAGACCTCGATCGCGCCCGCCTTGATCGGGGAGTAGCCGACCCGCTTCATCAGCGGGATGGTGAAGGTGCCGGTGGTGACCACATTGGCGACCGAGGAACCGGATATCAGGCCGGTCGCCGCCGAGCCGAGCACGGCCGCCTTGGCGGGGCCTCCACGCAGATGGCCGAGCAGCGCAAAGGCCACCTTGATGAAGTAGTTGCCCGCGCCGGCGCGTTCCAGAAGCGCTCCGAACAGCACGAACAGGAAGACGAAGGCGGTGGACACGCCGAGCGCCACGCCGAACACGCCCTCCGTCGTCAGCCAGTATTGCGATGCCGCGCGCGACAGCGAGGCGCCACGATGGGCAAGAAGACCGGGCAGGTGTGGCCCGAGGAAGGCGTAGGCGAGGAAGATCGTGCCGACGATAGGCAGCGCCAGACCGAGCACGCGACGTGCGGCTTCGAGCAAGAACAGGATGCCGGCGCCAGCGACGACGAGGTCCATCGTGCTCGGCAGGCCCGGGCGGCGCGCGATCTCTGCCTGGAAAAGGAACAGATAGCCGGCGCAGAAAGCGCCACCCAGCGCCAGCACCCAGTCGCTCAGGGGGATGTGGCCGCGCGGCGACGATCTGAACGCCGGATAGGCCATGAAGGCGAGGAAGATGGCGAAGGCCAGATGGATCGAGCGCGCTTCGGTGGCGTTGAAGACGCCAATGCGAAACTGGTAGGGCAGGGGCGAGGCATACCAGAGCTGGAACAGCGTCCAGGCCAGCGGCACCGCCATCAACATGAACCGCGAGAAGCGATCGGCCGGCGCCCTGCCGCCGGTATCGGCTTCCGCCACTATCCGTGCAAGCGCGTCGGCCTGCGGCTGCGTCTCTTCGCGCGCTGCGTTCATGACCGGTCTCCCGCCGTTCCCTTGGAATTGTCGTTGTTGCTCCGAGGGCGGCGCTGGGCCGCCCCCGGAAAGTCAGCAATGCCGGATCAGAGCCAGCCCTGCTCGGTGTAGTAGCGCTCGGCACCCGGATGCAGCGGCGCGGAATTGCCGTTGGCAACCATGTCTTCCACCTTCAGATGCGCGAAGGCCGGGTGCAGGCTCTTGAATGAATCGAAGTTCTCGAACACCGACTTGACGAGGTTGTAGACGGCCTCATCCGAAACGTTGGTGGACGCGACCAGCGTCGCGAGCACGCCGTAGGTTGGAATATCGTCCGGGTTGCCGGTGTAGAGGCCGCCCGGAATGTTGACCTGCGCGTAAAAGGGGTGCGCCTCGACCAGACTCGAAATGGCCTCGCCCTCGAGCGGGACGATCTTCGCCCCGCAGGTGGTGGTCGGGTCGGCGATGTTGGCCGATGGGTGGCCGACGCCGTAGTAGAAGGCGTCGATCTGGTTGTCGCAGAGCGCGGGGCCATGCTCGTCGGGGCGCAACTCGGCCGCAAGCGAGAAGTCCGAACGGTTCCAGCCAAGCGCCTCGAGCAGCACGTCCATGGACGCCTGCGTGCCCGAGCCGGGGTTTCCGATGTTGAAGCGCTTCCCCTTCAGGCCCTCGATGTCGGTGATGCCGGCATCCGCACGCGCCACCACGGTGAACGGTTCGGGATGAACCGAGAACACGGCGCGCAGTTCTTCCCATGGACCGGCTTCCTCGAAGGTGCTGGAACCGTTGTAGGAATGGTACTGCCAGTCGGACTGGACCAGGCCGAAGTCGAACTCTCCCTGGCGCATCGCATTGAGGTTGAACACCGAGCCGCCGGTCGATTCGGCCGCGCAGCGGAAGCCGTGCTCCTCGCGCGTCTGGTTCATCAGGCGGCACAGCGCGCCGCCCGCCGCATAGTAAACCCCGGTTACGCCGCCGGTGCCGATCGTGACGAACTGCTGCTGCGCGGCGGCGGCCCCGGCAAACAGCGAGCCACCCATGGCGGCCGCAAGACCAAGGCCGATCAGGTTTCTGCGTTTCATGTATGCGTCTCCTTTTTGCACGTTCCCCGTTGGGATGGTTGAAATTACCCGGACACTCCGTGCGAGAGATCCGGTTTGGCTGGCCTCGTCCCCGAGGCCGAAGCTTTGTCAGCGGGTACGGGTGCGGAAGGCTCCCGCCAGAGCCCGCGCAAGTCGTCTGCCGATGCAATTCCGCGTTGCGAATCCCCGATCACGCCCGCCGTAGCGCTTACTATGGCCGCGTTGGACGGTGCGAGTTGTCCCCGCGGCAACCAAAGATTGTTTTCGAAGCCGACGCGTGCATGACCTCCGGCCGTTGCTGCACGCTCCATGAATTCGGTCTCGAGCGGGCCGAAGGCGCACAACATCCACTGGTGCCGCGCAATGCCGGCCGCGATGAAGGCTTCAAACTCCGCTTCGGTCGCGCCTGCTTCGGTGTAACGGCCAAGCACGGCCAAAACCGCCAGCGGTCCGCCCGGCAGCACGCCACGCGTGCAAAGTGCGTCCAGCCGATCCAGCTCCGCCGCCTCGTAGATGATGATCTGGTGCAACATGCCCGCTTTCTCCATCCGCTCGAACAGGCTGGCGGGGGCGCGTTCGTCCTCTCCTTCGGGCAGGATTTCGCGCAGGGCGATCGAGACCGATTCCGGCCGCAAGGCGTCAATGACGGCGATCTGCTCGGAAGGTTGGTAGCGGCCGACGGCCTCCGTCGTCACCTGCACCACGAGCCGGTCTCCCACCGCGTCGCGCACCGCCGCCATCGCCTCGCGGTAGAGATCGACGTCGAGTGTGTGTGCGCCGCCGGCGTCGCGGACATGGAGATGGATCATCGCCGCTCCCGCCTCCAGCGCCTCGGCAGCGTCGCGCGCGATCTCGGCCGCGGTTATGGGCAGGCGTGGATGGTCCGCCTTTGTCCGGCGCGCGCCGTTGGGCGCGACGGCTATGGCGAAGGGCTGCGTCATGGCGTGGACACTCCGGCATCCGCGAATGCCGCCGCGACGGCTCGCGACAGGCGCTCGACGATCATTCCGACATGCTCCTCGCCGATGATGAAGGGCGGCGCGATCAGCACATGGTCGCCAGCCCTGCCATCGGCCGTGCCGCCGGACGGATAGACCATCAGGTCCTGCGCCATCGCCGCCGCCTTGATCCTGGCGTGCAGCTTCAGTGCGGGATCGAACGGCGTCTTCGTCGCGCGGTCCTCGACCAGTTCGATGGCCCGGAACAGCCCACGCCCGCGGATGTCGCCGACGAAGGGGTGCGCATCGAAGGCATCGCGCAGGCGCGCATCGAGCAGGTCGCCCATCGCGCGGCAATTCTCGAGCAGCCCGTCCTCGTCGATCACCCGCTGCACGGCCAGTGCGCCCGCGCAGGCCGTGGCGTGGCCGATATAGGTGAAGCCGTGCTGGAACGCGCCCGAGCCGCCGGTGATCGTCTCGAAGATGTCTTCCGACATGATGGTCGCACCGATCGGTTGGTAGCCAGCACCGAGCCCCTTGGCGCAGGTCAATATGTCCGGCGCAACGCCGTCCTGCTCGCATCCGTAGAGCGTGCCGGTTCGGCCCATGCCGCTCATCACTTCGTCGAGGATCAGCAGGACACGGTAGCGGTCGCAGATTTCGCGGATGCGTCGAAAGTAACCGGCCGTAGGCGGCACCGCGCCGGCCGTCGCGCCCACCACCGTTTCCGCGATGAAGGCGATGACCGTGTCCGGCCCGAGCCGCAGGATCTCCGCTTCCAACTCGTCGGCGGCGCGGATTCCGTATTGCTCGGGCGTCTCGTCATCGCGGCGGTGGCGATACTCGAAGCACGGCGCGATATGGCTGACCGGCAGCAGGATCGGCTCGTAGACGGCCCGCCTTCCGGCATTGCCGCCGACCGACAGCGCGCCGATCGTGTTGCCGTGATAGCTCTGGCGGCGGGCTATGAAGTGCCGGCGTCCTGTCTCGCCGCGCTCGTAGAAATACTGGCGCGCCAGCTTCATCGCCGTCTCATTGGCTTCCGAGCCGCCCGAGACGAAATAGACGTGGCCGAGTCCTTCGGGCGCGCGCGCGACCAGATGCTCGGCCAGCGTCTCGGCCGGCTCGTTGGTGAAGAAGCCGGTGTGAGCATAGGGCAGCCGGTCGAGTTGCGCCTTGATCGCCTCGATCACGCGCCGTTCGCTGTGGCCGAGGCACGACACGGCTGCTCCGCCCGAGGCGTCGAGATAGCGCTTGCCCGCGCTGTCGATCACGAACGGCCCATCGCCGCCAACAGCGACCGGCAGGTCGCGGCGCGGTTCGCGGTGCAGGATGCGGGTACGGTTGGCGCTCATGGCGTCGTCTCGTCGGGAAGATATGCGGATGTGGCTTCCAGCGTCGCCTCGCGGCGGCGCAGCGTTTCGATCGCCTCAACGCCGGCACGGGCCAGCACGAGGATCGCCAGCGCCTGGGCGATAGCGACAGGCCCGATCGGCGAAGGGATGTGCGCCGGGCTGTCGTTGCTTGCCACCAGAGCCACGTCGCAGACGCGTGCGATCGGCGTCAACGGTCCATCGGTGATGCCGACGACACGGACGCCGGCGCGTTGCGCATAGCGGGCCGCCTCGACCGTCTCGCGGCTGTAGGGCGCGACGGAGATGACGACCAGCGCCTCGTCCTTGCGCAGCAGATGCAGATCGTCGAGCAGCGAACCGCCGGTGCCCGTGATAAGCCGCACATCGGGTCTGAATAGCGATAGCGCGTAGTGAAGGCTGAAAGCGACTGGGAAGCAGCTTCGGATGCCGAGGATGGTCACCGCGGCGGCACCGGCCAGCATGTCTGCGGCCTGCTTCAGCGCCGGCCGCGATTGATGGCTAAGCGCAACACCGACATTGGCGCGCTCGGCTTCTGCCATCGCATCGAGCAGTTCATCCTCCGCGCCGGGCTTCTTCGCACCGCTGATCAGCCTGTCGGCGCGACCGGAAAAGACGCCCCCCGCAGTCAGCCAGCTTCGATGCTCGGCCTGGAAGGCGTCGTAAGTGTCGAATTCGAGCGCCTGCAACAGCCGCGTCATCGAGGTTGGCGAGACGCCGGCCCGGCCTGCGACCGTGCGCAGCGACTGGAGCGCGACCTCCTGGGGGTTCTCCCGGACGAAGCGGGCGGCGCGGCGCAGTTGCGGCGAGAACGCGCCGTAACGGCTTTCAATGCGCTGCCAGGTTTCCTGAAGGGCCAATGACGTTCGCTCGGGCTGAAACAGTTGTCACGCAATAGAGTGATATTGAAACAATTGTGTCAACGGGGATTCTGGACGAGCCGATCCGCACAGTGTCGCCAGTCTATAAAAAAACAATTGGTTTCCCGGGTCGGCGACAAGTCGACAAGGGCACGGCCTCAAGGCCAACGACGTCCAAAATTGGAGCGGCGCCCGGAAGCGGCAAGATCAGAGACCTTGCGCAGCGCGCCGCCCCGAGGCGCAGGCTGGTCAGGTACACCCACGTCCGTTCGTTCCCGGTCCGATCGCGCAGTCGCCGTGGCGACCGGCGCGGTCGAACTAGCGGCTGCCCTGGCGCTGGCGAACGAACGGCTCGGCTAGGGCGCTTTCCCGTCCATGTGAGGGGCGCTCTCGCCCTTCACAGGATGAAATCGGATCCCGTCATGAAGTTGGTTCCGTTCACCGCAATCTGGAAATCGGACACGCGGTCACCGTTGATATCGGCATCCACGAAGGTGGTGTTGCCCGAGGATGAATAGCGAAGTTGTCCCGCGACGCCCGAGAAGGCGGCAGACCCGATGAATGAGAACGCTTGATTGCCGGCAGCGGCGGTATTGGCGTCCAGTGCCGAGAGGTCGATGCGATCCTGGCCGCGCACGAAATCGAGGATCGTGTCGCGATTGGCTGCGCCAACGCCGCTGTCGCTGATTGCCATATAGAGGAAGGTATCGCTCCCGGCGCCGCCGCTCATCCTGTCGGCGCCCGCGCCGCCAACCAGCGTGTCGTTGCCATTGCCGCCATTGAGGGTGTCGTTTCCGGCTCCGGTGATGATGTAGTCGTTGCCGTCGAGACCGTTCATCACATTCGCCAGGCTATTGCCGACGAGCGTGTTGTTGAGCGCATTTCCCGTGCCATTCGCTGCCGAGCCGAGAAGCTCGAGCCGTTCGACATGCGCGGCAAGGGTCCAGTTGATATAGCTGCGCACCGTATCGGTGCCGCCATTCGCAGCCTCGATCGTCTGGTCGCCGGCCGACGCGACCACGTAGATGTCGTCGCCGGCGCCGCCGACCATGTAGTCGTTTCCGGCTGCGCCGTTCAGGATGTTTGCGAGAGCGTTGCCGACGATCGTGTTGTCGAGCGCGTTGCCCGTGCCGTTGGCAGCGGAGCCGAGCAGTTCCAGGCGCTCCAGATTCGCTCCGAGCGTCCAGTTGATGTAGCTGCGGACCGTGTCGATGCCGCCGCCTTCATGCTCGGTCGTCTGATCTCCGGCCGCGGCGACGTAGTAGATGTCGTTGCCGGTACCGCCTTCCATGACGTCGTCGCCAGCGCCCCCATCCAGGATGTCGTTGCCTGCGCCACCGAACAGCCGGTCGTTTCCGCCATTGCCCCGCAGCGTGTCGTCTCCATCGCCGCCGTCGAAATACTCCGCCTGTGCGCCGCCGGTCATCGTATCGTTACCGGCACCGCCGTTGACCCGACCCGCGAGGCTGCCGTTCTGCCCCTGATACGTGTCGTTGCCGCCTCCGAGCTCGATGGTGCCGCGCATGATGCCGTTGTTGATGATGACGTCCCGGCCGCCGTAATGGTCGACATAGGCGGTTCCCGAGATGATATCGATGCGGCCGTTGTTGGTGATCTCCACGGCCTCGGAGCCTGTCCTGACAATGGGACGATTGCCATAGATCAGCCCGTCATTGATGATCCGCGCCGTCGTCGTGTCGCCGTAACCGTTGAGCCAGATGCCAACGCCGTTGGTGCCTGTCGCGACGATCTCGCCAAATTCTCCGATGCGGATGACGGCGCTGGTGGCGTGCGCCATCACGCCGACACCCTCGTCGTTCATGTTGCGTATCGTGCCATAGACGGCGACAGTTCCCTGCGTTGCCGCGTTGCTGAGATAGACCGTCGAAAAGCCACCCGAGCTTGCCAGCGCTCCCACATAGATATCGATGTACGGCTTCGTGTTCGTGGCGAGGAACACCCGGCCGTCGGTCGAATGCAACATCGCTCGACCTGCGACGTCGTAGCGGTCCGACGGATTGGACAGCGTGTAGAAATCGCCGGAGCCGACAAAGGATGTGAAGAGTACGTAGTGCGCCATCACTGTCTCCGTTCATGGACCGTCGCCCGGGGCCCGTGCGAGATCGGCCGGTGCGGTGCAATGTTGAGTTGTGGTTGACTGGTACGGATGATGAGAGCGGGGGTCATCATTCAAATGAATGATGCCGGATCAGCCTAGATCGCCGTGCATCCTGAGGGACGCATAAGGGGCGATCTATTTCTTTTTTTGAGCATCGGAATAACCCGAAAACCGGATTCCACTTTTCGGTCCGATGCTCTAGCGGTCGATCTTCGTCGCGAGGATCACGGATGTCTGCGTCCGCTCGACGCCTTCGAGTTCGCCGATCCTGTCGATCACGCTATCCAGCGCGTCCACCGAGGCGGCGGCGACCATCGCGATCAGGTCCACCTCGCCGCTGACCGAGTGTAGCGTGCGGACCTCCCGCATCTCCTTCAGGTCGGCGACCGTGCGGGCGGCATGTTTCGGCTTCACCGTGATCAGCACATGCGCGCGGATCAGCGCGCGTTCGGCCGCCCTTGTCAGGCGGATCGTGTAGCCGGCGATGACCTTGTCGCGCTCCAGCCGTTCGATGCGCGCCTGGACGGTCGTGCGCGACAATCCGAGAATCCGGGCGAGTTCGGCCACCGGCGCGCGTGCGTTCTCGGTCAGCAGCGACAGCAGTTGCTGGTCTTTGTCGGGGCTGCGCATTTTCTCCATCGGGGTCGTCATTCTGCCCAGTATTATGCGGCAGATTTATCATTTTCACGGTTTGATACGCAAATTCTTTCATGATCTCCTCAATGGAGATTCACACTGAAAGGGCTTGGGACATGAAAGACATCGCCGTCATCGGAGCAGGAAAGATCGGCTCGACCATCGCATTGATGCTGGCCGAGAGCGGGGACTACAGGGTGGTTCTCGTCGATCGCGACGCGGCCCAGCTTGCGAGTGCGCCCAAACATGAAGCGATCGAAACGGCAATCGTCGATATCACGGACAGCGCCGCGCTTCGTGGGCTGCTCGCGAACAAATATGCCGTGCTGAGCGCGGCGCCGTTCCACATGACCACGGCGATCGCCGAGGCGGCGGCCGCCACCTCCACCCATTATCTCGACCTGACCGAGGACGTCGCTTCCACGCGCCGCGTCAAGGAACTGGCGGTGGGCTCCGACTGCGCGTTCATTCCGCAATGTGGTCTCGCACCGGGCTTCATATCGATCATGGCGAACGATCTCGCCAACCGTTTTGACCGGCTGGACACGGTACGGTTGCGCGTCGGCGCGCTGCCCCAATATCCGTCGAACGCGCTGAACTACAATTTGACCTGGAGCACGGACGGCGTCATCAACGAGTATATCGAACCGTGCGAAGCGATCGTCGACGGCCGCCTCACGCAGGTGCCCGCGATGGAGGAGCGCGAGGAGTTTTCGCTCGACGGCGTGACCTACGAGGCGTTCAACACGTCCGGCGGGCTGGGAACGCTGTGCGAGACGCTCGCGGGCAAGGTGCGCACGCTGAACTACCGCACGATCCGGTATCCCGGCCATGCCGCGATCATGAAGGCGCTGCTCAACGATCTGAACCTGCGCAACAGGCGCGACACGCTCAAGGACATTCTCGAAAAGGCGCTGCCCGCCACCAGCCAGGACGTGGTGATCGTGTTCGTGACCGTCAGCGGCTTCCAGGGCGAGCGCCTGATGCAGGAAACCCACGCGCACAAGATCTATAGCGGGTTGATCGGCGGCAAGCTGCACAGCGCGATCCAGATCACCACGGCGGCGGGCATCTGCGCGACGCTCGATCTTCTCGCCAACGGCTCGCTGCCGCAGGCCGGCTTCGTGCGGCAGGAAGAGATTTCGCTGGAGGCGTTCCTCGCCAACCGCTTTGGCAGCCGCTATGCGGTGGGTGGCGACAAGGGCACTGCCGGCTCGCCGCTGCGCGTGGCGGCATAAGCCTTTCCAATCGGTGGTTCGATCCGGTTATCGAACCACCGGCAACGACAACAGGTCGCAGATGCCGGGCGGCGAAGCTTGTTCTCGGTCGGAATGTTTGCTGGTATTGGATGACCAGGAGACGAGCATCTTGCGATATCTGAGGCGAAGCGGTTTGAGCACGGGCGTGACATTCGTCGCGGCCTATATGCTCGTCCTGCAGGCCCTGCTCGGCGCGTTCGCCATGGGTGCGGCGTCTGCCTCTCCCATGCTCGACGCCTTCGGCCATCCGCTCTGCATCACCAGCGGTGATCACGGCGGCACCGGCACCGGCAAGGATCACACGAGCCTGCCCGATTGCTGCGCGCCGGGCTGCGCGATGTTCGCGCCGATCACGGCGGATGACCGTGAGCCGCACGCGCTCGACAACCCCTTGGCGGTCTCGTTCGAGATTTCGATCATGTCGCCGGCCGTCCCGGTCGCCGGCAACGCCGATCATGATCCCGCAAAGCCGCGCGCACCTCCTCTGACAACCTGACACCTGCCGCCCGTCCGGCGGCGTTTCCTGTTGTCATATGCGCCGTCGTCCTGCTTTCCGGCGACGAGCGCGAGGAGCACTACCATGATTTTCAAGTTTCCCGCCGCAGCCTGTGCCGCCGCCGTCCTGATCGCATCCACGCAGTCCCTGTGGGCGCACGAGTTCAAGGCCGCGGATATCGAGATCATCCACCCGTCGTCGCGAGCCACCCCTCCCAATGCGCGCGTCGCGGCGGGTTACGTCGTCCTTCAGAACAAGGGCGCGGAAGCCGACCGTCTCGTTTCCGTGACGGGCGAAATCGCCGGTCGCACCGAAATCCACGAGATGGCGGTGGACGGCAATGGCGTGATGACCATGCGTCCCGTGCCCGACGGGATCGAAATCCCGGCAGGCGGCGAGGTCGCGCTCGCGCCCGGCTCCTACCACATCATGTTCATGGATCTCGAACGCGCGCCCAAAGAGGGCGAGCCCTTCGCAGGCACGCTGACCTTCGAGAAGGCCGGCACCGTCGAGGTCGAGTTCGCCGTGGACGCCATGGGCAAGAGCTCCGGTCACGGTAGCCAGGGCGGCACGGGCCACGACGGTCACGGCGGATAATCCCTCGCGTCGCGGCTGACGCCGCGCCGCATTTTTCCAACATTTTTCGTTTCGGTGGCTCGTCGAGCCGCCCGTTCAGTCATGCCGGTGGGGATGCCGGTTCATGGAGAGGAAATCCAATGCTCAAGATCATCATCGCCGCAGGCGCATTCGCATTCGGCGGTACGGCAGCGTTCGCGCATGTCTCGCTTGAAGAAAAGGAAGCGCCTGTCGGCTCGACCTACAAGGCCGTGTTCCGCGTGCCGCATGGCTGCGAGGGCAAGCCGACCAATGTCGTGCGCGTTCAGATCCCGGACGGCTTCATTGCGGTGAAGCCGATGCCGAAGGCAGGGTGGGACCTGGAGAAGGTCCGGGGTGCCTACGCCGAGAGCTATGAATATTACGGCGCGCAGCTCACCGAAGGCGTCCGGGAAGTCGTCTGGAGCGGCGGCAATCTCGGCGACGACGAATATGACGAATTCGTTCTGCGCGGCTATTTTGCCGGCGGTCTTGAGGCCGGTGAAACCATCTATTTCCCGGTCGTCCAGGAATGCCCCGAGGGGTTGGCCGAGCGCTGGATCGAAACCCCCGCCGCTGGCCAGTCGTCGGACGATCTCGAACTGCCGGCCCCCGGCGTGACGCTGCTCGAGGCGGCCGGCGATCACTGACCATCGGCTAAGCGAAACAACCGGTCGGTGCCCGCAGCGCCGGCCGCACGAAGGACTGTGGGGACGGCTGCATGGAATGGCTGATGCGAGGGACGTGGCGGGCGGCGGCGAGGATGCTGGCGCTGTGCCTGATGATCGCGGGCGCGATGGCAAGCGAAGCGGCAGCGCATGCTTCCCTGACCGGGACCGACCCGGTCGACGGGGCAGTGGTGGCCGCAGCGCCGCAGCGCTTCACCATCAGCTTCAGCGAACCGGTTTCCCCGCTCACGCTTCAGGTGATCCGGCCCGACGGCGAGGCCGTTCCGCTTGATCGCTTCGCCGTCCGTGACCGCAGCGTCGAGATCGAAGCGCCCGCCGATCTGTCCGACGGCACGCATGTTCTGACCTGGCGGGTCGTCTCGTCGGACGGCCACCCGGTCGGCGGCTCGGTCATCTTCTCCATCGGCGCGCCGAGTGCCGCGCCGCCGCCGATCGTGGAGCCGATGGAACTCCCGGTGCGTGCCGGGTTGCTGCTGACGCGGGTCGGACTCTATCTCGGCCTGTTTTTCGGCGTCGGCGGCGCGTTCGCGATTGCCGTCTTCTTTCCGCAGTCGCGGTCGGGAGCGCGGGCGGCGATGCTGTTTGTTCTGCTTGGCGCGCTGGCAACGGCCGCATCGCCGGGCTTTCAGGGCCTCGACGCGCTGGGCGCGCCATTGCCGCGCTATCTCGATCCGCTGATGTGGTCGACGGGGCTCTCCACCAGCTATGGCCGGACCGTCTTCGTATTGCTTGGCGCCTTCGGGCTCGCGCTCGTCGCGGTCCTTGTCAGGACCCCATGGGTCTCGCGGGCGTGCGCTTTGGCCGGTCTCGTGGCCGCTGCGGTTGCGATGTCGCTGTCGGGCCATGCCGGCGCCGCCGAACCGCAATGGCTGACGCGGCCATCCGTGGCGCTGCATGTCGCCACGATCGCCGTCTGGGTCGGCGCGCTCATTCCGCTCGGGCAGGCATTGCGGACCAACGCGGCCGATGCGAGCGCCGGGCTCGCGCGGTTTTCGACCGCCATCCCGTTCGCCGTCGCCGTCCTGATCGCGGCAGGGGTCGCTTTGACGATCATACAGGTCGAGACGCCATCGGCGCTGATCGAGACGGCGTATGGCCGCCTGCTGCTCGCCAAGTTGGGCTGCCTCGCGCTTCTGTTTACGCTTGCGATCGTCAATCGCTGGAGGCTGACGGCACCGGCTGTCGCGGGCGGTAGCGCGGCGCGATCGAGGCTGACGCGCTCGATCGGAGCCGAGACCGTCGTCGTCCTGATCATCTTCGCGATCGCCGCAGGCTGGCGCTTCACGCCGCCGCCGCGCGCGCTCGCGATCGCCGCCGCGCAGCCCGCCTCCATGCATATCCACACGGCGGATGCGATGGCCGACCTCACCGTGTCGCCCGGCCGCACCGGCCCGGTTACGGTCTCTGCCGTGATCATGACAGGCGAGTTCGGCCCGCTCGACGCGAAGGACGTGACCTTCGTCTTCTCCAATCCGGGCGCGGGCATCGAGCCGTTCAGGCGCAAGGCGTCGAAGCCCGGCGACGGTACGTGGCTGGCCGACGACGTCGTGCTGCCGCTGGCCGGCACCTGGACCGTGCGGCTCGACATTCTCATCACCGATTTCGAGATGACCCGCATCTCAGGCGAGATCCAGATCCGGCCGTAACGCCCCGTGCGCCGTTCAGGCGTTGACAGGCGTGTCAGCCCTTCGAGGACTGATCGGGCCGCGCGGCGCGTCCTCCAACGCAGACTGCCGGGCGCCCCCCGCGGCTCCCGGCAGCCATTCCTGATTTTCCATCAGGGCGCCAGCAGAGCCGGCAGAAACCATCAAAGCACGGACCGTGCCAAGACGAGCTGTGTCGCGTTGGCACACCAGACGGGTCATTTCTCGTCCCGTGTCCAGTGCACCTGTCCGTCGATGATCAGTTCGTCGGGATTGCCGGCATCATCGCCGTCGAACATCGCCACGAAATGCCGTTCGACGCCGTCCGGGCCGTCGATCAGCAAGGTGAAGTCCTCGAAGCTGTAGCGGGACCGGCTCACATCCGGGATGCCGACGACCGTGAGGTAGTGCGTGCCGAAGGCGCCGGCGACGAAGCCGCCGCGCGTATGCGTGAGCATGCCGTCCCGCGCGAACACATAATCACGGTCTCGGCGCACCCCCGACATGCCGACATTGAGATAGTAATAGGTGTGGTCGAGCGTCTGGCCGGACGGCATCGGCAGCAGGCGCCGCGCCTCCGAGAGGTCGATCGTCTCGCCTGCGTCCGGTCCGCCCGTCCGGGTGAGCGTCACCGTTCCCCATGTGCTCGTCCATGTGAACCAGCGATCCGGCTCGCGCTTGCGCGAGAGCGCGACATCGAGGTCGGTGAAGGCGAAGTTCCATTCGTGCCGGTAGGCGGTGCCGTCGCGCAACAGCACATAGATGTCCTCCCGGCGCCGGGTGTAACCATTGCCGAAACCGTCCATGAGGTTCTCGAATTCGGCATCGTAGAGCACCCGGTCGATCGCGCCGAGCGCGATGCCCTCATTGGGACCGGCAAAGGCTTCATCGAACGCGGGCGGGCGCAGCATCAGGCCGTCGGCGTCGTCCGCGCTGGCCAGTTCCCTGCCGGTTTCGGCAAGCGTGAAGATGCTGCATTCGCGCAGGCCGACGACGCCGCCGACGCGGTCGTCGCGAATCCAGCGCGGTTGCCCGACGACGACCATGTCCTGGCCGAGGCTTGCTGCCATGCGCTCTTCGTGGGGGTCTTCGGAAAACGAGGTGCAATCCGCCAGGAAGCGCGATTGCTGGTCGCCGCGCCATTCGCGCAGCTCATCCTCCGCTGTCACCCGCCCATGCAGCACCACGACGTTCCGTGCCTTGAGCCATTCGAGCAGGCGTTCCTCGCGGGCCTTTGAGAGGTCGCGATAGGCCTGCCCGCCTGCCTTGGAGCCGACCTCGCCCATGATCGTCTCGGCCTGCACGGAGAACGCCGCCAGCGGCAGGACTTGAACGTCGCCCGAGGGCGGCGGCGGAGCGGGCACTTCCGCGATCTCGATGCCGAAATCGTCGGCGTTGCGCATGAGATGGCGGACGGCCGCGCGAATGTCGTACATCTCCTCCGCCAGCGTATCGTTGAGGGTTTCGCAAACCGACGCACCGCCCCGGATGTTCTCGGCCGCCGCAGCCGCGACGATAGGGTCATGCTCGGTGAGCTGCTTGTCGAGATCCGGCAACGCCTTGCGGGCACCGGCGATAAGGCGGTCGAAACCGGCGAGGTCGACCCGGTAGCCCCACGCGGCCATGATGTCCCGCCGGTCGGCCTGTCCCTCCGGATGCTGCGCGTCGCAGACCTCGACATAGGCCCGCGCCAGCGTGACGGCCGTCAACGCCTTGCCCATGTTGATGGAGAATTCGTTTTTCGGCTCGGCCAGAGCCGGGGCGGCGAGCCCCGACACGACGGCCAGAAGGGCGATGCGCCGGATCACCGGCACGGCCCCACGATGCGCTCCACGCGCAAGGTCACTCCATCGAACGCGCCCTCGACCAGCAGGCATTCGTGGTCGTCCCAGGCGCGCTCGATCCGCCGCGTGGTGTCGTCCGGCGCATGGATGGGCGGCAAGTCGTCGCCCGACCAGAGAAGACGTGTCGGATCCTGCGCGTCGGGATCGGCGATGCCGCGCCACGGGCAGGGCGCCCTGACGCAAAAAATGCCCGTGCTGCCGACCGCCAGACTGATGGACTTGGCGGGCTCGTCACTGTCGGTGCGGCCGGATACGCCGAGCAAGAGGACGAACCCGAGAGCGGCGACAAACTTCAGCATCGCGGCCATCTCGTTCAGCGGTTCTCGAGACCGTTGGCCTCGCGCTCCCCGGGGATCGTGTCGCGGCGTTCCTCGATCGAGGCGCGGAACCCTTGCAGGCCCGCGCGCAGTTCGGCCAGCGTTTTGGCATGTTCGGTCTTGGACGTCGTGCCGTTGGGGTTGGCGGCATCCCATTCGAGCGCCCAGTCCACCGCGGCCAGCCATTCATCGACATTGCCGCCGATATATTCGTTGACCGGCCGGCCGACCTGTTCGGTCAGCGCGCTGAACAGCACGGCGCTGTTGCTGCTGCCGGTCGCGCCTTCGACGACGAGCAGGAAGCGGTAGCGAAGCTGGGCGGCATACATCCAGTTGGCGGCTTCGCGTCCGTTACCGCTTGCCAGCAGACGGGCCGCAAGCACGTAAAGCGCTGCCGGGTGCAGATCGGGCGCCTGCGCCTGCAACTGCTCGACGCTCATGCTGCCGAGATCGCCCATGTCCTGCGCCTTTGCGGGCCCCAGCAAGGTCGTCGCGAGAAGAAGTGCGAAAAGCAGACGGTGCATCATCAGATCCTCGATTCCTGCCCATTGGACGCCGCCGCGCGCCCGATCCTTTGGGGCGGGTGGCCCCAGCGGATAAAAGTCTCCGTCGCTATCTGAGTATATGCACGCGGTGCGTGTGGGAAGCCTCAACCTGCACGAACCGCGCATTCGCGGCGTCGGCGGCAAGTTCCATAAGATAGATTATGCGATTATCTGGTGTAGCCGGGTGGGTTCAAGGATGAAGTGCGACTTGCGAATGATACCAATGAGTTATCATACGCAAGGAAGATGCAATGAGACGCACCTACTCCCATATCGGCCTGGATGAACGTCGTAAGATTGCTCGCTGGCGGATGGCCGGCCTGAGCATCGAGATCATCGCAGAAAAGCTTGGACGGCATCGCTCGACGATCTTTCGCGAGATCAAGCGCAATATGTTCGTCGACAAGGTCGTTCCAGATCTCAACGGCTACTATTGCGTGACGGCCCACGGCATGGCTTGCGAGCGCCGCGCCAAGCTGCGGAAGCTGGCGCGTTTCTCACACGTCCGGCAGTCCGTTATCGACCGGATCATACATGGATGGTCGCCACAGCAGATCGCCGGTCGCATGCGCCTGGAGCGTCATCCGATCTCGGTCAGCCACGAGACGATCTACAAGTTTGCGTATTCGGCCGATGGCCAGGCCATCAAGCTGTGGCGGCATCTGCCGGAGCATCGAGCCAGGCGCCGCCCCCGGCATGCAAGGCGCAGACATGGCCGGCGCTTCAGCCCGGAACTGAACATCCTGCGCCGCCCGGATGTCGTTGCCGACCGTAAGCAGTTCGGACACTGGGAATGCGACCTGATCCAGTTCCGCAAGAAGTTCGGCAAGGCCAACGTCACATCGCTGGTCGAACGGGTCAGTCGCTTTGCCATCTTCCTGCGCAACAATGATCGACAGTCCCGGCCCGTGATGGATGGCGTCATACAGGCGCTACAGGCCCTACCCCACCTCGCTCGCCGTTCGATCACATTCGACCGTGGCACGGAGTTCACCGACTGGCCCTACCTTCAGGCAAGCATAGGCACCCAAACGTGGTTCTGCGACCCGCAATCTCCCTGGCAGAAAGGCACCGTCGAAAACACCAACGGCCGGGTGCGGAAATGGCTTTCGAGAGAGGTCGATCCATTATCTGTGACCGATGCCGACCTGATCGAGATCTGCAATCGGCTGAATGCGACGCCTCGCAAATGCCTCGGCTACCGAACGCCAGCGGAGGTCTTTCGAAAGAAACTGCTCGCCCAGATGAGGCATGCCGGCTAGCTTGAACCCACCCGCAAGTCGCATCTCAGCATGACTCCACAAGAGGGTGGGCTCTATCCTTGAAGCGCGGCTTTGCAGCGACACCCGCCTTGGGCAACAGTTCCCTCCACAGCAATGGAGGACGATCGTAACAATCAGCCCGCACCCGTTGAATTGCCTACACGAAAGCTCTCTAGCCAGGCCTTGAACGCATCGAACCCGTCGAGTGCTGCGCTGCGCTCGGGATAGATGAGCGAGTACGGTGCGCTGACGATCAACCGGCGCTCGGAAGCGAGCTTCAGACGTCCGTCCGCGAGTTCGGCTTCGGCAAGCACCTCGGGAACCAATGCGATGCCGAGGCCGGAAACAGCCGCCGCGATGACCATATCGAAGTGCTCGAAACGCGGGCCACGCAGGATCGAGCGCGGATCGATGCCGGCATCGCGAAACCAGTCAAGCCAGAGGCTCGGCCGGGTCGTCTGCTGGAGCAATGGAAGCCGTGCCAGCGCACCGTCTTCAAGCGCACCCTGCCCGACCAGGAATTCCGGCGCCGCGACGACGACGAGCCGCTCGTCCATCAACGGGACGAACTCCGCGTTCGCCGGCCGCATGTCGCTGCGTTGGATCGTGGCGTCGAATGGATCCGCGTCGAAGTCGACGGCATCCAGCCGGGACACGATATCGAATGTCACGGTCGGCATGATCGCACGGAAAAGCCGCAAACGCGGCACCAGCCACACTTTGCCGAAGGTCGGGAGCACTGCGAGGCGAAGCACCTGAGCCTGGTCGCCAAATGCCATGACCGACATTGCCGCCTGGTCGAGCTCGTCCAGGATACGGTCTGCTTCACGCCGGAACGACGTGCCGGCCTCCGAGAGAACCAGACGCTGGCGCACCCGGTGGAAAAGCCTGACGCCAAGCCGCTCTTCGAGCGTGCCCAAGGAACGGCTTATCGCACTTTGGGTGAGACTGAGTTCGTACGCCGCGCGCGTAGTCGAGCCCGTTCGTGCGCAGGCCGAGAATGCATGCAACTCGCTGATGGTCGGAAGATATGCGCCTCGCAACGGCTGCCTCACATCGGTCATGACTTTCACTCATGACCTTGCCATAAATGTTCGTTGGAAGCGAGCCCCTCGCCGTGCTAGGCCCCGCGCAAAGTCGGAAGGCGCGGACAATGCGCGCCGCGTCCGTCATGCGAGACAGGAGGACCAGATGCCCGCCACCGCCGAAACACGCACGCTCAAGGCCAAGGAACGTCCCGATCTTTCCAGCTTTAGTTGGAACGACCCGTTCCTGATCGAGGACCAACTCACCGAAGAAGAGCGCATGATCCGCGCCACCGCCGAGAGTTTTGCGACGGAAAAGCTGCAGCCCCGCGTCAACACGGCCTATCTCGAGGAAAAGACCGATCCGGATATCTTCCGCGAGATGGGCGAACAGGGCCTGCTCGGCGTCACGGTGCCGGAAGCCTATGGCGGCATCGGCGCCTCCTACACGGCCTATGGGCTGGTCGCACGCGAGGTCGAGCGGGTCGATTCCGGCTACCGTTCGATGATGTCGGTCCAGTCGTCGCTCGTCATGTACCCGATCTATGCCTATGGCTCGGAAGACCAGCGCAACAAATACCTTCCCAAGCTCGCTTCCGGCGAATGGATCGGGTGTTTCGGCCTGACCGAACCCGATGCGGGGTCCGATCCCGGCGGGATGAAGACACGCGCGACGAAGAGCGATGGCGGCTATGTGCTGAACGGCTCCAAGATGTGGATTTCGAACGCGCCGATCGCCGACGTCTTCGTCGTCTGGGCGAAGTCGGAAGCCCATGGCGGCAAAATCCGCGGCTTTGTGCTCGACAAGGGCACAAAAGGCCTTTCGGCACCGAAGATCGGCGGCAAGCTCAGCCTGCGCGCCTCGATCACCGGCGAGATCGTGATGGAAAATGTCGAGGTGGGCGAAGACGCCCTCCTCCCGCATGTCGAAGGCCTCAAGGGTCCGTTCGGCTGCCTCAATCGCGCCCGCTACGGTATCGCCTGGGGCGTCATGGGAGCTGCCGAGGACTGCTGGATGCGTGCGCGCCAGTACGGGCTCGATCGCAAGCAGTTCGGCAAGCCGCTCGCCGGCACGCAGCTTTTCCAGAAGAAGCTCGCCGACATGCAGACCGAAATCACGCTTGGCCTTCAGGCCGCGCTGCGCGTCGGCCGCCTGATGGATGAAGGCCGCGCTGCACCCGAGATGGTGTCGCTCATCAAGCGCAACAATTGCGGTAAGGCGCTCGACATCGCGCGCATGGCTCGCGACATGCATGGCGGCAACGGCATCCAGATCGAGTATCAGGTGATGCGCCACGCAGCCAATCTCGAGACCGTGAATACCTATGAAGGCACGCATGACGTCCATGCGCTGATCCTCGGCCGTGCGCAGACCGGCATTCAGGCTTTCTTCTAGGACGAGCCTTGCGCGCAGTAGACAGATTGCGCGCATCATCCTAACTCTCGGGCACGCGCCCGGGAGTTCCGGGCGGCCCGCCTTGCGAGTTGCGCCTATGACCCCGTCCAGAGACATCGCCCGCCTGATCGAGATCATGGCAGCGCTTCGCACGCCGGTGACCGGCTGTCCGTGGGATCTCGAACAGGACTTCGCGTCCATCGCTCCCTACACGATCGAGGAAGCCTACGAGGTCGCTGACGCGATCGCGCGCGGCGACATGGATGATCTGCGTGACGAGCTTGGGGATCTCCTGCTTCAGGTCGTCTATCACGCGAGAATGGCGCAAGAGGCCGGCGAATTCGCTTTCGAGGACGTCGTGGAATCCGTCACCACCAAGATGATCAGGCGCCACCCGCATGTCTTCGGCAACGAGGAAGCGCGCGCGGCGGGTAGCGCCAAGGGCATGTGGGAAAAGATCAAGGCGCAGGAGAAGGCCGAAAAGCGCAACGCACGTCTTGCGCGCGGGCTTGACCCGGAAGATCACGGCACAGGGTTCCTCGATGGCATCCCGCTCGTTCATCCAGCCCTCACCCGTGCTTTGAAGCTCCAGGAAAAGGCCGCCCGCGTCGGATTCGACTGGAAGGAAGCCAAGCCGATCCTCGACAAGATCGAGGAGGAAATCGCCGAGTTGCGCGAGGCGATGGACCGGCAGGATGAAGACCACACGACGGAGGAATTCGGCGACGTGCTGTTTGCTCTCGTCAATTTCGGCCGCCATCTGTCGATCGACGCGGAGAACGCGCTACGCCAGACCAACGACAAATTCCGCCGGCGCTTCCACTATGTCGAAGACGCCCTGAAGGCCGAAGGGCGCACGCTGGACGATGCCACGCTCGATGAGATGGAAGCTTACTGGCAGCAAGCCAAGACAGCGAAGCAGACCTGACCGGTCTATGAGGATCGTTTGAACCGGCTGGCGATCTCGGTGCGTATCGACGCCGTTGCACGCAATTCCAGATCGACGCCGCCATCCTCGCGGTCGGAACGCTTGACGACCTCGCTGTTGCGGTAGATCCAGTCGATCTCGCCTGCCCGCTCGGCAGGCAACGCGACCTTGATCGTCTCCAGCACGCCGGCAATCCGCTCCTCGACCAGTGCGCTGAGCGTATCGACGCCCTCGCCCGATATCGCCGAAATTGCGACCGGCTGTGTCGCGCCGATCTTGGCTCCAGCTTCGAGAAGCCGTTCCCGATCGGAATCGTCAAGCAGATCGACCTTGTTCCAGACTTCGAGAACGCGGCGCTCATCGTTTGCGTCGACCCCGAGGTCGCGCAGGATGCGCTCGACATCTTCTGCTTGCGCCGCCGTGTCCGGGTCGGAAATGTCGCGCAAATGGAGCACGAGATCCGCCTCGACCACCTCCTCCAGCGTCGCGCGGAAGGCTGCGACGAGGTGTGTCGGAAGGTCAGAGATGAAGCCGACCGTGTCCGACAGGATCACGATCGTGCCATGCGGCAGCTTGACCCGGCGCAAGGTCGGGTCGAGCGTGGCGAAGAGCATGTCCTCGGCGAGCACACCTGCACCGGTCATGCGATTGAAGAGCGTAGACTTGCCCGCATTGGTGTAACCGACGATCGCGACGACCGGATACGGCACCTTCTTGCGTTTGGAGCGGTGCAGATCGCGCGTGCGGCGAACCGTCTCCAGTTCGCGCTTCAGTTTTACGATCTTGTCTTGCAGAACGCGCCGGTCGGCTTCGATCTGGGTTTCGCCGGGTCCGCCGAGGAAGCCAGCGCCACCACGCTGGCGCTCAAGGTGCGTCCAGCTTCGGACGAGACGGCCCTTCTGGTAGTTGAGATGCGCCAGATCGACCTGCAGCGTGCCTTCACGCGTGCGGGCGCGACGGCCGAAAATCTCAAGGATGATGCCGGTGCGATCGAGAACCTTGGCGTTGAGCGCCTTTTCCAGATTGCGCTGCTGGACCGGCGTCAGGGGATGATCGAAGAACGCGAGTTCGACGTCCCTCTCCTTTACGATCGCCGCGATTTCTTCGACCTTGCCCGATCCGAGCAGGGTCGCCGGGCGCGGGTCATTGACGGTGACGACTTCGCAATGCACCGCGTCGAGGTCGATCGCGCCAGCAAGGCCGATCGCCTCCTCAAGTCTGGCCTGAGGAGACCGCGCCAGACGTGCGCGCTGGTGTGCATCTTCGCTGGACGTCCTGGGCTGGCGCGTCAGAACGGGAACGATGATGACGGCGCGGGCGGTCTTTTCCTGAGGCGCAGTTTCCCTGCCCGTCCGAGAAGGACGGCTTTCCTCAGCCCCTGCCCCGTCCTGGTGCTTCAATCAGCCGTCCCGGCCGCCTTCTTCGCCGTCGAACATCTGCACAGGCTGGCTCGGCATGATTGTCGAGATCGCGTGCTTGTAGACGAGCTGAGAATGCCCGTCGCGACGAAGAAGAACACAGAAATTGTCAAACGAAGTCACGACGCCCGTCAGTTTGACGCCGTTGATCAGAAAGATTGTAAGTGGATTCTTGCTCTTTCGAACCGAATTCAGGAACACGTCCTGCAAGTTTTGCGTACGTTCCGCCATTGTTCTTGTCTTTCGCCGATCCCCAACGGTGTGCCACTAGTAGCGCCCATTTGGTTGCGCCATGTCAAGCGCGCAGAAACCAGGTTCGATTGCCCAAATGGGTATCGAACGATTCACCCCGGCCCCTTTCGCTCACGCGGTTATCAGGCGGGGGTCTTTTCCGCAACGTCAAAAAAGGCTTCGCGCAGTGAAAGCGTAACTGAGCCGGGGTGTCCGTTGGCGACGCTGTCGCCGTCGATCGCCACGACCGGCATCACCACCGTCGTCGCCGCCGTGATGAAAGCCTCCTTCGCACGCTTCGCTTCATCCACTGAAAATGCGCGCTCCTCGACGGTCAGGCCGAGCTTTTTGGCAATGTCCATCACCGTTGCACGCGTCACGCCACGCAGGATGCCGAAATCCGCAGGGCGCGTCACAAGCTTGCCATCCGCCGTCACGATCCAGGCATTGGTGGCGGCTCCTTCCTTGACGGTTCCGTCGGGATCGACGAACCAGGCTTCCTGGGCGCCGGCCTCCTTCGCCTTCTGGCGCGCCATGACATTGGGGAGCAGGCCGACCGTCTTGATGTCCACACGCTCCCACCGGTTTTCCGGAACGGTTATGACCTTGATCCCATGCTCCGCGCGCTTCGCGGCTGCTTTCGGATCGCTGCGCTTGGACGTCACGACGAGAGCTGAACGTGTGGAGGCCGAGGGAAACACATGGTCGCGTGGCGCCACGCCTCGCGTTACCTGGAGATAGACCAGGCCATTCTCGACCCGGTTCCTGCGAACGACTTCCGCCATGATCATCTCGAGGCTGCGCCGCGACAGAGGCCAGGTGATCTTCAGTTCCGAAAGCGAGCGATCGAGCCGGTCGAGATGGCGCGTGACATCCATGAGATTGCCGCGCGCGACCTCGCAGACCTCATAGACGCCATCCGCGAATTGATAGCCCCGGTCTTCCACATGCACACTTGCATGGGCATGTAGCTCATATCGTCCGTTTACATAAGCGATGCGCGGCATGGTCCCTCTCGTCGTAAAGTTCTGTACCCGTGTGTGGATGGCTCGGTCATCTATCAGAAGAATTCGATGCTGACCCTGAACATCTGCTCGACCTGCTTGACCGCAGACGCCATCGCGAAGATGACGACGCGATCCTTCGGCTTGATCCGAAGCGAACCGTCCGGCTTCAGCAACACGCCATTGCGGAAGATCGCACCAAAGCGCATGCCGTCCGGCAGGTCCAGGTCGCGCAACGGCGGCCCCACCAATGGCGAGGTCTCCAGCGCCTCGGCCTCGATGATTTCGGCGGCACCGCGCTGAACGGAGTGGACCGCGCGGATGCGGCCGCGCCGGACATGCTGCAGGATGCGCGATATCGTCACCGTGCGCGGGTTCACATGGGCATCGATACCCAGCATCGACGTGAAATCGTGATAGGTCGGGTTGTTGATGAGGGCGAGATTTGCCTTGCAGCCAAGCTGCTTGGCCAGCACGCTGGAGAGGATGTTCACCTGATCGTCGTTGGTGAGCGCGATCATCAGATCGGCGTCGCCGATGTCGGCTTCCATCATGAGCTTGTGGTCCAGCGCACTGCCGTGAAGCACGACCGTACGCCGCAGCTCGTCGGCGATCGCAACCGCTCGCTCCCTGCCCGACTCGATGATCTTGACCTTCGTTCGACCCTTGCGGTTCTCGATCGTCCGCGCGACGTAGAGGCCGATATTGCCGCCACCGGCGATAACGATCCGAGTTGCTTCCTTCTCTTCGTGCCCGAAGAGGCCGAGCGTGCGGCGCACCTGATCCTTGGAAGTCGCCACATAAGCGAGATCGCCCGCCACGAGCTGGTCGGCGGAATGCGGCACGAAGAGCTTTCCGTCGCGCGAGACGCCCATGACGGTCGACAGGAGATCGGGAAACAACTCGCTCAACTGCGAAAGCGGTGTGTTGATGACCGGGCAGTCCTCCATGCACTCGATCGCCACCATCGCGATCTTGCCGTCGGCGAAGCTGACCACGTCGGTCGCGCCCGGCAGGGCGATGCGGCGCATCACCATTTCGCCGACTTCGAGCTCGGGCGAGATGATCACGTCGATCGGCAGATGCTCGCGCGAAAAGAGATCCATGTAGTGCGGGCGCAAATAGGACTGCGCACGGATGCGGGCAATCTTCGTCGGCACGTTGAAAAGCGAGTGGGCAACCTGACAAGCGACCATGTTGACCTCGTCATACAAAGTCACCGCGATGATCATGTCGGCCTGCTGCGCACCGGCAAGCTCCAGCACCTCCGGGTGCGAGCCATGGCCGACGAAACCGCGCACGTCGAGGGAATCGCGTACGTTGCGGATCAGTTCCGCCGACGTATCGATCACTGAGACGTCGTTTTTCTCGGACGCCAGCTTCTCCGCGATGCCGTATCCAACCTGCCCCGCCCCGCAGATTATGACGCGCATCTAGACCCCGAGCGACTTGAGCTTGCGGTGAAGGGCCGAGCGTTCCATGCCGATGAACTCGGCGGTGCGCGAGATGTTTCCGCCGAACCGGTTGATCTGCGCGAGCAGATATTCCTTCTCGAACAATTCGCGCGCTTCGCGCAGCGGCAGTGCCATGATGTGCTGGTCCGACTGGTTTGGAGCCCGGGGCATCACATCACCGATCTCCTGCGGCAGCAGGTCGGCGGTGATGGGCGAATCGACTTCGTCGCCCCGCGCCAGGATCATGAGCCTCTCGATGTTGTTCTTCAACTGGCGCACATTGCCGGGCCAGTTGTGCGCCTGGAGCACGGCAAGCGCGTCGTCGCCCATGCGGCGCATGCGGATGCCGGCCTGCCCGGCGATCTGGCGCATGAAATGATCGACAAGGAACGGAATGTCCTCCCGACGCTCCGACAGGCCCGGCACCATCACGGGCACGACCGCGAGACGGTGATAGAGGTCTTCGCGGAACCGCCCCTGCTTGATCAGGGATTCGATGTTCTGCGCGCTCGAGGAGATGATGCGGACATCGACCTTGACCCGTTTGGCACCGCCGACGCGCTCGAACTGCTGGTCGACCAGTACGCGCAGGATCTTGCCCTGCGTCTCGCGCGGCATGTCGGCGACCTCGTCGATATAGAGGATACCGCGATGCGCCTCCTCCAACGCACCGACCTTGCGTTCGCCGCCATTACCCTCGGTGCCGAACAGCTCGATCTCCATGCGCTCCGGCGTGATCGACGCGGCGCTGACGGTCACGAACGGGCCGCCCTTGCGCGTCGACAGCGCATGAATCGCACGCGCCACCAGCTCCTTGCCTGAACCGGAAGGACCTATGACCATCACGCGGCTGTTGGTCGGCGCGACCCGTTCGATCGTCTGGCGCAACTGCGTCATCGCGGCCGACATGCCGATCAGATCGAAGGTCTCACCGCTGCGCTTCTTCAGATCGGACAGTTCGCGCCGCAGCTTCGACGTTTCCAGCGCACGCTCCGCGATCAGGATGAGCCGGTCCGTCTTGAATGGCTTTTCGATGAAGTCGTAAGCCCCGCGCCGGATGGCAGAGACCGCAGTCTCGATCGTGCCGTGACCGGAGATCATCACCACGGGCAGGCCGGGGTGAAGCCGCTTGATCTCGTCCAGCAGCGCCAAACCGTCGAGCCGCGAACCTTGCAACCAGATATCCAGGAAGACGAGGCGCGGAGCGCGGTCGGAAATCGCCGCGAGCGCGCTGTCGGCATCATGTGCCGTGCGTGTCTCATGGCCTTCGTCGCTGAGAATACCTGCGACCAGTTCGCGAATGTCTTCTTCATCGTCTACGATCAGAATGTCAGACGCCATTTTCTACCTTTTCATTCGTCGCGCGCGCGGCGCGTGAAGCATCCACCGTTCCGCCTGCCCCGGCTTCGACAGCCGGCAACACGATACGGAGCATGGCCCCCCGGCCACCATGGAAAGACGCCGGCGCGTCGTGCAGTTCGAGCCTGCCGCCGTGGTCCTCTATGATCTTCTTGACGATAGCGAGACCGAGGCCCGTGCCCTTTTCGCGTGTCGTCATGTACGGCTCGAGCAATCTCTGCCGGTTCTCGCGCGGCAGCCCCCGACCGTTGTCGATGACGTCGACCGTGATCTGATCGCCGGATTTCGTCGCACTGACGCGAATGACGCCGGCAAGGCCGGTCTCCGCTTCGGCCGATTCGATCGCCTCGGCTGCATTCTTGATGAGATTGCCGAACGCCTGACTGAGGAGCCGGCTGTCGAACGTGCCCATGAGCCGCTCGCTGCCGAAATCGCGCTCGAACTTGATGTCGGCGCGGCTGACTTCGACCAGGAACGACGCCTCGCGCAACGGCTCGCGCAGATCGACGATCTGCATATCCGGCTTCGGCATGCGCGCGAACGCCGAGAATTCATCGACCATGCGCCCGATGTCGCCGACTTGGCGGATGATCGTCTCGGTGCACTGGTCGAAGATGTCGCGATCTTCGGTAATGACCTTGCCGAAACGCCGCCGGATGCGTTCGGCCGAGAGCTGGATGGGCGTGAGCGGGTTCTTGATCTCATGCGCGATGCGCCGCGCGACATCGGCCCAGGCCGAGGAACGCTGCGCCTGCAAGAGGTCTGTGATGTCGTCGACGGTTACGACGTAGGATGTCGCGGTGCCGTCCGCGCCATCGTCTTCGATCGTCACCTGGATGTTGAAGGTGCGCTCCGCCCCTCCACGATAGAACGTGACCTGTTCGCGGTAGACCGGTCTGCCGGATGCGCGTCCCAGTTCGTAGACACGACCGACATGCGGCAGCACCTCGACCAATGGTCGCCCAAGCGCGGTATCCGTGCGCACGGTGAGCATTCTCTCCGCGGATCGGTTGATGATCGACACCACCCCATCCTGATCGACACCGATAACGCCTGCGGTCACGCCCGCCAGCACCGCCTCGGAGAACCGGCGGCGCTCATCGATGAGGTCCTTGGCTCCGACGAGCTCGGTGCGCTGCGATTTGAGCTGCAGAATCATCTTGTTGAACGTATCGCCCAGCGACGCGACATCGCCGTCCGACTGCCGGATGGGCACCGCGACATCGAGATTGCCGGTCGCGACTTCATCGGCGGCGCCGATCAACTGCCGGATCGGGCGTACGATCCGGTCCGCTACCGCGATGCCGGTCCAGATGGCCGACAGAACGATCAAGAGCGTAACGCCGAGATAGATCAGGGCGAATGCCACTTGGGTGCTCAGGCGATTGTTCTCGAGCGCGCGATACTCATCCGTGTTCGCCCGGACGATCTGCCGGGCCCGGATGACTTCCGCATCCATCTCGCGGATCGTGTAGAGATAGGTATCCTCGAACTGCCGCAGCTTGATGATCGCGCCGACGAGGCTCCGAACTCCGGGCGGAATCAGAACCGGCAAGCCGTCGCTGGCGGTTTGTACCGCCTCGATAGGCGGCGCCGGCATGTCACTGCTCGCGGTCGTTTCCGCTTCCATGACGACCGAGCCATCAGCACGAATGAGCGCGGCATGCTGCAAGGCGCGACCGCGCGCCTGCTCGCTGAGGAACGTGCGAAAACCTGTTCTATCGAGGCCATAAAGCGTTCGGTTGGCGTCGAGGTCATACGCCATCGACAACGTCGTGCCCTGCAAATTGCGGGCATTTTCGATCACGTAGGCCTCGGCGATCGAAAGCGAGGAGTTGATGATCACTTTGGTGCGGATTTCGAACCAGCGATCGAGGCCGAGATCGAGCGTGACCGAGGCGACGATCGCCACCAGCATGGCAGGGATAGCCGCCACCAGGGCAAACATCGTAACGATGCGCACATGCAGGCGAGACGCGGCTTTCCCGCGTCTGCGGGCCATCACGATGCGATGGACCTCACGCAAAATCAGCGCGATCAACAGCAGGATGAATCCAGCATTGATCGCGATGAGCGTGAGTGTTGTGGTCTCGTCGGGCGTGATCGGTGTGAGGCCCAGCAAAACCGCGAACGACAGACCCGCAGTTATGAGCGCGCCGACGATCGTGGCAATGCCCGGAAGGGCGAGCAGACGACGAGTGTCGGCGGCTTGAGCCTGTCCGTAGGCATGTCCATCTATTGCAGGGGTTTGAAGCGCCATCGGGATTCGGTCAACCGTCCATCACGCGTTGCACCTATGCAACGCATTGTGGCGATTATGCAACAAACTTGTCGCCAGGCCCACCCATTCGGCACCGCTGAAGGCTATTTCGAGGCGCGATAGACGTTGACGCCCAGTTCCCGGATTTTCTTGCGCAGCGTGTTGCGGTTGAGGCCCAGAAGCTCGGCCGCCTTGATCTGATTTCCGCGCGTCGCGGTCATCGATGCAAGCACCAGCGGATACTCGACTTCCGCAAGGACGCGCTGGTAGAGGCCCGGCGGCGGGAGATCGCCGCCGAAGCTTCCGAAATACCGCTGGAGGTAGTGCTCCACCGCCTGGGCGATCGTGACATCGTCCGGGAGCATTCCGTTGTTGTTGCCGGACGGGATCGTCTCGGCAGCGCGCAACTCGGTCTCGATGATCTCGGCGGAAATCTCGTCCTGGGGATAGAGCGCGGCAAGCCGGCGAACGAGATTTTCGAGTTCGCGGACGTTTCCCGGCCAGCCATAGCGCTTCATCAGTTCCAGGCCGGCATTGTCGATCCGCTTGGTCTGCAAACCTTCCTTCTCGCCGAGTTTGAAGAAGTGCCGCACGAGGTCCGGCAAATCCTCCGATCGCTCGCGCAGCGCAGGCAGGCGCAGAGGCACCACGTTCAACCGGTAGAACAGGTCTTCGCGGAACAGGCCCTGATTGATCAGCGTGCGCAGATCCTTGTTGGTCGCCGCCACGATGCGGACGTCAGTGCGGATCGGCGTGCGTCCGCCGACCGTCGTGTACTCGCCCTGCTGAAGCACACGCAGCAGACGCGTCTGTGCCTCCATCGGCATGTCGCCGATCTCGTCGAGGAACAGTGTCCCGCCTTCCGCCTGCTCGAAGCGGCCTGTCGACCTGTTCTGCGCGCCGGTAAACGCGCCCTTCTCGTGTCCGAACAGTTCCGATTCGATGAGATCGCGCGGGATCGCGGCCATGTTGATTGCCACGAAAGGCCCGTTGCGGCGGCGGCCATACTCGTGGAGCGCGCGCGCAACGAGCTCCTTTCCGGTGCCGGATTCGCCCGTGATCATCACGGTCAGGTCCGTCTGCATCATGCGTGCGAGCATGCGGTAGATGTCCTGCATCGCCACGGAACGACCGACGAGCGGCATCGCTTCGCCCTGCTCGTCGTTGCGAACCTCAGGCGCCAGCCGCTTCGGCTCCGACAAAGCGCGGTTGACGATCGTCAGCAGTTCGGTGAGATCGAAGGGCTTCGGCAAATATTCATAAGCGCCGGTTTCGGATGCCCGGATCGCGGTCATGAACGTATTTTGCGCGCTCATCACGATAACCGGCAGTTCAGGCCGTGCTTTCTTGATGCGCGGCAGCATGTCGAACGCGTTCTCATCGGGCATCACCACGTCGGTGATGACGAGATCGCCCTCGCCCGCCGCCACCCACCGCCAGAGGGTCGATGCATTCGAGGTGACGCGGACTTCGTGTCCAACTCGCGACAGCGCCTGGTTGAGAACCGTCCTGACGGCCGCGTCGTCGTCGGCCACAAGAATGTTACCGCGGATGGTCATGCCGCGTGTTCCTCTTCGATATAATCTTCAAAACTGCGCGGTTCCTTCCATGTCGGCATGAGAATGCGGAACGTGGTCCCCCGCGAGGAGGATTCGCATTCGATCACGCCGCCATGCTCGCCGACGATCTTGGCGACGAGGGCCAGGCCCAGGCCGGAACCGTTGGGCTTCGTGGTGATGAACGGATCGAACAGGATCGGCAGGATGTCGTCCGGCACACCGTGCCCATTGTCGTGGACACAAAACTCCAGCGGCAACGATACGCGGTCCTGCGTGCCCGGAACGGAAAGCTTGATACCCGGACGGAACGCGGTCGAGAGCGTGATCTCGCCGCCCGGATCATGGCCGATCGCTTCCGCGGCGTTCTTCACGAGATTGAGGAACACCTGGATGAGCTGGTCGCGGTTGGCATAGACCGGCGGCAGCGATGGATCGTAGTCCTCGATGATCTTCACGCGGCTTGCAAAGCCGTTGCGCGCGATAGCCTTCACATGGTCGAGCACGACATGGATGTTGACCGGTTGGCGGTCGATCGGACGCTCGTCCGAAAAGACCTCCATGCGATCGACAAGCGAGACGATCCTGTCGGTCTCGTCCGTGATCAGTCGCGTCAAGGCGCGATCCTCGTCGGAAACCGCGGTCTCCAGAAGCTGCGCCGCGCCGCGAATGCCGGAAAGCGGGTTCTTGATCTCATGGGCCAGCATCGCAGCCAGCCCTGTGACCGAGCGTGCCGCGCCGCGATGCGTCATCTGACGGTCGATCTTGTCCGCCATCGACCGTTCCTGGAACATCACGACGACATAGCCGGGCAGTTCGGGCACCGGCGCGACATAGAGGTCGACCACGCGCTCGACGCCGAGGCGCGGCGACGAAATGTCGACGCGGTATTCGTTGAACGGCGACCGCCGCTCGCGCACCTGTTCCACGAGCGTCAGAAGCGGACTGCCGAACGGCACGAACCGCTCCAGCCCGTCACGCGCCAGCACCGATGCGCTCGCCCGGAAGAAATCCTCCGCATCGGCATTCGCGAAGACGATCTTTCCATCGGGCGAGACCATGATCACCGGATGGCGGATCGTATTGAGGACGATCGCTGCAGGATCGACCCCGGCCGGAAGACCCGTGCTCATGCCGCGCTCCGCATATCGGTGGATTCGCGCGCGTCGAACACCGCGCGCAGCATTGAAACGACTGTCGCGGTATCCGTGGACGTCATCACGGTCTTGCGCATCGTCGCATCGGCGCCTGCCGCGTGACGATCCATGTAACAGCCGAGATGCTTGCGCGCATGGCGCAGTCCCTGTTCTTTTCCGTAAAGGTCCAACATGTCCTCGTAATGCGCGATGACGTAGTCACCGATCTCGATCGAATCCGACGGTATGCCGGACGGTGTTCGCCCATCTGCCGCTGCCGCGATGGAGCCGGCGAGCCATGGGGCTCCGTAATGTCCGCGACCGACCATGACCGCATCGGCACCCGATTGCGTGAGTATGGAAACCGCATCCTCCAAGCAGGTCACGTCGCCATTGGCGACGACCGGAATGGATACAGCGTGTTTGACGCGGGCGATTGCGCGCCAGTCGGCCCGGCCCTTGTAAAACTGGCAGCGTGTGCGGCCATGCACGGTCACCAGTTGGACCCCGGCGTCCTCGGCGCGCTTTGCGATCGACGGCGCGTTGAGCGCCGTTTCGTCCCAGCCGAGCCGCATCTTGACCGTGACCGGCACGTCCACCGCGCCGACGACAGCTTCGATCAGCGACAGCGCGTGGTCCGGCTCGCGCATGAGCGCCGATCCGCAATAGCCGCCCGTCACCTTCTTCGCAGGGCAACCCATGTTGATATCGATGACGTCGGCGCCCTCGCCGACGGCGATCCGCGCGCCCTCCGCCATCCACTCCGCGTCGCGACCGGCGAGCTGAACGACATGGATCGGCACATCGGGGCGGCGGATACGCAGCGCTGAATTGCGTCTTCCCTTGGCCAGTTCGCTGCTGGCGACCATCTCGGACACGACAAGCCCTGCCCCATGCGCCACCGCGCGTTTGCGGAACGGCTCATCGGTAATTCCCGACAAGGGCGCAAGGAACACGCGGTTGGCGATCACGAGCCTGCCGAGACCAAGGGGCTCCGCGAGTCGAACGTGAGAAAGCATGCACAAAAACCAAGCAAACGAGCAGTTTGCACATTCAGTAACCAGAATTAGGGGTGTGTGCAACTGCCAAATGCGTTTCGGGAAGCCAGCGACTGAATTGCACTGGCCATGACGCACAGGCGCCACTAAGCGTTTGGCCGACGCAAATGCAACCCCTTGGGATGATGATGGGCGAAGGCAGAGTCGGAATTGTGATCGTGGCGGCAGGACGCGGGGAACGCGCGGGCCAATCCAGCGAGGGTCCGAAGCAATATCGACGCATCGGCGGCAAGGCGATCATCCGGCACACGCTCGAAGTCTTCCTGGACCATCCCGCAGTGGCAGGTGTTGCGGTGGCTATTCATCCCGATGATGAAGCCCTGTTTTCAGATGCCGCCGGCAGCCTGGCATCGAGGGTGACACTCGTTCACGGCGGTGCCAGCAGACAATCATCGACGCGGCTCGCACTCCAGGCCCTAGCAGGCTCGGATATCGACGTTGCACTGATCCATGACGCCGTGCGTCCCTTCGTCGATCATGCGCTGGTGGAACGCGTTCTCGACGGCCTGAAGCATGGCGGCGGGAGCCTGCCTGCATTGCCGGTATCCGACACGATCAAGAAATCCGCCGACAACGGCGTTGTCAGCGGCACGGTATCGCGCGACGGCCTTTTCGCCGCACAGACGCCCCAAGGGTTCCCGTTCAAAGCCATTCTCGCGGCACATGAACAGGCATCGGAGGCTGGCCGCGACGACTTCACCGACGACGCGGCGATTGCCGAATGGGCAGGTATCCCGGTGACGATCGTCATGGGCTCGCCCGACAACATAAAACTCACCTGGGCAAGGGACATTGAAATGGCGGATGCGAGGCTTCGAGCCGCGAACAGCTTTCCAGATGTGCGCACCGGCAATGGCTACGACGTTCACGCATTCGATGAGGGTGGTCATGTAACGCTTTGTGGTGTCGAGATTCCACACCACAAGCGCCTGTCGGGGCATTCCGATGCCGATGTCGGGCTGCACGCCCTGACCGATGCCCTGCTCGCCACATGCGGAGCGGGTGACATCGGCACGCACTTCCCGCCATCCGACATGCGTTGGAGGGGAGCGGCCTCCAAAATCTTCGTCGCGGAAGCGGTTCGCATCGTGCGCGAGCGCGGGGGCCGCATCGCGAATGCCGATATCACGCTTATCTGCGAAGCGCCCAAGATCGGCCCGCACCGTGAGGCGATGACCGATGCGCTTGGCGAGATGCTGTCGATTTCGCGCGACCGCATCTCCGTGAAGGCTACGACCAATGAGAGGCTTGGCTTTCTCGGGCGCGAAGAGGGTATCGCCGCAATCGCCACGGCGACCGTCGTGTTTCCCGGAGAGTTGCCCACATGATGGACCCCACGCCCCCCTTCGATCCGATCGCGCAATTGTTTCTCGATACCTGCGCTTCGCACGGCATCCTCGCGGCCACCGCCGAATCGTGTACCGGTGGACTGATCATCGCGCTTTTGACCGACATTCCAGGGTCTTCATCGATGGTGGACCGCGGCTTCGTGACCTATTCCAACGCAGCGAAGATCGAGATGCTGGGCGTCTCGCAAGACACGCTCGACACCTATGGCGCCGTATCTCGCGAAACCGCATTGGAGATGGCTGCCGGCGCGTTGGCGCATTCGAACGCTGGTGTCGCGCTATCCGTGACGGGTATTGCCGGGCCGGATGGCGGCAGTGCCGAAAAGCCGGTGGGATTGGTTTGGTTCGGCGTCGCGGTCAAGGATCGGAAGCCCATCGCAGAACACCGCATCTTCGACAATCGCGGGCGCGATTTCATTCGCCGGGAGACAGTTCGCACCGCGTTGGAACTCGGCATACGAGCCCTCACCTGACCGCCTAAAGCGCGTCGCGATCTTTCAGATTCGCTTCCCGCGCTTTATGTCCTTGTTTTCATGCATGTCGTTGTCCCAAAACCGGTTCCCACTTTTGGGCGACATGCATTAGGCGACGCCCGCGTCGCGCCGTCCGTAGACGACGTCGGCGCGCTTCTCGAACGCCTCCGCGAACATGCGGAACGCGCGATCGAACATCGCCCCCATCAAGGCGCCGAGAATCCGGCTTTTGAATTCGTAGTCGATGAAGAAGTGGATCGTGGTACCGCCACCGGGCAACGCTTCGAAGCGCCAGAGATTGTTGAGGTATTTGAACGGCCCGTCGACATATTTGACGTCGATGCGGTTTTCCTCGGGCTTCAGAACGACCTGGCTGGTGAAGGTCTCCTTGATCGCCTTGTATCCGACAGTCATGTCGGCGACGAGCAGTGTCACGCCGTCGCGCTCCTTGCGCGAGCGCACGTTCAGAGCCTCGCACATCGGCAGGAATTCGGGATAACTCTCGACATCGGCAACCAGCGCGAACATCTCGTCAGGCGTGTGCGAGACCCGTCTCGTCGTTTCGTATTTCGGCATGGGATCAGACGGCCGCTGCGATCTTGGCAGCACGGTTGGCCCGCAGCCGCTCGAAATCCTCGCCGGCATGATGCGACGAGCGCGTGAGCGGGCTGGATGCGACCATCAGGAAGCCCTTCGCATACGCCACTGTCTCGTACGACCGGAATTCGTCGGGCGTTACGAACGCCTTCACCGGGTGATGCTTCTTGGAGGGGGCGAGATACTGCCCGATGGTCATGAAATCGACCTGTGCGGACCGAAGGTCATCCATGAGTTGCAGGATTTCGTTCCGCTCTTCGCCGAGCCCGACCATGATGCCGGACTTGGTGAAGATGGTGGGGTCGATCTCCTTGACCCGCTGAAGCAGGCGGATCGAATGGAAGTAGCGCGCACCCGGCCGAACGGTCAAATAGTTCGACGGGACGGTTTCGAGATTGTGGTTGAAGACGTCGGGCCTCGCCGCGACGACGATTTCGAGCGCTCGTGCGCTATCCTTGCGCAGGAAGTCCGGCGTCAGGATTTCAATCGTCGTGTTGGGCGATGTCGCGCGGATGGCATGGATGACGTCGGCGAAATGCTGCGCACCGCCATCGGCAAGATCGTCGCGATCGACCGACGTTATCACCACATGGCTAAGGCCCATCTTGGCGACGGCCTTGGCGACGTTTTCGGGTTCGTCCGGGTCGAGTGCGGTGGGGATTCCGGTCGCGACATTGCAGAACGCGCAGGCGCGGGTGCAAATCTCGCCCATGATCATGAAGGTGGCGTGCTTCTTCTCCCAGCATTCGCCAATATTCGGGCAGCCAGCCTCTTCGCAGACAGTCACAAGACGGTGCGACTTAACGATCTCTCGCGTCTCGAGATAACCCTTCGACACAGGCGCTTTGACACGAATCCATTCCGGCTTGCGCAGCACCTCCTGATCGGGGCGATGCGCCTTTTCAGGATGGCGTGGCCGTGCCTGTGTGGAGACGGTGTCGAGGACGGTGACCATGTCTGCTCCGCTGCGAATCCCGAAAGGGAAAAAGCCCTTCCGCATCACGGTACTATAGGGTTCGCAGCACAAAAATGTAAGGCCGCCACGAGCATGGCGGCCTTGTCGAAATGCAGGTCTCGGCTGCGTCTAGCGCCGGACAGCGCGCCCGATCGCAATCAGGATGCAGGCACCGATGAACCCGACGATGAGGTAGATCAGAATACCGGTGCCGGTATAGATACCCAACACGCTCAGGAGGAAGTTGAGCGCTGCCGCGCCAATGATGCCGAGCACGATGTTCATGAGAATGCCCATGTTGCTCTTCATGAACTGTTCGGCCAGCCAGCCGGCAAGGCCGCCGACGATGATTGCGCCCAAAAGGCCCATTCCGTTGAGATCCATCACCCATCTCCTCGCGTGTTCGGGGATCATTCCGCGTGATAAACGCCTCTGCCGGACACTGGTTCCCGCGAGCCGAAAAACTGCCGCTGCATTAGCGACTTAAATGTTCAGCGCCTTGCCATACGCGTCCAGAACACTTTCCTTCATCATCTCGGACAGGGTGGGGTGCGGGAAGATCGTGTGCATCAGTTCTTCTTCCGTCGTCTCAAGATTCATTGCCACGACGAAACCCTGTATGAGTTCGGTGACTTCTGCGCCGACCATGTGCGCGCCGAGAAGCTGACCGGTCTTCTTGTCGAAGATCGTTTTAACCAGCCCCTGGTCTTCGCCGAGAGCGACGGCCTTGCCGTTTGCCACGAACGGGAACCTGCCGACCCGGATATCATGCCCAGCCTCTTTCGCCTTGGCTTCCGTCAACCCCACCGAGGCCACCTGGGGAGTGCAGTAGGTGCAGCCGGGGACCAATGCGCGGTCGAGCGGATGAACGTCGTGGCCCGCAATCTTCTCGACGCAGATGACGCCTTCGTGCTCCGCCTTGTGCGCGAGCATCGGCGGCCCGGCAACGTCGCCGATCGCGTAGATGCCCGCGACGTTCGTGCGTCCATAGCCATCGATGGCGATCGCGCCGCGTTCGAGCTTTACGCCGACATCCTCAAGGCCGAGATTTTCGGTGTTGCACTGGACACCGACCGCCGAAATCAGCCGATCGGCAGTGAGCTTCTCGACGGACCCGTCCTTCTTCTCGATGTGGGCGGTGACCGTGTCCTTGCCTTTCTCGACCTTCGTTACCTTGGCCTCGAGAACGAACTTCAAGCCCTGCTTCTCGAACCGCTTTTGCGCGAATTTCGAGATTTCCGCATCTTCGACCGGCATGATCTGCGGCATCAGTTCGACCACCGTCACGTCGACGCCCATGGTGCGATAGAACGATGCGAACTCGATGCCGATCGCGCCAGACCCCATGACCAGCAACGACTTCGGCATGGCGGCCGGCACCATCGCCTCGAAATAGGTCCAGATCAGCTTGCCGTCCGGCTCGATGCCTGGAAGCGTGCGCGGCCGTGCGCCGGTCGCGACAATGATGTGCTTTGCCGCATAAGTCCCCTCCCCCAAGGTGTTCTTCGGGGCCGGAACCTGCGGCTCCATGGGCTTCTTGCTCGTCTTGGAGACGGTGATCTCGCCAGGCTTGTCGCCGGATGCGGCCTTGGTGAGCTTGGCCTCGCCCCAGATGACATCGACCTTGTTCTTCTTCATGAGCATGCCGACGCCGCCATTCATGCGCGCCGCAATGCCGCGCGAGCGTTCGACGATGCCTTTGAGGTCGGGCTTCACCGTGCCTTCGATGGTCAGCCCGTAATCCTTGGCATGGCTGGCCAGATGCATGACCTCGGCCGAGCGCAGCAAGGCCTTGGTCGGGATGCAGCCCCAGTTCGAACAGATGCCGGCCAGATGTTCGCGCTCCACGATCGCCGTCTTGAGCCCGAGCTGCGCCGCCCGGATCGCGGCGACGTAGCCGCCTGGCCCCGCACCGATGATGATGACGTCGTAAGTGGCAGCCACACGCATTCTCCTCGATCAGATTCCCAGCATCATCCGCACAATGGGCTCCAGCCCCTTGCCGATGGCGCGTGTATTGTCGGCGTCCAGATGGACGCCATCGGTCGGCGACGTACGGGCGACGGAGCCCGCATCGAAGAAGCCGCAATCCTCGAGATCGGCAAGATCGGAATAGAAGCTTGCCAGCATCTGCGACTGCTCGACACCGCCCGAGAAGATCGCCGCGAAATCCGGATCGGCCGTCTCCGACAAAGCCGGCGGCGAGACGATCAGAACCTCCGGCGCCGCCGCGCCGAATGGATAGGGATGCAGGCGCACGAGATTGATCAGGCGCTGCATGCCCTGTTTCGCGCCGATCGCGTGGCCGCAGATGAACGGCTTCATGTCGTTGGCGCCGAGCATCAGGATCACCAGGTCAAGCGGCGCGTGCGTCATCAGGATGGTCGGAAGGACGCTTGCGCCGTTCCGGTCGGCGGCAGCCAGATGATCGTCAAACGCAGTGGTCCGCCCGTTCAGGCCTTCGGCGATGACCTCCACGCCATCGCCCAGAAGCGACTGAAGGACGCTCGGCCAGCGAACGTCTAGCGGATGACGGTCCTGCGTCTCCGCGTCGTAGCCCCATGTCAGCGAGTCGCCGTAACAGAGGATCGTTTTCATCCGCACGCCCTCACTGCACGATCAAAGTCTGCGCAGACCGAGCGCGATGAACAGGAAGAGCACGCCGTTCGAGATCAGTTCGACCCCGAGCAGGATACCGAGGATCGACGACGCCGAGAACGGAAAGTCGGCAAGGATCATCACGCCGAGCGCCAGCGAAACGATGCCGGAAAACAAGATCCAGCCCCATCCCGACACCGAGCGCAGCGAGAACGAGTACATGATCTTCACCGCGCCCGTGGCGATGAACAGCACCGCCACCAGAAGCGTCAGCGAAACCATTCCCGCAAGCGGATCGAAGATCAGCGACAGCCCGACCACGAGGGTCAGGACGCCGAACAGCATCGACCAGATGAATCCGCCCCAACCCTGCATACGAAACGACTGGATGATCTGAACCGCACCCAGAAGGCTGAACACCCAGCCGGCCATCAGCGTTGCGGCGAGCGTCGCCGCGAACGGGTTGAGAAGCGCCAATACGCCGCCTACGAGCGATATGATGGCCAGAACAGCCATCCACACCCAGGAATTCCGAAGCTTTTCACGATGCACGACGACAGCCATGGACATACCTCCGGATTATCCGGGCACCACGCCCGGACTTAAACCAGCATTCCCATCGGATTCTCGATATACTTCTTGAACGCGCCGAGCAGCTCGGCGCCGAGCGCGCCATCGACTGCACGATGATCCGTAGAGAGGGTCACGGACATCACGGTTGCGACCTTGATCTCGCCGTTCTTCACCACGGCCCGCTCCTCGCCCGCGCCGACCGCCAGGATCGTTGCGTGCGGTGGATTAATGACCGCTGCAAAATCCTTGATGCCGAACATGCCGAGGTTGGAAACCGCCGTCGTGCCCCCCTGATATTCCTCGGGCTTGAGCTTGCGGTTGCGGGCGCGGGCAGCCATGTCCTTCATCTCGTTGGAGATCGCCGAGAGCGACTTCTGGTCGGCCTTGCGCACGATCGGCGTGATCAGGCCGCCGGGAATGGACACTGCCACGCCGACATCGGCGTGCTTGTGCTTCAACATGCCGCCTTCGCTCCACGACGCATTCGCGTCGGGCACGGCCATCAGCGCCATCGCCATCGCCTTGATGACAAGGTCGTTGACCGAAAGCTTGTAGGCAGGCTCTTCGCCCTTGTCGGTCTTCTTGACCGGTGCCGCATCGTTCAACTGTTTGCGCAGAGCCAAAAGCGCGTCGAGTTCGCAATCCAGCGTCAGATAGAAATGCGGGATCGTGGTCTTGGCTTCGACGAGACGACGCGCGATCGTCTTGCGCATGTTGTCATGCGGGACGAGTTCGTAGGACCCTTCTTCGAAGAGCTTGAGAATGGCATCGTCCGACATCGCCTTCGGAGCAGACGCGGCAGCAGTGCCCGGCTGAGCCGCAGCGGAAGTCGACTTCGCACCGCCGCCGGAAATTGCCGCCTCGACGTCTGCCTTCACGACGCGCCCTTTGGGGCCGGAGCCCTGGATCGCGGAGACATCCACGCCGGCATCCTTGGCGATGCGGCGCGCAAGCGGCGACGCGAAGGTGCGCTCGCCGCTTTGCGGCTCGTCCTTCACGGCAGGCTTTGCCTCTGCAGCAGCAGGCTTCTCCGCCTTTTCCTCCGGCTTCGCCGCAGTGGGCTGCTCCTGCTTGGCGTCTTCCTTGGGCGCTTCCGCCTTGGCCTCAGCCTTGCCGCTGCCCTTGGCGGCGGCACTTGCGTCCTCGCCTTCTTCCGCGAGGATCGCGATCACCGCGTTGACCTTGACGCCCTCCGTGCCGGCCGCAACGACGAGCTTGGCAACAGTGCCCTCATCGACGGCCTCGACTTCCATCGTCGCCTTATCGGTTTCGATCTCGGCCAGAACGTCGCCAGGCGAAACCTTGTCGCCTTCCTTGACCAGCCATTTGGCGAGATTGCCCTCTTCCATCGTGGGCGAGAGGGCCGGCATGGTGATCTCTATCGGCATGTTGGCCTCCCTCAGCTCCGGTACGTGACGGCTTTCACCGCCTCGACGACCTCACCGACATTCGGAAGTGCCAGCTTCTCGAGGTTCGCCGCATAGGGCATCGGCACGTCCTTGCCCGCAATGGTGATCACCGGAGCGTCGAGATGATCGAACGCGCGCTGCATCACCTGGCTGGCGATGTGATCGCCGACCGAAGATTGCGGGAAGCCCTCTTCGACCACCACGAGACGGTTCGTCTTCTTGACCGAGGTCAGGATCGTGTCGAAATCGAGTGGGCGAATCGTGCGCAGGTCGATGATCTCGACATCGAGGCCCATGGCGCGCAACTCGGCCTCGGCCTTGACGACATAGGTCATGCCGATGCCGAAGGAGACGATCGTCACGTCCTTGCCCTGCTTGTGCACACGCGCCTTGCCGATCGGCAGCACGAAATCGTCGAGCTTCGGCACATCGAAGGTCTGGCCGTAGAGGATTTCGTTTTCGAGGAAGATGACCGGGTTCGGATCGCGGATCGCAGCCTTGAGGAGCCCCTTCGCATCCGCAGCCGAGTACGGCATGACGACCTTGAGGCCGGGAATGTGCCCGTACCAGGCCGCGTAGCATTGCGAGTGCTGCGCGCCGACGCGCGCTGCCGCGCCGTTCGGTCCGCGGAACACGATCGGCGCGCCCATCTGGCCGCCCGCCATGTAGAGGGTCTTCGCGGCCGAATTGACGATCTGGTCGATCGCCTGCATCGCGAAGTTGAACGTCATGAATTCAACGATCGGCTTCAGGCCGGCCATTGCCGCACCGACACCCACACCGGCGAAACCGTGCTCGGTGATCGGGGTATCGACCACCCGGCGCGCGCCGAATTCCTGGAGCAGCCCCTGGGTGATCTTGTAGGCGCCCTGGTACTCGGCCACCTCCTCGCCCATGATGAAGACGTCTTCATCGCGGCGCATTTCCTCAGCCATCGCATCGCGAAGCGCTTCGCGAACGGTGGTCGGAACCATTTCGGTGCCCGACGGGATGTCCGGATCTGCGGCGACATCGACCTTGGGCGCAGCCGGAACGGCGGCATCCTTCTTCGCGGTCGGCTCGTCGGAAGCCTCGCGGGCCTTTCCGCCGGCGTCGGAATCGGCCGCAGGCGCCGTATCCGCATCGGCCTTCGGCTCGCTTTTGGCCGGCACGGCCTTGGCATCGTCGGCGCTCTCGCCATCCACCAGCAGGGTGGCGATCGGCGTATTCACCTTCACGCCTTCAGTACCCTCGGCGACCAGGATCTTGCCCAGTACGCCTTCATCGACGGCTTCCACTTCCATCGTCGCCTTGTCGGTCTCGATCTCGGCGATCACGTCGCCGGGGGCGACCTTGTCGCCTTCCTTCTTGACCCATTTCGAAAGATTGCCCTCCTCCATCGTCGGAGAGAGGGCCGGCATCAGGATTTCGATCGGCATTGTCCGCCTCCCCTAGAGCAGGATGTTCGTGTAGAGCTCGGACGGATCCGGCTCAGGGTCGGTCTGGGCGAAGTCGGCCGCATCCGCGACGATGTCGCGAACTTCCTTGTCGAGCGCCTTCAGATCGTCCTCGGTGGACCACTTGGCTTCGAGAAGCCGCGCCTTCACCTGCTCGATCGGATCATGCTCGGAGCGCATCTTCTGCACTTCGTCCTTGGAGCGGTACTTTGCCGGATCCGACATGGAGTGACCGCGATAGCGGTAGGTCTGCATCTCGAGGATGATCGGCCCCGCGCCCGAGCGGCAATGCTCGACGGCGAGTTCGCCGGCGGATTTGACCGCGCGAACGTCCATGCCGTCCACCTGGATCCCGGGAATGCGGAAGGACAGGCCGCGCTGCGAGAAATCGGTCTCGGCCGACGAGCGGCTTACCGAGGTGCCCATCGCATAGCGATTGTTCTCGATGATGTAGATCACCGGCAGCTTCCACAGCGACGCCATGTTGAAGCTCTCGTAGACCTGGCCCTGGTTTGCAGCGCCGTCACCGAAATAGGTCAGCGAGACATTCTTGTTGCCGCGATAGCGGTTGGCGAATGCGAGCCCCGTGCCAAGCGACACCTGCGCACCGACGATGCCATGCCCACCGTAGAAATTCTTCTCCTTGGAGAACATGTGCATCGAGCCGCCCTTGCCCTTGGAGTAACCTCCACGGCGTCCGGTGAGCTCGGCCATCACGCCGCGCGGGCTCATGTCCATCGCAAGCATATGACCATGGTCGCGGTAGGCGGTGATCATCTGGTCGCCCTCGATGAGCGCCATCTTCATGCCGGTCACGACCGCTTCCTGCCCGATATAGAGGTGGCAGAAACCGCCGATGAAGCCCATTCCGTAGAGCTGGCCGGCCTTCTCCTCAAAGCGCCGAATCAGGAGCATGTCGCGATACGCCTTCAACTCATCCTCTTTCGAGAATTTTGCCGGCAGCGGCGTCTTCAATGCAGGCTGGGATTTTGCGTCGGCCTTGGATTTGGCGGACGTCTTCCTGGCGGCTGTCGCCATCGATCACTCCCTGTTCGCGTCTCTTTGCGGACTATGGGAGGTAAGTTCCTCCCCGCATATAAGGAAAGGCTACCATGACCTCAGGCGATCCGCCATGCGGAAAAATGCATGGCTTGTATGCGCGTAAGCAACTCTAATTACACGTCTATTGGTTGATTAACCGAAATTCGATTAATTCGAAGAGCGCGGCCGCATGATGATGATTTCGCCGGGAAGCGCGAGATTGAGGGAGCGGCGGGCGTGTTCGTCCAGCATGTCCTTCTCGAGCGTGCCGTCATGCAGGAGCTGCACGCGCTGCTCCAGATGCGTCCGCTCGGCGGTCACACGCGCCAGATTGGCTTCGAGCCCGGCGACGCGCTCTTCGAGGCGGTACTTGGAGTAAATGCCATACTCGCCGTGAAAGGCATGGAAGCCGAAATAGGAGAGGAACACGGCGGCGATCGCCGGCACGATGAGAGCGCCGGTGTTGCGTTTCTTTTTCTGGCGAGTCCACATGGAAGCGACGTCCTTCGACAATCGCTCCATCTGGCACGATCATGCTTAAGGGGCGGTTACCATACCGCCCCTTTGCCTCGCCTCAGCCCTTCAGGATCGATTTTCCGGCGTAACGCGCATGCTTGCCAAGCTGCTCCTCGATACGCAGGAGCTGGTTGTACTTCGCCAGCCGGTCCGAGCGTGCAAGCGACCCGGTCTTGATCTGCCCGCAATTGGTCGCAACCGCGAGGTCGGCGATCGTGGAGTCCTCGGTCTCGCCCGAGCGATGCGACATCACCGCCGTATAGGCCGCCTTATGCGCGGTCTCGACCGCGTCAAGCGTCTCCGTCAGCGTACCGATCTGGTTGACCTTGACCAGGATGGAGTTGGCGACACCCATCTTGATGCCGTCCTTGAGCCGCGCCGAGTTGGTCACGAAGAGATCGTCGCCCACGAGCTGGACCTTGCTGCCGCACAGGTCGGTGAGCGTCTTCCAGCCGTCCCAATCGTCCTCCGACATGCCGTCCTCGATCGAGATGATCGGATAGTCGGCGGCGAGCTTCGCGAGGTACTTTGCCTGCGCCTTGGGGGCGCGGGTCTTCTTCTCGCCTTCATAGACGTAGTTGCCGTCCTTGAAGAACTCGGTAGCCGCGCAGTCGAGCGCGATGCCGACCTGTTCGCCGGGCTTGTAGCCAGCCTTCTCGATCGAGGCCATGACGAAGTCGAGCGCTGCCTGCGCGCTCTTCAGGTTCGGTGCGAAGCCGCCTTCGTCGCCGACATTGGTGTTATGACCGGCATCCTTCAGGCTCTTCTTGAGCGTGTGGAAGATTTCCGCACCCCACCGAAGCCCCTCGCGGAACGTTTCCGCGCCGACCGGCATGATCATGAATTCCTGGAAATCGATCGGGTTGTCGGCATGCGCACCGCCATTGATGATGTTCATCATCGGCACGGGAAGAACATGCGCACCGGCACCACCCACATAGCGGTAGAGCGGGAGGTTGGACGCGGACGCCGCAGCCTTCGCCACGGCAAGCGACACGCCGAGAATGGCGTTCGCGCCAAGGCGCGACTTGTTGTGCGTGCCGTCGAGATCGATCATCGCCCGGTCGATCTGGATCTGGTTTTCGGCGTCGAGCCCACCGATCGCCTCGAAGAGCTCTCCATTGACGGCATCGACCGCGCCCTTGACGCCCTTTCCGAGATAGCGCGCTCCGCCGTCGCGCAGTTCCATCGCCTCATGCGCACCGGTGGAAGCGCCGGAGGGAACGGCCGCCCGGCCCATCGAGCCGTCTTCGAGGATGACATCCACCTCGACGGTCGGATTGCCACGGCTGTCGAGGATTTCCCGGCCGATGATGTCGATGATTGCGGTCATGTCGATGTTCCTTTGGGTGAGGTCATGCGAGGTCGCGCCGTCTTACCCAAACCACCGGTCGGAGGCAATCGTGCGAGCACCTTCAGCCTGTTCTCGTCCGCCCATGCCAACATGAAAAAGCCCCGCGGAATCCGCAGGGCTTTCTCGTAAGGATGGTTCGACGTTACGTCAGATCCAGTAGGGCGGGACCTTGTAGTAGTCGTAGGACGCGTCGCGGGCCTTGTAGCCGTCGCCGCCGGTCAATTCGTTGATCTCATGCACCGGAGCAGCCTGGAGCTGGTCCTTGCTGAAGGGGACGACATATCCGCCGCGGTGCTCTTCGTAGTCGAGCGAAGCCCATGGAATTGCGTGGTATTTCTCGCCGATACCGAGGAATCCGCCAAAACCGATCACGGCGAACATGATGTTGTTGGATGTTTTGTCCAGCATCACATCCTCGATCCGCCCGATGTTTTTCCCTTCGGTGTTGTAGACCTCGGTGCCGATCACGCGCGAAGCCTGAATCGCAGCGGTATGTCCTGTCGCAGTTGCCATTGTTCTTCTCCTTGTTGGCTCCCTCGCCTGTCCCTTTTCAATGAGGAACGGGCCGCGAAGTTCCGGAGAATTCTGAACGGCGGGAGGCGGGCGTCAGGCGATCTGCTTGGATACAAGATCGAACGCCATCAGCGTCTCGAGGAGCCGAGGCATATCCTTGAGCGGCACCATGTTCGGTCCGTCGGAGGGTGCATTGTCGGGATCTTGATGCGTCTCGATGAACACGCCTGCGACGCCCACGGCGACTGCGGCGCGCGCCAGCGTTTCGACAAAGCGCCGTTCCCCGCCGGTTGATCCTCCTTGCCCTCCGGGTTGTTGCACGGAATGCGTCGCATCGAAGATCACGGGCGCGCCCATCTCCGCCATGATCGGAAGCGAGCGCATGTCGGACACGAGTGTGTTGTAGCCAAAGGACGCGCCGCGCTCCGTGACGAGCACGTTCCGGTTGCCGGAGTCCGTGATCTTGGCGACCACGTTTTTCATGTCCCACGGCGCGAGGAATTGCCCCTTTTTCACGTTGACGATCTTGCCTGTCTTGGCAGCGGCGATCAGCAGATCGGTCTGGCGCGACAGGAAAGCGGGGATCTGCAGGATATCCACCACCTCCGCCACGATCGCGCACTGTTCCTCAGTGTGGACGTCGGTCAGAACCGGCAGCCCGAATTCCTTGCGCAGGTCGGCGAAGACCGGCAATGCCGCATCCAGTCCTGCGCCGCGCGTGCCGCCAAGCGAGGTACGGTTGGCCTTGTCGAACGAGGATTTGTAGACGAGACCGATCCCAAGGCCGGTGCAGATGTCCTTCAGCGCGCCTGCCATGTCGAATGCGTGTTGCCGCGATTCGAGCTGGCACGGGCCCGCGATCAAGGTCAGCGGGGCGGAATTGCTGAAGCTGGCCGAGCCAGCGACGACCGTGGCGTTTGGTTGGGTCATGCGTGCACCTCAAAGGCAAAAACGGCGCCCTGCCCGGGCGAAGCTGGAACCACGATCATACGGTCGTGGTGTTCGAAGCCGATCCCGCCGCTTCTAAGGCTTTGCGCGACCGTGGCGAGATCGGAAACGGTAAAGATTATGGCGTGCAGGACGAGCCCGTTCGCCCGCTTCGGCTCGAGACCCAGCAGGTCGGCGCCGGTTTGCGGCGTGAGCACGGAGATCGAGCCCCTCCCCGATCCGACGGAAACGCCACCGGTATCGCTGACAGGATCAGAGCCGACGAATGTCGAGAAAAACGGGCTGAACCGCGCTGGTTCATCCGCAATTGCGACGACGCGCGAAATGCCGGTCACGCCATTTGGATGAACGGCAAGCGCGCCTCGCCCGCCGGCAGGAGCATCGACGCGCTCGCAAGTGAAGAAGAACGCATCAGGTTCCGAATCCGGTGCGGCCAAAGCCAGCCTGAACGAGACGGTCCGCGCGGCACCCTGTGCGTCCGTGTAACCGCGCGAAAAATCGAGCCGTTGGCCTGCCGAACTCCCCGCCTCGACAAAGGCGGCATGGTCCGCATCGGCGTCGGTGGAGGCCAAAACGACCGCCGAAAAGCCCTCGTCCCCCCGCGCTGCCCGAAATGCCCGGTCGCGCGCAACGAAGACATTGCCGTTTGCGGCAGCTTCATCTGCCACTGCCGGATCGGCGACCGCAAGCGATTCCAGAAATGTCTCGTCAGCAAAGTAGACGCAGACATTCGCTGTACCAAACGGATGCACGCCTTCTGGCGCAACCGTGAATCCAAGCGACGCCAGGCGCTCCCGCGCGATCGACAGATCGACCGTCGGAAGGACGAGGTGGTCAAGTGCGCGTCGGTCAGACTTTTGCATCGGCGCGGTGTGCCCCAAACCGCGGCCGCATTCAAGCACGGGTATCGTCAGGCTATTCTGGCGAGAGAATATCCATCGCAGCCGCCGGCGGCACCGCGAGTTCCTGGAGACCTCCGAGGAAACTCGACACGGCCTCCCACGCGCCATGTTCGAACATGTCGTCATGCGCCGCTTCTGGAAACACATGCAGTCTCGACAGCCCCTCGTTGATCGAGGCCAACAGCGTCGCGAAGATCGGCGGCGTCACCGTATCGCGTTCGCCGGCGAGAAGAAGAATGGGAGCGTCGATCGACGCGAAACGGGATTGCGTGTCGAATCGCGTACGAACCAGCCACAGCGGCATGCGCCGGGCGTTGTGCCCGACGATATCGCGAAACGAGGTGAATGGCGCTTCCAAAACGACACCGACCGGCTTCGACTTCGCCGCGACGTAGCTCGCGATCCCAGTGCCCATCGAATAGCCATAGAGCACGATGCCGCTGGGCGCGAGCTTGTCTTCAGCGACCCTTGCAAGGAGGGCGGCGGCGTCGCGGTAGAGCTTGTCTTCGTTCGGGCGACCGGGATTGCCACCATAGCCGCGATACCCCGCGAGCATCAGCCCGTAGCCTTGCTCAGCAAGATCGAAGAGATGCGACGGTTTCTTGATGACGTCGCCGGCCCGGCCGGGAAAATAGACGATGACCGGCTTGCCAGCCTCAGGCGCATGATACCACGAGCGCAGCATCAACCCGTCATGTGTCGGCAGATCGATCGGCTGCAACGCGACCTTGCTCTCCAGTTCCAGCAGGCTGAAGGCCAGGCGTTCCCGGAACAGCAGGATTTCAGGCGCGGTCGACAGGATCAGCAGCGACACGGCGATCGTCGCCGAGATGCCCGTCACCGCCCACCCGTTGCTGAACACAAGCGCAAGAAACCTGAACACGCTGCCGATACCCCACCGATCCATGCGGATCGCTCGCCGATTGCCGAAGACCGCTGAGCTTCCCCAAGATCAGTCTGTCATCGAACCGTAATGGAAGTGTTGCGTCGGCGATACGCGCGAAATCGTCGCCACCGCAGTGCGGCGATCACGATCTCGCGCGGGACGACGTCGTCAGACGAGCCGCGACTGGTCCATTGCCGCATTGATGAAGCTGGCGAAGAGCGGATGCGGTTCGAACGGCCGCGATTTCAGCTCAGGATGATACTGGACGCCGATGAACCACGGATGGTCGGCATATTCGACCGTCTCGGGCAAGACGCCATCAGGCGACATGCCGCCGAACACCAGCCCGCAGGCCTCCAGCCGCTCCTTGTAGTCGATATTGACCTCGTAGCGATGGCGATGGCGTTCCGAAATGGTCGTATCGCCATAGATCTCCGCGATCTTCGAACCCGCGACGAGGCTCGCTTCATAGGCGCCGAGACGCATCGTTCCGCCAAGGTCACCGGCTTCGCGCCGCTTCTCGAGCATGTTGCCCTTAAGCCATTCGGTCATCAGGCCGACGACGGGCTCCTTCGCTTCGCCGAATTCGGTCGATGATGCGTTTTCGATCCCCGCCAGAGAACGCGCAGCCTCGATACAGGCCATCTGCATGCCGAAGCAGATGCCGAAATACGGCACCTTGCGCTCGCGGGCGAACTTCGCCGCCAGGATCTTGCCTTCCGAACCGCGCTCGCCGAAGCCGCCCGGAACGAGAATGCCATGCACTTTTTCGAGGAACGGTGCGGGGTCTTCCTTTTCGAAGACTTCCGATTCGATCCAGTCGAACTTCACCCGCACCTTGTTCGCCATCCCGCCATGCGACAGCGCCTCGATAAGCGATTTGTAGGCGTCTTTCAGGCCGGTATACTTGCCGACGATCGCGATCGTGACTTCGCCTTCGGGATTGTGGATGCGGCTGGAAATCTCCTGCCAGCGTTCCATGCGAGGCTTTGGCGCGGGGTCGATGCCGAAGGCGGCAAGCACTTCGCCGTCCAGCCCTTCCTTGTGATAGGCCATCGGCACGTCATAGATATGCGCGACGTCAAGCGCCTGGATGACGGCGCTTTCCCGCACATTGCAGAACAGCGACAGCTTGCGGCGCTCTTCCTTGGGTATCGCGCGATCGGCGCGCACCAGCAGGATGTCGGGCGCAATGCCGATCGACCGCAACTCCTTCACCGAATGCTGCGTCGGCTTGGTCTTCAATTCGCCGGCAGCCGGGATCCAGGGCATCAGCGTCAGATGGATATAGACCGCCTGCCCGCGCGGGAGGTCGTTGCCGAGCTGGCGAATCGCTTCCAGGAAAGGCATCGCCTCGATATCGCCGACAGTGCCGCCGATCTCGCAGAGCACGAAATCGTACTCCTCGTTGCCTTCGAGCACGAAGTTCTTGATCTCGTCGGTGACGTGCGGAATGACCTGCACGGTGGCGCCAAGATAGTCGCCGCGCCGCTCCCGCTCGATGATGTTCTTGTAGATTCGACCGGTCGTGATGTTGTCCTGCTGGTTCGCAGAACGACCGGTGAACCGCTCGTAGTGTCCGAGATCGAGATCCGTCTCAGCACCGTCGTCGGTCACAAAGACCTCGCCATGCTGATAGGGCGACATCGTGCCCGGATCGACATTGAGATAAGGGTCGAGCTTGCGGATTCGTACACGGTAACCACGTGCCTGCAGGAGGGCTCCAAGAGCCGCTGCGGCAATGCCTTTACCGAGTGAGGAAACCACGCCGCCGGTGATGAAAACATATCGCGCCATGGGAGTTGACGCTTAGCCGTGCGCAATTGATTCCGCTAGTGGAAAATTCGCCTTCGCGTTCTTTTCCCGTATTGTATCGCAGCCTCGCGCCGGCCTTGGCCGACGCTGAACCACCAGCCGGACGGTGATCCGGCCGGTGGAAAAGTCATTAAAGGACGACGACTTCCGTCCCGGAACGGACGCGGCCGTAGAGATCGATGACGTGTTCGTTGATCATGCGGAAGCAGCCGTTCGACGAGTTCGTGCCGATCGTCTGGGGCTGATTGGTGCCGTGGATACGGACATGCGTGTCCTTCTTGCCCTGGTAGAGGTAGATGGCGCGCGCGCCGAGCGGGTTTTCAGGACCGCCGTTCATGCCGTCCTTGTAGCGCCCGTATTTCTTCGGCTCACGCTCCTGCATCGCCTTGGTCGGGAACCAGCGCGGCCATTCCTGCTTGTCGCCGACGGTCGCAGTACCCTTGAACTCGAGACCTTCCTTGCCGACCGCGATCGCGTAGCGACGCGCCTTCGATGACGATTCGACGAGGTACAGGAAGCGCGAGCCCGTGTCGATGACGATCGTTCCGCGCTTGTAGCCGGAGAAGCTGACCGACTGGGGCTCGAAATCCGCCCTCACCCTGAAGGCCTTGCCGGCATCGCGCTGGCGCAGAACGCCATCGAGCGCCTGCGTCTCCGGCAGGACACGCTGCTGGGTCCGAAGACCGAAGAGCCCGACCCGGACCGGCTCGCCGCTGCGCAGTTCGCCCGTATTCTGCCCGGGAGCGGTCTGGACGGGCGCCGGTTGCCGTTTGCCTTGTGTTGCGGCCACGGTCTTTTGCTGAGGCGCAGGAGCCTGCTGGGCCTGCTCGGTCTTCTTCCCGCGCAGGAAGTCCATCAGTGTCCGTCCACCCTCCTCTGCGCTGGCAGACGAGCCGAATGCCACGAGCACGCCAAGAGCGAGCGCGGCGAAGTTGAAAATCCTCATGATTGTATCACCGTACGATGCGGCAGGGTCGGCGGGATGCGCAGGCACTGCACAGGTTGCCTGCGACGATATTACCCGAGCAGACGGCACGCTCTCAAGCGGTCACAAACGCAACACGGCCCCGGAAGGGGCCGCGCGATACGGTTATCGGTCGGTTGTGACACGGAAACAACATTCCGCGTCCGATGCGGCGATATTCGCCGACCTTACTGGTTCGGAACCTGTGGCTGCGCTGGCTGAGCCGGCGCGGGCGTCTCGGTCGGCGCCTCCGACGAAGGCGTTGCGCCGCTGCCGCCGAGCTGGTCGAGCACGCCGCCGCCCGTACCTGCCGGTGCCTGCTGGCCCGAGGTTGGAACGCGGTTGAGAATATCGAGCGGCTGTTCGCCGTAGCGCGCCAGCAGAGACAGAGAGAGCGACGTCGCAAAGAACGCAACCGCCAGCATTGCCGTGGCCCGCGTCAGCGCATTTGCCGCGCCGCGCGCCGTCATGAAACCAGAGCCGCCGCCGATGCCGAGACCGCCGCCTTCCGAGCGCTGGAGGAGGACCACGCCCACGAGAGCGAGGACGACCATCAGATGGATGACGATGAGAATAGTCTGCATTTTTCGATCCGGCTTTTCTTGCGCGTCGGGCCGCAATGGATTGCGGACGCGGCTCATTACACGGCTTTGTCGCTTATTCCAACAATATTGGTGTCTTTGGCGACTTAAAAAAGGTCAGCACCTCAAAAAGGTACGGCCACTCAGATCGCGCCATAGGCTTCCGCGATACCGAGGAAGTCCGATGCCTTCAGACTGGCACCGCCAACCAATGCCCCATTGACGTTCTCGATGGACAGAAGTTCGACCGCATTCGACGGCTTCACGGACCCGCCATAGAGAATGCGCATGCGCGACGCTTCGGTCTCTCCGATTCGCTCGATGAGCTGCGCACGAATGTGAGCGTGCGCTTCCGCGACGTCGCTTACGCTCGGCGTCAGGCCCGTGCCGATCGCCCATACGGGCTCATAGGCAAGGACACAATTCGCATGGGTCGCGCTGGTCGGGACCGAACCGGCAATCTGCTTCGACAAAACGTCGAGCGTTTTGCCGCCTTCCCGCTCCGCCTGTGTTTCGCCGATACAAATGATGGAGACGATGCCGGCCCGCCACGCTGCAACCGCCTTTGCATGCACCTGCTCGTCGGTCTCGGCATGATCGGTTCGGCGCTCCGAATGACCGACGATGACATGCGACGCGCCGGCATCCTTGATCATTTCCGCGGACACATCGCCGGTGTGCGCGCCATTTTCCTTGGCATGGCAATCCTGCCCACCGGATTTGACGGGCGTGCGATGAAGGATCTCGGATGCACGCCACAAAAGGGTCGCGGGAACGCAGATGAGCGCATCGGTCTGCGTCTCCAGTCCCTTCATGAAGCCGTTTCCGATGACGATGATTTCGGGCAGCGAAGCGCTTGTGCCGTTCATCTTCCAGTTTCCGGCTACGAGGGGTCGAATGCCTCTTGTCATCGCGCGATCTCCTTCATTTGGCCGTGAGTTCGGGTTCTCCTAGCAAAATCGGGCTACAAAGCAATCGACACCGGCGGGGAAGGACGTTATTGCCGGTGCTCGCACCATATCGCCTCGGGGTTTCAAGGGTAACCGGGACAAAGACATGCTCAATTCTCTCAGAAGTGCCGCTGGAACGTGGGTGGCAAAGCTGCTGCTCATATTGCTGGTTCTCAGCTTTGCCGTCTGGGGGATATCCGGACAGATACTCGGCGGAATGGGCAGCAGTGTCCTGGTTGCGGGAAACACCAAGGTCTCGATCCTGGAGTACCGCCTCGCCTACGATCGCCAGATCGCCATGCTGTCGCAGCAATTCGGCCAGCAGATCACGCGCGAACAGGCGCGGGCTTTCGGCATCGACCAGCAGGTGCTGTCGCAGTTGACCGCCGGCGCGGTCCTCGACGAGCAGGCACGCGAGATGAATCTGGGCTTGTCGCGCGACCGCCTGGCGATCTTGACCGCCGAGGATCCCGCCTTCCGCGGCCCGGACGGCTCGTTCAACCGCCAGCAGTTCGAGTTCGCACTTCGCCAGATCGGCATGCGCCCTCAGGACTACATCAAAAATCGCGAGCAGGTCGCGGTGCGGCAGCAGATCGTGGAAGCGGTTTCCGACGGTCTCGCCGCGCCTGATACATTCCTGCGCGCCGTGTCGCTCTATCGCGGCGAAGACCGGACGGTGGAGTATCTCGTGATCCCGCAGTCCGAGGTAGAGCCGATCGAGGCACCGACCGACGATGCGGTCGCGGCATATTTCGAAGAAAACAAGGCAAGCTACGCCGCCCCCGAATATCGCAAGATTTCCTACGTCAAGCTCGAGCCGGCCGACATCGCGGACCCTTCGGTCGTCACCGATGACCAGGTGCGCGCGTCCTATGAGCAGAACGCAGCGCGTTACACGACCGCCGAGCGTCGCCGCATTGAGCAGATCGTGTTTGCCGACGAAGCAGCGGCGTCAGCCGCGCTGGAAAAGGTTCGCGGCGGAGCCACATTCGAGGACATCGCGGCCGAACAGGGCCGGTCGACCGCCGATCTGCTGCTCGGCACGTTCGACAAGGCTGGCGTGGCCGATCCGGCGATTGCCGAGGCCGCGTTCGCCCTCGAGGCGGACGAAGTCAGCGACGTGGTTCAGGGCGCTTTCGGCTCGATCCTGCTCCGGGTGACCGAGATCACGCCCGAGAGCGTGCGCCCGTTCGAGCAGGTTTCCACGGAGATCCGCGAAGAGATCGCGCTCGATGAAGCCAATCGCATTCTGATGGACGTGTATGACGGATACGAAGATTCCCGCGCATCCGGCGAGAGCATGGCCCAGGCAGCCGAAAAGCAGCGTCTGACGGTCGTGACCGTCGACGCGGTCGATCGCAGCGGCAACACGCCGGACGGCACGACCTTGACCGATCTGCCGCAATCCGCCGCCTTGCTGAGCCAGGCCTTCGAGGCGGAAGCAGGCGTCGAGAACCCGCCGATCAACATCGGGTCGACGGGCTTCGTGTTTTACGAAGTGGACGACGTCACCGCCGCACGAGACCGCACCTTGGACGAGGTCCGCGACCGCGTCGTCGCTGACTGGACCGAGCGTGAGACCGCCACCCGGCTTTCGGCACGTGCAGGCGAACTGCAAAAGCAGATTGCGGACGGCAAGCCGATCGCCGAGGTCGCGACCGAGATCGAACAGGAGTTGCAGACGCGTCGCGGGCTCAAGCGCGACGCGAACGATGCCGCCCTGGGCGAAGCCGGCGTAGCGGCCGTTTTCGGCGTGGCACAAGGTGAGACCGGGATCGTGACGGCTCCGAGCGGCGACGCACAACTGGTGTTCCGGGTGACCGAAGTCGTGCAGCCCATGGATGCCGGCGCCGAATCGATCGCCGAAGACCAGCGGCGTTCCTTTGGCTCGGGTTTTGCTGACGATCTGCTCGACCAGCTCGTCGCGCGGCTGCAGTCGCAATACACCGTGACCGTGGATCGTGGGGCCGTCCAGCAGGCGCTGAGTTTCTAGCGTGCCATGAGCGACTTCAAGACACACATCGCGACAGTCGCCAACGGAACGCCCCTCACCTTCGAGGAGGCACGCGAGGCCTTCGACATCATGATGTCGGGTGATGCCACGCCGAGCCAGATCGGCGGTTTCCTGATGGCGCTGCGAACGCGCGGCGAAACCGTCGACGAAATCTCCGGCGCGGTCGCGACGATGCGCGCCAAGATGCTTCGCGTCAGGGCGCCGGCGAACGCGATCGACATCGTCGGCACGGGCGGTGACGCTTCGGGCTCCTACAACGTCTCGACCTGCGCTGCCTTCATCGTGGCAGGTGCGGGCGTTCCCGTGGCGAAGCACGGCAACCGTGCCTTGTCGTCAAAGTCGGGTGCGGCCGATACGCTGATCGCCCTGGGTATCGACATCGAGATTTCCCCCGATCACATCTCGACCTGTATCGAGGAAGCGGGTGTCGGCTTCATGTTCGCGCCCGCCCATCATTCGGCCATGCGCCATGTCGGCCCGTCCCGCGTCGAACTCGGCACGCGCACGATCTTCAACCTGCTTGGTCCGCTCTCCAATCCGGCCGGCGTTTCGCGCCAACTGGTCGGTGTCTTCGCGCCGCAATGGGTCGAGCCGATCGCGCATGTTCTCAAGGGGCTCGGCTCCGAATCGATCTGGGTCGTCCATGGCGATGGCCTCGACGAGATGACCACAGCGGGCACGACGAAGGTCGCAGCGCTTGAGAATGGCGAGGTTCGCACCTTCGAAATCGCGCCGGAGGATGTCGGTCTTGCCAGGGCGAGGCCGGAGGATTTGAAAGGCGGCGACGCGCAGCACAATGCGCGCGCCCTGCGTGCCGTCCTGTCGGGCGAGCGAAACGCCTACCGCGACATCGCAATCCTCAACGCGGCGGGTGCCCTCGTCGTATCGGGCACGGTCGCGACGCTCCCGGACGGCATCGCCATGGCCACGCAGTCGATCGACAGCGCGTCTGCTCTTGCGGCGCTGGATAGGCTGGTTCACGTTTCCAACCGAAAGGGGAAGCCGCAATGACGGACATTCTCCAGAAGATCGAAGTCTACAAGCGCGACGAAATCGCCGCGGCAAAGGCGGCGGTGCCGCTTTCCGAGCTCAAGGCGCGCAGCCGCGACGTCGATGCGCCGAGGGGCTTTCGTAAGGCGATCCAGGCCAAGCAGGCGGTCGGAGACTTTGCGCTCATCGCCGAGATCAAGAAGGCGAGCCCCTCCAAGGGCCTCATCCGCGCCGATTTCGATCCGCCGTCACTCGCCCGCGCCTATGAAGCCGGGGGCGCGGCCTGCCTTTCCGTCCTGACCGACACGCCATCGTTCCAGGGCGCACCGGAATTCCTCACCCACGCACGCGCGGCGACCGCCATGCCCGTGCTGCGCAAGGACTTCATGTTCGAGACCTATCAGGTCCATGAAGCGCGCAGTTGGGGTGCTGACGCGATCCTGATCATCATGGCGAGCCTATCGGATGACGACGCGCGGGCCCTGGAAGGCGAAGCGCACGACCTCGGCATGGACGTGCTGATCGAGGTGCATGACGAGGCGGAGATGGAGCGCGCCCTAAAACTCGCCTCACCCCTCATCGGCATCAACAACCGCAACCTGCGAACGTTTGAAGTAGGCCTCGAGACATCGGAACGTCTGGCGCAACTCGTGCCCGACGAGCGCCTCATCGTCGGCGAAAGCGGCATCTTCACGCATGCCGACTGCAATCGCCTGTCGAATTCTGGCATCTCCTGCTTCCTCGTCGGCGAGAGCCTGATGCGGCAGGCCGATGTGACACTTGCGACCCGCACGCTTCTCGGCATCGAACAGCGCAGCGCGGCAGGCTGACACCCGATGAGCGGTTCCGGCCTCACACATCTGGGTGCATCGGGCGAAGCCAACATGGTGGATGTCGGCGCCAAGGCCGAGACCGAGCGTACCGCGATCGCGGAAGGCGCGGTGGTCATGAAAGCGGAGACGCTGCGCATGATCCTCGATGGCGACGCCAAGAAGGGGGACGTTCTGGGCACCGCGCGCATCGCCGGCATCATGGCGGCCAAGCGCACGCACGAGCTGATTCCGCTTTGCCATCCGCTTCTGCTCACGAAGGTTTCCGTCGATATCGAGCCTGACGCCACGCTGCCCGGCCTGCGCGTGCGCGCGCTGGCCCGTGTGACCGGCAAAACCGGTGTGGAGATGGAAGCGCTCACGGCCGCATCCGTCGCCTGCCTCACGATCTACGACATGGCCAAGGCCGCCGATCGTGGAATGACGATCACCGGAATCCGCGTTGTCGAGAAGAGCGGCGGCAAATCCGGCGATTACCGCGCCGCGGAGGCCTGAGTTGGCTGGTCTGCTGCCCGTCGACGATGCGCTGGCGCAACTCCTGCGCGACGCCGGTCCGCTTGGCGCGGAAGATGTCGCAATCGCCGAAGCCTCCGGTCGCGTTTTGGCCTCGGCCATCGCCGCAAGACGAACGCAACCGCCCTTCCCCGCCTCGGCGATGGACGGCTATGCGGTGCGTGGGCAAGACATCGAGACCATACCGGCAAAGCTCAACGTGATCGGCGAATCGATCGCCGGCAAGCGCTTCGACGGCACGGTCGGCCCCGGCGAGGCCGTGCGCATCTTTACCGGCGCACCGATTCCAAATGGCGCCGACACGGTTCTCCTTCAGGAAGATGCCAAGGGTGTCGGCAACCAGACCATCGAGGCGCTGGAAGCGACGCCAAAGGGCAGACACATCCGCCGCGAAGGCCTCGACTTCATCACCGGCGAGCCACTCTTGAGCGCTGGCCGCCTGCTCGATCCGGCCGCACTTTCGCTCGCCGCGGCCGCCAACCATGCGATGCTGCCGGTTGTGCGCAAACCGCTGGTCGCGATCATCGCCACCGGCACGGAGCTTGTCGCACCGGGTGACAATCCCGGCCCGGACCAGATCGTCGCGTCCAACAGCTATGGCGTCGCCGCGATCGCGCGCAACGCCGGCGCGCAAATCCTCGACCTCGGCATCGTCCCCGACGATCGCGCGCAGATCGCCGCCTCCATGGATCGCGCACGCGCCGCGCGCGCCGACATCGTCGTCACGCTGGGCGGCGCGTCTGTCGGTGACCACGACCTCGTCCGCGACGTGCTTGCCGGCCAGGGAATGCAGCTTGAGTTCTGGAAGATCGCCATGCGTCCGGGCAAGCCGCTGATGTTCGGGCGCTTCGATGACACGCGGGTGCTGGGTCTGCCGGGCAACCCTGTCTCGAGCATGGTTTGTGCCTATGTCTTCCTCGTGCCGCTGGTGGCTGCCCTCGCCGGCCGCTCTACCGCCAACCGATTGCGCTCAGCCCGTCTCGGATCGCCCATGAAAGCCAACGATCACCGACAGGATTACGTGCGGGCGCATGTCGAGGACCGTGATGGCGAACTCACCGCGACCCCCTTCGGCACGCAGGATTCGTCGATGCTCAAGACGCTCGCCGCATCGAATGCGCTGATCGTCAGAGAGCCGGGAGCAGCCGCGGCCGAGCCTGGCGATGCTTGCCGCGTCATGCTGCTAAGCTGAACAAAGCATCAACGAATTCATTAAAATTAAACGTGTTGCGGAACACAACTGGAACAGATAGTGTTTGTTCTGGTTTTGTTTTTGGATCGATTCCCAAGGGGCGAGCGATGCTGACGCGCAAGCAACACGAACTGCTTCTCTTCATCCATGAGCGGTTGAAGGAGACGGGAATCCCCCCTTCTTTCGACGAAATGAAGGAAGCGCTCGATCTGGCGTCCAAATCCGGCATCCACCGTCTCATCACCGCTCTCGAGGAACGGGGCTTCATCAGGCGTCTTCCCAACAGGGCGCGCGCGCTGGAGGTTCTGCGGCTTCCCGATTCGATTGCTCCGGGCCTGAATGCGGCGAAGAAGTTTTCACCGAGCGTCATCCAGGGCAGCCTCGGCAGGGCGCCTGAGCGCTCCCGCCTGCATACCCATAGCAATGACGACGACACTCCGGCGTCCGTATCGATCCCGGTCATGGGGCGGATCGCGGCCGGCGTTCCGATCGACGCGATCCAGCACAAGACGCATTCGATCAGCGTACCGCCGGAAATGCTGTCCGGTGGCGAGCACTATGCGCTCGAGGTCAAAGGCGACTCGATGATCGAGGCCGGCATCTTCGACGGCGACACGGTCATCATCAAGGATGGCCAGACGGCCAGTCCGGGCGATATCGTCGTTGCGCTCGTCGATGACGAGGAAGCGACCCTCAAGCGGTTCCGTCGAAAGGGCGCGTCGATCGCGCTGGAAGCCGCCAATCCGGCTTACGAAACACGCATCTTCGGACCGGACCGCATCAAGGTTCAGGGCAAACTCGTCGGCCTGATCCGCCGCTATTGAAGGCAGACGGCGCGCCCGGCCTCTAATCCCGCCGGTCATTGGCTTCGGCGGGATTTTCGCGCTGGTAGGGCGGCATGCCGCGCGCTGCGCGCGAGAACTGGCGATGATGGTGCCACGCGCGGTACGGTTCCCTGATCGCGTAGCGGGGCGTGGGGCGCAGGCCATTTGCGGGAAACGAGAACTCGACGCTGCCATGGCGCGCGAGGTCGCGTTTGGTAATGACCAGCACTGCCGCGTTTTCGCACGGATCGCCGGCGGTGGCGTCGTCGATGATGATGACGGTTGCTTCGCCGCAGACACCTGCCGCGTCATTTTCGGTCGCCGCATAGGCCACAACGCCCCCGCTTCCGTGCCGCGCGATGCACAAGCCCTCGTCGTTGCAGATGAAGCCCGAGGCGTGCTCCGCTTGTGATCCCGCGGCAGTGCCGGGTCGGACGATCTCCGTGGCTGCAAAAGCTCGCATCCAGTTGTCCATCGTAAATGCGCGCGGACGCGGGCGATTGACGGCGACGCGGCCATCCTCGAGCCGCATGGCGACGAGACTGCCATCTTCGGAGATGATGACATCCGGCACATCCCGCATGAAAAGCATGAATGCGGCGATTGCCAGAAGCGGCGCGGCAGCCCACCGCATCACCCCATCCGTCATCGTCAGAAATGCGAGTGCAAGCGTCGTGATCAGCACGGCGCCCAGCGGAATCGCGCCGGTCATGTCGAATACGGATCGCTCAGCCAGCCAGATCGCGACCGCATTCATCGCGGCGATGCCGAGCCCCATCAATTGCAGCGCTGGCCCTTCCAGGCCGAACGGCATGAGGATCGATGCGATGACCGCCATCGGCATGACGATCACCGAGACGAACGGCATTGCAGCCAGGTTCGCCACCAGACCGAGCGGGGCGACCTGCTGGAAATGCCATGCGGTGAAAAGCGCCGTCGCAAGGCCGGCGACGACGGACGTCATCGAGAGCCCCGCCGCGTAGATTCCGCTCGCCCGCAGGACGGAGGCGACAGGCGACCGCCGCGGCGGAGGTCCGCTGGCCGGCTTTCCCTGTCGGTATTCCGTCCACGCAGCATAGGAGGCAACGAGCGCGGCAGTTGCCGCAAACGACATCTGGAAACTCGGGCCGACGACTTCATGCGGCGCGATCAAAAGGATGATGATCGCCGAGATCGCAAGGTTTCGCATGGTCAGCGCCGCGCGGTCCACCATCACAGCAAGCAGCATGACCGCCAGCATGATGAAGCTTCGTTGTGCAGCGACATCCGCGCCCGACATCACGAGGTAGAATGCGGTCGCCGACAGCGCCACAAACGCGGCGTATTTCTTCACCGGGTGCCGCGACGAGAAGGCCGGAACAAGCGCGAAGCAGCATCGCATGCCGACCATGAGCGTTCCCGCCACGAGCGCCATGTGAAGCCCCGAGATCGAGATCACATGATAGAGGCCGACGACGCGAAGCGCTTCGTTGATGTCCTCCGGAATGCCCGCACGGACGCCGGTGATGAGGGCTGCCGCGATCTCGCCTTCCGGGCCGCCGATCTGCAATGCGATCCGCCCCGCCATGATGCCGCGCTGCTCTTCGATCCAGGCGCGGACGCGGTCTCCGAACCGAGGTGTTGTGACGATGTCGGCAAGTTCGGGATTGTTGAGAAAGAAGCCGATCGCGCCGATTCCATCGAAATAGCTCTTGAAGGAGAAGTCGTAGCTTTGCGGGCGAACCGGTCCCGAGGGCGGGATCAGGCGAACGAGGCCCGTCATCGTGTCGCCGGGTTTCAGTCCCTCCGGTATTGCGCGCGCGGTGGCGCGGATCCTGTCGGGCGCATAGCGAAGCTCAGGGCGAGCCGTCGAGACGACGTCGAGCGTCAGGCGGAACCGACCGCTGGACTGGTGCTCGATGCGTGCCACCCGTCCTGTTATGCGCGTGGTGATCTCCGCGCCCATCATCGGGGTCAATGCTCGCCACGTCTCGACCTTGGCGGCTCCCATGCCGATAAGGGTCATCAGCGCGGCAAGTGCCGTCAGGCGCATGACGGGCCTGGCAACAGCCATCACCGCGCATCCGGCAGCAAACACTGCGGCCACAACCAGCAAGATTGCGGGCGGCTCACTGGGCATCGTGAAGTAGACGAGCGCGCCGATCGCCATGAACGCCGGCACGAGGAGAAAGGCGTTCCCCCGTTCGAGATACTGCTCGAAGCCCGAACGCCCTGCCTCCTGCAGCGCCTCCAGGTTCAGACGCGGCCGAGGGAGGTTCCGCCCAGCCACCGGCCCCACCGTCACATCGGTGAAGGATCGGGTAGCAGGGAGCGACGCGTCGGACGCAAAATCCGGCGACACGCTGTACTGACGGCGCTCGTCCGTCGCGATCGGTCTTTCCCCACCCATGCCGCTTCCCGCTCGGGTAATGCTTGCACGCCCGACCTCCTATGCTACATGAGCGCCAGCAAAAGACCATCGGGCGGCCAATGCCGCCCCGCAACGACGCTTCCCGGGAAGAAATCCATGTCTGACAAGGTCGTAACCCGCTTCGCGCCGTCGCCGACGGGCTATCTTCATATCGGCGGCGCGCGCACCGCGCTCTTCAACTGGCTCTACGCCCAGCACACGGGCGGCGTCATGCTGCTGCGCATCGAGGATACCGATCGCGAGCGCTCCACTGACGCGGCCACGGCGGCGATTCTCGATGGACTGTCCTGGCTTGGCTTGCAGTGGGATGGCGAGCCGGTTTCGCAATTCGAACGCGCGCCGCGTCACCGCGAAGTCGCCGAGGAACTCGTGCGCGCCGGCAAGGCGTATTATTGCTACGCCTCGCCCGAGGAGCTCACCGAGATGCGCGAGAAGGCCCGCGCGGAGGGCCGTCCACCCCGTTATGACGGACGTTGGCGCGACCGCGATCCTTCCGAGGCTCCGGCTGGCGCGAAGGGCGCGATCCGTATCAAGGCGCCGCGCGACGGTGAGACGATCGTCCGCGATCGCGTGCAGGGCGATGTCCGTTTTCCCAACAAGGATCTCGACGATTTCATCATCCTTCGCTCAGACGGCAATCCGACCTACATGCATGCCGTCGTCGTCGACGATCACGATATGGGCGTCACCCATATCATCCGGGGCGACGATCACCTGACGAACGCCGCGCGCCAGACGGTCATTTATCAGGCGATGGGTTGGGATGTGCCTGTCATGGCGCATATCCCGCTCATTCACGGTGCGGACGGCGCAAAACTCTCCAAGCGCCACGGCGCTCTCGGCGTCGAAGCATATCGCGCGCTCGGCTATCTTCCCGAAGCGCTGCGCAACTACCTCGTCCGCCTTGGCTGGAGCCACGGAGACGACGAGGTGATGGCCGCGCAGGACATGATCCGCTGGTTCGAGATCGAGGACGTCAACAAGGGTGCCGCGCGCTTCGACTTCCAGAAGCTGGAGGCTTTGAACGGCGTCTACATGCGCCAGAGCGACGATGCCGCCCTGCTCGACCAGTTCCTCTCGACCCTGCCCTACATCGAAGAGCGTGGCGCAATTCCGGCCGAGCTGAACGAGCGGGACAAGGCGATGCTGCTTGCGGCGATGCCCGGTCTGAAAGAGCGCGCAAAGACGCTGGTCGAACTTGCCGACAGCGCGCAGTATCTCTTTGCGGCTCGGCCATTGGCGCTCGACGAAAAGGCGGCGCAAATCCTTGACGCCGATGCGCGAGCCACGATCGCGGGGCTGCTTCCGGATTTCGAAGCCATTGACGACTGGTCGGCGCAATCGACCGAGGCGGCGGTGCGAGCTTACGCTGAAAAAACAGGGCTGAAACTGGGCAAGGTGGCGCAGCCCCTGCGCGCTGCGCTGACCGGGCGCGCAACCTCGCCCGGCGTGTTCGACGTGCTCGGCGTGCTCGGGCGCGAGGAGAGCCTGGAACGCCTGCGTGACCAGACAAGTGCCTGAATTTGCGCGGTCACGACGATCTTTTGCATTGCAACAATGCGCTGGCGGGATAGCTTGGCACGCTCCCGCAAATGCGATAGCAAGAGCGCGCAATCGGCGCGCGGTTGTTATGCATTATCGCTGACGGCATCGACGACGAGGCAACATACATTGAGAGGTGATTGTCATGACCAATTCGACTGCAAAGCTTGATTTCAAAGGCAAGGCCAGCGAATTCAAGGTCCGAAAAGGGTCGGTCGGGCCGGACGTCATCGACATCAGCGCCCTCTACAAGGACACCGGCGCGTTCACCTACGATCCCGGTTTCACCTCCACCGCAAGCTGCGAATCGAAGATCACCTACATCGATGGCGACGCGGGCGTGCTGCTGCACCGCGGCTACCCCATCGATCAGTTGGCCGAGCACGGCGACTTCCTCGAAGCCTGCTATCTGCTGCTCTACGGCGAGCTTCCGACCAAGGCCCAGAAGGACGATTTCGACTACCGCGTGACGCGCCACACGATGGTGCACGAACAGATGACGCGCTTCTTCACCGGCTTCCGCCGCGACGCGCATCCGATGGCCGTCATGTGCGGCGTCGTCGGCGCCATGTCTGCCTTCTATCACGACTCCACGGACATTTCGGATCCGCACCAGCGCATGGTCGCGTCGATCCGCATGATCGCGAAGATGCCGACGATCGCCGCGATGGCGTACAAATACCATATCGGCCAGCCCTTCGTTTACCCGAAGAACGAGCTCAACTTCGCTGCAAACTTCCTGCACATGTGCTTTGCCGTGCCGTGCGAGGACTACAAGGTCAATCCGGTTCTGGCGCGCGCCATGGAGCGGATTTTCATCCTCCACGCCGACCATGAGCAGAATGCATCGACGTCCACCGTCCGCCTCGCAGGCTCTTCGGGCGCCAACCCGTTCGCGTGCATCGCGGCCGGCATTGCGTGCCTGTGGGGTCCCGCCCATGGCGGCGCCAACGAGGCGGCGCTCAACATGCTGGCCGAAATCGGCCACGTGGACCGCATTCCCGAATTCATCGCGCGCGCCAAGGACAAGGACGATCCGTTCCGCCTGATGGGCTTCGGCCACCGCGTCTACAAGAACTACGACCCGCGCGCCAAGATCATGCAGAAGACCACGCACGAGGTTCTGGGCGAGCTCGGCATCAAGGACGATCCGCTGCTCGACGTCGCGATGGAGCTCGAAAAGATCGCGCTGACCGATGAGTATTTCATCGAGAAGAAGCTCTATCCGAACATCGACTTCTATTCCGGCATCACGCTGAAGGCTCTGGGCTTCCCCACCACGATGTTCACCGTTCTGTTCGCGGTGGCGCGTACCGTTGGCTGGATCGCGCAGTGGAAGGAAATGATCGAGGATCCGCATCAGAAGATCGGCCGTCCGCGCCAGCTCTACACCGGCGAGGCCTCGCGCGACTACGTGCCGATCGCGAAGCGCTGATCGGTCTACATCGCAGACAAAAAGGCGGCCGTGAGCCGCCTTTTTCTATTGTGCGGATATCAGCGACAGGACCGCTTCAGCGGCGAGTTCGCCGGACGGCCGTTCCGTCGCAAGCGTGTCCGCGACCTGCGCGAACCCGGCCAGTTGCGCCGCACGCTGCGGCGTCTGCGCCCACAACTGCTCGATCAACCGTGCCAGATAAGCCGGCCGGACATACGCGTTGTAGTATTCCGGCACCACCGGCCAATCGGCAATCAGGTTCGGAAGAGACGCGGACCAGGTGGTGACAAGCCCCATCAGCCGCGTTGCAATCCAATCTGTGCGGTAGCACGAGACGAGCGGAACCCGCGCCAGAGCGAGTTCGAGCGACACCGTGCCGGATGCGGCCAGCGCGGCGTCTGCTTCCGCGAACGCTGCCCATTTCTGATCGTCCGTGTGAACGATCGCCGGTCGAACGCGCCATGTCGCCGATGCTGCCTCGACCTCGGCCGCAACGTGAGGCACCGTCGGGATCGTCACCGAAAAGCTGTGGCCGCGGTCTGCGAGCACGCTGACGGTGTCGCCGAACGGACCGAGCAATCGGCCGACCTCGCTGCGCCGCGATCCCGGAAGCACGAGCAGGTTCCTTGTCTCCTGCGGCACTCTTGAAGCCTGCTTCTCCGCAGCCGCGACGATGCCCCGATTGCTGGTGAGCCGGTGCCCGACATAGGTGCCAGGTGGTCCTGCCAATCGCTCCAGCACCGCAGGCTCGAAGGGAAGAACGCAGAGAATGCGATCCACATAGGGTCGCATCGCCACTGCGCGCCCCGGTCGCCATGCCCAGACGCTGGGGCACACATAGTGGACGATCGGTATCGACGGGTTCGCGGCACGAACCTTCTTCGCCACGCGCAGCCCGAAGTCGGGGCTGTCGATCGTGATCAGGCAATCGGGAGGATCGCGAAGGATCGCCTCGGCCGTCTGGCCGATCCGGCGGATCAGCCGTGAGAGGTCCTTCACCACGGCGGTGATGCCCATCAATGCGATCTGCGATGAATCGAAAAGCGGGACCAGTCCCCTCGCCTGCAGATGCCGGCCGCCGATGCCGACGAGTTCGATGGATCGGCCGGACCGCGCCGCAAGCGCATCCACAAGGTCAGCGCCGAGCAGATCGCCCGACTCTTCGCCGGCGACGATGCCTATGCGCAACGGACGCGTGCTCATCGCGCGTCGCCGCTGTTGCCGAGACCGATGACGAACATGCCGTGCTCGTCGGCGAGCGCGATCGTCTGGTCGAAATCGAGGATGAACGATCGTCGTGCGTCGACTGCGATGCCCGCCAAACCAGCCGCGTGGGCGCCCCGGATCGTCTCCGGACCGATCGCGGGAAGGTCGGCCCGCATATCCTGCTGAGGCTTGCAGCGCTTGACGAGAACGCCGCGCTCCTTGCCCGCCAGACGTCCGTGGCCGCGAAGGTCCAAGGTCCGGGCCAGCAGACCGTCGGTGCCCTCGATGCCTTCGAGAGCGATCGCGCGCCCTCCGATCGCTACGGCTGCCTGTCCGATGTCGAGAGCGCCGATGGCGAGCGCCGCCTGGGAGGCTGCCTCGACGTCCTTTCGGTCGGTTCCGGTCGGCCCCACATGTGTGAGAATGCCCTCCGGCGCGAGCAGGTTGGGAACCACCTCGTGCGCGCCGACGACCGTGATTCCCGCCTTTTCAAACAGGCTGATGATCGTCCGCAGCAATCCGTCGTCGCCGCGCTTGAAGGCTGCCGCGATATGCGGAATGAAAGCGAGCGTCGCCAGCCCCCAGCGCACCTTGCCCAGTTTTGGCCGGCGACCGATATGGCCCGCCAATACGAGCCTGGTAACGCCGGCGCGCTTCAGCCTCGAGGGAATTGCAGGCGCATCTTCCAGCGGAAGGATCAGATGCTCGACCGCGGAGAAATCCGACGCCTCGTGCCCTTCGCCCTCGAACACCACGACAAAGGGGTTGAGCCCCTGCCTCGCCAGCGTGTTGACGATTGCGATGGGAAGCGCTCCACCGCCGGCAATGACGCCGATACGTCCCTGCGCATCGCTCAGCGGGCTGGGGTGCTCAGCCTCGGTCATCGTCGGATGAGGCATCATGCTCGCCCAATGGCGGCACCACGAAATGACGCTTGCCGCGGCTGGTGAGGAAATCGAGAATTTCCTGGACCGCAGGCGTATCGGCGAACTTGATGCGCGCCAGTTCGGCATTGTCCGCAACCGTCCCGGTGGACGAGAAAATCACCCGGTACGCCTCGCGCAGCGTGAGAAGATCGCTTCGCGTCATGCCCGAGCGCTTCAATCCAACCACATTGAATCCGCGCAGCTTTGCACGGTTTCCAACGGCCATGCCGTAGGGGATGACATCGCCCACGACCGCCGAGCAGCCGCCCACGAATGCGCGTCGTCCAATCCGCACGAACTGGTGAACGGCCGTCAGACCGCCGATGATCACGTTGTCGCCGACCTCGCAGTGCCCGCCGAGCGTCGCGCCATTGGTCAGCGTCACGTTGTCTCCGACGATGCAGTCATGCGCGACGTGCGAATAGGCGAGAAAGAAGCCGTTGTCGCCGACATTGGTTGCGCCGCGGCCCGTATCCGAGCCGGCGTGCATGGTGACCGCTTCGTGGATCCGGCAGTTGCTGCCGATCGTCAGTGTCGTGCGACCACCCTGATGCTTGCTGTCCTGCGGCGGCCCGCCGAGTGCGCTTTGCGCCAGGACACGGGTGCCGGAGCCGATCGTCGTGGCGCCCGTTACGGACACATGGCTGCTCAACTCGACGCCGTCACCCAGGATCACGTCGGCACCCACATAGCAGAATGGTCCGACCCGGACGCCGGTACCGAGTTGTGCACCAGCTTCGACGACCGCCGCCGGATGGATCTGTGTCGGTTCGCTCATTGTATGCGTCAGCTCTGCTTGGGCGACATCATGGCCGATATCTCGGCCTCGGCGACTTTTGCGCCATCGACGATCGCCTCGCAAGCGAAACGCCAGATATTGCCGCGCTGCTTGAGCTTCTTGACGTGGATTTCGAGGCGATCTCCCGGAACGACCGGGCGGCGGAACTTCGCGCCATCCACGGTCATGAAGTAGACCAGAGACGGCTTGTCCTCGCCAGTCGAGCGGATGCAGATCGCACCCGCCGTCTGCGCCATGGCCTCGATGATGAGCACGCCCGGCATGACCGGCTGGCTCGGGAAATGGCCCTGGAAATGCGGCTCGTTGAACGTCACGTTCTTGATGCCGATCGCCGAATTGTCGCCGTCGATCTCGATGACCCGGTCGATCAGCATGAACGGATAGCGATGCGGCAGGAGCTTCAGAAGCTGAAGGATATCGAGTGTCTCGAGCGTTGCGGTGGCCTCAGCCATCTCCACTCCTCCTCTTGCCGCGCATGTCGCGGACCATTGAACGCAGAAACGCGTATTCGCGCATCGTGTCTTTCATCGGCTGGGCGGGAAATCCACCCCACCGCTCGCCGGCGGGCACGTCGTGCATCAGACCGCTGCCTGCGGCGATCTGCGCGCGATCGCCGATCGTCAGGTGATCCGCGACACCGACATTTCCCCCCATCATGACCCCGTCTCCAAGCGTGACCGAGCCGGAAAGCCCGCACTGACCCGCGACGATACACGAACGGCCAATCCGGACATTGTGGGCAATCTGGACGAGATTATCGATCTTCGTCCCCTCGCCGATCACGGTGTCCGACATCGCGCCACGGTCGACCGTCGTGTTGGCGCCGATCTCGACGTCATCCTGAATGACGACGCGGCCGATCTGGGGAACTTTTTCCAGACCCGCGACACCCGGGACATAGCCGAAGCCGTCCTGGCCGATGCGCACGCCTGCGTGGACGATCACGCGGTTGCCGAGCAAGGCATGCTGCAGCGTCGCGCCCGGTCCGATGTAGCAATCGCGCCCGACCTGACACGACGCCCCGATCACGACGTTCGGCGCGATCACCGTACCGGATCCGATCGCAACCCGAGGTCCGATGACCGCCCCCGGCTCGATGATGGCCCCGGGTTCGATCAATGCGTCGGGATGAACATGGGCCGCAGCGGAAATGCCGGTTTCGCCCGTCAAGGCGATCGGGCGCGCCGCACCCGGAAACATCAGCCGGCCAATGGCGGCGAAATCGACTTGAGGGTGCTTCGATATCAGAACCGCGGCACCCATCGGCACGAGATGCGCGACCTCTGGCGTGCACAGCACGACCGAGGCTTCCACAGCCGTGGCGTGCCGCTTTCCCGAAACGAAGATCAGCGAGCCCTCACCGCCTTCATCGGCAGGCGCAAGGCGTCGGGCTTCGTTCTTCGCCTTATCCGGCGTGCGGAGCTCCGCGCCTGTCAGATAAGCGATTTCGTCCGCTGTAAAACGGCGCGACGGTTCAAAGAATACCGGATCGGTCATGCAAGCCTTCTCTTCCGGGCCGCCAGACGGCCCGGAAGCGCGTTGCCCGTCTTTAGAACCGGGTCGAGATGCCGAAGCTGAAGTTCTGCTCCAGATCGCCGTCTTCCTTGAGGACCGGCACCGCATAGTTCACGCGGAGCGGACCGAAGGGCGACGCCCACAGGATACCGGCGCCAACCGAAGCACGCCATTCCATGTCGGTGCCGACGATGTTCGATCCGGCGATGCGAACGACATCGTTGCCGAAAACCGTGGCGGCGTCGGCGAACGCGGCGCCGCGCAGCCCGATGCTTTCGGGGATGAGCGGAAGCGGGAACTGCACTTCGGCCGAGGCATTCAGGTAGCTCGTGCCGCCCAGATGATCGCCGGTTCCCTGATCGCGAGGGCCGATGCCGTTATGCTTGAAGCCGCGGATCATGCGGTCGTTGCTCTGGAAGTGATCGAAAACCCGCAGGTTCTCGTCGCCATAGCTCACGATGTGACCGCCACCAGCCGACAGCAGGCCGACCATGTCGAACTGATCGGACAGGGTCTGGTAGTAGGTGCCACGACCGGTCAGCTTGACCCACTGTGCATCGCCACCGAGACCGGCAACTTCCGCCGTGACGTTGGCGAAGAGACCTTCGCGCGGGTTCCGCATGTCGTCGATGGTGTTGTAGGTCAGCGCCGCGCTGACCGACGACTTCACCCATGGGCTCTGAGTATCGATGGCAGTCCGCAGATACTGCGACAAATTACACTTGGCCGCGTCATACTCCAAACCGCCTGTAACGGGGTTCAGAGTAAGGCAGTCTTCGTCGTACTCGTACTTTTCCTGCGTGTAGTTATACGCAAGCTGCGAGGTCAGAGCCTGTGTGATCGGCAGGCCGAAACGGATCGTACCACCGGTCAGCTCGGTCTTGTAATCGTCGTATTCGCGCGTGTTCCGATAGATGTCGAAACCGGCGCTGATGCGACGACCGAGGAAATACGGCTCGGTGAACGAGAACGTGTAGTCGCGCGAGTTCCTGCCGCCCGCGACTGCAAGCCGGATGGACTGGCCGCGACCGAGGAAGTTGCGCTCGGCAATCGAGCCCTCGACCGAGAAACCGGCCTGCGCGCTGTTGCCCGTCGTGTAACCACCGCCGACGGAGAGTTCACCCGTCGACTTCTCGATGACGTCGACAACGAGAACGACCTGGTCAGGCTCCGAGCCCGGCGCTGTCGCGATGTTGACTGTCGAAAAGAAATCAAGGCGTTCGAGGCGCTGCTTCGCGCGGCGCACAAGCACCTGATTGAAGGCATCGCCCTCGCTGAAATCGAACTCGCGACGAATGACATAGTCACGCGTCCGCTCATTGCCGCGGATTTCGATCCGTTCGACATAGGCGCGCGGGCCCTGATCGATCGTGTAGACCACCGAAATGGTCTGGTTTTCGAAATTGCGGTCGCCGCGCGGGGTGACCTGTGCGAATGCGAAGCCGCTATCGGCAACACGCTCGGACAGTCCAACGATCGATGCTTCGACGTCCTCGGCGCTGTAGTAATTGCCTTCGCGCGTCTTGAGCGACGAACGGAACTCTTCGGCACTGATGCCCTCGACGGTGCTTTCGACCTCGATCGCACCAAACTTGTAGCGCTGGCCTTCGTCGATGACGAAATTCACGCGATAGGCGTTTTCGGCCTCATCAAACTGACCTTGCGACGAGATCACACGGAAATCCGCGAAGCCGCGATTGTAATAGAAGCGGCGAAGCGCCTCTTCATCGGCACGCAGCTTGTCTTCGTCGTAGATATCGTTGCGCGTCAGGAACGACAGAACATTCGAGCGCTTCGTCGAGATGACCTCGCGCAGGCGACCGTCGCTGAACGCGGAATTGCCCTCGAATTCGATCGTGGCGATCTTGGTACGATCGCCTTCCTGAACGTTGAAGACGACATTGACGCGATTTTCGCCGAGATCGACGACCTGCGAGGTCACGGTTGCATCATCGCGGCCGATACGGGCGTAAGCCTGACGGATCGTCTCGGCATCAGCCTCCATCAGCGCGCTGGAATAAGAGCTGCGCGGCTTGAGCTGCACCTGCCGTGACAGGTCGGCGTCCTTGATCTTGCGATTGCCCTGGAAGAGCACCTGGTTGACGATCGAGTACTCGTCGACCGTGACGACCAGCGTCGAACCGGACTGGTTGATGCGGACATCGGAGAAAAGCCCCGTTCCGAAAAGGCGCTTTACTGCCTCGTCGATCTCACCGCTGCCGAAATTGGCGCCGGGGCGAATGCCTACATAGTTGCGGATGGTCTCAGCATCGACACGGCTGTTGCCGCGAACTTCGATGTTGTTGACGACCGCGGCATGAGCCACGGAAACCGCTGCTAGCTGCAGGGCAGCCGTGCCTGAGATCATCAGGGCGGCTGACAGAGCCGCCGCCGAAGCTGCGCTCAACAAATTGGAAGCTGCCTTCATTGGGCTTTCAAACCTTTTATTCTCGTAGTCCCCACGGCGAGAAATCCCGGACGTCGCGGTCAAGTCTGCTACCGTATTACCCGGATTTCACCCATACGCAAGGCTCGCGGTTAAGAAGCGTTTACTAAATCCTCGGGCGTGACATTCGCGTCACGCATATCCCGAGCCATGGTAAACGCGCCGTCAATCGGAGGCCCAAGTCTCACATTCTGTTCACTTTTCAGCACCCGAAAATATCGTTCCAGAAAACGAACGCCATAAAGCCGAGCACCAGAAGCAATCCGATTCGGTAGACCATTTCCATGATCCGCTCCGAAACCGGTCGCCGCATCACCGCCTCTACTCCGTAGAAGGCGAGATGGCCACCGTCTAATGGCGGAATCGGCAGAAGATTCAAAAAGCCGATGCCGACGGACAGAAGCGCGACAAGCTGCACCAGCCATTCGAAGCCGAGCGCGGCCGCCCTGCCGGCCATGTCCGCGATCTTGACCGGGCCGCCGAGCTGGCACCGATCCTCGCGCCCGACGACGAAACGCTGCAGGAACTGCGCGGTGCGAACGATGATGTGGCCGGTTTCCTTGACCGCCTCGCCAACGGCCGCAACCGGTCCGAAGGTGATCTGGCGCGGCTGTCCGAGTTCTTCATTGTTGACGACGCCGATGACGCCGACCTTGATCGCATTGCCGAGCGCGTCGGTCTGATCGACGACTTCCGGCGTGGCGGTCAGCGTCACTTCCTCGCTGCCGCGCATCATCACGAAGGCGATGGCGTCGCCTGCCCTGCCCGATACGAGCCGCTGCACGTCGCCGAAGGTCTGGACCTGGCGGCCGTCGACCGTGACGAAGCGGTCGCCTGGCTGGAACCCGGCAATGGCCGCGGGACTGTCCGGCCGAACCTCGGCAACCGTGGGGTCGGAGATATAGCGCCCGTAGATGGAGAACATCACGGCGAAGACGGCAATGGTCAGGAGGAAATTGAACAGCGGCCCCGCAACGACCGTCGCGGCCCTCTTCCAGACGGGCTGGAGATGGAAGGCGACCTTCTTCTCCTCGGCGCTCAACACTTCCGTGTCCTGGGCGCCGGGATCGCTCGTCACGCTCATGTCGCCGACGAACTTGACGTAACCGCCGAGCGGGATGGCCGAGAGCTTCCAGCGTGTTCCGCGCCGGTCGTTGAAACCCAACAGTTCCGGCCCGAATCCGATCGAGAATTCGCGAACACCGATGCCGCACCAGCGGCCGACGAGATAGTGTCCCATCTCATGGACGAAGACCACGATCGTCAGAACGAACAGAAACGGAATGATCGTCGTGATGAGGATGTTGTCGAGGCTGAAGAATGTGGTCAGGAAATCAGTCAACGTCGCCCCTTATCCGCTCGTTCACGCACGATTTGCGGCCAGATGTCATGGCAATACAGGCGAATCCGTGTCCGAACCTGACCATGATAGCCCGTGATCGCTAAGCCTCGCGCTGCGTCACATCATACCTTGCGCACCGCGCGGAGGATTCGCTTCCAGATCGTGCCGCCGAGATAGCGGTCGAACACGATGAAATAGGCGATGATCGCAGCCAGGAGCAGCAGCGCGCGCCAGCCCTCGAGTGCGAAGCCGTTTTCCGTCGCGCCGCCGAATACGACGCCGATGACATATCCCAACACCGCAAACGCTGTGATCAGGTCGAGAATGAAGGCCAGAACGATGCGCCAGGTCGAGACGGAGTTCGATTCGGTCATGCGATATCGCTCTGAAGATGTTTTTCCAACTGCCTGATTCCCCTAGAAGAAAGCATGTGCGGGCGTTTCGAGCCCGGCGACAACGCCGCCGATGAGCCACATCCCGAACGCGGCCGCCACGAGGCCGTCGACACGGTCCATGACGCCGCCATGCCCGGGAATCAGCTTGCTCGAATCCTTGATCGCGAAGCGTCGCTTCAACGACGATTCGAACAGATCTCCGATCTGCGAGATGACTGACAGCACGAGCGCGAAGAGGCACATCACGGCAATCCCGAGCGCCGCGCCGCCATACATCGCGGCAATGAGGCCAGCGGCGATGCCTGCGACCGTGCCGCCGATCGCGCCGCTCCAGGTCTTGCCGGGCGAAATGGACGGCGCCAGTTTCGGCCCTCCGACAGCCTTGCCGACGAAATAGGCGAGGATGTCGGTCGACCATACGATGGCAAACAGAAACAGCGTCGCCGCGAACCCCGACGAATCGTCGCCACGGACGAGCGAGAGCGAAAGCCCCGAAAGCCCGGCATAGGCAAGTCCTGCGACCGGCCAGAAACCGCCCCCGGCAAAGGCGGCGTGACCGGCACCGACCACGATCGCTGCGACGATCACGCCGATCATCACGACCGCCGACGCACCGAACACCAGCGCCGCGAGGACGATCGCCATCAGGCACCAGAGAAGCGCACCATGCACGCCGCCCGGCTCTTTCGCGGTCATGACCGACCATTCGTAAAAGACCGCGCCGGCGATGACGGCGCACAGCAGCCTGTACCAGATGCCGCCCGCCCAGGTGAGCGCGAGCACGACAGCGATCAGCACGATGGCCGACACGACACGCTGCTTCAGATTGCTGGCGGCGTGCCCCACATTGCCCGGTTCAGCGCCGGTGGCGTCTGTCATAACGCCACGTCGCGCGCCACGACGCCGCCGAACCGGCGTTCGCGCCCCGCAAAGCTCTCGATCGCCTGCTCCAGTTCGGCCGGGCCGAAATCGGGCCAGTAACACGGCATGAAGACGAGTTCCGAATAGGCCCCCTGCCAGAGCAGGAAGTTCGACAGGCGCTGCTCGCCGCTGGTGCGGACGATCAGGTCGGGATCGGGAATGTGCCTTGTATCGAGGAACTGGCCGAATGCTTCCGGCGTGATCTCGGCCGGGTCGAGCGTTCCGGCGGCGGCTGCTTCCGCGAACGTGCGGGCAGCGCGCGCGATCTCGTCACGCGATCCATAGTTGAACGCGATGACGAGGTTCATCGCCTTGTTTGCCGCCGTCAGCGCTTCGGCTTCCTCGATCAGCGAACGGATGTCGCGGGACAGGCCGTCCCGCTCTCCGATCATCAACACCCGCACGCCGGCCTGATGGATCTCGGCCAGATCGCGGCGGATGAACATCTTGAGCAGGCCCATGAGGTCGCTGACCTCGGATTTGGGCCGCGACCAGTTTTCCGACGAGAACGCGTAGACCGTCAGCCATTCGACGCCGAGGTCGCCTGCGGCCCTCACGGTGCGGCGCAGCGCCTCGACGCCCGCCCTGTGGCCCGCGGCGCGCGGCAGGCCGCGTGCCTTCGCCCAGCGGCCATTGCCATCCATGATGATCGCGATGTGAGCAGGCTTCAAGTCTCGGTTCCTTTCAGGAAAACCAGCATCGCGCAACTGCATCCAGCGCGCAACGATGCCTAGACCTGCATGATCTCGGCTTCCTTCTCGGCAAGCAAGCCGTCGATCGTGGTGATCGTCTCGTCGGTGATCTTCTGGACGCGGTCGGACTGGACGCGAGAATCGTCCTGGCTGATGTCGCCGTCCTTCTCCGCCTTCTTGGCGATCTCCATGCCGTCGCGCCGGACGTGGCGCGTCGCCACCTTCGCCTGCTCGGCATATTGATGCGCGATCTTGGCCAGTTCCTTGCGGCGCTGCTCGTTCAGTTCGGGCAGAGGGATGCGCAGATTGGTGCCGTCAACGATCGGGTTGAAGCCCATATTGGATTCGCGGATCGCCCGATCGACGGCGCCGACCAGTTGCTTGTCCCACACCGATACCGAGATCATGCGCGGCTCAGGCACGGAAACGGTCGCGACCTGGTTGATCGGCATCGGCGCGCCATAGGCCTGAACGACGATCGGATCGAGCAGGTTGGACGATGCGCGGCCCGTGCGAAGCGACGCGAGGTCGTTCCTGAACGCGCTGATCGCGCCATCCATGCGTCGCTGAATGTCCTTGAAATCGACCCCGTCGCTCATTTAACCCTCCGCTGCCGGCCACGCCGGTCCTTTTTGATCGTGGTGTCCACGGATTACGCTATGCGTCACTGACGACAGTGCAGCGTCCAGCACCCTTGAGAATGGCGCCAAAGCCGCCCTGCTCGTGAATCGAGTAGACGATTATCGGAATGTTGTTCTCACGTGCAAGTGCAATTGCGGCGGCATCCATGATCGAAAGGCCTTCGCGCAGCACATCCGAGTGCGTGATGCGCTCGTAACGCGTCGCGGTCGGGTCTTTCTTCGGGTCGGCCGAGTAGACGCCATCGACCTGCGTGCCCTTGAACAAGGCGTCCGCGCCGATCTCGGCGGCGCGCAAGGCAGCCGCGGAATCGGTCGTGAAGAAGGGATTGCCGGTGCCGCCGGCGAAGATCACGACCTTGCCCTGGTTCATGTAGGCGGTCGCCTGGCGCTGCGAAAAGCTCTCGCACAGTTCCGGCATGGCGATGGCCGACAGGACCACGGCATCGACGCCGATCTTGACCAGGGAGGTGCGCAGCGCGAGCGAGTTGATGACGGTCGCCAGCATGCCCATGTGGTCGCCGGTGACCCGATCGCCGCCCGCGGAGGCCACGGCCACGCCGCGAAAGATGTTTCCGCCGCCGATCACCACGCCGACCTCGACGCCCATGTCGCGCGCTTCCCTGATGTCGGAGGCGATGCGATCGACCACGGAGACGTCGATGCCGAATCCCTGCTCGCCCATGAGCGCTTCGCCGGAAGCTTTGAGGAGGACGCGGCGATAGGCTGGCTTGGACGGCATATGATCCTCATCGGGTGCGGGAAAGTTGCGCTGCGATACACGAAGGGCGCCGCGATGTCACGCGGTCGCGAACCTGACGCGGTTTTCCGTTACCACGCCCCGTTTCCGGTCTGGCCATTTCAGGAATCCGTTCGTCTTCGCCGGTTTTCCGCGCCGTCATGACGTGTCGGGCCGCTCCATCGCCCAGGCGGCGAGGCCGTGCACGGTGTCGAGAATGTCGTGGATCTCGTGGGTCGGCCGGGTGCGCGCACCGGGCGGGCGGCCGGGACGCAACGGCCAGACGCGGCGAATGCGGCCGGGCCGGCGGTGGTTTTGCGTGGCCGCGGGGTCGCGGTCGATAGGTTGCGCGCGGGCGTCGCGGGTTGCGCGCCAGCGGGCGAAGCGCCGGGCCTGTCGCGGCAGGTCGTCGAGGGCTGCGGCCAGCGCGGCGAGGCGCAGTTCGAGGCGGGCAGCATCGACCGGGTCGTCTGCTGCGGGCGGGCGGGGGACGGGAAACGGGTCGCGCAAGCCGGGGAAACAGATGCGCGGAACGCCGCTCCGCGACGATCGCCGAGGGCGGTGCTGGCGCGGCAGCGGGTCGAAGAGCCGGAAGCCGTGGCGGGCCTCGGCCGGGGACGCTTGTCTCGCCGGGGGACCTGCGGGGAGCTTCGGCCTGCGCAGGCGCGCCGGCGCAACGGTGACCACGAGGCCGCGCGCGGCGACGATCACCAGCCGCCGCGCCGCCGCCTCGGCCGGCCGCAGCAGGCGGAGCAAGGTCCGGTGGAGCATGCGCGGCATGGTGCGGTCCGCGACGCCGCAGGCGATGCCGGCCATCGCCACAAGGCTCGCCAGCACGCTTTTCAGCGCCTGACGGTTCCTCTCGATCGCGGCCTTCCAGTCCATCGCATCCTCCGCCCTTCGGTCAAGGTGGGGGGATTCTCGCGCGGGTTTGGGGGAGGTGGATAAAATGGGGTGGGGTTGCGGCGATGGTTTTCGCAAGTGGCTGATCGGGCTTGGGAAACGGTTTCGGCGATGCGGAAATCTTTCCACCTGCGGTCCACCTCACTTTCGTCATTCTCGGGCGACCGGAGCGCAGCGGAGGGAGACCCGGGAATCCATGCCTCGCCGGTTGGTGAGAGACGGGGTGGTCCCGAAGTTCGGTCAGTTTCGCATGATCGAACCGGTGCCAGGTTCTGCACCACCGAGCGGCGGAACCGGAGAGGCATGGATCCCCGGGTCTGCGCATCGAGCTTCGCTCGACGCTCCGCCCGAGGATGACGAAGTGGATGGGGTAGGCTCACCGATAACCGTCAGTGTCAAAGCTGGCTCAGCCGAACCCACCCCGCTTTCGTCATTCTCGGGCGATCGGAGCGCAGCGGAGGGAGACCCGGGAATCCATGCCTCGCCGGTGGGTGACGGGTGGGGTGGTCCCGATGGTTCGTGGTCTCCGGTGACCGGGCAAGCGCCGGGTTCTGCACCATCCTGCGACGGGATCGGCGAGGCATGGATCCCCGGGTCTGCGCATCGAGCTTCGCTCAATGCTCCGCCCGAGGATGACGAAGTGGGTGGGGGATGCCTCGAGATGGCGAAGGTGGGAGCCTTGAGGGTGACGACGTGGGCGTGGGAAGGCTCATCGAAAACCGTCACCGCCTCCGAACCTGGCTCAACCGGAAACCACCCCCCACTTTCGTCATTCTCGGGCGACTGGAGCGAAGCGGAGGGAGGCCCGCAAAACAAAACGCCTCCCGGTCCTGTCGGACCGGGAGGCGTCGAGACTTGGCCGGGTTGGAGCGATGCTCCAACGTCGGATATCAGCCCGTGATCAGCCCTTGGCGGCAGCGGCGACTTCGGCGGCGAAGTCGCTCTGTTCCTTCTCGATGCCCTCGCCCAGCGCGAAGCGCAGGAAGCCGGTGAGGGTCGCGGGTGCGCCGATGTCCTTTTCGGCGGCCTTGAGGGCCGCCTCGACCGTCAGGTCGGGATTGAGGACGAAGGCCTGCTTGAGCAGGACGACTTCCTCGAAGAACTTGCGCATGCGGCCTTCGACCATCTTCTCGATGATGTTCTCGGGCTTGCCGGACTCGCGCGCCTGGGCAGCGAAGATGTCCTTTTCGCGGGTGACGGCAGAGGCGTCGACCTCGTCGGCGGTGAGCGCCAGCGGGTTGGTCGCGGCAACGTGCATGGCGACCTGACGCGCGAAGGCGCGCGCGGCTTCCGCGTCACCGGTCGTCTCGATGGCGACGAGCACGCCCATCTTGCCGAGATTGTCGGCGACCGCGTTGTGCACGTAGGTCGCGACCGCGCCGGACGAGACGGAGAGCTTGCCCACGCGGCGCAGGCTCATGTTCTCGCCGATCGTGCCGATGGCGTCCTTGATCGTGTCGCTGACGGTCTTGGAACCGCCCGGATAGGTCGCGGCGGCAACCGCTTCGGTGGAACCGTCGGTCGACAGGGCAACCTGCGTGACGTTGCGCACGATGTCCTGGAACGCGTCGTTGCGGGCAACGAAGTCGGTTTCGGAATTCACCTCGACGACGACCGCGCTGGTCGCGTCGGACTGGACGCCGATCAGGCCTTCGGCAGCGGTGCGGCCGGCCTTCTTGTCGGCCTTCGCGATGCCCTTCGTGCGCAGCCAGTCGACGGCTGCCTCCATGTCGCCATTGGTCTCGCCAAGGGCCGTCTTGCAGTCCATCATGCCCGCGCCGGTCATGTCGCGCAGTTGTTTGACCTGTGCAGCAGAAATGCTCATTGTCGCCTCTTCAATTCATGAATGCTCAAAAGGCGAGGCGCACCGTGGGTTTTCCAGGTGCGCCTGCCGAATGCCTAAAAGGTGCACGCCGCAGCCGCGGCAGGCAGGATTACGCGTCCTTGGCGTCCGCAGCCGGAGCTTCAGCCGGTGCCTCGTCGAGCGTCGGCTCGACCGGGGTCTCGATCGAAGCGCCGATGTCGACGCCGAGCGCGCCCTGCTGGCGCGCGATACCGTCGAGAGCAGCCTTGGCGACCAGATCGCAATACAGCGAAATCGCGCGGGCGGCGTCATCGTTGCCCGGGATCGGGTAGTCGATCTTGTCCGGGTCGCAGTTCGAATCGATGATCGCGACGACCGGAATGCCCAGACGCTTGGCTTCGAGGATCGCGATCGCTTCCTTGTTGGTGTCGATCACGAACATCAGGTCGGGCGTCGAGCCCATGTCCTTGATGCCGCCCAGTGCCTTGTCGAGCTTCTCGCGCTCGCGGTCGAGGTTCAGGCGCTCCTTCTTGGTGAAGCCCTGTGCTTCGCCGCCCGACAGCATCTCGTCGAGCTTGCGCAGGCGCGAGATCGAGTTCGAGATCGTCTTCCAGTTGGTGAGCATGCCGCCCAGCCAACGCGAGTTGACGTAATACTGTGCCGAACGCTGAGCGGCGTCAGCGACGATGTCCGACGCCTGGCGCTTGGTGCCGACGAAGAGAACGCGGCCGCCCTTGGCGACGGTGTCCGAAACCTGTTTCAGCGCCTGCTCGAGGAGCGGCACGGTCTGCGACAGGTCGATGACGTGGATGTTGTTGCGGGCGCCGAAGATGTAGGGCGCCATCTTCGGGTTCCAGCGGTGAGTCTGGTGGCCGAAGTGAACACCAGCTTCAAGAAGCTGGCGCATGCTGAAATCAGGCAATGCCATTCAAAAAGTTCCTTTCCGGTTAGCCTCCACGGACCATCGGCTTCGGGACGAAGTCCCTCCGCCACCGGAGGTTTTCTGCCGGATTTCTCCCGGTCAGACACCCAAGTCCGTGTGTGGAATGAGGCGGCATATAGAGGCTGTCGGACGAAAACGCAACCGCCTCCGGTCCACTTGCCCGCACAGGGTCACTCCGCCGCAGCGGTGACCGCACGCCTGGTTCCTTTCGCGCCCGTCACCTTGACCTTGCGGAACACCGCGAGGATCCCTGCCCTGTCCACCGCGAGCGCCCCCATGCGGACCGCGCGGTCGCGCTCGAAACCGGTGAGGTCGTAGTGCGGCGCGGACGTCTTGGGCGGCCCCTGATAGGCTGAGCGATGGATACCGATCCGCGATGCGAAGCGGTGAAGCTCGGCCTCGTCGTCGGCGAGCATGTGGCACCAGCGCTTGTTCGCCCACTTCCAGATCGCGTCGTCGACATACACCGCCAAGGTCTGCGCCCACCTATTCGGCGCAGGCCTCAGGCGCGTCGAACATCGACAGATCGACCAGCCTGCCGGTCATGGTGAAGTCGCCATAGTCCATGGTGAGGTCGCGCGTCACGCCGCTCTCATGGAGCTTGAAGCTGATGCGGTAGGTCGGCAGTTCCTCGCCCTCCTCGTCACCGCTCATGTCGAAATAGGCGACATCGACCGGCCAGAAACCGTCCTTGGCGATCGGTTCTATCACGGAGAGTTCGGGGTCGTTGGTCTTCGGCTGGGCTTCCTTGCCGATGATGACGGTGGTGGTCATCACCTTGTCGGCATCCTCCGACGCGTCATACAGGCTCGTCTCGTAGAAGGTCTCGCCGTCCTCGGCTTTCTTCAGCATTTCGAGGAGATGCTGTGTCGGGAACTGCGTGGCGCCGAGCTCCACTTCCTGGACTTCAGGCTTCTGCAGCGAGACGACCGTCGCATCCGGGGTCAAAGTCGCCTTGCCCTTCAACTCCTTATCCAGCGACTGGTCGATGAAGGACCGGGTCACGAAATTGAAGTTATGCCCCTCCCCGTCCTCGAACGTCGTGGTCTGCTGGTCCGTCACCCGCGAGGCCTCGGCGGTGTCGATCTGCGTGACGAATCGGAACGTCACCGTGTAACCGTCGCAGGCCGAGCCGTTGAACTCGTAGACCATGCGGCCGCTGATGCCGGTGATGCCGGATCGGTCCGACGCATTGTCGAGCGCCAGATCATAGACGGCGCGGTGAGGAATGAGGCCGGCTGCGGACGCGGGCGCAACAGTGCCGGCGGTGGCAAGCAGGATGGCAGGCAAGGCGAGGCGCGTGACGCGCATGAACTCTTCTCCGAAGGACGGCTGGTCCGCAAACTGACTATTCACCACAGGGAACATTCGTGGCAGAAGCGAGGCGCGGTGCGCGATCCGCTCAAATCCCTGCTTCGCAGCATAAGGACTAGATGATGGTAGACACAATCCATAAACGGCTCGCAGATCTGGGTGTGACGCTTCCCGCAGCCGCCGCGCCCGCCGCCAACTACGTGCCCTATTCCCAAAGCGACAAGCTTCTGCTCACGGCCGGCCAGCTTCCGCTGGCAGGCGGCAAGCTCATATCGACCGGGCTTCTGGGGCGCGATCTCGACACGGACGCCGGCAAGGACGCCGCCAAACAGTGCGCGATCAACATCCTTGCGCAAATCCAGGCGGCGACGGGCGATCTCGAGCAGATCGCGAAGCTGGTGAAGATCACCGTCTTCGTCGCCTCGACGCCCGATTTCACCGAGCAGCATCTGGTGGCCAACGGCGCTTCGGACTTTCTGGCCGACGCGCTGGGCGATCGCGGCAAGCATGCCCGCTCGGCGGTCGGCGTCGCGTGCCTGCCGCTGAACGCGCCGGTCGAAATCGAAGCCATCGTCGAACTCAAATAGGCCTACCCATGTCGGACATCTCCTGGCTTACGCGCCGCCCGATCGCGCATCGCGGCTTCCACGATTTGAACGTCAAGCGTTGGGAAAACACGCTGTCGGCCTTCGACGCCGCGATCGACAAGGGATACGCGATCGAGTGCGACGTGCATCTGTCGTCGGACGGCGTGCCGGTCGTGTTCCACGATCATGTGCTGACGCGCCTTGTGGGTCAGGAAGGGCATGTCCATGACAAGACGGCGGCCGACCTTGCGCAGATGAGGGTCGGCGGCACGGACGATCATGTGCCGACGCTGGCGGAAATGCTGGCGCGCGTGCGCGGCCGGGTGCCGCTCGTCATCGAGCTCAAGGGCATCGAGGGCCAGGATACCGGCCTCGTGGCAGCCGTGGCGCAGGCGCTGGACGGCTATGAGGGCGAGGCTGCGATCATGTCGTTCGACCATTGGCTGATCCGCCAGTTCGAGACCGATGCGCCGGGCATCCCGGCCGGGCTGACGGCGCATGGGCGCACGATCCGCGACCTCGAGGCGCATTTCTCGATGCTGGCGCATCCGATTTCGTTCGTGTCCTTCGGCGTGATGGACCTGCCCAACCCGTTCGTGACCTTCGTGCGCGAGAAGCTGGCGATGCCCGTCATCACCTGGACGGTGCGCGACCAGTGGGCGCAGGATTTGACCACCGCACATGCCGACCAGATGACGTTCGAGGGGTTCGACGCGGCCTGATTTCGCAACCGTGACGTCAGGCATCTTGCATCGCACAATCGGTGGCGTATCTAGTGCGGGATGAACACATCGGGCCATGATGGAGGGACGGCGGCGACAAGCGAATTCGTGATTCGCGTCGTGCCGGGCATGGAGGGGTTCGACCGCTCCGAGTGGGACGCGCTTGCGGGCGCGTCGAAGTCGGCCTCGGGCGACACGCCCTACAATCCCTTCATATCGTTCGATTTCCTCAGCATTCTGGAAGAAAGCGGCTGCGCCGCGCGCAAGACCGGTTGGCTCGCGCAGCATCTGCGCCTCGAAGCGCCGGACGGCTCGCTTCGGGGCGCGGTGCCCTGCTATCTCAAGAGCCACAGCCAGGGCGAATACGTCTTCGACTATGGCTGGGCGGATGCGTTCGAGCGGGCCGGCGGGCAGTATTATCCGAAATTGCAGGTCTCGGTTCCGTTCACGCCCGCCACCGGCCCGCGCTTGCTGGCGAAGACGAACCACGCTTCGCCGACGACAAAGCGCGCGCTGGCCGAGGGATTGAAAGCGCTGTGCGACCGCATCGGTGCGTCCTCTGCCCATGTGACATTCGCCGAACAAGACGACATCGACACGCTCACCGAGAGCGGGTTCCTGCATCGCATGGACCAGCAGTTCCACTTCTTCAACGAAGGCTATGGAAGCTATGACGATTTTCTTGCGACGCTTGCGTCGCGCAAGCGCAAGGCGCTGAAGCGCGAGCGCCGCGAAGCGCTGGCCTCCGGCATCGAGATCAAATGGCTGACCGGCTCGGACCTCACGGAACAGGTGTGGGACGACTTCTTCGCCTTCTACATGGATACCGGCGGACGAAAATGGGGCACGCCCTATCTCAACCGCACATTCTTCTCGCTGGTCGGCGAACGCATGGCCGACGACGTGCTGCTGGTGATGGCACAGCGGGATGGTCGCAACATTGCCGGCGCCATCAACTTCATCGGCGGCGACACGCTCTACGGTCGCAACTGGGGCTGCGTCGAGGACCACCCCTTCCTGCATTTCGAGGTATGCTATCATCAGGCGATCGACTTTGCGATCGACCGGAAACTTCGGGTGGTCGAGGCAGGCGCGCAAGGCGAGCACAAGCTGGCGCGCGGCTATCGGCCCGTCGTGACCCACTCGGCGCACCACATCGCCCATCCGGGCCTGCGGCGCGCGGTCTCGGACTATCTCGACAGGGAGCGCCGCGAGGTCGTGTCGGTGGCGGAGTATCTCGAGGAGCATACGCCGTTCAGGAAGGGCGAATAGGGCAGTAGGGCAGTAGGGCAGTAGGGCAGTAGGGCAGTAGGGCAGTAGGGCAGTAGGGCAGTAGGGCAGTGACGTGCTGTCGCTTGCCTGTTCGGCTGCAAGCCTTAATCGTTGACGCGCTGCGACATTCGCCTATTCCCTTACTGCCTTATTCCCCTGCTGCCCCAATTCCGAGGTTCCCATGTCCACCGCCTACGACCCAGACAACGTCTTCGCCAAAATCCTGCGCGGCGCCCTGCCGGCCGAGAAACTCTACGAGGATGACGCGACGTTTGCGTTCATGGACATCATGCCGCGCGGCGACGGGCATTGCCTGGTGATTCCCAAAGCGCCGTCGCGCAACATTCTGGATGTCGAGGCAGACAGCCTCGCCGCCGTCGCGGCGACGACCCAGAAACTGGCGCGTGCGGTGGTGAAGGCTTTCGACGCCGATGGCGTGACCGTGCAGCAGTTCAACGAACCGGCGGGCGGCCAGGTCGTCTTCCACCTGCATGTCCACATCATCCCGCGATTCGACGGGGTGAACCTCAAGCCGCACACGGGCGAAATGGCCGACCCGGCCGTTCTCGCTACGCACGCCGAAAAGATCAGGGCAGCGCTGTAGGTTCGGTGTTTTAGCTGAAACCGATCGCGTAGAGGCCTGCCAGAAGGACGGCCTCCGCGACTGCGATCCCCACGACCACGCGCTTGCCAATCAAGATGTAGGCGACGAACCCCGATCCCGCCGCGAGCAGGCGAAGCGCAAGCGGCGCATCGGCAAGCGAGCCGCTCGGAAAGACGATGAGATTGCCGATGACGGCCGCGACCAGCGCCGTCGCCAGCGCGCGCACCATGACGAGCGCTTCCGAATCCTCCCTGATCCGACCGCCGAGATAGACGCCGAGGAACCGCCAGACGTCTGTCGCAAGCCATCCGGCAACGAGGATGAAGAGATACGGCCACCACCATGTGTCTATCGCGGTAAACGTCATTCGGGTGCCCTCGCCCGCATGAGGCGATGAATCGCGTAGGCACCGATGCCGCCGATCAGGCCTGCCGCGAGCAGGTCGAAGCCGGGCAGCCAGAGATGGAACAGCGGCCCGAGGATGAGCCCGAATGCCATCGCGACATGGCTGGCCGATTCGCGCGCCGAACCCCACAGGGACGTCAGGAAATACATCGGCGTCAGCAGCAGCAGCGCCGCCGACAAGGCGGGCGGCAGGCTTCCGGCAATCGCGTAGACGATCGCCACGACCACCATGTTGGCCAGCACGAGCGAGCCGCCGAGCCCGCCATAGTAGACGGTCCGCATGTCGCGCGGAACATGCTTGACCCGCTCCATCGCCAGCACCCACGAGGTGACGGCGACGAAATGCGACAGCAGGTAGAGAACCCACGGTCGCGTGCGCTCGGTGCGCAGTTCCGGCACGAGCGCGACGACCATCGGCGTCAGCCGCACCGAGGACAGCGCGACCGCGAAGGCTGCGGCCGGGAGCGAACTGCCCGCCAGGATCGCGCCGATCAGCACCACCTTCGCCGGCAGCGCCCAGACGACACCCGTCATGAAAACGGCCTGCGCCAGCGTGATTCCCGCCTCGCGCGCGAGGCCGGCGAACCCCACGAATGCGCTCATCAGCAACAGCGCCGGGATGGAAGCAGCCGCAAGGATGCCCCGGAGGAACCAGTAGCGGTAGGTGGACGGCTTTGGTGGGGAGTTCGGATTCGGCGAGATCATGTCCGTTTCGGACTAGCATGCGGATCGCGCCGATGCGATTCCGATGACAGACATTGTCGGCGTTTGGCCCCACCGAGCATCGGACATAAAAAAGCGGCGCGGGCGTATCCTGGGATACGCCCGCGCCGCCTGGTTCAATGCGCTATTTGCGCGGCAGTTGTGGCACGATGCTGCGCTTGGGCGGCTGCTTGCCCTTGGGCTCGGCCTTCGCCTTCGGCGCTGCGGGTGCAGCCTTCGCAGCCGGCTTTTTCACAGCCTTGCGCTTGACCGGAGGGCGGTCTTCCGGGTCTTCCTTCTTCGGCTTGACCGGCACTTCGTCGGCCAGAGCCTCAAGCTTCAGGTCGTCGATGCCCGCATCGTTCTTCTCGACCGAGACGCGCACCGTCCCGCCCTTGCGAAGCTTGCCGAAAAGCACCTCGTCAGCCAGCGGCTTCTTGATGTGCTCCTGGATGACGCGGCTGAGCGGCCGCGCGCCCATGCGCTCGTCATAGCCCTTGTCGGCAAGCCAGCCGACCGCTTCAGGCGTCAGGTCGAACGTGACCCGGCGCTCGGCAAGCTGGGCTTCCAACTGCATGACGAACTTCTGCACGACCTGATGGATGACCGGCACCGGCAACGAGCCGAACGGGATGATCGCATCGAGACGGTTGCGGAACTCCGGCGTGAACAGCCGGTTGATCGCTTCCATGTCGTCGCTGTCGCGCTTGGACGAGCCGAAGCCGATCGCGGCCTTGGCGAGATCGGCCGCGCCCGCATTCGTGGTCATGATGAGGATCACGTTGCGGAAGTCGATCTGCTTGCCGTTGTGGTCCGTCAGCTTGCCGTGATCCATGACCTGCAACAGGATGTTGAACAGATCGGGATGCGCCTTCTCGATCTCGTCGAGCAGGAGCACGCAGTGCGGATGCTGGTCGACGCCGTCGGTCAGCAGGCCGCCCTGGTCGAAACCGACATAGCCGGGAGGCGCGCCGATCAGACGCGAGACCGTGTGGCGTTCCATATACTCCGACATGTCGAAGCGGATGAGTTCCACACCCAGCGAACTCGCGAGCTGCTTGGCGACTTCCGTCTTGCCGACGCCGGTGGGGCCTGAGAACAGGTAGGAGCCGATCGGCTTTTCCGGTTCGCGCAAGCCCGCCCGCGCCAGCTTGATGGCCGACGACAGGGCCGTGATGGCCGTGTCCTGGCCATAGACGACGCGCTTGAGCTCGGCTTCGAGGCCGGCCAGCACCTTTTCGTCATCCGCCGACACCGTCTTCGGCGGGATGCGGGCCATGGTCGCGATCGTCGCCTCGATTTCGCGGATCGAGATCGTCTTCTTGCGCTTGTTCTCCGGCAGCAGCATCTGCGACGCACCCGTCTCGTCGATCACGTCGATCGCCTTGTCGGGCAGCTTGCGGTCGTTGATGTAGCGCGACGACAGCTCCACCGCGGCCTTGATGGCCTCGTTGGTGTACTTGACCTTGTGGAACTCCTCGAAATACGGCTTCAGGCCCTTCATGATCGAGATCGCGTCCTCGACCGTCGGCTCGTTCACGTCGATCTTCTGGAAGCGGCGCACGAGCGCGCGATCCTTCTCGAAGAACTGGCGGAACTCCTTGTAGGTCGTGGAGCCGATGCAACGGATCGCACCAGACGACAGCGCCGGCTTCAGGAGGTTCGACGCGTCCATCGCGCCGCCCGACGTCGCGCCCGCACCGATCACGGTGTGGATCTCGTCGATGAACAGCACGGCGCCCGGATAATCCTCGAGTTCCTTCACGACCTGCTTCAGCCGCTCCTCGAAATCGCCGCGATAGCGTGTGCCGGCAAGCAGCGTGCCCATGTCGAGCGCGAAGATCGTCGCGTCCTCGAGCACCTCTGGAACGTCGCCTTCGACGATGCGCTTGGCGAGCCCTTCCGCGATCGCCGTCTTGCCGACGCCGGGATCACCCACATAGAGCGGATTGTTCTTCGAGCGGCGGCAGAGAACCTGAATGGTGCGATTGATCTCGGTCTCGCGGCCGATCAGGGGATCGATCTTGCCGGCGCGCGCCTTGTTGTTGAGGTTGACGCAATAGGCCGTCAGCGCATCCTGCTGCTTCTTCTTGCCCGGCTCCTCGCCCTCGACGCCGGACGGACCGCTCGTCTGGTCCTCGTCGGCACCGCGCGGCGCGCGCGCTTCGCCCGAACCCGGCCGCTTCGCGATCCCGTGGCTGATGTAGTTGACCGCGTCGTAGCGGGTCATCTGCTGTTCCTGCAGGAAGTAGGCCGCGTGGCTTTCGCGTTCCGCGAAGATCGCCACGAGCACGTTGGCGCCCGAGACTTCCTCGCGGCCCGACGACTGGACGTGGATCACCGCGCGCTGGATGACGCGCTGGAAACCGGCGGTCGGCTTGGAATCCTCGTCGTAGCCCGTGACGAGGTTGTCGAGTTCGGTATCGATATAGGAAAGCACTGTCTGCTTGAGGTCGTCGAGATTGACGTTGCAGGCGCGCATCACGGCTGCGGCGTCGGTGTCGTCGAGGAGAGCGAGCAGGAGGTGTTCGAGCGTCGCGTATTCGTGGTGACGCTCATTTGCAAAGGTGAGCGCCTGATGCAGCGCCCGTTCGAGGCCTTGCGAGAAAGCCGGCATTCAGAACCTCATTTCTTTTCCATCACGCATTGCAGCGGATGCTGGTGCTGTCGGGCGAAGTCCATGACTTGCGTCACTTTGGTCTCGGCCACTTCATATGTATAGACCCCACACTCGCCGACCCCATGATTGTGAACATGAAGCATGATGCGGGTCGCCGCCTCGCGGTCCTTCTGGAAAAACCGTTCCAGTATATGGACCACGAATTCCATCGGCGTGTAGTCGTCATTCAGGATGAGGACGCGGTATTGGGACGGCTTCTTCGTCTTCGGTTTGGTTCGCGTGATGACCGCCGTGCCGCGACCGGTGCCTTTACCGTCGTCGTCGGCCTGCATCGTGGTCACGAACCCCAGCATGGATCGCCCGCCGTTCGTCACAATTTCCTTCCCTTCGCCCGTGCCTGGTCCAAGGCACGACATGTAGGCACTCGTCATGGAATTTTAAGGCCTTCTTTCTTGCTGACAATATGGCTTGGAGCTACGCGGCGGCAAGTCTCGCCGTAGACCGCCGGTCTGGTGTCGTGCTTACGGCAAAAACCCGGCTGCGCAAGCGCAGCCGGGCCAATGGCAGGCAAATCGCCTGCAATCCGATAATCGCTGGGGCCGATTACTTGGCCTTGGCGACAGCCGTCTCGAAAGGCTTGTAAGCCTCCTTGGCCATCTCGGCGTAAAGCTCGCCCATGCGAGTCGCCTGCGCGACGAAGCCTTCATAGGCCTGCTTCGCGTAGTCAGCCTGCACTTCGACGGCCTTGTCGAGCGACTTGGCCGAGGTCAGCTTCTCGAAAGCGGCGGTGCCGTTCTCGAACGCCTTCTTGGAATATTCGGTCGCCTCGACGGTAATCGCCTGCACGTTCTTCGAGAGCGAGGCAAAGCTCTTGAGACCGGTGTCCATGGCTTCCTTGCCAGACTTGCTGGCGTCTTCGAACGACTGCATCATCGTCGTGTCTCCTTCATGAGTGGCGCGCCCTAAAGTGCGTTGTAACTCATTTATGTTGCACTGCACAAAAAGTCAATGGCAGGGCTTTTTGGAAACGGAAAAGGGTTTCCCGGGCGCCGCTTGTCCTCGCATTCTGCTCAACCGAGTTCCTGGGCCAGTCCGATAAGCAGCCCTTCAGGTCCCCGGATGTAGCAGAGCCGATACGCATCTTTGTACTGGACGACTTCGCCTACGAGCTGTGCGCCGCGCGTGCGGAGCCGTTCAAGCGTGTCGTCGATGTCGTCGACGGTGAACATGACGCGGAGGTAGCCCAGCGCGTTGACCGGGGCGTTCCGGTGATCTGCGACGACGGGCGGCCTGATGAAGCGGGAGAGTTCGAGGCGGCTATGGCCGTCCGGCGTGCGCATCATGGCAATCTCGACATGCTGATCACCGAGGCCAGTGACACGCCCGGCCCACTCTCCCTCGATCGTAGCCTGCCCTTCCAGCTCGAGGCCGAGTTCGCGAAAGAAATCAATCGTCCCTTCGAGGTCTTCGACGACAATTCCCACATTGTCCATCCGCTTGAGCGCCATGACCGATCTCCGCGTTACGATCCGTAAAGGTTAATGCAAATAGTCCTCTAAAGCGCCTGAAAACGTCAACGCTCCGGTTACCATAAACGGATTGGTAACAGCCTCGCCCGTAGTGTCCGAACTGCGGCTTGGGGAATCGGGGCCGTATCTCTGACACTGTAAAAAGCATCAAAGGGTATCATTGTGCGTTGGGCGTTGGCAGGCTTTCCCTCACAGATTTCACACCTCCGCAGGATCGTGGCGCTGCTCATCGCAGCCACGGTCGTCATGGCCGGAGCGACCGGACAGGCAGCGGCCAATCCGCGCTACGCCGCCTATGTCATGGATGCGAATACGGGCCAGGTCCTGTTTTCCCGCAACGGTGACGCGAAGCGGTATCCCGCCTCGCTGACCAAGATGATGACGACCTACATGCTGTTCGAGGCGATGGAGTCGGGCCGGATATCTGCATCGACCCAGATCCCGATCTCGGCGAAGGCAGCGGCGGAGCCCCCGACGAAAATCGGCCTGAAGGCCGGCTCCAGCATTTCCGTCGACAACGCGATCAAGGCGCTCGTGACGCGCAGCGCCAACGACATCGCGACTGCCGTCGGCGAGATGCTGGGCGGCTCCGAGCAGGCGTTCGCACGCATGATGACCGCCAAGGCGCGGCAGCTCGGAATGAACTCGACGCAGTTCCGCAACGCGCATGGCCTGCCCAACGCCGATCAATATACGACGGCTCGCGACATGGCGATTCTCGGAATCGCGCTGCGCGAGCACTTCCCGAAGCAGTATTCGTACTTCTCGACGCGCTCCTTCAAGTTCGGCAAGAACACGATCACCACGCACAACCGCATGCTGTCGCGCGTCAAGGGCGTCGATGGCATCAAGACCGGTTACATCCGCGCATCCGGCTTCAACGTCGTGACGTCGATCCAGGACAATGGCCGCAGCGTCGTCGCCGTCGTCATGGGCGGTCAGTCCGGCCGCAGCCGCGACGACCACATGACCGCCCTCCTCCAGGAATACCTGCCGAAGGCGTCGCGCGGCGGCGGTGCGAACCTCGTCGCCTCCCGCAGGCTGACGCCGGGAACACCGGCTGCCGTCGCCGGCGCGTTCTCGCTGCCCAACACCAACATTCCGACGCCTGATTTCCGTCCCGGCGCCGACATCGACGTGCAGGTGGCCGCTTATGCCAACGAGCAGGCAGGCCTGCGCGTGACGCCTCAGATGCCTGTGCCATCGGCGCCAGTCCCGACTGCCCAGAGCGAAACGATCGCCGCGGTGCAGCAGCAGGCGGCATCCATCGACCCGGTGCAGACGTCATCGACGCGCCCGACCGGCTGGGCCGTGCAGATCGCATCCTCGCCGTCGGAAAACGAAGCGCTTGCAGCGTTGGAGCGTATCGGCGCCCGCGCGCCCAACGCAGTCGGCTCCGCGACCGCCTTCACCGAGACCTACAACAACAAGGGCACGACCTATTACCGCGCCCGGTTCGGCGGCTATGCCTCGAAGGATCAGGCATGGAACGCCTGCAATGCACTGAAGCGCAGCAAGATCGACTGCTACGCAGTCCAGCTTTGAGCGCTTCCGGCCGCTTCCCGTCTTGTATCGCGTAAAGGGGACTAGCGTTGATTAGAGAGCAGAATTTCCTTGGCTTCGTTGATCCTCGCCGCAAGGAAAGAGGTACCGCCGAGGTCGGGGTGCAGGCGCTGCATCAGGCGGCGGTGCGCCTTGCGGATATCCGCCGTGCTGGCTCCCGCTTCAAGACCAAGGACCTTGTAGGCTTCCTCCTTGGACATGGCGCCAGAAGCTGGCGCGCGACCCTCCCCGTCGCCCATATTCGGCTTCGCGTGCTCACGCCAGACGGGAAATCTGCTGTCAAGATAGGTCTCGAGTAACCGGGTGCTCTCCGAATCGGACGCGAGCGCGCGTCCGAGTTCGAGAAGTTGCTCCAGCCCGAGCTGGCCGAGTTGCTCCCCCTCATGGGGTCCCGCAAGCACCACGCCCTCCAGACCGCCACTATCGTGGTCGAGTTCCATTTCCAGCGCCGCGGTCCTGACGGACGATCGTTTGCCGGGCGTCGGACGAGCAGCCAGACGGCGGCGGCCCGACACATACCAGGCAAGCGCGCCCGACAGCATCATGCCGCCCAGGCCCGCACGCCCGAGCAAAAGCATGCCGGCTCCCACCGCGCCGAGCGCGAATGGGCCGACGAGCCTGAGGCTGGCGGCAATCCGTGCTGCGTCGAACCGCAAGAACACGGCTCCCGCAAGCAGCACCAGCAAGAAGACGGCAGCGCCGTAGCCAAGCACCGTCATCCGCGTCCGCCGGCCCTCAGATGTTCGATCATCAGCCGGTCCTCCGCCCGTCCCCGCGCCTCCAGCGCCGCAAGCCCGCCCGACGCGAAGACCGCGACGGCGGATAAAAGCTTCGACAGCGTCTGCGCGGAATTGCCGTCGAAGCGGAACCAGGCGCCCTTGGAAAGCCGGGCAATCTCCTTGAAGGCGGTCTCGGCGACCGGATCATGCCCTTCCTGGAAGGCGAAGATCGGCACCCCGCGAAGCCCGAGCTTCGCTGCCTTGTCGGCCAGATCGTCGACGGCCTCTTCCATCGCATCGCCGATATAGACGAGCGCGTTCACCGTCCCGCGATCGCCTTCCTTGAGCGCGTGAGCCAAGACCTTGCCGATCTGCGTATGCCCGCCGCGACAGTCGATCCTGGTCATCAAATCCTTGAGCGACCGCGTATCGCTCACGAAGCGCGACGCGCGGCATTCGCCGTAGCCGCGGAAATAGACGAGCTGCACATCGAGACCATCGGCTTTGCCGACCGCATCGAACATCTCCGCCTGGAGCTTGCAGGCGAGATCCCATGTGGGTTGACGGCTCATGGTGGCGTCGAGCGCCAGGATCAGCCGTCCCTTGCCGGTGGTCGAGCGTGTCGCAACGGCGCGCGCCTGTCGCACGAACGCGTCGATCGCGCTCGAGTCCGAGCGTTTTGCAACGCTGTCCTCGGCGCTCGGCACGCGCGTAGGGATTTTGTCTCCTGTCATGTCATGAACATGTGGCGCGAACGGCCCGCTTGCAAGGCCGCCGGATGTCAGCCCACACACGAAGCGGTGTTGATGCGGCCAACGCCAGCCTAAAGAAGCCCCAGCTCGGCCAGTTCGCGGCGGAGCGCCAGCGGCATCTCCTCGCCGGATTCCGCGCCGGCAAGATCGTTTGGAGCATCTGCCGCGGCCAGATAACGCCAGCCCTGGAACGGCCGGCGGGGTTGCCATTCGGTGCGGATCACGATCGGTTCCAGCACCAGCTTGCACCGGCCTATGCCCTCGGCGTCGATGAACGGCCGTATCTCGAGCAAGGTCTGGCGACACTGCACGCCGCCCTTGATAATCCAGTAGAGCGATCCGCCGTCGATCAACTCCTCGACCCGCTTCGGGGCCATGCGCGTCGTGTGGAAATGTTCGACGGGCGCGCCGGCGCGACGCTTCTCGTCGAGCTTGATGGCGATCCAGTCTTCCAGATCCTCGACGCTTTCGCAGCCGACGCAGAGTTTGAGAATGTTCAATGGCATTGCAGGACCATACAGGACCGCGTTGTCGGCATGAAGGCGGGAGGCCGCCTGTCCACAGGCACGAACCGCCGCGGGCCGGTCAGCACTCGACGACGTTGACCGCGAGACCACCGAGGCTGGTTTCCTTGTAGCGCTCGTTCATGTCGAGCCCGGTCTGGCGCATCGTCTCGATCGCGGCGTCGAGCGGCACGAAATGCGTGCCGTCGCCCTTGATCGCAAGCGAAGCGGCCGTCACCGCCTTGACCGCGCCAAGGGCGTTGCGCTCGATGCAGGGAACCTGAACCAGCCCGCCCACCGGATCGCACGTCATGCCGAGGTGATGTTCGAGCGCGATTTCGGCCGCATTCTCGACCTGCTCGGGCGAGCCGCCCATCACCGCGCAAAGGCCGGCCGCCGCCATGGCGGACGCCGACCCCACCTCGCCCTGGCAGCCCACTTCGGCGCCCGAAATCGAGGCGTTGGTCTTGATGATGCCGCCGACGGCCGCCGCCGTCAGCAGGAAATCCCGAATCGATGCCTGATCGGCTTCCGGATGGAAATGCAGCCAGTAGCGCAGCACCGCAGGCAAGGTGCCTGCCGCGCCATTGGTCGGCGCGGTCACCACGCGGCCGCCGGCCGCATTCTCCTCATTGACCGCCATCGCGTAGATCGACAGCCAGTCATTGGCCAGAAGCGGGTTCGGCCTGTTGCGGCTCCATTCGTCCTGAAGCTTGTCGTGAAGCTGGCGCGCCCTGCGCTTGACCTTCAGCCCTCCGGGCATGATGCCGTCCTTGGACAGGCCGCGCTCGATGCAACCGAGCATGGCGTCCCAGATGCGGTCCAGTCCGGCATCCAAATCGTCGCGCGACATCCGCGTCTCTTCGTTCGCGCGCTTCATCTCCGCGATCGACAGGCCGCTTCGCGACGCCATCGCCAGCATTTCCTTGGCGTTCCTGAAGGGATGCGGCACGGCCTTTCCGGACGCGTCGCGTCGGGGTCCCTCGGCCTTGGAGCGCTGGAGTTCCTCGTCCGAGACGACGAAGCCGCCGCCGATCGAATAGTAGATCCGGCGCAAAAGCAGGCGATCATTCGCATCGAACGCCGAAAACGCCATGCCGTTGGCGTGGCCCGGCAGCGGCGTCTTCTTGTCGAGCACGAGGTCGGTGGCAGGGTCGAAACGATAGGATGGATGACCGGGCGGCGAAATACGTTTGCTCGCGCTCACTGCCGCCAGCACCGCGTCGGCGGCGTCTGGATCGACGGTGACCGGGCTGAGGCCGGTCAATCCAAGGATGACGGCGCGGTCGGTTCCGTGCCCCACGCCGGTGAAGGCGAGCGAGCCATGCAGGCTGACCGACAGCCGATCGATGGTCACACCGGCCGGGCGCGGCCAGTCGTCGCCCGCGATCTCATCGAGGAAACGCAGCGCCGCCGTCATCGGCCCCATCGTGTGCGACGACGATGGACCTATGCCGATCTTGAACAGATCGAATACCGACAAAAACATGCAATGGCGCTCCAGATGTTGATCGCGATGGTGCGCGGCTTTCAAGGGTTAAGGCAATAGGCCAGCCGACGTCCCCTGCTCCAGCTACGACATCGCTGGATCGCCAAAAGGAAAAGGCGCGGTTTGCGCCGCGCCTTTCAAGAAATTCGGACTGAAGCCGATATCAGCTTGCCGCAAGGACGGCAGCCGTCTCCGGTCCGCCGAAAAGCCACGCCAGCAGCATGATGCCAGCAATACCGATCACTGCCTTGGCGGTTACGCCCCAGCAGGATTTCTGAACGCTATCGTCCATTTTTTTCCTGTTATCCGTGAAAATGTGTCGTCCCGTATGCGGCTCGTTTCGCCGCGACGGCCCCATCCGTCTGGGAGCCTGATTAGCCGGTTGGCGGTCCTTTCGCAACGCAAAAGAGGCGAAAGCAAGGCGAGCTTTGCGGCACTGCACCGCCCAAAGCGAGACATGCGATTGCAAATCAGCCACTTAGCCCCGACGACGATATTTCCACATTATCAATTGCTGGGGCCAAATCAGGGCAACAAAGGTTCGGCCAGACGGACGTTCATCGACTATCATGCGAAGATGAGCCCCGATTCTCTTCCCGGCAGCCCGTCCGATATCGCAGCCGCGATCTTCTTCCTCGTCGGCTGGAGCCTGTTTGCCTATGGCGCGGAAGGCTATTTCAGCGCGCGCCCCACGCTCACCTCCGCGATGAACCGGCAGCGCGAGGCATGGATGCGCACGATGGCGCGGCGCGACCTGCGCATGGTCGATACGGGGATCATGAGCGGGCTGCAGCAAGGCACCGCGTTCTTCGCGTCGAGCTGCATCTTCGCGATCGGCGGCTGCTTCGCCCTTCTGGGCTCGGCAGACGCCGTGATGGAGGTTCTGGGCGACCTGCCGGCGACGAGCGTGGTCGCGCGCCCGGTCTTCGAGGCGAAGGTGCTCGGCCTCGTGGCGATCCTGTCCTATGCCTTCTTCAAGTTCGGCTGGGCGTACCGGCTCTTCAACTACTGCTCGATACTCATTGGGGCCGTGCCGATCCCGCGCCTGGACGGGGAGATCGATGCGGAGAGCGAGATCGCAGCCAGCCGCGCCTCACGCATGAACATCCTGGCCGGCAAGCACTTCGAATCGGGCCTGCGCGCCATCTTCTTCGCCATCGGTTATCTCGGATGGTTCATCGGCCCCTGGGTGTTCATGGCCACCACCGCCTTCGTGCTGGGCGTGCTCATTCGCCGCCAGTTCTTCTCGGCCGCGCGGAAGGCCGTCATGGGAGACCTGTAGCAGGCCGTCAGTCGCGCGTCGGGAAAATGCTGTCGATGCGACCGGTGGCGCGATAGGCCAAGAGCCCGACCCATTCGCGGATCGACATCGTCAGGTTCTGGAGCGAATCGGCGGTGTTGTCGCGGGCAAGCCCGAGCGGTTCGTTGCCGGCAGTTCGATAGTCGGACGGCCAGGGCGTGACGTCGAAGCCGGCCTTGCGAAACAGTCCGACCGAGCGCGGCATGTGAAACGCGGACGTCACGAGAAGCCAGGTCTCGCCGGGCTTCGGCTCGACCAGTTCGCGGCTGAACACGGCGTTTTCGTAGGTGTTGCGCGAGCGGTTCTCCAGAACGAGCCGGTCCTGCGCCACCCCGAGCGCCATCAGCAGGCGCGGCGCGGTGTCCGCATCGCCCTCGCCCTCAAGCACGAGCGTCCCGGTGCCGCCGGAGACGACGATGCGGGCTTGCGGATAGCGGCGCGCGAGGATCGCAGCCTCGACGTAGCGATCGCCGCCGGAGTTCAGTTCGTAGCCGCCACGGACGAGATTGACGCCGCCTTCGAAGCCGCCGCCGAGAACAATGACGCCCGCGACGTCAGCGGGCGCGGGCTCCGGGCGCTCGAAATGGTTCTCCAGCGGATGCATCATCACCGCACCCAGCGACGTCCACCCGCCAACGACGAGAACGAGAAACCCCGTGCCGGTCAGGAACAGCGCCAGCGTCCGCCGCTTGAACAGCGACGCGACGATGCCCAAGAAGAGCGTCAGCGCGATGATGTTGAGCGGCTGCGCGAATGTCCAGAATATCTTCGACAACAGGAAGAACATGGATCCCTCGCGTCAGGCTGGTCCAGTTCCGGCGCTACCACCACTTGGTGGGCGAGAACCGTCCTGCGGCCTCTTCGATGACGTGCGAGGCGCGGAACAGCGTCTCCTCGTCGAAAGGACGGCCAATGAGCTGAAGCCCGAGCGGCAGGCCGTTGGAATCGAGCCCCGCAGGCACCGAGATGCCCGGCAGGCCGGCCATGTTGACCGTCACCGTGAAGATGTCGTTCAGGTACATCTTGACCGGGTCGGCTGCCATGTCCTTGTCGGCGATACCGAAGGCGGCCGATGGCGTCGCGGGCGTCAGGATCGCATCGACGCCTGCGTGGAAGACGTCTTCAAAGTCCTTCTTGATCAGCGTGCGGACCTTCTGCGCCTGCACGTAATAGGCGTCGTAATAGCCGGCCGACAGCACATAGGTGCCGATCATGATGCGCCGCTTGACCTCGCGGCCGAAACCGGCGGCGCGGGTCTTCTCGTACATGTCGACGATGTCCTTGCCGGGAACGCGAAGCCCGTAACGCACGCCGTCATAGCGCGCGAGGTTGGACGAGGCTTCGGCGGGCGCGACGATGTAGTAGGCCGGCAGCGCATATTTCGTGTGCGGCAGCGAGATATCGACGATCTCGGCCCCGGCGTCCTTCAGCCAGGCGATGCCCTTCTGCCAGAGCGCCTCGATCTCGTCGGGCATTCCGTCGACGCGATACTCCTTCGGGATGCCGATCCGCATGCCCTTGACCGACTGGCCGAGCGACGCCTCGTAGTCGGGAACCGGGCGATCGACCGACGTCGTGTCCTTGGGATCGACGGACGCCATGGATTTCAGCATGATCGCCGCATCGCGCACGTCGCGCGTGATGGGCCCCGCCTGGTCCAGCGACGACGCGAACGCCACCACGCCCCAGCGCGAGCATCGGCCATAGGTCGGCTTGATGCCGACGGTTCCGGTGAAGGCTGCCGGCTGGCGGATCGAGCCGCCCGTGTCAGTCGCGGTCGCGGCAGCGCAGAGCCATGCCGACACCGAGGCGGCCGAGCCGCCCGAGGAGCCGCCGGGCACGAGATCGGCGTTGGAGCCGTTGGCGCGCCACGGGTTCTTGACCGGCCCGTAATAGCTCGTCTCATTGGACGACCCCATCGCGAACTCGTCCATGTTGAGCTTGCCGAGCATCACCGCGCCATCGGCCCAGAGGTTCGCGGTCACGGTCGATTCGTAGCGCGGCTTGAAACCGTCCAGCACGTGGCTGCACGCCTGCGTGTGCACGCCTTCGGTGCCAAACAAATCCTTGATGCCGAGCGGAATGCCTTCAAGCGCGCCACCCTCGCCGGACGCAAGCTTCGCGTCGGAGGCCTTGGCCATGTCGCGCGCCTTGTCATGCGTGACCGCTACATAGGCGTTGAACGTGCCGTTCGCCGCGTCGATCGCCGCCAGATAGGCGTCGGTCAGCTCGACGGCATTGATGTCCTTCGCACGCAGTTTGGCGCGGGCTTCGGCGATGGTGAGGTGCGTCAGGTTTGTCATCGTCTCGCTTCGTCGACGTCAGATGGATGTCGTTTCGGCCGGCTGCCGAACGAGCGTCTTTTTATAAAAGATCGAATAGGGGCTTTCGGGGTAATCGGCAAACGCGCCGCAGCGAACGAAGCCCGCGCGTTCATAGACGCGCTTTGCAGCGCCGAATCCGTCGCCTGTCTCGAGCGCCAGATGGCTGAGCCCGTCGGCGACGGCCCGAGCCTCGATCGCATCCAGAATGCTACCGGCAACGCCCATGCCCTGCGCGGCCGCCCGCACATACATGCGCTTGACCTCGCCATATCCTTGCGGATGACGGAGCAGCGCGCCGCATCCGATCGCAGCACCGTCGAGGCGCGCGACGAAGACGGTCGTCTCCGGTCCGGCCATCTCTTCGGCGGTCATGCGAAAATTGAACTCTTCGGGCGTGTCGGGAGACTGCGCGTCCATGGCGTCGTTCAGGTCAGCGACCAGCAGACGCACATCATCCTGCAGCGGTGTCTCGACGGCGACGACGAGGGCCATCGCCTACTCCACCACCTTCGGCACGAGGAAGAAATTCTCGTCGGTGGAGGGTGCATTCGCGACGATGTCGGCAGCCTTGTCGCCGTCCGTCACGATATCCTGCCGCTTCTTCATCTCCATCGGAATCACCGACGTCATGGGTTCGACACCGGTGACATCGACCTCTCCCAGTTGCTCGACAAACCCCAGAATGGTGTTCAGCTCGCCGGTCATGCGCCCTGCCTCATCCTCGGTGACCGCGATGCGGGCGAGCCGGGCGACGCGCTTGACGGTGTCTATATCGACAGACATGGGAGGCTCCGCTGAAGCTGGAAAGACAACAGATCGCGCTATAGCCGCGCGGCCCGCGCCGCGCAACAGGTGCAAGCCATGTGTGCGCCAACACGCGACGCCTCTCGACGCGTCATGACAGCGGTGGTATTTGTAATGACAACCGAGGTCTATGCCATGAATCTCCAGATCAGGGACGCACGTGCGAGGCAACTTGCCGAAGAACTCGCCAAGCGGCGCGGCACGACGATGACGGAAGCCGTGATCGGGGCACTGGAGGGCGAACTTCAACGCACGCCGCCGGTATCCGGCCAAGACTCCGAAAAAGAATTCTCGGAGCATGTGAATCGCATCTATTCGATCATCGACGGCTTTACGAAAGGCCGCAAGCCGGGCCGGGACATGACCAAGGCCGAGATCGACGCCATGTGGGGCCACGAGTGATGTTCATCGACACGTCGGCAATCATCTCCATTGTATGCCGCGAGGACGATCATATCGAACTGCTCCGGCGGGCAAGGGAAACGCCCCGCATCGTAACGAGCGGCCTCGTCTTGCTGGAAAGCACGATGCGTCTGTCAACCATATTCAAGCAGGAGCCGGCCCGGTCGATGAAAGCCGTCTTGGACCTTCTGTCCGAACTTGGCTCTGACATCATCGCAATAGACCGTACGGACGGCGAAGAAGCTGTAACCGCTTTCGCACGATACGGTAAGGGTCGCGGTCACCCTGCGCAACTGAACCTTGCCGACTGTCTTTCCTACGCCTGCGCGAAAAACAGAAACGTTCCGCTGCTCTACAAGGGCGACGACTTCGCGCAGATCGATCTGGCCTGAGCCACCCCGCCCGGCCTTACACCTCGAACGCTTCCCCCGGCTTTGGCGTAACCACCGTGGTCCTGCCTCCATCCATCGCGTCCACGAACTTCTGCGCCGATTGCTCGATGAGCGGGAACGTTCCGAAGTGGCATGGCACCACCGTCTCGAACTGGAAGAAGCGCTGGCAGGCAAGTGCCGCGACCGCGCCACCCATGGTGAACCGGTCGCCGACGGGCACCAGCCCGACGTCGGGTTGGTGAAGTTCGTTGATCAGCGCCATATCGGAAAAAATGTCGGTGTCGCCCATGTGATAGAGCGTCTTGTCGTCGGGAAAGTGCAGCACGAGCCCGTTCGGATTGCCGAGATAGACGTTAACGCCGCCTTCGCGGCTGAACGACGACGAGTGGATCGCATTGACGAATGTCGTGGTGAACCCGCCACAATCGACCGTCCCGCCGTGACTGCCCGGATTGACCTTGCTCTCGTCCGCCCCCTGCCCGACCAGATATTCGTAGATCTCGAAGTTCGACACGAGCATCGCGCCCGTCTTTTTCAGGATGGCGAGCGTGTCGCCGATGTGATCGTTATGGCCGTGGGTCAAAAGCACATGCGTGACGCCTTCGGCGGCTTCTTCCCAGCCCTTGTTCCAGGTCGGATTGCCGGTCAGGAACGGGTCGATGAGGATGGTCGCGCCACCAGCCTCGACGCGAAAGGCTGAATGTCCGTACCAGGTCAGTTTCATGGCGTTGCTCCTCGCTTTCATGGCGGGCAGAAGATAGAAGCGGACACAGCCAAGTCAAACCCGGAGCGCGGATTTTGGGCGTTGTCGACATCTCATCCCTACCCGCATTGCTGGCGCCCGGCTCCGTGCTGGCCGGCATCGATCTGGGCACCAAGACGATCGGGCTGGCGATCTCGGATGCGCGGCTGTCGTTTGCACATCCGCGAACGGTGATCACCCGCACGAAGTTCACGGCCGACGCAAAGGCGCTCCTCGATGCGCTTTCGGGTCAGGCGGTCGCGGCGATCGTCATCGGCCTGCCGGTGAACATGGATGGCTCGGAGGGGCCGCGCGTCCAGGCGACGCGCGCCTTCGTGCGAAACATGGAGCGGCTGACCGACCTGCCCTTCGTCTATTGGGACGAGCGGCTGTCGACCGTCGCGGCGGAACGTGCGCTCATATCGATGGACGTGTCGCGCAAGAAGCGTGGCGAGCGTATCGATTCGGCGGCGGCCGCCTTCATTCTGCAGGGGGCACTCGACCGGCTTCGCTCACTGCGAATGGCGTCTGACCGCCCATAGCAAAGCGCCGGTCGCGCCACCACGCGGCGATTTCGCGGCGCTTGCGGAAGGCGAAGATCGCGAAGATCAGGCCGGTATCGACAATGCAGGCGCGCAGCACGAGCGGCGGGATCGTGGCCGGGTCGATGCCCAGAATGTTCGCGTAGAAGCCGAAGGCGTAGTCGTGCACGGAGCGCGTCAGGAACGGCATGCCGAAGCTCATGTCGTGATAGGACAAGAGATACCAGCCCCAGAAGAAGCCCATAGGCAGCGCCCAGAATAGCAGAATGTACCGCATCAGGCGTCGCTCTCCAGCGCGTCAGGGCCCCGCCGAGAGAGCCGCGTTAGCATTGACCCGTGGGCTGCCCCGGCGGCAAGCCGTCGCGCCACGATGTTCGAGTAATCGATTTCGGCGGGCTTGCGTTCCGCAGCCGCTTCCTCGAACCGCACAACCAGATAGGTCGCACCGAGGGCAGCGACCTGCATTGCCGGTCCTGCAAGCGCCGGATCACCTCCGGACGCCATATTCATCGCCGCCGAAACGGTCGTCATGACCGCTGCGGCGGACACCGCGATTCGTGCGACGTCACCGGCATCGGACAACGACGCCGATGCCCGCCCCCAGGCGCTGAGAGCAGCCCACAGGAAGAGCACCGAGACCAGCATGCAGCCAAGCGATAATCCAGCGGAAACAACGCTTTGAGCGACGGTATCACCCGCCACGGCACTCGTCTTCGCCAGCGACTGAAGCCCGAAGACGACGGTCCAGTGGACGGAAAGACAGGTGATGAGGAGTCTGTGCATGCGGGCCCTTCTCGATTGATGCGAGAGTGGACGGCCACAGCTTTAACGGCAACGGAAACCATTCGTTAAGGTTAACGGGAAGTCGCGGCTTTGGGGACAACTCTCGCCCGTAGGCCAAGCCGCGCCGGCAGAGCTGACATCACTTTACTTTACACTCCGGCCGATGCCGCCTATGCGGGGCGATCATTCCCGCAGACAAGCCAGCAATGCTCGCGATCTTTGAAAGCATCTTGCCGATCTTCCTTCTGATCGGCGTCGGGATCGCGCTCCGCAGGTCTCCAATAATCGCCGAGGCCGCGTGGCCGGGCATGGAGCAGCTCGCCTACTGGTTTCTCTACCCGTCGCTTCTGTTCGTCACGATCTACAATGCCAGCTTTTCCGGGCTCCAGATCGACGCGATGCTCGCAGCCCTGCTGATCGCCATCGCGGCGATGGCGGTTCTGGCGCTCGCCTTGTGGCCGGTTCTGGATCGCCTCGGATTGGTGACGGGCCGCGAATACTCGTCGGTGTTCCAGACCTCGATTCGCTGGAACGGCTTTATCGCGCTGCCGATCGCCCAGAAAATCTTTCCGCCCGAGGGGGCGGCGGTCGTGGCGCTGGTGATGGCCGTGATCATCGTGCCCATCAACATCGCATCGGTCTTCGTGGTGATGCGGTTCGCCAACCGAGAAGTCGGGTTTGCGAAGACGCTGGCGCGCGTCGCCCTCAACCCGCTGATCATCGCGTCGCTGCTCGCAATCGTGCTGCGCTTCTCGCCCCTGCCGCTCTATGAGCCGGTCAACGAAACGCTGCGCCTCGTGGGCAATGCGGCGCTCGGCCTTGGCCTCTTGGCGATCGGATCCGGCCTGCGGCTGGGCGATCTCGCCTCCGTGCGCTTCGCGGTCTGGCTGCCGGTGGTGCTAAAGCTGATCGTCTTTCCGATCGTGCTGATCGGATTGTCGCTCGCCTTCGGGATCAGGGGACCGCAACTCGTCTATCTCGCGCTCTGCGGCGCAGTACCGACCGCGATGAACGGCTATCTGCTGGCCCGCCAGCTTGGCGGCGACGCCGAGCTCTATGCGGCGGTAACGACGTTGCAGACGGCGCTGTCCTTCTTCACCATTCCAGTCGCGCTGGCGATCGCCCTTCAGTTGAGCTCGGGGTAAAGCGTGTCGATGATGACGCGGGCATCGTGGCGCGCGTCGAGCATGCCGTAGGTTGCACGCCATTGGCCGGCGAGACGCGATTCGATGAAGGCGTCGGCGATCTGCCCTGCCCCCATGCGACGCAGTTCGGCTGCGGCGGCCGAGATCGCCAGTTGCTCGGTCAGGATCCGGGCAGACCCCTCGTCGGAGCTTGCGACCTGCATGGCCGCGCGGAGCACCCCGACCGTGCCCTTGCCGGCGGGTCCCAGATCGCGGGCGATACCGGCCAGAACCTCGTCGAAGAGTTGCGGCGCGCGCTGGAGCACGCGAAGCACATCAAGTGCCATGACATTGCCCGAGCCTTCCCAGATCGCATTGACGGGGGCTTCGCGATAGTAGCGGGCGAGCGGCGCTTCCTCGACATAGCCATTGCCGCCCATGCACTCCATCGCCTCATAGAGGAGTGCTGGCGCGATCTTGCAGACCCAGTATTTGACGACCGGGGTCATGGCGCGCGCGAAGGCAGCTTCGCTCGGATTGTTGGCGGCCTCGTCGAAGGACCGCGCAAGCCGCATCGACAAGGCGGTCGCGCCGGCGACATCAAGCGCCATGTCGGCCAGAACACGCTGCATCAGCGGTTGATCGAAGAGCGGTCCGCCGAAGGCACGCCGGTGACGGGTATGGTGGACGGCTTCGGCAAGCCCGGCGCGCATGATGCCGGAATTGGCGACGGCGCAATCGAGCCGCGTCAGCGTCACCATGTCCATGATCGTCTTCACGCCCTGCCCCGGCTCACCGACCATTTCGCCCAGCGCACCGGTGAATTCGACCTCGGAGGACGCGTTGGAGCGGTTGCCGAGCTTGTCCTTCAGGCGCTGGAACCGCAGCGCGTTGTCGCGGCCGTCGCCCAATATGCGCGGCACGAGGAAGCAGGACAGGCCGTCATTGGCATGGGCGAGCATGAGGAACGCGTCCGACATCGGCGCGGACATGAACCATTTGTGACCGGTCAGGCGATAAAAACCGCCATTCATGCGCTCGGCGCGCGTCGTGTTCGCCCGGACGTCCGTTCCGCCCTGCTTCTCGGTCATGCCCATGCCCAGCGTCAGGCCGGTCTTCTCGACCGGAGGCTTCTGGCTCTGATCGTATTTGCGGGTGGTGACGCGCGGCGCCCATTCCCGGAAGAGTTTGGGGCTCGCCATCAGCGCGGCCAGCGAGGCGCTGGTCATGGTGATCGGGCACAGATGGCCGCATTCGAGCTGCGCGGTCATGTAGAATCGCGCGGCGCGCACCTGATGGCGGCGCGACGCCTCGTTCGGGCTGTTCTCCCAGATCGAGGAATGGAGCCCGATCGCCACCGACCGCCGCATCAAGGCGTGGTAGGCGGGATGAAACTCCACGAGATCGATGCGCCGGCCCTGCCGGTCATGCGTTCGCAGCTTCGGCGTTTCGACATTGGCAAGCCGCGCCATCTCGCCCGCCTCGACGGACCTGACATAGCGGCCGAGTTGATCGAGTTCGCGCCGCACCGGGTCCGAGAACCCTTCCGCGAGTTGCACCAGGAGCGGATCGGCCCGCCAGGCGCTCGTCCCGGACAATGGCGGGCTCTGGTTCAGGACCTCATGCGTCAAGTCGAAACTCCGGAATGCGTCGAGTCATGGTCGAATGTTACAGTTACAGGCAAAGCTGTCGTCTTTGCGAGGGAAAATCCGGTGGAAGGCCGGCGAGGCGCTTGCGGGGTGGCGGCGGCTTGCCTATAGCACGGCTCTGATATGACAGAGCGCCCAGACCTTCCGCTTTATCCGCATCGCCACCTGCTTGGCGTCAAGGGCCTTTTCCCCCAGGACATCGAACTTCTTCTCGATCGCGCCGATGCGGCAGTCGCCATATCGCGCCAGTCTGAAAAGAAGACGTCGACCCTGCGCGGCCGCACGCAGATCAATCTGTTCTACGAATCGTCGACACGCACGCAGGCTTCGTTCGAGCTCGCGGGCAAACGTCTCGGCGCCGACGTCATGAACATGTCGGTCGCGTCGTCTTCGGTAAAAAAGGGCGAGACGCTGGTCGATACGGCCATGACCCTCAACGCGATGAGACCCGACATCCTCATCATCCGCCATTCGGCCGCGGGCGCGGCCGCCCTTCTGGCACAGAAGGTCGGCTGTTCGGTGGTCAATGCCGGCGACGGCGCGCATGAACACCCGACGCAGGCGCTTCTCGATGCGCTGACCATCCGCCGCGCCAAGGGCAGGATCGCGCACCTGACCGTCGCGATCTGCGGCGACGTGCTGCACTCGCGCGTGGCGCGCTCCAACATCCTGCTCCTGAATGCGATGGGCGCGCGCGTTCGCGTCGTCGCGCCGTCGACATTGCTACCCTCGGGCATCGCCGAGATGGGCGTCGAAGTGTTCACGACGATGAAGGAAGGGCTCAAGGGGGCCGACGTCGTGATGATGCTGCGCCTGCAGCGCGAGCGCATGGCGGGCGCGTTCGTGCCCTCGATACGCGAATATTTCCGCTATTTCGGGCTCGATTCGGAGAAGCTGAAGGCCGCGAAGGACGACGCGCTGGTGATGCATCCCGGCCCGATGAACCGCGGGGTCGAGATCGCGTCCGAGATCGCGGACGGGCCGCAGAGCGTGATCCAGGAACAGGTCGAGATGGGCGTCGCGGTCCGAATGGCCGTCATGGAGGCGCTGCTCGATCCGCGCCGCAATCCCGAAGGGGTGGCGGCATGAGCGTCACGGTTTTCGAAAACGCACGCATCGTCGATCCGTCGCGCGGCCTCGATGAAGTCGGCACCGTCATCGTCGATGGCCGAAAAATCGCAGCCAGCGGCGCATCCGCCCGCAACCAGGGCGCGCCCGAAGGCGCTGCCGTCGTGGATTGCAGCGGAAAGGCGATTCTGCCGGGCCTGATCGACGCACGCGTCCATGTCGGTGAACCCGGCGCCGAGCACCGCGAAACGATCGCATCGGCAAGCGTCGCTGCCGCTGTCGGCGGCGTCACCTCGTTCCTGATGATGCCGGACACCGATCCCGTCATCGACGATGTCGCGCTGGTGGAGTTCGTGCTGCGCACGGCGCGCGACACGGCATCCGTCAACGTGTTCCCGACAGCCGCCATCACCAAGCGGCTGGAAGGCCGCGAGATGACCGGGTTCGGCCTGCTGCGCGAAGCCGGCGCGGTCGCCTTCACCGAAGGCCGCCACACCATCGCCAACGCACAGATGATGCGCCGGGCGCTGACCTATGCGCGCGATTTCGACGCCATCATCGACCATGAGACGCAGGATCCCGAGCTCGCGTCGTCGGGCGTGATGAACGAGGGCCTCTATGCAAGCTGGCTCGGCCTGCCCGGCATTCCGCGCGAGGCGGAGGCGATTCCGCTCGAACGCGACCTGATGCTGGCCCGCCTGACGCGCGGACGCTATCACGCGGCAAAGATATCGACCGCGATGGCGGCGTCCGCCGTCGCGCGGGCAAAGACCGACGGCGCGCGCGTCACGTCCGGCGCGTCCATCGCCAGCCTGTCGCTCAACGAGCACGACGTCGGCGAATACCGAACCTTCTTTCGCCTGTCGCCGCCGCTGCGCGCCGAGGATGACCGCCTCGCCATGGTCGAGGCGTTGCGCGACGGAACGATCGACGTCCTCGTGTCCTCGCACGACCCGCAGGACGTCGATACCAAGCGGCTGCCTTTCGCCGACGCCGCGTCGGGCGCCATCGGCCTCGAAACGCTCCTGTCGGCGGCGCTGCGCCTTCATCACAATGGCGACGTGCCGCTGCTGCGGCTGATCGAGACGCTCTCGACGGCACCCGCAAAGCTCTACGGCCTGCCGGGTGGCACGCTGAAACCCGGCGCATCCGCCGATCTGATCGTCGTCGATCTCGACGAACCCTGGGTCGTGCGCGAGGCGGATATCAAATCGCGATCCAAGAATACCTGCTTCGAGGGCGCGCGGTTGCAGGGCAAGGTCTTGCAAACTCTGGTGGCAGGCCGCACAGTTTACGCGGCCTGACGGGGGCCGTTCATCGGGGAGGAATGCCGCCATGACGGCCATCATCATCGCGCTCGCATTCGGCTATCTTCTCGGCTCCATTCCCTTCGGTTTCCTGCTCACCCGCGCGGCGGGCCTCGGCGACGTCCGCACGATCGGCTCCGGCAATATCGGCGCGACCAACGTGCTGCGCACCGGAAACAAGGGGCTGGCGGCCCTGACGCTCCTGCTCGATGCGTTGAAGGGCACCGCAGCGGTGCTGATCGCGTCGCGATACGGCATCGAACTCGGGATCGCGGCCGGCTTTGCCGCATTCCTCGGCCATCTGTTTCCTGTGTGGCTCGGCTTCAAGGGTGGCAAGGGCGTGGCGACGTATCTGGGCGTTCTCGTCGCCTTCGCATGGCAGGCAGCGCTGGTGTTCGCCGTCATCTGGCTCGCCGTGGCGGCCCTCACCCGCTACTCATCGCTGGCGGCACTGATAGCGGCGATAGCCGTCCCGATCACACTCTATCTCTTCGGCCTCGTCGATTATGCGATCGTGCTGGCGCTGATGACCGTGCTCGTCTTCGTCAAGCATCGGGCCAACATCTCCCGCCTCATGGATGGCACGGAATCGAAGGTCGGGGCCAAGGGATGACGGCGTCGGGCCCGACGCTCAGTGATCGCCAGCGCCTGAACTGGCTTCGGCTCATCCGCACCGACAATGTCGGCCCGGCAACGTTTCGCGATCTCATCAACCGCTTCGGTTCCGCGGAAACCGCGATCGAAGCGCTCCCGGAACTGGCGTCGAGCGGCGGCGCCGGACGCATGCTTCGAGTGCCATCTCTCGCGGATGTCGAGCGCGAAGCCGCCGCCGCTGCGGCCTTCGGCGCGCGTTTCGTCGCCATCGGCGAGCCCGACTATCCGCCGATGCTGCGCCGCATGGACGTGCCGCCGCCGATCGTCGCGCTCAAGGGCTCCCCCGCCGTGTTCCGGCTGCCGACGATCGCGATCGTGGGCGCGCGCAACGCCTCGGTCGCTGGCATCCGCTTTGCCCGCATGCTGGCCTCGGAGTTCGGGGCCGAAGGCTATGCGGTCGTCTCCGGGCTTGCGCGCGGCATCGACGCGGCCGCCCATTCCGGCAGTCTCGATACGGGAACGATCGCCGTGCTCGCGGGTGGGCTCGACAAGCCCTACCCGCCGGAAAACCTGGGGCTTTGCACGCAGATCGCATCGCGCGGCGCGCTGATTTCGGAAATGCCCTTCGGTTGGGAACCACGCGCCCGCGATTTCCCACGGCGAAACCGGCTCGTGGCCGGTCTCGGGCTCGGCCTTCTGGTGATCGAGGCCGCGAACCGGTCCGGCTCGCTGATCTCGGCGCGTCTGGCAAACGAGATGGGTCGGGTCGTTTTCGCGGTGCCGGGTTCCCCCCTCGATCCGCGCTCCGCGGGGGCCAATGCTCTCATCAAGGACGGCGCCACGCTCGTCACCGAGGCGCGGGACGTACTCGATGTGCTGGCTCCGATATCGGGAATTGCGACACCGCCCGCCCTGCCGCTGGAGGAAACCCCGGATTTCGGCGCGACGCCGCCGCCCGAGGAGAGCGATCGCGGCCGCGTGCTGGAGGCGCTGGGTCCGGTGCCGACCCATGTGGACGAAATCATCCGGCACACCGATCTGCACCCTGCTCAGGTGTTCATGATTCTACTGGAACTTGATCTTGCGGGCAGATTGGAGAGGCATGCCGGCGGCACGGTTTCGCTGCTCGTCCTGGATGCGTAGCGGGCGCTCGCCGCGGATGATGTCGCTCGCCTCGACATAGGCCATCTCGATGAGATAGGCGAGCATGTCGCAACGCTCGGCCTCGGCCATCGTCCTCATCTGACCCAGCATCGACTGCATATAGTCCAGTGTCTCGGTGCGTCGTCTATTCGCATTCTGTCCCACTTCGAGCTCCATGGATCGTGGGCTGAAAGATCAAGCCGAACCGGTTGCAACCACCCTCATGTAGACAACCCAAGCGTTAATTAGAGGCTACGCACTTTAGCAAGGATTGCAACAGCAACCAGATCGCGCGAAAGTTGCATTCACGCTGCCTTCACGCTCGCTGCGCTTGCAAATCACAACGGGGCCCTTGACCGAACTGCAAAGCGCGGCCATGTGACGGGCTGTTTTAAGAACATCATTTGCGGCGCGATTGCCTGATGCGCCGGGGGAAGTACGCCAGCCAATGGACGTCGTCGTCGTCGAATCGCCTGCCAAGGCCAAGACAATCAACAAATATCTGGGATCCAACTATACGGTCCTGGCGTCGTTCGGCCATGTCCGCGACCTGCCCGCGAAAAATGGGTCCGTGCGTCCGGAGGAAGACTTCGCCATGTCGTGGGAGGTCGATGGTCCATCCGCCAAGCGGCTTGGCGACATCGTCAAGGCGCTGAAGGATGCCGACGGCCTTATCCTCGCGACCGACCCGGATCGCGAAGGCGAAGCGATCTCGTGGCACGTCCTCGAGGTGTTGCGCCAGAAGAAGGCGATCAAGGACAAGCCCGTCCAGCGCGTAGTGTTCAACGCGATCACCAAGCAGTCGGTGCTCGACGCGATGGCCAATCCGCGCGAGATCGACGTTCCGCTGGTCGACGCCTATCTGGCGCGCCGTGCGCTCGACTATCTCGTCGGCTTCACGCTGTCGCCCGTCCTGTGGCGCAAGCTGCCCGGCGCCCGGTCCGCCGGCCGCGTGCAGTCTGTGGCGCTGAGGCTGGTCTGCGACCGCGAATCCGAGATCGAGCGCTTCATCCGCGAGGAATACTGGCAGGTCGCGGCACAGCTCGCGACGCCGCGCGCCGAGGATTTCGAAAGCCGGCTGACTGCCTTCGACGGACAGAAGCTGCAAAAACTCGACATCAGGAACGCCGAACAGGCGGCCGACATCAAGACGATGCTCGAGGGAGCGACGTTCAAGGCCGCGTCTGTCGAGGCCAAGCCGACGAAGCGCAACCCGTTTGCGCCATTCACGACGTCGACGCTCCAGCAGGCCGCGTCGTCGCAACTCGGTTTCTCCGCATCGCGCACCATGCAGGTGGCGCAACGCCTCTATGAAGGCATCGACATCGGCGGCGAGACGACCGGCCTGATCACCTATATGCGTACCGACGGCGTGCAGATGGCGCCGGAAGCGGTCACCGCTGCCAGGTCGGCGATCGGCGGCGAGTTCGGCGATCGTTATCTGCCGGAAAAGCCCCGCTATTATTCGTCCAAGGCCAAGAACGCACAGGAAGCGCACGAGGCTGTCCGGCCGACCGACTTCCTGCGCAAGCCCGCCGACGTCCGCCGCTATCTTGATGCGGATCAGGCGCGTCTCTACGAAATCATCTGGAAACGCGCGATCGCCAGCCAGATGAACCCGGCCGAGATCGAACGTACGACCGTCGAGATCGAGGCGGTCAACGGCACGCGCACCGCATCGCTGCGCGCTGTCGGCTCAGTGGTCCGTTTCGACGGCTTCCTCGCGGCCTATACGGAACAGAAGGACGAGGATTCGGAAGACGAGGAAAGCCGTCGCCTGCCTCTGATCAATGCCGGCGAGACGCTCGCGCGCAAGTCCGTCACCGCGACCCAGCATTCGACCGAACCGCCGCCGCGCTATTCGGAAGCCTCGCTCATCAAGAAGATGGAAGAACTCGGCATCGGCCGGCCGTCGACCTATGCCGCGACGCTGAAGACGCTCGAGGACCGCGACTACGTCACGATCGACAAGCGTCGTCTCGTGCCGCAGGCCAAGGGCCGGCTCGTGACCGCCTTCCTGGAAAACTTCTTCGACCGCTATGTGGAGTACGATTTCACCGCGGCACTCGAGGAAAAACTCGACCAGATTTCGGACGGCAAGCTTGCCTGGAAGGACGTTCTTCGGGACTTCTGGAAGGAATTCTCCGGCCATGTCGACGAAACCAAGGAACTGCGCGTCACCGACGTTCTGGACGCGCTGAACGAAGCGCTTGCGCCGCTGGTGTTCCCGGCGCGCGAAGATGGCTCGAACCCGCGCATCTGCCCGAAATGCGGCACCGGCAACCTCTCGCTGAAGCTCGGCAAGTTCGGCGCCTTCGTCGGCTGCTCGAACTATCCCGAATGCGGCTTCACCCGCCAGCTCGGCGAGGCGTTGAATGCCAATGGCGAGGGGGCAAGCGGCGCGGATGGCGACCGCCTGCTCGGCAAGGATCCGTATACGAGCGAAGATATCGTCCTGAAGAGTGGACGTTTCGGGCCCTACGTCCAGCGCGGCGAAGGCAAGGAGGCCAAGCGCTCAAGCCTGCCCAAGGGCTGGACGCCCGATACGATGGACCACGAAAAGGCGCTGGCGCTGCTTTCGCTGCCGCGCGATGTCGGCAAGCATCCCGAAACCGCCAAGATGATTTCGGCCGGCCTCGGCCGCTACGGTCCGTTCGTTCTGCATGACGGCACCTACGCCAATCTGGAATCGATCGAGGACGTGTTTTCGATCGGCCTCAACCGTGCCGTCACCGTCATCGCGGAGAAGAAATCGAAATTCGCCGACGGCAAGGGACGTGCGGCACCCGCTGCCCTCAAGGATCTGGGCGACCACCCCGATGGCGGTGGCAAGATCACCGTGCGCGACGGGCGCTATGGCGCTTACGTCAACTGGGGCAAGGTCAACGCGACGCTGCCAAACGGCAAGGACCCGCAAACGGTCAGTGTCGAGGAAGCGCTGGAGCTGATCGCCGCCAAGGCCGGTAAATCGGGTGGCAAGAAGACCGCGGCGCCGAAGACGAAGGCTGCCGCCAAGAAGCCTGCAGCAAAGAAGGCTCCGGCCAAGAAGCCCGCGAAGAAGGCGGCGAGCAAGAAGGAATAGCGCGCTTTGGCGAAGCGGATATCCGGGCGGAAGACCGGCGGCGCTTCGAAGCGCGGCTCAGACGCGGCCGCATCCGGCCAGTACCGCCCCACGCGCGACGAGCTTCTGACGTTCATTCAGGAAAACCCGGACCAGGCCGGCAAGCGCGAGATCGCGCGCGCCTTCGGCCTCAAGGGCGACGATCGCATCTGGCTGAAGCAGACGCTCGGCGACTTGCATGACGAGGGCCTCGTCGAAAAACGCGCCAAGCGCATCGTGCGTGCGGGTGCCCTGCCCCATGTCGTGGTGCTGGACGTGTTCTCGCGCGATGCTGACGGCTCGCTGATCGCCCGGCCGACCGAATGGCCGGAGACGAACGGCGCGGCACCGCTGGTCTCGATCCGCCCGTCTCGCGCAGACACGGGCAAGGCACCGGGTGTCGGCGACCGGCTTCTGGCAAAGGTGTTCCCCACCGAGGACGCGGGCGGCCCAACCTATACCGGCCGCGTCATCCGGGTGTTCGAGAAGCGCCGCGAGGCGGTGCTGGGCGTCTTCCGCAAGCTTCAGGACGGCACGTTCCGGATCGAGCCTGTGGAGCGCCGCCAGGAAGAACTGGTCGTCGACAAGGATTTTATCGGCAATGCCCGCGAGGGCGATCTCGTCGAGGTCGAACCGGTGACCGCAGGCCGATACGGACTGCCAAAGGCCAAGGTCATCGCGGTGCTCGGCTCGCTGACCAGCGAGAAGGCGGTCTCGATGATCGCCATCCACGCGCACGACATCCCGCACATCTTCCCGTCGGAGGTCATCGCCGAAGCGGACGCCGTCGAGCCGGCAGTGATGGCTGGCCGTGAAGACTGGCGCAAGGTGCCGTTGCTCACCATCGATCCGGCAGATGCGAAAGACCATGACGACGCGGTCTTTGCCGAACCGGACACGGACGAGAAGAACCCGGGCGGCGTGATCGCCACGGTGGCCATTGCGGATGTCGCAGCCTATGTGGTCGCGGGATCGGCACTCGACCGCGAGGCGCTGAAGCGCGGCAATTCGGTCTACTTCCCCGACCGGGTCGTGCCGATGCTGCCGGAGCGCATTTCGAACGATCTCTGCTCGCTGCGTGAGGGCGAGGATCGTCCTGCGCTTGCCGTGCGCATGACGTTCGCCGCCGACGGCCGCAAGATCCGGCACACGTTTCACCGCGTGATGATGAAATCCGCCGCCAAGCTGTCTTACCAGCAGGCCCAGGCCGCGATTGACGGCAGGACGGACGACAAGACCGCGCCGCTTCTGGAGCCGATCCTGCGGCCGCTCTGGGATGCCTACGAGGTCCTGAAGCGCGGACGCGCCGGGCGCGAACCGCTCGAACTCGACCTGCCCGAGCGCAAGATCGTGCTGAAGGAAGACGGCACGGTCGATCGTGTGATCGTCCCGGACCGGCTCGATGCGCACAAGCTCATCGAAGAGTTCATGATCCAGGCGAATGTCGCGGCGGCCGAGACGCTGGAGGCGAAGCGCCAGCCGCTCGTCTATCGCATCCACGACGCGCCATCGCTTGCCAAGCAGGAATCGCTGCGCGAGTTCCTGCAGACAATCGGCCTGTCGCTGGCGCGCGGCGCGCAGATGAAGCCCGCTTCCTTCAACGGCATTTTGTCGCGGGTGTCGGGCACCGATCAGGAGGGCCTGGTCAACGAGGTGGTGCTGCGCACGCAGAGCCAGGCGGTCTATTCGCCCGACAACATCGGCCATTTCGGCCTCAATCTGCGGCGCTACGCGCACTTCACCTCGCCCATCCGGCGCTATGCCGACCTGATCGTGCATCGCGCGCTGATCGGCGCGTTAGGCCTTGGAAAGGAAGGACTTTCTCAAGCCGAGGCGGATCGCCTCGAAGAAGTCTCCGCGTTGATCTCGACCGCGGAACGCCGCGCGATGGCCGCCGAACGCCAGACGATCGACCGCCTCATCGCAGGCCATCTGTCGACCCGGATGAAGGAAGCCTTCGACGGCCGGATCTCCGGTGTCACGAAATCCGGCCTCTTCGTCCAACTGCCGCAATTTGGCGCAGATGGCTTCATCCCTGTGTCAACGCTGGGCGATGACTACTATGTATTCGACGAGACGGCGCGCGCGCTCGTCGGGCAACGGACCAGCGAAGGGTACCAGCTTGCGGATGCGGTCGAGGTTCGGCTGGTGGAGGTTGCTCCGCTTGCCGGCTCCATGCGGTTCGAAATGCTGAGCGACCCCAAGCCCATGCCCGGATCGAAACAGTCGTTCCACAAGGCGCGGCGCGGAAAGTCGCAATCACGCCGGCCACCGTCAAAGGGCCGAGCAGGGAGACGATGATGGAACAGCAGGTTTTTGGAAGCAGCGCCAACGACCGCCCGCTCATGCGTTCGATGACGCGCGGCTTCATGTGCCGGTGCCCGCATTGCGACAAGGGCCGCCTCTTCTCGGCGTTCCTGAAGGTCGCCGACCGCTGCGACAGTTGCGGCGAGGAATTCCACCATCACCGCGCCGACGATCTGCCGGCCTACCTCGTCATCTTCATCGTCGGCCATATCGTCGTCGGTGCGTTCATGGGCGTCGAGCGCATGGTCGACCTGTCCACTTGGCAGCATCTCGCCATCTGGGCGCCGCTGACGTTGATATCCACGATCGCATTGCTGCAGCCCGTCAAAGGCGCTGTCGTTGGATTGCAATGGTCCTTGCGTATGCATGGTTTCTCAGGCACCCCAGAGACGCTTGAAACCCATCCCGAACTGTAGGCGCTTCGATGACGAGCCAGTCCACCAGTGTTGAGGGCATGACCCGCGCGCAACTCGACGTCGTCGAGAACAAGGATTTCGCGCTCGGGAGCGGCCCGCGCCGCCCACGTGACGCGGCGACGCTGATCCTGCTCGATCGGGTCGGCGACGAGTTTCGTGTCCTGATGGGCCGCCGGCACATGCGCCATGCTTTCATGCCGGGCAAGTTCGTTTTTCCTGGCGGCAGGACCGACCCGGCCGACAGCCGGATCGCGGTCTGCGAGGGCCTTCACCCCAAAGAAGAGAAGAAGCTCGTCGGAACCGGCTCGCGCGCCACGACGGCCCGTGCCCGCGCCATCGCCTTGTCGGCGGTTCGCGAGACCTATGAGGAAGCCGGGCTGCTCATCGGGCGGCGCGGCGCATTTTCGACCAGTAAGGCCGACTGGCAGGGTTTTGCCGATCACGGTGTTCAGCCATCGCTCGATTCGCTCCGCTTCATCGCACGCGCCATCACCCCTCCCGGTCGCGTGCGCAGGTTCGACACGCGTTTCCTCGCGGCCTTCAAAAGCGATGTCGCTGTGCATCTCGAAGATGGCGGGCCGACCGATGAACTCGAGGAAATCGTCTGGGTGTCGATCGCCGACGCCAAGCAGACGGATGTGCCGGCCATCACGCGCACGATCCTCACCGATCTCGAGACGAGGCTGAGCGTCGATCCGAATCTCACACCCGGCGGCGAGGTTCCGTTTTACTACATGCGAAACAATCGCTTCTGCCGCGACATTCTCTGACCCCCTCCGAGCGAACCCATGGCGACGATGCCCGAGGCCCCGGTGCACGCGGCTGCGACAGAGATGCGCTGGCTGGCGATCGGCGCGGCAATCGCATCGATCAGCGTGGTCGGCGTGGCGATCGGGCTGGGCGTGCCGCTTCTGTCCGTCATCCTCGAGACGCGCGGCTACTCCGCCACCAGCATCGGCGCGAACACCGCCGTCGCAGGGCTGGCATCGATCGCGGCAGCGCCCTTCGCGACCATTCTCGCGGCACGCTTCGGCGTTGTGGCGACCATGCTCGTCATGATCCTCCTTGGGGGCCTGTCGTTCGTCGGGTTCTATTTCACGCCGTTCTGGGCCTGGTTTCCGCTTCGCGCGGTGCTTCACTTCGCTCTGACGGTGCTGTTCATCCTGTCCGAGTTCTGGATCTCCGCATCCGCACCACCAAGCCGCCGCGGGCTGGTATTGGGCCTCTACGCGACCGTCCTGTCGCTCGGCTTCGCGTTCGGGCCATGGCTCTTCGCGCAGGTCGGATCGAGCGGTTTCCTGCCGTTCGGCATCACCTTCTGTCTTGTCATGCTGGCATCCATCCCGGTCTTTGCGGCACGCGGGCAAACGCCGGATATCGGCGCACCCTCGAAACACCGGATCACCGGCTTCGCGCGCTACATCTGGATGGTCCCGATGGCGACCGCTGCGGTGCTCGTCTTCGGGGCCGTCGAGACCGGCGGGTTTGCGCTGTTCCCCGTTTATGGCGCCCGGATCGGCTATACCGAGGCCGATGCGGCCCTGCTGCTCACGGCGGTGGGTCTGGGAAACGTCCTCTTGCAGATCCCCCTGGGACTCCTCAGCGACCGCATGCGCGACCGGCGGCATCTTCTGGTCGCGTGCGCGCTGATTGGACTGGCGGGCGTGCTGGTCCTCCCGCATGTGGCGGGCAACTGGCACGCGAGTGCTGCCGTCCTGTTCATATGGGGCGGCGTGGTTGCCGGCCTCTACACGATCGGTCTGGCGCATCTGGGCGCGCGCCTCTCGGGACACGACCTCGCTTCGGCCAATTCCGCCTTCGTGCTCTGCTATGGAATCGGCATGCTTCTCGGCCCGCAGGCGATCGGCATCGGCATGGATGCGTTCGGTCCCGACGGGTTTGCGTGGTCCATCGCGATGTTTTTTGCGGCTTATCTTGCGCTGGCGGCCTACAGGCTCGCTGCGAGGCGCGTGCGGGGTTGACAATTTCCCAGCGTTCTTTATGTGTCCGCGCGAGTTTTCCGCAACAGGGCTGCCGCCCATGTCGATGCGGCGATCCCACCCTCAGGACTAGCGGACAAGAAAAATGGCCAAAGCTACGACCATCAAGATCAAGCTTCTGTCGACTGCCGATACCGGCTTCTTCTACGTGACGAGCAAGAACAGCCGCACGATGACCGACAAGATGACGAAGCGTAAGTACGACCCGATCGCGAAGAAGCACGTCGATTTCAAGGAAGCGAAGATCAAGTAGGTCTTCGCCTTCGGCGGCACGCCGCCGGCCTTGCGATGAAACGAAAAGCGCCGCCCTCATCGGGCGGCGTTTTTCGTTTCGGCTGAATTTTGTGCCTGACGAAGCAGGCGTGGCAGACACCCGAAAGGGGGTCGGCCGGCATTCTGGCAGCGGTACGAGGAGGCCACTAATTGCCAGAGCCGGCCGACCAACCCCACGGACCCAGGAGATGCGGCGGACCTGAGCATCATGGGGTGTCTAGTATGTAACGGGAGCCAAGGCGCCCCCGCCGTGTTACCCACCCAGACAGTCGCTCAAGAACGGAACAAAATCAACCATTTCTTAACTATCCACAGCAACTGCCGCGAAACAGGGTAAATTTTCGTATCGCCGTGAGTTGTGCCGGCACGAAGACTTCGAACGCGTGAAGCATCGTCTCAGGCAGCAGCCGCGACGACCCGGTTACGACCGCCATTCTTCGCCTGGTAGAGCGCGATGTCGGCGCGCTTCACCATCGCCTCCACCGTATCGGCGCCGTGCGCCATGGCGGCGATGCCCACGCTGACGGTCACGGTGATGGCCGCGCCGTCAGGCCCGGCCGCAAACGGCGTCTGCTCGATCTGCAACCGGATACGCTCGCCCACCTTCTGCGCGATCTCCGCATCCGTGTCCGGCATGACGACGACGAACTCCTCGCCGCCCAGACGGCACGCCAGATCGATGCCACGCACATTCTTGCGAAGCCTGCTTGCGAATTCGCGCAAGACGTCATCGCCGACGTCATGGCCGTGCGTGTCGTTGATCAGCTTGAACCGGTCGATGTCGGCGATCATCAGCGACAGCGGCCGGCGGCGGCTGCGCGCGCGATCGAAAAGCGTCGCCAGATGGCTGTCGAGGTAGCGCCGGTTGTGTAGCCCCGTCAGACCGTCGGTCACCGCCATCTCGATCGTCTGGGCGACGCTGGCGCGCAGATGATCGTTATAGCGCTTGCGCTTGACCTGCGTGCCGAGCCTGGCGATCAACTCCTGCTGATCGATCGGGCGGACGAGGTAGTCGTTCACGCCAAGGTCGAGCCCCCGCACGAGGCGCTCGTCCTCGCCCTCGCCCGCAAGCAGCATGATCGGCACGAAACGCGTGCGATCGAGCGTGCGCAACTGGGAGCAGAGCCGCAGCGGATCGTAGTCGGCAAGTCCGGTAGAAACGATGACGCAGTCGAAATCACCTTCGGCGGCCTGGAAGAACGCCGCCTGGGCGTCCGCGGCCTGCGACAGGTTGCATCGGCCGCGCAGCATGCGCGCAATCCGCTCCGACGAACTGGGACGGTCGTCGACGAGCAGGACCTGCGGCATCGCCTCGATGACCGCGTCGCGGCGGCTCAGCAACTCCTCGATGCCGATGTTGCGCGTGGTCGATGCGCGCAGGCGCAGCTCATCGGTCAGCGTCTTCAGCCGTACGAGGCTTTTCACCCGCGTCATGAGTTGCAAATCGTTGACCGGCTTGGTCAGAAAATCATCCGCGCCCACCTCAAGGCCGCGCACGCGGTCGCTGGCCTGATCCAGCGCGGTGATCATCACGACCGGGATATGCTGGGTCGCCGGGTCGGATTTGAGCCGCCGGCAGACTTCGAAGCCGTCCATGTCCGGCATCATCACGTCGAGAAGCACGACGTCGATCTTGGTGTTCTCGCAGGTTTCCAGCGCATCCGCGCCGCTGAACGCCGTGACGACCTCGAAATACTCCGCAAGAAGCCGAACTTCGAGCAGCTTCACATTGGCCGGAACGTCGTCGACGACGAGGATGCGGGCGGTCATGACTTGCGCACTCCGGTGCGGGGTGAACGATCATCCATCAGGCGTCACCCAGATAGGACTTGATCGTCTCGATGAATTTGCCGACCGAAATCGGCTTGGAAATGTAGGCCTCACAGCCGCCCTGGCGAATCCGCTCCTCATCGCCCTTCATGGCGAAAGCGGTCACCGCGATCACCGGGATCGTGTGCAGCTCGTCGTCTTCCTTCAGCCATTTGGTGACTTCGAGCCCCGAAACCTCCGGGAGCTGGATGTCCATCAGGATCAGGTCGGGCTTGTGCGTCCGGGCCAGATCGAGCGCTTCCAGCCCGTTGCGCGTCCGCACCGTCTCGTAGCCACTGGCTTCGATCAGGTCGCGGAAGAGCTTCATGTTGAGCTCATTGTCTTCGACGATCATCACCTTCTTGGGCATAAGCATCCTGTCCGACTGAGCCCGCGACCCGCAGGCGAAGACCGGTTGTCTGATATCCTGGTTAAACCGAAGTCTAACCTGATTTGATTGACGAAAGGCAAACCTTTGGCTGCAAGACAGACGACGCTTGCCCAGATCATCGCCGTCAGGCTACACGGCCTGCATGAAGATTACACGAGACGATCAGGGTGCGTCGGCCCGCGCGGACGCTGAACAGCTTGCGATCGCGGCTTTGGGCTACGTCGCCGCCGATCCGACGCTGCTGCCGCGCTTTCTGGCGCTCACGGGCATCGAGGCGAACCAGATCAGGCAGGCGGCCATGGAGCCGGGTTTCCTCGCGGGCGTGCTTCAGTTCATCATGGCCCATGAACCCACGTTGACGGCGTTCTGCGAGGCGAGCGGCACGAAGCCTGAGCGCGTCGGCGCGGCCCTGCGTGCGCTGCCGTTCGGCGACGATAGAATCGAGGCCTCGACATGAGCATCGATCCGGAAACGCTGCGCCAGATCGAAGAACTGTCGCATGACGATCGCCCGCTCCTGGTGCTCGACGTCGACGACGTGGTGCTGGAGTTCATCCGGCCGTTCCCGCGCTATCTCGAAGGACGCGGCTACAGGCTCGACCTTGGCACGTTCCGCCTGCACGGCAACGTCTTCCATCTGGAAACCGGCGATGCGGCGGAGCGCGAGCACGTCGCGGAAATGCTCGCGAGCTTCTTCGACGAGCAGGCGGACTGGCAGACCGTCACCGACGGCGCGGCGGCTGCCATCGAGACGATCGCACGCAAGGCCGAGGTGGTGCTGCTGACAGCTATGCCACATCGCCATCGGGACCGGCGGCGCAACCATCTCGACGCGCTTGGCCTGCCCTACCCGCTCCTGACCACCGAAATGGCCAAAGGGCCGGCGATCAGGCGGCTGCGCGGCGAGACACCACGGCCCGTCGCCTTCGTCGACGACATGCCGCACAATCTCGTCTCGGCGAAGGAGCATGTGCCCGACGCCCATCTGTTCCATTTGATGGCGGACAACCGGATTCGCGACATCGTGCCCAAGCCCCCCGAGGGCATCATCATCGTGGACGACTGGGCCGACGCAGGACCGCGCATAGCGGCAGCACTGGGCGTCTGATCCGACACTTCCATACTGACAGGAAGCGCCGGGCAGACCGCTTGTTGGCGTCCGCGCAATCAATTATGATTGCGACCGTTCCTGATATGTTCGTGTCATGCTGGCCCCTCTCAACGATCCCAATCACGGCTTCTGCCGGGACTGCCTGACGCCTCAGCAGACGGCGAGGTCGCGGTGCTCGTCGTGCGGAAGCCCGCGCCTCGCGCGCCATGGCGAACTCTATTCGCTGAGCCTCGCGCATATCGATTGCGACGCATTCTATGCGGCGGTGGAAAAGCGTGACCGGCCAGAGTTACGCGACAAGCCGGTGATCATCGGCGGCGGGAAGCGCGGCGTCGTCTCCACCGCGTGCTACGTGGCGCGCATTCGCGGCGTGAAGTCCGCGATGCCGATGTTCAAGGCGCTGGAGGCGTGTCCCGACGCGGTCGTCATCAAGCCGGACATGGAGAAATATGTGTCCGTCGGGCGCGAAGTCCGCGCGATGATGCAGGCGCTGACACCTTTGGTGGAACCGATTTCCATCGATGAGGCGTTTCTCGACCTGTCGGGCACGGAGCGGTTGCACAAACGCCCCGCTGCGTTGGTGCTGGCGGATTTCGCGAGACGCGTCGAGCGCGAGATCGGCATCAGCGTGTCCGTCGGCCTGTCCTACTGCAAATTTCTGGCGAAGGTCGCGTCGGATTTCCAGAAACCCCGCGGCTTCGCGGTCATCGGCGAGGCCGAGGCACTCGGATTTCTGGCCGAACAGCCCGTCACGATGATCTGGGGCGTCGGCAAGGCGTTCGCCGCGACGCTGGAGCGCGATGGACTGCGCCGGATCGGCCAGTTGCAGACCATGGAACGCTCCGACCTGATGGGCCGCTACGGGTCGATGGGCGACAGACTCTACAGGCTCTCGCGCGGACAGGACGAACGCCGCGTACAGCCCGAGCACGAGGCAAAGAGCGTATCGGCGGAGACGACCTTCGACACCAATCTGGCGTCTGCCGACGACCTGGTTCCGATCCTGCGGTCGCTGTCGGAAAAGGTGTCCGCCAGGTTGAAGAAATCCGGCATCGCTGGGCAAACCGTCGTCCTGAAGCTCAAGACCGGCGACTTCAAGATACGCACCCGCAACAGGCAGCTTGCAGACGCGACGCGTCTTGCGGATCGCATCTTCTCGACGGGCATGGAGCTGTTGCGCAAGGAGACGGACGGAACGCGCTATCGTCTCATCGGCATCGGAGTGAGCGACCTGCAGGATGACGACCGCGCCGACCCGCCGGATCTCATCGATACAGGATCACGCAAGCGCGCGTTGGCGGAAGGCGCAATGGACGCGCTGCGGGAGAAATTCGGCGGCAAAGCGGTCGAGACCGGCTACACCTTCGGTCGCGGCAGCCGGGGACGGCCGCCGCGAGAGACGGGGGAATAATCCGTCTAGATGTCCATCGCGGGGCGACGCGGCTGACCCATGCCCTGCTCGACCGGAGCCAGCGCCGAATCGGTGGCCTGCTGCACCGTCACGGGCTGCTGTGCAGGCTGCTGCGGCGCGAGCTGGCGGGCGATGAAGTCGGGAACCTGCTTCTGCGGGAACATCAGCGGCTCGTCCTGCAACACGACGACGGTGGTATCGATCGCGATGCGGCCATAGAGATCGATGATGTCCTGATTGAACAAACGGATACAACCCGATGATACCGCGAGGCCAATCGACCATGGCTCCGACGTGCCGTGGATGCGGAACAGCGTATCGCGATCGCCCTGGAACAGGTACAGCGCGCGCGGCCCGAGCGGATTGTCGAGACCGGGCTCCATGCCGCCGGCATACTGGCCGTAACGTTCCGGCTGGCGCGCGATCATCGACTGCGTCGGGGTCCAGCGCGGCCATTCGGCCTTGCGGGCGATCCGTGCCGTACCCTCGAATTCAAGCCCAGCCTGGCCGACGCCGATGCCGTATCGCATCGCCTTGCCGCCCGGCTGGACCAGATAGAGAAAGCGGTTTTGCGTATCGACGACGACCGTGCCAGGCGTTTCGGAGCGGTGGTAATCGACCTGCTGGCGGAAAAACCGCTCATCCACACGCGAAATATCGGTGGCCGGAAGCGGGAAGCGCTCCTGCGGCTGGGCGCCATACATCGCAACGTAATAGGGATCCGGTCCAGCCGGAACAGCAGCGCTCTGGAGCGCATCGGTCGTGCTCATGCAGCCCGCGAGGAACAGCGGGAGCGAGGCCACGAAGAGGCGACGGGACAATCGGCCGGTTACCCGACCTTCTGATTCGGATTTGACACACATAAGCTGAACCTGAGACTTTTATTCTTGTTGCAAGGTTAACGCGCAGCATTTTGCACGCATTTGTGTCTGCGGTTCAAACATGGCCAACGCTTGGGCGATATGGGGCGGAAAAGTGACCGCCCCGCCGCTGTGGCCAAGATGCAACAATGGGTATGATCAGGTGTCGGCGGACCCGCCGGCATCGCGATAGGCCGCGAAGGCCGCGCCAAGTCCCACCGCAGAGAGAATCGCCGCGTTCGCCAGCCGGTCGTTGGCCGCGATTGGCGGCGTGGAGGCCATGCTCGCCTCCTGCGCGCGCATCGCCTTGTAGGCGGACGCCAGCGAACTCGGGCTGATCGAGGAGATGGCCTTGAAGTGCCTCGCCTGCGGGGCGGCATGGGCCGAACCAATGTCCTCGACGGACGCAACCTGGCGCCGCGAGCCAACGCCCGCTTGCGGCGATCCACCAATCAACATTCAAGTGCCCCCAGGAATAACCGGCAAGTTTCGGTCCGCGGGCCCTAGACGAAACCAGTCGAGAAACGGTTTAGGCACGCTGCGGCAATTGACTAAAATCCGCCGAAACGGCCTTGCGGCCGGTTCCTCAGACGGTGAGGAAACGGCGTACGTCCGGCTTGTCGAGATCCTCGGCGGGACCTGAGTGCACCACCTGCCCGCGATCCATGATGTAGACCTGATCGGCCAGCTCCCGGCAGAAATCGAGATACTGCTCGACCAGCAGGATGGCGATGCCCGCCGTGTCGCGCAGATAGCGGATCGCACGGCCGATGTCCTTGATGATGGACGGCTGGATGCCCTCGGTCGGCTCGTCGAGCACGAGCAGCCTCGGCCGCATGGTGAGCGCGCGGCCGATCGCGAGCTGCTGCTGCTGCCCGCCGGACAGATCGCCGCCGCGACGGCCAAGCATGTCCTTCAGGACCGGAAACAGGTCGAAAACATGGTCCGGTATATGACGATCGGCGCGCTTCAGCGGCGCAAAGCCGGTCTCCAGATTCTCGCGCACGCTGAGCAGCGGAAAGATCTCCCTGCCCTGCGGAACGAATGCGATGCCCGACCGGGCGCGATCATACGCCGCGCTCCGGTCGAGCGCCTTCCCCTCGAAGGCAACTTCTCCAGACGTCGGCCGATGGTGGCCGACGATGGATCTCATAAGGCTGGTCTTACCGACGCCGTTTCGGCCCAGGACACAGGTGATCTTGGCGGCCTCCGCCTTGAGCGACACCCCGCGCAGCGCTTGCGCGGCGCCATAGTGAAGCGTGAGATCGGTAACCGTCAGCATCAGTTCATCCTCCGGCGAAACCAGAACGGCAGGCACGCCTTGCGCCGGCGGATGATCGCGTTGGGGATCTGATCGAGCGAGAACCGCCACATCATGCCGTCACCTTCCCAGATAGACTTCGACGACGCGGTCGTCGGCGGACACGAAATCCAGCGTGCCCTCGGACAGAACGCTTCCTTCGTGCAGGCACGTCACCTTGACGCCGAGCTCGCGCACGAAATGCATGTCGTGCTCGACCACGACCACCGAATGCGTCCGCGCGATATCCCTCAGAAGCCGCGCGGTTTCTTCCGTTTCAGCATCCGTCATGCCCGCGACCGGCTCATCGACCAGCAGGAGCTTGGGGTCCTGCGCGAGCAGCATGCCGATCTCCAGCCACTGCTTCTGTCCGTGCGACAGGTTGGCGGCCAGGTCGTGCCTGCGTGCCTCGAGACGAACAGTCGCGAGGATCGCGTCGATCCGCTGGCGCTCGGCATGCGTTCCACGGTGAAAGAGGGTCGGAAAGATGCCACGCTTGCCCTTGAGCGACAGGACGAGATTGTCCTCAACGGAATGGCTCTCGAAGACGGTTGGCTTCTGGAACTTGCGGCCGATGCCCATCATCGCGATGTCGGCTTCATCGTGAAGCGTCAGGTCGATCTCGCCATCGAAGAAGACCTCGCCCGCGTCGGGCCGCGTCTTGCCGGTGATGATGTCCATCATCGTGGTCTTGCCGGCGCCGTTCGGACCGATGATGGCGCGCATTTCGCCCCGGTCGAGCACCAGTGACAGATTGTTGATCGCGCGAAACCCGTCGAATGAGACCGAGACGCCGTCGAGATAGAGGATGGTGTTGCTTTTGCTCATGGACGTCACTCGGCCGGCTGTGGTTCGGCATCGCCGCGCGGCAAATCGGCATCTTTCGCGGCCCTGCGCTCGGCACGCCCGGTGCGCCATTGCTCCCACGTGCCGACGATGCCCTTGGGCAGGAACAGGGTGACGAAGACGAACAACCCGCCCAGCGCGAACAGCCACAGTTCCGGATAGGCGGCGGTGAACCACGACTTGGCGTAATTGACGAGAACGGCACCGATGATCGGGCCGATCAACGTTCCGCGTCCGCCGATCGCCGTCCAGATGACGATTTCGATCGAGTTCGCCGGCGCGAATTCGCCGGGATTGATGATACCGACCTGCGGCACGTACAGAGCGCCGGCGATTCCGGCGATGACCGCCGACACGACGAAGGCGAAAAGCTTCACGAACTCCGGCCGGTAGCCGATGAAGCGCGTGCGGCTCTCCGCATCCCGCACGGCGATCATCACCTTGCCGAGCTTGGATTTTGTGATCGCCGCGCACATGATCAGCGACGCGGCAAGCATGACCGCCGTGATGGCGAAAAGCGCGCCGCGCGTCCCCGGCGCCTGAACCGAATAGCCGAGAATGTCCTTGAAGTCGGTGAGGCCGTTGTTGCCGCCAAAGCCCATGTCGTTTCGGAAGAAGGACAGCATCAGCGCGTAGGTCATCGCCTGCGTTATGATCGACAGGTAGACGCCCGTCACGCGGCTGCGGAACGCGAACCAGCCGAACACGAAGGCGAGCAGCCCCGGCGCGACGAGCACCATCACAATCGCGAACCAGAACATGTCGAAGCCGTACCAGTACCAGGGCAGTTCCGACCAGTTGAGGAAGACCATGAAGTCCGGCAGGTTCGGGTTGGCGTAGACGCCGCGATCGCCGATCTGGCGCATCAGGTACATGCCCATCGCGTAGCCTCCGAGCGCGAAGAACGCGCCGTGCCCAAGCGACAGGATGCCGACATAGCCCCAGACGAGATCGAGCGCGAGCGCCAGCATGGCGTAGGTCAGGTATTTGCCGAGCAGCGCCACCATGTAATTCGGCACGCGCAGCGGATTGCCGGGCGACAGAAGCAGATTGGATGCAGGCACCAGGATCGCGACGGCGATCAGGAGGCCCGCAAGCCACAGAACCTTGCCGTCGAGATGGCGCAGAAGCCGAGCGGTAATCATGCCTCGATCGCCCTTCCCTTGAGCGCGAAAAGCCCGCGCGGCCGCTTCTGGATGAACAGGATAATGATGACGAGCACGAAAATCTTGGCGAGCACCGCGCCCGCATAGGGCTCCATGAACTTGTTCACGATGCCGAGCGTCAGCGCGCCGACGAGCGTGCCCCACAGATTGCCGACACCGCCGAAGACGACCACCATGAAGCTGTCGATGATGTAGCCCTGCCCCAGATTGGGCGAGACGTTGTCGACCTGGCTGAGCGCGACGCCGGCCAAGCCCGCGATGCCGGAGCCCAGGCCGAAGGTCATCGCATCCACCCACGGCGTGCGGATGCCCATCGAGGCCGCCATGCGGCGGTTCTGCGTCACCGCGCGCATTTGAAGTCCCAGCGCGGTGCGCTTCATGACGAGCAGGAGCACGGCGAACACGGTGATCGCGAAGATCACGATCCAGAATCGGTTCCACGTCATCGCGATGCCGTAGAAGTCGAAGGAGCCCGACATCCATGACGGGTTTCCGACCTCGCGGTTGTTCGCGCCGAAGGTCGATCGCACGGCTTGCTGGATGATCAGCGAAAGCCCCCACGTGGCAAGAAGCGTTTCCAGCGGACGGCCGTAGAGGAAACGAATGACGCCGCGCTCGATCGCCACGCCGATGGCACCCGTCACGAGGAAGGCGAGCGGCAGCGCGATCGCCAGCGACCAGTCGAACAGGCCGGGATAAGACGTGCGGATCACATTCTGCACGACGAAGGTCGTGTAGGCGCCGATCATCACCATCTCGCCATGCGCCATGTTGATGACGCCCATCACGCCGAAGGTGATGGCAAGGCCGATGGCCGCCAGCAGCAGCACCGATCCGAGCGAGATGCCGTACCACACGTTCTGGCCGACATCGAGCATGGCAAGGTGGCGCTGGATGCGGTCGATCCCGGCTTCGATCGCGGGCCGCGCCTCATTGGACGCGCCGGCAAGGACCGAGCCGAGGATGCCGAGCGCCTGACGCCCGCCCCGCTCGGCGATGATGTCGACCGCTTGCGCGAACGCCTCGGCGGGCGCGTCGGTGCGCAGCATCGCTGCCGCCCTCGCCTGTTCCATCACGAGCAGGACGCCGGCGTCCTGCTCGTCCGCGATCGCTTCATCGAGAAGCGGGATGTTGTCCGCGTCCGGCGTGAGGAACATCGATTCCGCGGCTGCCCGCCGCGTGCCCGCATTCGGGCTCATCAGGGTCAACTGGCCGATCGCCGCCCTCACCGAGCGCCGCAGGCTGTTGTTGACGCGGATTTTCTCGACGGCGTTACGCGCGACTTCGCCATTCTCGGCGTTGGTCACGGCATCCCTGAGCCGGAAATTGTCACCGGCACGCGAGACGAGCACGATCTGGCCTGTATCCTCGACGACGTAGAGGTCGCCGGCGGCCAGCGCATCCAGAAGCGGCACGAGCGCGGTCTCACCCGTCGCGGCAAGCCGAGAGACCACGCGCCCGCGATCCGAAAAGCTGCCGTCAGGCAGTTGGCGGACGAGGTCTTCGATGGATTGGGCGTGTGCGGGGAGTGTGGTGAGGAGACAAATGACGAGTGCAACGAGCCGCCACACGGACTGGATGATTTGCACCCCTGCACGCCCCCCTCCGGCCTGCCGGCCATCTCCCCCACACGGGGGGAGATCACGCGCGGCAAGGCTTGTGATCAGCTGATCTCCCCCCTCGTGGGGGAGATGGCCGGCAGGCCGGAGGGGGGCAACATAGGGCATCAACGAACCAGATTTGACATGGCGGGAAGCCGACGGCGGTCGAGACCGCCCTCGGCGTTGCTTCGCGTCGATCAGTTCGCAGCAGCCTGCGAGCCGCCACAGGTCTTGGTCTCGGTGTTGTAGTTGCCGCACTTGATCGGATCGGTCCAATCGGCTTCCAGCACCTTGGATTCAGGCAGGAAGTCCGACCACGCGTCGCCGGGCACCAGACCCTCGGTTTCCCAGACGACGTCGAACTGGCCGTCATCCTGGATTTCGCCGATGAGGACCGGCTTGGTGATGTGGTGGTTGGCCAGCATGACGGACGTTCCGCCGGTCAGGTTGGGCACTTCCACGCCGACAATGGCGTCGATGACCGCGTCCGGATCGGTGGTGCCGGCCGCCTCGACCGCCTTCACCCACATGTTGAAGCCGATATAGTGGGCTTCCATCGGGTCGTTGGTGACGCGTTCATCGCCGGCAAACCCATGCCAGGTCTCGATGAACTCGGCATTGGCAGATGCATCGACGGACATGAAGTAGTTCCAGGCGGCCAGATGGCCGACCAGCGGAGCGGTGTCGAGGCCGGCGAGTTCTTCCTCGCCGACCGAGAAGGCAACCACCGGGATGTCTTCGGCAGCGATGCCCTGATTGCCGAGTTCGCGATAGAACGGCACGTTGGCGTCGCCGTTGATGGTGGAGACCACAGCCGTCTTCTTGCCGGCCGAACCGAAATTTTTGATGTCGGAGACGATCGTCTGCCAGTCGGAATGACCGAACGGCGTGTAGTTGATCATGATGTCTTCCGCGGCCACGCCCTTGTCCTTGAGATAGGCCTCGAGGATCTTGTTGGTGGTCTGCGGGTAGACGTAGTCGGTGCCGGCCAGGACCCAGCGCTCGACGCCTTCTTCGTTCATCAGGTATTCGACGGCGGGAATGGCCTGCTGGTTCGGCGCGGCGCCGGTGTAGAACACGTTGCGCTGGCTTTCCTCACCCTCATATTGCACCGGGTAGAACAGGATCGAGTTCAGTTCCTCGAAGACCGGCAGCACGGATTTGCGCGACACCGACGTCCAGCAGCCGAAGACCGCAGCCACGTCGTTGACTTCGATCAGTTCGCGGGCCTTTTCCGCGAACAGGGGCCAGTCCGATGCCGGATCGACCACGACGGCCTCGAGCTTCTTGCCCAGCAGGCCGCCCTTCTTGTTCTGCTCCTCGATGAGCATGAGCATGGCGTCCTTGAGCGTGGTTTCCGAAATCGCCATCGTGCCGGACAGCGAATGAAGAACGCCGACCTTGATGGTTTCTTCCTGCGACCAGGCGGGCGACGTGGCGGAGACGCCGGCGGCCAATGCGCCGGTGGCCAGAAGCCTCATCGTGTTGTGAATGGTACCCCTCATTGCGAACACTCCGTGCTGGGTTCTTGTTTGCACCGCAACAAGAGGAGCAACCGCCGTGCCAACCGGGAGGCAAGAAGAGATCGGGAGATTTATTTACAGAGATTCAAGGGGTTGGACTGAGGAGATCGCAACCGCGGCATTCTGCTTAACGAAGTCTTGAGCATTCGGTACGCACCCGCCACGTAGAATTGCTCAAGAAATATGCACAATCGGGCAATGTTTTTCTCTGCAAAAAAAATGGGCGGCGATTGTATCGATCAGTATCCCGCTGAAAGCCACTTCACCTCGAAGCTGCGCGCGACCCTCGCCCGCAAGCGCCGAACTCGCCGCATTGCGCAACGAGGCGGCATAGGGCGCGCCGGGATCAGGCGTCGAGCATGTCCTTGACGATCGTGGCGAGCTGCTTGAGCGTGAAGGGCTTGGGCAGGAAGCCGAATTTCGCTTCTTCGGGCAGATTCCTGGCAAACGCGTCTTCCGCATAGCCGGAGACGAAGATGAACTTCACGTCCGGCTGGCGCTTGAGGAGTTCGCCCAGAAGCGTCGGCCCATCCATCTCCGGCATGACGACATCGGAGACGACGATGTCGACCTTGCCCTCGAGCTCCTCGAAGATTTCCAGAGCCTCGACCCCGGACGACGCCTCATGAACCGTATAGCCGCGCGAGGTGAGAGCCCTGACGCTGCCCATGCGCACGGCATCCTCGTCCTCGACCAGCAGCACGGTGGCTGTGCCGGACAAATCCTTGCTCGCCGCGGCCTTCGCGACGGGCGCCACGACCTCCGCGCTGCCCGCATCGTCAGGCGACTTCGCCGGCTGGATTTCGGGAATGTGGCGCGGCAGGAAGATGCGGAACGTCGCGCCGTTGCCGGGCTCCGACGTGCAGAAGATGAAACCGCCCGTCTGCTTGATGATGCCGTAGACCATCGACAGGCCGAGGCCCGTACCCTTGCCAACTTCCTTCGTGGTGAAGAACGGCTCGAAAATCTTGGCCAGAACCTCGGGCGGAATGCCGGTTCCGGCATCCTCGACCTCGACCAGAACGTAGTCGGCAGCGGCAAGCTCGCGATAGCCGAACGAGGCGCATTCGGCCTCCACGACATTGCGCGTGCGCACGGCCAGCGCGCCGCCATCCGGCATCGCATCGCGCGCATTGACCGTCAAATTGACGATGACCTGCTCGAACTGGCCGATATCCGCCTTGACCGGCCACAGATCGCGGCCGTGCTCGATCGACAGCTTGATGCCGTTTCCGGCAAGCCGCGACAGAAGCATGCGCAGATCGGCCAGCACGTCGGTCAGGTTCAGCACCTCCGGCCGCATGGTCTGCTTGCGCGAGAACGCGAGAAGCTGGCGCACGAGGGATGCGGCGCGGTTGGCGTTCTGCTTGATATTCATGATGTCGGGGAAGGACTGGTCCGACGGGCGATGGTTCGCCAGAAGCAGGTCCGACGCCATGATGATGGCGGTCAGGACATTGTTGAAATCGTGCGCGATACCGCCCGCAAGCTGGCCGACAGCCTGCATCTTCTGGCTCTGCGCCATCTGCGATTCGAGCGCCTTCTGCTCGGTCGTCTCGACCGCGTAGACAATCGCCGCTTCTTCCGCGCCCTCGCCGGAGGCCGCGTCGGCAACTGCATTGACGTAGAAGCGCATGTGGCGCTCCTCATTGTCGGACATCACCGTGTCGATCGGTGCGATGTCGGCGCGATGATGCCGGGCATGGCTCAGCGCTGTCTCGAATGCCGCGCGGTCACGCGGATGAATGACGGTTTCGAGCTTCACGCGCCGGTCGAGCATGTCGCGATCGACGGCCGGCGAGAACAGCGACAGGAACGGCGCGTTGGTACGCAGGATGCGCCCCTCGCCGTCCACGCCCGCGATCGCCATCGGTGTCGAATTGAAGAACCGCGTGAACCGGACCTCGGATGCGCGCAGGTCGGCCGACGCGTCCTCGCCCTGGTTGCGATTGAGGACGATCGTGCGCGATGGACCGGGTGCGCCATCGCGCGACGCCGTCACGCGATACATGAAGCGCACCGGCAGCGCTTCGCCGCCGACGGTCGCCAGATCGAGATCGATGACCGCGTTGCGCGTCGATCCGGGATCGGCCTTCACCGAGCGGACGAGCGCCATGCCGTCGCCGGCGACGATTTCGGACAATGTCGTGGAGCCGGGCGTGAACGTGGCGAGATCGATGCCGAGCCATTCGGCAAGCGTGGCATTGATATAGGTGACGCGACCCGATGCATCGGCGGCGAAGAAGCCGGCCGGCGCATGGTCGAGATGGTCGATCGCCTTTTGCAGATCGAGGAAGAAGCGCTCCTGCTCGGCGCGTTCCGCGGAAATGTCGGCAATCTGCCATGCAGACAGCGGCTGGCGGTAGCCCGGCACCTTGAAGGTGCGCGCCCGCACGCGATACCAGTGCGCGCCCTGCTCGGCGCCGGATCGGATCGCGCGTGCCAGCCGGAACTCGCCGTCGCCCGCAAGTCCGTCGCGAAGGCCGGCAGCGATACGATAGACGGTGGGCGAGGCTTCGGGACTGTCGGACAGGAGGCCGTCGACCGTCTGCACATCAGCGGCGGTCGTCGCGCCGGTCATCTCTGCATAGGCGCGGTTTGCGTAGACGATCCTGCCTTTGACGTCGGTGACGATCAGACCCTGCCCCATCGTATCGACGAAGGCACGCGCCAGTTCGTCGGCTGTCGAGCGCGGCGTGAGCTGGATGAACCCGATGGCCGCCGTGAACAGGAAGCCGATGCCGATCATCGCGAGGACGCCGAGAAGCCCCAGCAGGAACGGATCGCCAAGACGTTCGCGGAACAGCACGAAGGCGATAGCCGATACGATCAGCACGATGACGAAAATCATCAGGCGGGTAGCGGCCCCGGGGCGCGTGCTCTGGTCCACGATCGGGACGGGACGGCTGTCGTCGCCGGATTCTCTCGCCATTCGGTTCCTGCCTGACATCACCGCGCACGACGGTTGGAGTGTGTTGGGCATACATCAAGCCCAACGGCGTCCGCAAGGGCGACCGCCCGGAGCATGGCCCGCGCGCGACGTCCGCGAATGCCTCACTCAAGCTTCGTGCCGCGCAACCTTGCCGCGACCGGCCCCGACGTCTAGTCTTCCACGTGAACGGCGCCCGAGCGTGGCGTCAAGCATATGAATTCGAGGGATTTGACCATGCAGGCTTGGTTCGAGAGTATTGCCGGACCGGACTACGCGTCGGCGCTGATGTGGACCATCTTCGCGCTGATCGGCTTGCTGGTCCTGCTGATTTTCATCCGCATCGTTCGCGGCCTGACGTTCGGGACCTTCGTCGCGGGCGGCCGCAACCGCAAGGCGCGGCTCGCTGTGATGGACGCCACCGCGGTCGACAGCCACCGCCGCCTGATTCTGGTGCGCCGCGACGATGTCGAGCACCTGATCCTGATCGGCGGCCCGAGCGATGTCGTGGTCGAACAGAATATTCGCCTGCTCCCTCCGACGCGGCGTCCGGCAGGCGAAGACCCTCTTCCGATGCAGGAACCGACGCCAGTCGTGGAACGGACCCGCCCGCCTGAGCAGGCGGTGGCGCGTCCCGCACCGACGCCCCCGCCGGCAGCGCCAACACCTCCTCCGCGCCAGCCCGCGCCTCAACCGCAGCCTTATGTGCCGCCGGTCGTGGCAAGGCCGACACCGGCTGCGCCCGTCGTCCAGCCCGCCTCACCGGTGTCACCCGTTGCGCCCTCAGTGAGACAACAGCCTCAGGAGCCGCGCTTTTCATCCTTTGCGCCGGCACAGACCGCACCGGCTGTCGTGGCTCCCGTCGTGGCCGCCTCGCATGCAATCACCACGCAGACGCGCACCGAGCCGATTGTTTCGGCCGTCCACGACACGAGATCGCAGGTCGCGACGACCCGGGATCCGCACGATCTCGACGACACGCTTCTGGAGGAATTGCAGGCGTCGCTGGACAACGACCAGCGAAAGCCCGAGCCGGACGACGTCGACGCGTCACTCGATGAAGAGATGAGCAGACTTCTGGGCGATCTCTCGGGGCCGCATCGCTAAAAGCGGCGGCGCAGAGAAGCGGGAGGCGACAGCGTCTCCCGCTGGATATCAATCGTCGCGATAGACCTTCTCGCGACGCTCGTGACGCTCCTGCGCCTCGATCGACAGTGTTGCGATCGGCCGCGCGTCGAGGCGCTTGAGCGCGATGGGCTCGCCCGTTTCCTCGCAATAGCCGTAGGTACCCTCGTCGATGCGCTGCAAGGCGGCATCGATCTTCGAGATCAGCTTGCGCTGACGATCCCGGGCACGCAGTTCGATGGCACGGTCCGTTTCGGACGATGCGCGATCGGCGAGGTCGGGGTGGTTTGCGTTTTCCTGCTGGAGAATTTCGAGGGTCTCGCGAGCCTCTCTCAGTATGTCACTCTTCCAGGAGACGAGCTTCGAGCGGAAGTATGACTTCTGCCGTTCGTTCATGAATGGCTCGTCTTCGGAGGGGACGTAATCGGTTGCAACGATTCCGGACATTCGACTCAATCCCAATGCTGGCATCCCGGCGCCTATATATTCGCGGCATTTCTCCCGCACAAGCGCAAACGCTGGCAGTCTCACGCATTTGTCACTGTCGTTGATAAACTCACCTTTGGCGGTAGAAAAACGTGATTGGACAAGTCTTTAGCCGAAGCAGTTGAGCGCCCGCCTATGCTGCGGCCGCAGAAGAATTGCGGCGCAAAGGGGGCACAGGTCACGGTTGCACACCGATTGCGTGGCAGCTAAAGCCCGAATGACGCCCACATTTGCCATCCCGGCGGGCTGCACGGAGTGTTTTGCGATGACGCGGCTCTACCTCCTCAGGCACGCCAAGGCGCGATGGGCCGATCCCGGCGGCCGCGACTACGACCGCGCGCTCGATCTCTCCGGGCGTGCCGACGCCGACATGATCGCAGCCTCCATGCTGCTGGCGGGCCACCGCCCGGACCGCGTGCTCTGCTCCGGAGCAAAGCGCGCGCGCGAAACCTGGGAAATCGCCGCGCGGCACCTCCCGGTCTCCGACGTCCACGTCACGGACGGACTCTACAGCTCCGACGCCGCCGGCTATCTCGACATCATCCGGCAGACGGGCGGGCGCGGCTCCGTCCTGGTCGTCGGGCACAATCCGATGATGGAGGATCTCGCCATGGCGCTCTCCAGCGATGGCGACCAGCATGCGCTGGCGGCGGTGGCCGGCGGCTTTCCCACCTGCGGGCTGGCCGTCCTGCGCTTCACGACGCCGCTCGGCGACATCGCGCCCGAAGACGGATATCTCGAGGATTTCCTTGCCCCGCGCGACCTTTGACATGAACTTCCCGGTTGCGGCCTCTCAAAAACCGCACCGCAAACCCTATATGCGGCGCATCATGAGCGCGGGGCATTCTCCTTGGCAGGTTTGACGACATTCGGAGACGAGGCGCGAATTGCACTCGACACGCTTGCGGGCCGCGCCGCCGGCCTCGTGTCGCCGTCCCTGCGGCTTGGCGTGACCGGCCTGTCGCGTGCCGGCAAGACGGTCTTCATCACGTCGCTGGTGCACAATCTGGTCCATGGCGGCCGACTGCCGCTGTTCGACGCGCACAAGAGCGGCCGCATCGCCAAGGCCTATCTGGAGCATCAGCCCGACGATGCGGTGCCGCGCTTTCAGTACGAGGATCACGTCGTGGCCCTCGTGGATTCCCGCATCTGGCCGGATTCAACCCGTGCGATCTCCGAGCTGCGGCTGACGATCGATTTCGAATCGGCATCCGGGTGGGGACGTCTCTTCTCGCGCGGGCGCCTGTCGCTCGACATCGTCGATTACCCCGGCGAATGGCTGCTCGACCTGCCGCTGCTGGCCAAATCCTTCGCCGAGTTCTCGCGCGATGCGATGGATCTCGCGCGCCTTCCGGTGCGCGACGATCTTTCCCGCGAATGGCGCGCGCTGGCTGAGGCGACCAATTCGGACGCGCCCGCCGACGAAATGACGGCGCGCAGGCTGGCTGAGAGTTTTGCTGCCTATCTCAAGGCCTGCAAGGCGGACGGCCGCGCTTTGTCCACCCTGCCGCCCGGCCGCTTCCTCATGCCGGGAGACCTCGACGGCTCGCCTGCACTGACCTTTTCGCCGCTGCCAAATCTCGCGGAAGGCCGGGCGAAGGCCGGATCGCTGCATGCGATGATGGAACGCCGCTACGAGGCCTACAAGACGCACGTCGTCAAACCGTTCTTCCGCGAACATATCGCCCGGCTCGACCGTCAGATCGTGCTTGTCGATGCGATGCAGGCGCTGAACGCGGGACCGGAAGCCGTCGCCGACCTGGAGCGTGCGCTGACGGAAATCCTCGCCTGCTTCCGCGCCGGACGCGGCAATATCCTGACCGACCTCTTCACCCGCAAGATCGATCGCATCCTGATCGCGGCCACCAAGGCGGATCACATCCACCACGAAAGCCACGACAGGCTGCAGGCCATCGTCCGCCGCCTGGCCGACCGCGCCGCCGAACAGGCGAGCTTTTCCGGAGCCGATGTCGATGTCCTGGCCATGGCGGCCGTGCGGTCCACCCGCGAAGGCACGGTCAAGCAGGGCCGCGAGACGCTGCCTGTGATTATCGGGACACCGCTCAAGGGCGAGACGATCGGTTCGGAAACCTTCGACGGAGAAACCGAAACAGCTATATTTCCCGGTGACTTGCCGGACGACCTTGATTCAATCCTGAAGCAGGGAGAACGCGGCACCTCGCCTGAGGACGCCCCCATACGCTTCGTGCGTTTCCGTCCGCCAAAACTGGAAAAGACCGCCGAAGGCGTGACATTGTCCCTGCCCCATATCCGGCTCGACCGTGCCTTGCAGTACCTCATCGGAGATCATCTCGCATGAGTGAACCGAGAAAGCCCGCGGCTTTCCGCATCGAGCCCGAACGCAAGCCGGAGCCGCCCGCGCCGCGTCTCGCCGAAACTGAGACACCGCGCCGTCCGCGCGCGCTGAAGCCCGAGACGGCAATCGTCGTGCCGGCCGAGATCGACGTGTTCGACGAACCGGAAGTCGCGATCGCCGAACCGCCGCCCGCAACGCCGCGCAGACGCTCGAAGCTTGGCGCCATATTTCTCGGTGCGCTCGGTATCCTCGTTTCATTGGCCGTCGGCCTGTGGGTCGATGCTCTCATCCGCGACCTGTTTTCCCGCGCCGACTGGCTCGGCTGGCTGGCGGCAGGCGTCGCAACGGTTGCAGCGCTCGCCTTCGTCGTGATCATCGCGCGTGAACTGATCGGGCTCGCCCGCCTCGCCTCCGTGGAAAAACTGCGCGAACGCGGCGCAGAAGCGATCGCGCGCGACGACACCAAGGCAGCGCGAAAGCTCGTTGCCGAACTGACGGAGTTCGTCGCGCAGCGGCCGGAAACGGCCGCAGGCCGCCGCGCATTGGCGGAGCACCGGGATGAAATCATCGACGGCGCTGATCTCGTTCGCCTGGCCGAACGCGAATTGCTCGCGCCGCTCGATGCCGAGGCGCAAATCCTGATCCTCAACGCAGCCAAGCGCGTCTCGATGGTGACGGCTGTCAGCCCGCGCGCCTTGGTGGACATCGCCTATGTGCTGTTCGAGGCCGGGCGGCTGATCAGGCGTCTGGCTGAACTCTATGGCGGACGCCCCGGCACGCTCGGCTTCGTGCGCCTGGCGCGCGATGTGATCGCACATCTGGCCGTGACCGGAGCAATCGCAGCGGGCGACGAGTTCGTCCATCAAATCCTCGGCCAGGGCATCGCCGCGAGACTGTCGGCAAAGCTCGGCGAAGGCGTGGTGAACGGCATGATGACGGCACGCATAGGCGTTGCCGCCATGGAAACCGTGCGGCCCCTGCCCTTTACGGCCGTGAAGCGCCCCGGAATGGGCGACTTCCTGGCGGCTCTGACCACCTTCGCCAGAAAGAAGGCGAGCGGACCTGCCGCGCCGGAGAAATAACCTTGCGAAGCCCGACTGGTTCGACCATGCTTGCACCAGCCTTGTAGACGAAGCATTAACCATTCTTCGCCAAGGTCCGGGGATATAGTCTCCAGTCCAGTCGCAGCCGGGTGTCCCATGAACTCACGCGCCATTCTGTCCGCATTGCTTACGCTTGGCACAGCAGCCGCGCTGGTCGTCGGTTCCGGCTCCGAATCATCTGCGTCCGAACGCGACAAGAAGTTCTTCAGCCAGATCGAAGGCGAGTGGTCCGGCCCCGGCGAAATCGTTGCGGGCAAGTACAAGGGCACGAAATTCAACTGCAATTTCAAGGGCGACACCCCAAGCGGCAAGATCGGCATGTCTCTCGATGGCGGATGCCGTGTCGGCCTGTTCACGCAGAAGATGTCCGCAAGCGTCGTTCACCAGGGCAAGCAGGGCTATCGCGGCACCTTCATGGATGGCGCCATCGGCCAGGGTCTGGATGTCGTCGGCGGCAATGTGACCGGCGAGAAGGTCATCCTGACCCTCAACCGCAACCAGTTGAACGGTGCGATGCTGGCACGCCTGCCCAATGAAAACACGATGCATGTCACCGTGTCGGTCAAGGTCGAGAACCAGATGGTGCCGGTGATCGGCATGAACCTCAAGCGCGTCGATTCGCGCGCCGTGGGCGCTATCAGCAGCAACTGAAGCAGGCCTCTCGCCGCTTCCACCTGACCGCGTCGATCGTCAGCCATCCTCCCGCAGGAATTGCGCGCGTTGTATGTTCAACGACGCGCGCGACCCATTCCATTGCGTTGCGATTCAGCTAAGCTTTGCGCTCAAGATGCGCAATCCCGGAGCGACGCATGGCTGGTGAAGCCGCACACGGCGTAGACCTCATTCCCGTGGTGTCCCTGCTCGCGGCCGGCGTGATCGCCGTGCCGCTGTTCCGGCGCTTCGGTCTCGATTCGGTGCTGGGCTACCTCGCAGCCGGACTTGTCATCGGACCGCACGGCCTCGGCCTCTTCACGGACCCCGACACCATCATCAGCGTCGCCGAGCTTGGCGTCGTGATGTTCCTGTTCGTCATCGGGCTGGAGATGCAGCCATCGCGGCTCTGGAGCCTGCGTGGTGAGATTCTCGGGCTCGGCGTGGCGCAGGTCGCCACCTGCGGCGCGCTCCTCACCGGCATCGGAATGCTTCTGGGCTATTCAGCCCCCGTCGCCTTCGTCTTCGGCATGGGCTTCGTGCTGACATCGACCGCGATCGTCTTCCAGATCCTCAACGAACGCGGCGAACTCTCGACGCCCAAGGGCCAGCGAATCGTCTCGATCCTGCTGCTGGAAGACATCGCGATCGTCCCTCTGCTGGCATTCGTCGCCTTCATCGCACCCGGCGGAGACAGCGAGGCAGGCTCGCGCTGGATATCGATCCTGATCGCGCTCGGCTCGATCGCCGGTCTGGTGCTGGTGGGCCGCTTCCTGCTCAACCCGATGTTCCGCATTCTCGCGCAGTCCGGCGCGCGCGAAGTGCTGACCGCGGCGGCCCTTCTGGTCGTTCTGGGTGCGGCATTAGCGATGCAGCTTGGCGGGCTGTCGATGGCGATGGGCGCGTTCCTGGCAGGCGTGCTTCTCTCGGAATCCACGTTCCGGCATCAGCTCGAGGCCGACATCGAGCCGTTTCGCGGCATCTTGCTCGGCCTCTTCTTCCTCGGCGTCGGCATGGCGCTCGACCTGCCGATCATCGCGCAGAATGCGGGGTTGATCGCGGTTGCGGTGATCGCTTACATGGTCGTGAAGGCAGCCGGCATCTACACGATCGCACGGCTTCTCAAATCGAGCCACAACGAGGCGTTGGAACGGGCCGTGCTGATGGCGCAAGGCGGCGAATTCGCCTTCGTGCTTTACGCGACGGCGACAAGTGTCGGGCTGATCGACGGGCCCACCAACGCGATATTCACCTCTACGGTCATCGTCTCGATGGTGCTGACGCCCTTCGCGATGATGGCCTTGAAGCGCTTTACGCCTGCCCCGAAACTGTCCATGGACGGCATCGAAGCGCCCGACGGCCTGAGCGGCAGCGTGCTGGTCATCGGCTTCGGCCGTTTCGGCCAGATCGCGAGCCAGCCTTTGCTGCTGCGTGGCGAGGACGTCTCGATCATCGACGACGATGTCGAGATGATCCAGGCGGCGGCCGATTTCGGCTTCAAGGTCTATTACGGCGACGGCACGCGGCTCGACATTCTGCACGCGGCGGGCGCGATGCACGCCAAGGCGATCCTGATCTGCATCGACAAGCCGGAAGCGGCGACGCGCATCGCGGAGCAGATCAAAGCGGAGTTTCCGCTGACACCCGTTCTGGCGCGCGCCTTCGACCGGGGCGCCGCGATTTCGCTCATCAAGGCGGGCGTCGACTACCAGATACGCGAAACGCTCGAATCGGCGTTCGTCTTTGGCCGCGAGACGCTCGTGCAGCTTGGCGTACCGATCGAGGAGGCCGACGAACTGATGGAGGACGTACGGCGACGCGATGAGGAACGGCTCGAACTCCAGGTCGCGGAAGGCATCTATGCGGGCGGGCAGTTCCTGCAAGGGAATCAGCCCGTGCCGACACCGCTGACAAAACCGCGTCAGGAAGGTCGTGCGGGCAACGAGGATGCCGCCGAAGCGATCAGGCGCGCGACGGACGCCGAGAAACAGGTGCGCTGAGGAGTACTATCCGGCGCTTTTCCACCATTCGCAGCCATCGAGACGCACGATTCCCGCCTGCCCGAGCGATTCGAGACGTTCGGCGGCTGTCAGTCCCGCAAGATCGAGCGAGGGCGCGATCTCGGCCAGCGGAGCCAGAACGAAGGCGCGGTCGAGCATCCGGGGATGGGGAAGTTGCAGCCCGTCCTCGTCCATCTCAGCGTTTCCGAAGATGAGGATGTCCATGTCGATGAGGCGCGGCCCCCAGCGCTCGGCCCGAACCCGCTTCAGCGCGCGCTCGGTTTCGAGGCAGAGGTCGAGCAATTCGCGCGCCGACAGCGTCGTATCGACAGCCGCGACCGCATTGAGAAAATCGGGCTGATCTGTCTTGCCCCAAGGCGGCGTGCGATAGAGCGAGGACACTGCGGCAACCGCGACCGAAGGATGGTCGTTCAGGCTGCGCAACGCCGCTCCCATGGCAGCCGCGGGGTCACCGATGTTTCCCCCCAGGCCCAGGAAAGCGCGAACGCTATTGCGGCCAGGCAACGGTCACCTCGACATAATCAAGCACGCCGGGCACCGGCGCATTCGGCTTGCGCACGGTAATCTGCGCACGAGCGACTTTCGGAAACCGGTCGCAGATCGCCTTGGCGATATCGAGCGCCAAAGCCTCGATCAGGAACCGCCGGCGACCGGTGATGATCTTCTCGATTTCGATGAAGACAGTGCCGTAATCAACTGTTCCCTCTATCGAATCTGAGTCGAGCGCCATATCGGGATGCACCTCCAGCTCAGCGTCCACATAAAAGCGCTGGCCGAGCGTCTCTTCCTCGTCGAGCACGCCGTGGCGGGCGAAGAACGCGCAGTTCTTCATTCTGATCACATACATCCGACCGGTATCTCCCGCGCTCACCGCGACGCCTTTTCTGCTGCAACGCCGCGCGCGACCATAGCATCGGCCATGCGCAGTGCATCCACGTTGATTGCGACATCATGCACCCGAAATATGACGGCTCCCATCATGCGCAGGATGACGCTGGTCGCGGCCGTTCCCGCAGCGCGCTCCGCCGGATCGCGGCCGGTGACGGTTCCGATGAAGCGCTTGCGCGACGTGCCCACGAGCAGCGGGCGGCCAAGCGCATGCAGTTCGGCGAAACGGGCCATCAGGTCCAGGTTCTCGTCCGCCGTTTCCTTGGCGAAGCCGAAACCCGGATCGAGCAGGATGCGCGCCGTCTCGACCCCGGCCTCACTGGCGATCTCCAGCGAGCGCGACAGGAAAAGCAACTGATCGTCGATTACGTCAGGCTGTTTCTGGCGCTCGCGCCCGGTGTGCATGATGACGAGGCCGGCACCCGTCTCTGCGGCCACGCGGGCAATTCCAGGCTCGCGCTGCAAGCCCCATACGTCATTGACGATATGCGCGCCGGCGGCGATCGCCAGCCGGGCCGTCTCTTCGCGATAGGTATCGACCGAGAGAACGACGTCGATGCGCCCCGCCAGCGCCTCGATGACGGGCAGGATGCGATCCTGTTCCTGCGCGGCGGTAACCGGTGCGGCCCCCGGACGCGTCGATTCCCCGCCGATATCGATGATCGAGGCACCTTCGCCGACCATCCGCTCGACATGAAGGAGCGCTGCTGACGTGTCGTCATGCCTGCCGCCGTCGGAAAAACTGTCCGGCGTGACGTTGAGAACGCCCATGACGACGGCGCGTGGCCCGAGTTCCATCGCGCGGCCATGGACGAGCTGCCAGTCAAAGGGGTCGAACATCGGCGTCTCCGGGCCTGCCTGACGGCGTTCTGGCCTCAGACCAACGTAAAATCAACGGCATGTGCCTGCGTCCTGTCGAATAAGTTGTCGAGACCATAACATGGTCTTTACCCCTTGCCGCGACGATGGCCTTGCCCGGACGATGCCGACGCACCACTGTGGCACCCATCAAGGAGACACGATGAAGAAGTTCGTCCTTACCGCCTGCCTCGTCACGCTGATGGCCGATCCGGTCGAAAGCGCGAGCCTGTCGAAGACCTACAGCTACTTCACGATCGGCGGTACGAACCTCGAGGAAATCGAGCAGGAACTGAAGCGGCGCGGCCCGCAGGTGACCAGCACGGGCGCACGGCATCCGGGCGCCACGCGCATGGAATTCAACACGCGCGTCGGCTACGGCGAGCGCAACGGACGGTGCGGCGTCGTCGAGGCGACGGTGCGGGTCAAGGCCGACATGATCCTTCCACGCTGGAACCGCCGCAAGGGCTCGGATTCCGACACGCGATTCGTCTGGGACACGCTGTCGGCCGATATCAAGCGCCATGAGGAGAGCCACGTCGTGATCGCGCGCAACCACGCCCGCGAGCTCGAAGATGCGCTCAAGACGATCCGAAATGAGAGAAGCTGCGAACTTGCGCAGGAAAAGGCCAAGCAGACATCCGCGAGAATCCTGGCAAAGCATGATCGCGAGCAGGAGCGGTTCGACAAGATCGAAGGCATCAACTTCGAAAACCGGCTGCTCAGACTGATGCGCTACCGCCTGGAGCGGGAAGCGGGACAAGCCCCGGGCTGATATGCTTGGCGAATTCTTAAATCCTTCAATGCAGTATCAGCCATCCGCGCGGTATTATGCGATGCCGGATTGTTGAAGGGTGTTCCGAAATGCGCAACGCTGAAGCGGTCGGCCTGATCTATCGCTCACTCTCGAGCGAGGAGCGTGAGCTGATGTACACCGTGAAGGAGAAGGGCAAGGATTTCCTCGACCTGATCGACCAGATCGGAACGTCGGAAGAATTGTCGGTCGCCAAGCGGCGCGTCGAAGAAGCCGTGATGTGGGCGGTCAAGCACATCTCCGCCGCGCAGTCATAAGACGCACGGCACAGCAGGTGTCATCCCTGACGCTCGGGGATGCTGACGACCAGACCGTCCAGTTCGTCCTTGACCCGGATTTGGCACGACAGGCGCGACGTCGGGCGCACTTCGTAGGCAAAATCGAGCATATCTTCCTCCATCGCCTCCGGCGAACCGACGATCTCGGACCATGCGTCATCGACATAGACGTGGCAGGTGGCGCAGGCACACGCCCCGCCGCATTCCGCCTCGATGCCGGGCACGGAGTTGCGGATTGCATTCTCCATGACGGTCGAGCCGTTTTGCGCATCGACATCGAAACGCGTGCCGTCGAAGGCTATGTAGGTGATCTTCGTCATGGGATTGCCTTAGGAGAAGTGTCCCGGCCATGCTGGTGGCCGATATGCGGGGACAGATAAACCCTCATTGCGCCTTGTCAACACCGGCGCCCCGTCAACTCCGGTGATCGCCCACATCCCGAATCGCGTCGACGGCTTTGCCGAGTTCGTCGACGAGCACCGCGAGCTCTTCACGGTCGCGCGAACTGGGCGCCCGACGCTCGATGGCCTCGGCGCAATCCGCGATTGGAAAGGCACCCACCCCGCGGGCCGAGCCCTTCAATGTGTGGGCAAGCATGCGTCGCTCGGCCTCGTCGGCTGAGGACAGCCGCTCGCAGGCGTTCTGTGCCTGCTCCAGAAACATCTGGAGCACCTCCCGCTGGAGATCCGTGTCACCGAGCGTCTGGCGGGCGAGGTGGTCGAGGTCGATAGGATTCATGAAAGCTGTCTTGGAATGGGGGCGCGACGCCCGCGGCTGCGTCACCCCGTCTAAGGGAACTTGTGGAAATGTCCCGAAGCGTGACGGGGCATCATGGAATTGCCGTTAACGCGTCGCAATTCGATCACGACGACTTTTAGATAAAAAACGCGTTTGGCATTCGGCTGTTAACCCTATGTTTAAAGTTTTACACATGACGGGAAAACGTAGTTCCTTTCGTAACGGTGTGCCACTACGATACGCGACGGCCCGTAAAAGGCCTAAAAAAGCGGACACGAGGCGCCGGCACGGCGGTCCGCGTAACGAGTACAGGGTGTAGCGGTATGGCGCGTAAAGCAACAACGACGACGAGCCTCGACAGCGATGTGGCCCGCGAACTCGAGGACGCACTCGACATCGATCTGTTCGTCGATGACGAGACCGGCGGCCTCGACGTGGCAGGATCCATGGCCGAGTTCGAGGCTCAGATCTCGCAAGCGGCGGAAGATTTGGCGCGCGATTCGCGTGCAGCTTCTCCCGCTGTCGCTGAGGCAACCACGGCCGCTGCTGCAACCGGCAAGGCTGCCGAACCGAAGATCGCGACCAAGCCTGCCGCCTCTCCGGCCAAGCCCGCACCGACGCCCGCGCCAAAACTTGCCGAGACGAAGCCCGGCCCGGACCTGCGACCGTTCGACGGGAACGCGGGCACCGAGACCCCATCGACGTTCGCGCACGCGAATGACGATCGCCAGAAGGACTACCGCTCGCTCCAGCAGCAGATGCGCCGCAATAGCTCCGGCACCATCTACTGGCTCGTGTCACTTGTCTCATTGGCGTGGATCGCCGGCGGCCTCGTCATGGGTCACCTGCTCTTCGCGCCCGCGATCTGGCAGATCGGCTCGCTTCAGGATTTGATTGCCACTCCGCAGGTTCTGGGCCTGCTTGTCGCGATCGTCATCCCGATCATGCTCTTCTGGGGCTTTGCCGTGATGATCCGCCGCGCGCAAGAGATGCGCATGGCAGCACAGTCCATGACGGAAGTCGCCTTCCGTCTCGCCGAGCCCGAGCATCTGGCCACAGACCGCGTGATGATGGTCGGCCAGGCCGTACGCCGCGAGGTCCAGGCGATGGGCGAAGGCATCGAGCGCACGCTTGCGCGCGCCGTCGAGCTCGAAACGCTCGTCCACACAGAGGTCAACGAGCTCGAACGCGCCTATTCGGACAACGAGACCCGCATCCGCGGCCTCATCGACGGCCTCGGCAGCGAACGCGACGCCGTCGTTACCCATGCCGAGCGCGTGCGGTCGTCCATCTCCGGCGCACACGAGACCCTCAAGGAAGAGCTCGATTCGGCCAGCGACATCATCCGCCAGAACATTCTCGGCGTGTCGTCGCGGCTCAGTTCCACGATCTCGGATTCCGGTGCATCGCTCGTCGATCGCATCAACGAGAGCGGCGTCTCCATGTATGACGCGATCGATCAGCGTCTCGATGCGATTTCCGAGCGCATGACCACGTCGGGCGAAGCGTTCGCCAGCCTGCTCGACACCCGCATCGCCAAGCTGACGCAGAGCACCGACGACGTGACGCGCTCGCTGTCGCAGATGCTGGACGAGCGCACGACGGGCATGGTCTCGCTCCTCGGTGGCGCAACGACCTCGCTGAACAACGAACTCGGCGCCCGCCTCGAAGGCATCGAGGCAACGCTGCGCGAGCGCGGCCAGGCCCTCATCCACGAATTCCAGACGCGCGCCGAAGCGCTCGACACGGGATCGCAGAAGCTGAACGCGGCGCTGGAAGCACGCGCGCGCCAGATCAACGAGACGCTGGTCGAGCGGTCGCGCGAGATTGCCCAGACCTTTACCGAAGGCAAGATGGGCATGTCCCGCCTCATCGACGAAGGCAAGGCACGCATCGGCTCGGAAATGGCCGAACTGGTCATGTCCACCTCGACCATGCTGGAAACCCGCTCGGCCGATTTCGCCAGCCGTGTCGCCGGTGGCCGCGACCTCATCTCGCAGGCGCTCGAAGCCGACCTCGCCCGTATCGAGGACCAGCGCCAGAACATCGATACTGCGATGTCGAGCCATGTCCAGCGCCTCGCCGAAGGCCGCGAACTCATGACCAAGGCGCTCGACGACGATCTCGTCAAGCTGAACGAGGCGCGCGCGCGCATCGATGCCGCTGTCACCGGCCATGTCGAGAAGTTCTCCGAGGGCCGCGAGCAGATCGCGAACATGCTCGACGGCGACCTCGAGCGCATCAAGGTGGCGCGCGACAGCCTCGACGATGTCGTCGCCTCACACATCCGCGCGCTCGAACAGCGTCAGAAGGACCTCACCACCGCGATTTCGGTCGACATCTCCAAGGTCGAGGACGCATTCGATCGCCAGAGCAATGTCATGGGTGAACGCACCCTGGACCTGCAGGCGGCTCTGAGCCAGAGCATCGAGCAGATGCGCGGCGCACTCGGCGACGAGGTTGCACGCATCGATCTGGCGCTCGCCAGCCAGTCCGGCCTGATCGAAGAGCGCACGCAGGCGATGGAAGGTGTGCTGTTTGCCGGAGCGGAGCGCCTGCGCGGCGCGCTGGCCGAGGACATTGCCCGCATCGACGAGGCGCTCGCCCACCAGCAGGGCGTCATCGAGGCGCGCAGCCGCACGATGGAAAGCACGATCTACGCGGGCGCGGACAACATCCGCAACGCGCTCGGCGACGACCTTGCCAAGATCGAGGATTCGTTTGCCCGTCAGTCCGGCATACTCGAAGGGCGCACCAAGGCGCTCCAGGACGCGCTGCACCTCGGTGCAGAAGGGGTCCGTGCCGCACTCGGTGAGGATCTCGAACGTCTCGACCAGGCATTCGCCCGCCAGTCGAGCTTGATCGGACAGCACACCGGCGCCCTCGAAACCGCCCTCCACAGCGGTGCGGAAGCGGTGGCCAATGCGATCGGCGACGATCTCTCGCGCATCGACGAGGCCTTCGCGCGCCAGTCCGGTGTGATCGAGGACCGCACCAAGATGCTGGAATCGGCGCTGCACGCAGGTGCCCGCGCCGTTGGCGATGCGTTGGGTGACGACCTCACACGCATCGATGAGGCCTTCGCGCGCCACGCTGGCGTGATCGAAACCCGCACCCAGGGGCTGGAAGCGGCGCTACAGACAGGCGCCCAGCAGTTCGGAAACACGCTCGAAGACAACCTGACCCGTATCGACGGCGTGTTCGCGCGCCAGAACGGCCTTATCGAGGATCGCACCAAGACGCTGGAAGCGACATTGCAGGCCGGCGCGAGCGCTGTCGGAAACGCGCTCGGCAACGATCTGGAGCGCATCGACGAGGTCTTTGCACGCCAGACCGGCATCATCGAGGCCCGCACCCAGGCGCTCGAAACGGCCCTCTATTCCGGCGCCAGCGCCGTGGGCAACGCCATCGGCGGCGATCTGGAACGCATCGATGAAGCGTTCGCCCGTCAGAACGGCGTCATCGAGGCCCGTACCAAGGCGCTCGAGGCCGCGCTCCATGATGGCGTGCACGCAGTCGGCAACGCGCTCGGCACCGATCTTGAGCGTATCGACGAGGCCTTCGCACGCCAGAACGGCGTGATCGAGGAACGGACCCGGACGATGGAAGCGGCACTCCGCATCGGCGTCGAGAACGTACGCGGTGCTCTGGAGGGCAGCGCCGTCGTGGTGGCTGGAACGCTGCGCGACAAGGTCCTCGAAGTCACCTCCACGATCGGCGAGAGCGCCGAAAAGGCGGCCGCCGACGCGGATGCCCGCATCGCTGCGCGTGCCGATCAGATGAACCAGTCGCTCGGCAACCGCATCAGCGAGTTCGCCGAAGTGTTCGAAGCGGCGGAACGTCGTCTGGCGGAACGCACGCTTGCGACCGGCGAGGAACTGCGCGGACACGCCGATCATGCCGCCGGCATCTTCTCGGCCCGCGCGGCCGAGATCAGGATCGCCTACGACGATGCCGATCACCGCCTCGCCGAGCGCATCGCGGCCTCGGGCGCGGAACTCGGCAAGCAGATCGACGGCGTCGCGGAATCGCTGGCAGCACGTGCCCGCGACATCGCGGCCTCGTTCGAGGGCACCGACGACCGCTTCGGCGAACATGCCAATGCGCTCACGCAGGTCTTCGCCAAGGCTGACGAGGCGATCATCGCCCGGACGCAGCAGACGGCGGCGGAACTGGAAGCACGCGCCGCACGCGTGGCGAACACGCTCGCCAACGCGGACGAACGCATCGCCGAGCGTGCGGATGTCCTGGCCCAGGTGTTTGCGAATGCCGACGACGCCATCGTCGCCCGCACGCAGCAGACCGCCGCGGAACTCGAGGCGCGCGCCGCAAACGTCGCGAACACGCTGGCCGGCGCGGATCAGCGTATTGCCGAGCGCACGGACGCCCTCGCCCAGGTCTTTGCGAACGCCGACGAGGCCATCGTCGCGCGCACGCAGCAGACCGCATCCGCATTGGAGGCGCGCGCCGCAGCGGTCGCCCGCACGCTCGAAGGAGCGGACCAGCGCCTCGCCGATGGCGCCAGCACGCTCGTCGCGCAGATCGACGGCAGCATCGCCAGTGCCGAGCAGCGTCTCGGCATGGGTGCAACCCAGCTCGGCGAACAGTTGCACGAGCACGTCGCGCAGGTGGAAGCCGAGCTTGCCGCACGAGCAGGCGCGATTTCGGACACCTTCATTGCGGTCAACGAGCAGATCGGCATCCGCACGTCCGAGGCTGCAAGCACGATCGACGACAAGACGCGCCAGCTCAATGCGCTCCTGTCGGCGCGTTCGACCGAACTCGCCCGCATCCTCGACGAACGCGCAGCACCGCTGGTGGAGCGCTTTGCCGAAAGCGGCGGCGAACTCCAGCGCAGCCTGGAAGACGCGACCGAGCGCGCAACGGAGCGTCTGCGCCAGCAGAATGCCGCTCTGGTCAACGCGCTCGCCACCCGCACCGCCGAGACGCTGACCGCCGTCGATGCCGCGAGCAACAATCTCTCGGAGAACGTCACCCAGCTCATCGATCGCCTGACGATGTCCAATTCGCGCCTTGGCGAACTGGTGGACATGGCCTCCTCGAACCTGGTCAATCTCGACGAGAAGATCATCGGAACGACGGAACGCTTCGCCTCCAGCACGGAACGCGCGGCGCAGTCCTTCGCCAGCTCGGCGAAGCTCATCGACGCCAATGCCGGTCGCCTGACGGAACTCTCGAACGTCACGCTCAAGGACATCGCCGGCATCGCCACGAGCTTCGAAAGCCATGCATCGGTGCTCAGCACGGCGTCCGACCTTCTCGGTTCGGCGCAGAGCGACCTTGCCTCGACACTCGACGGCAGGCAGGCCGCGCTGGAAAGCCTCGCCACCGGCCTGGTCACGAAGTCCGAGGATATCGAACGCGTCATGCGCTCGTTCGAGGACCTCGTCGGCCGTGCGCTCGAAAAGGCCGAGACGCGCACGCGCTCCTCGACCGAGCAGATCCGCTCCTCCATAGCCGAGGTCGTGGACAGCGCCTCCAAGCGCTTCTCCGACGCGACGGACGAAATCCGCCGTACGGCCAGTGCGATCCGCAGCGAACTCGAGCAGACGCGCGCCGAGGTCAAGAAGGGCGTCATGGAACTGCCCGAGGAGACCAAGCAGTCGACGACGGCCATGCGCCGCGCGGTCAGCGAGCAGATCAACGCACTCAAGGAACTGGCCGACATCGTTGCCAAGTCCGGCCGTGCGTTCGATGCTTCGGACCGGAAGGCGCCCAAGGCTGCAGCCGCTGCGCCGGTGCCGACCAAGCTGACGCCGCCTGCGCCAAGCGCTCCGGACCTCATCCAGCCTCCGATCTCGGACGCGCCCCTGCGCGGTAGCCTCGCGGCCCCGACGAAGGATCGCGAGCAGGCCCCGTCGGGCGGCTGGGTCAAGGATTTGCTTCGCGGCGCATCAAGGGACGAAGGCGCACCGGCAGCCCAGAAGACGACGCCTGAGCGCTCGCCACTGCATCTGGTCGAATCGCTCAACTCGCTGTCGGTCGATATCGCACGCGCTATCGACCACGAGGCCTCGATCGAGCTCTGGGACCGCTACCGTCGTGGCGAGCGCAACGTCTTCACGCGTCGCCTCTACACGCTGAAGGGTCAACAGACGTTCGAGGACATTCGCCGCAAGTATCAGTCGGACAGCGACTTCAAGGCCGCCGTGGACCGCTACTGCCGCGATTTCGAGAAGCTGCTTCAGGATGTCGGCCGCAGCGACCGTGACAACATCGTGACGCAGACCTACCTGACCTCGGACACCGGCAAGGTCTACACGATGCTCGCTCACGCGAGCGGCAGGCTGAAATAGGGCCGAGGGAACTTGGGAATCGAAAGAGGCGGGGAATTCCCGCCTCTTTTCGTATGGCCCGCCTCTTTTCATGCGGGTGGTGAGGAACGTGCCCTTACCTTGCCGCGTTCGCTGGCATAGGTGTTACGCTAGGACTGACTGGAGCCGGACAACCATGCGCACCATACTTGTCACACTCATCGTCGCCGCGGCATGCGCCGGCTGCACCAACTCGGTCGCGGTCCAGCGGGAGGCGGAAGTCGTGGCATCGACGAACTATGACAACGTCGCGTGCGGAGCGCTGGCCAGCCAGCGCAATGCGCTTGCCGCCCGCCACGGCCTGGCGACGAATGTGGTGCGTCAGCCGCAGTCGCAATCCGCGACACCGGGATTCGGCGTCTTCATACCGGATGGTCGCAGCGCTGAAGAACGTGCCAAGGCGGTCGCCATCGGAGAAATCACCGCGATGAACCGCTCGATGCAGCGCCGCAATTGCGGCGCTTCCTGATCAGATCGAGGACAGAACCCAGGACACGAGTTCGCCCGAAGCCTGCGCGAACGCGCGGTCGAGCGCCTGGACATAGGCTTCGTTCCCCGTACCGCTGACCGGCGAGGTTGCCTGGAAGGCACGTGACGCGCGCACGACGCCGTTGCGATCGTTGAGGAGCTTCACGAACAGGCCGACCTCTGCGCGCCCCCCACCGCCGACGCGGATTTCGAACGCGCGGATTTCTGTGACGATCTGGTAGTCGATCGCCAGCCCCTCGCCCGGCTTGCCGACGCCGCCGAAGCGACCGGTGGCCTGAAGCGATTCGACGAGCCTTGCCTGGACGATGCGCGGCAGGCGATCTGCCCATTGCGCGCCGGACAGAAACTCGATCGACGATGCCGATGGACGAATGACGAGATTCTCGCCGTCGAGAACCTTCAGCGCCGTCGGCTCCGCCACCAGAACCTGCGTGCGCGCGCGCTGAGGACCAGACACGGCCGTGGCGCTGGCGGTCAGATCGTATGTATCGAGTGGCGCCGGACCACCGCCTGGAAGGGCTGCGCATCCAGGCAGGAGAAGCGCGCCAAGCGCACATGCCCGTAGATTCTTGCTCACCATCACTGCACTGATCCCGCTGAACGCGCATGCGTCAGGCCGTTGAAATTTCGTTAACTTTTGGAGGTGCGGCGCGGCAATGTCAACGCCGCGTCCGCCCGTCATACTGCCTGACTTCGCCGCTGCCGCCGGTGATGATGCGCTGCGGATTGCGTTCCAGATCGGTGATCGCCTGCTCGATGCGCGTGATCGAGCGCCGGCTGTCGCGCACCAGTCCCTCGACCTCGCGCAAACCCTGGCCCGAGAAACGGGCAAGACCGTCCGTGATCGTGCCCATGCGGGCATTCAGCGTGTCCGCAACTTCGCGGAACGCCTTCAGCGTCTCGCTGGCGTCGGCCATCACGCCTTCCGCCTCACCCGATCCGAGCAGGTTGTCGACCTTGGCCAGAACGCCGTCGACACGCGTGGACGCCTGGTTCAGCTTCGCCGCGAGCTGCTGGGCATCGGTGATGATCCCGTCAATGTCCTCGGCGCGCGCGCCGAATTTCTCGGTTACCTTGGTGACGTCGTTGGCCGCCGAATTCACGCTGACGCTCGCCTGCTCGAAATTGGTGAGCGCGGTGCGCAGTGTTGCCGGATCGACGCCCGAGATGATTTTGGTGATCTGCGCCAGCGTCTCGTTCGCCGAGGTCGAGAACCGCGAGATGGAATCGATCGTCTTGTTGACGCCGGCCATCGTTTCCCCCAATCCGCCGCTCGCCTCGTTCAGGCGCTGCGTGAACTGCTCGATGTTCGTGACCGTGGAGGCCACCTGATCACGATCGACCGCCTTCAAGAGGTCCTCTACCGCCACAAGGGACGATTCGAGCTGGCCGGACACGCCGGCAAGCGTCTCGGACAGGCCGGCCACGCTCTCCAGGAAACGATCGATGCCGTCCGCGTTGCGCCCAAGCGCCTCCGAGAACTGCTCGACATTGCGCAGGGTCTGGGTCAGCGGGCCGCGCGCGTCGCTAGCGAAGCCTTCCAGTTCACCCAGCACCGCATCGGCACGGCGGAATATGTTCTGCGCGCTCTCGAGCAGGTTGGTCACCGCGGACGGGTTCGCGGTCATCTCCGCGATCGTGCCTTCGGCCTCGGCAAGTTCCAGCAGGTTCGGTTCGGCCGGGTTGCCGCCACGCAGCTCGATATTCGCCTGGCCGGTCGTGAGGCCGGCGAGACCCACATCGGCCTGCGTCGATTGCGTGATGGGCGTCAGCCGGTCGACCTGCGCATCCGCGATCGCGACGGTCGGGTTCGAGACGTCGATGTAGACCCGCGTGACGTTGCCGACGCGGATACCGTTGAAGAGAACGGCACTGCCCTGCCCCAGACCGGATGCGGAACCCGGAATCCTGAACCGAAGCGTCGACACGTCTCCACGATCCCCCAGATTGGAGGTCCAGTAGACGAAACCGAATGCGGCAAGCACGGCGACAACCGTGAAAATGCCGACAACAACGTAGTTTGCTCTAGTCTCCATGCGATCTTCCTATGCTTTCGGCTGTCTGGCCGAAAGGTCAATCTGTCGCGCCCGCTTGCCGCGGAAGTACGATTTAACCCAGGGGTCGTCGACGTGCATCATGTCCTCGACGGTCCCGTCGACCAGAACCTTCTTCTGCCCGAGCACCGCGATGCGGTCGCAGACGGAGAACAGGCTGTCGAGATCGTGCGTCACCATGTAGACCGTGAGGCCCATCGTATCGCGCAGCTTCGCCACGAGATCGTCGAAATCCGCCGCGCCGATCGGATCGAGACCCGAGGTCGGCTCGTCGAGGAAAACGATGTCGGGATCGAGCGCCAGCGCCCGCGCGAGTGCCGCGCGCTTGATCATCCCGCCCGAAAGCTCGGATGGAAACTTGTCGCCGGCATCCGGCTGCAACCCGACGAGTTCCAGCTTCAGCATCGCAAGCTCGTCCATCAGGACCTGCGGCAGGTCGAGATACTCCCGCATCGGCACCTGGATGTTCTCCTTGACCGTCAACGCGGAGAAGAGCGCGCCATGCTGGAACAACACGCCCTGGCGCATATCCACCTCGAAACGGTCCTGCTCGCTCACCGTATCGAGATCGACGTCGAACAGCTTCACCGTGCCGGATTGCTTGGGAATCAGGCCGAGAACGGTGCGCAAAAGCACCGACTTGCCGGTGCCGGACGCGCCCACAAAGCCCAGGATTTCGCCGCGATAGACATCGAGCGACAGCTTGTCGAGAACCACGTTGTCGCCGAAAGCGACGGTCACGTCGCGAACCGAGAGAATGACCTCACGCCCCTCCTGCGCCTGTTGCGGCGCGGCGGCGTCCCTGTCCTCTTCGTGCTGGATTGCTGCCTGCGTCATGAATACGGGCTCAGAAATCGATCGCGACGTAGAACATCGCAAACAGGCCGTCGAGCACGATCACGACGAAGATCGCCTTGACCACCGACGACGTGACGTGACGACCGAGCGATTCCGCGCTTCCCCCAACCTTCATGCCCTCCACGGACGCAATGATACCGATGATCAATGCCATGAATGGCGCCTTAATAAGGCCCGCGAAGATGGTGGAAAGGTCGATGCTCTCCTTGAGGCGGTCGACGAACGCTTCGGGCGGAATGCCGGAATAGGTCCACGCGACAGCCATCGCGCCCCCCAGCGACGCACCGTTCGCGATGATCGTCAGGCACGGAACCGCGATCACCAGCGCCACGAGGCGCGGGAAGACCAGGACGCCGACGGGATTGAGGCCGATCACCTTGAGCGCATCGACCTCCTCGCGCATCTTCATCGACCCTATCTCGGCGGTGATCGCGCTGCCGGAGCGGCCTGCCACCATGATCGCGGTCAGGAGCACGCCGAGCTCGCGCAGCGACAGGATGCCGACCAGATCGACGATGAAGATTTCGGCACCGAAATAGCGAAGCTGATAGGCGCCCTGCTGCGCGACGATCGCGCCGACGATCGAGGACATCAGCACCACGACCGGAATTGCGCCGACGCCCATGCGGTCGATCTGGTGAAAGATCGCGGCCGGGTTCACCGCATGTCCGCGCCCCAGCTTCATCTGGGCACCACGGATCGTGGAACCGAGGATGTAAAGGGAAAAGACGATGTCCTTCCATGCGTTGTGCATGGTGCGCCCGATGAACTCCAGCCACCGAAGGATGAACATCGGCTGCTTCGGATAGGTCAGGCCATCGCGCCCGTCGATAGCCTCCCTGACAGCCGGCAGGAGGATTTCGGCGGCGGCCGAGGCGCCGACGATATCCACGCGAGAGCCGCCGGCACGGCGCACGGCCGCCAGGCGCTCGATCAGCCACGCACCGGCGGTATCCATCTTCTGGACGGCATTGATGTCGATCACGATGTCGTCACCGGCGGGTGCCGCTTCGAGTTTGCGCATCGTGGCATCGATCGATCCAATGGAACGCGTGTTCCACACGCCCGAAAGCGTCCACGCGGTACGGCCGTTGCCTTCCTGCACATCGACCTCGGGCGCCTGGTCCTGCACGGCCTGCGCCTTGTCACTTGCTTCCGGTGGCTCTTTGGTCAACATCCCGCTTGTCATAATGGGTCGCACCGTGGCTGTCACTTTGTCTCGGTGCCGACGATGGTTCGAAATGGAGTTCTTGGATGAAGCGTGACCTTTTTGTCGAAGCCGAGCGGTTTCCGCTCGCTGCGGCCTTTACCATTTCGCGCGGATCCAAGACCGAAGCCGCCGTCATCACCTGCAAGATCAGCGATGGCGCACATAGCGGACATGGCGAATGCGTGCCTTATGCGCGGTACGGAGAGACGCTGGAAAGCGTCCGAGACGCCATCGAGGCCGTCGCTGGGCAGATCGCCGACGGCATCGGCCGCGACGACCTTCTCGGCGCCATGAAAGCCGGCGCCGCCCGCAATGCCGTCGATTGCGCGTTGTGGGACCTCGAAGCGAAGCAGAGCGGCACACGCGCCGCCACGCGCCTCGGGATCGCCGATCCAGCCAGCCTGACGACCGCCTATACGATCTCGCTGGGCGAACCCGAAGAGATGGCCGCAGCGGCGCGCAAGCATGCGCAGCGCCCGCTTCTCAAGGTAAAGGTCGGCACATCCGACGATATCGCGCGGATCGAGGCGATTGCGGCGGCAGCGCCGAACAGCCGCATCATCCTCGACGCGAACGAAGGCTGGAGCGAGGACAACATCCGCGACCATCTGCTCGCGGCCGCAAAGGCGCGCATCGCCTTGATCGAGCAGCCGCTGCCGCAGGGCAAGGACGAAATCCTGCGGTCGATCCCGCATCCGGTCCCCATCTGCGCCGATGAGAGCGTCCACACGGCGGAAAGCCTTTCCGAATTGCTGGGCCTCTACGATGCCGTCAACATCAAGCTGGACAAGACGGGCGGCCTGACGGCGGCCCTCGTCCTGCGCGAACGCGCCCGCGAACTGGGCTTCGGCGTCATGGTGGGCTGCATGGTGGGCACGTCGCTGGCCATGGCGCCGGCCGTGCTTCTCGCGCAGGACGCCGACTTCGTGGATCTCGACGGCCCGCTTCTGCTGGCCCGCGACAGGCCGAATCCGCTCACATACGAAGGATCGCTCGTGTCACCGCCCGAGCCGTCGCTCTGGGGCTGAACGGCGCGCCAGAAGAACGAGGCAGAGCCCGAGCCCGGCCACGAGCGCCATGACGTAGAAGCCATCCGGGCCCATCTGCGCGTAGATCGATCCGGACACCAGCGTCAGGGCGGCCATGCAGAACCCGTTGGCGAAAAACGCGACACCGATCGCCGCGCCGAAGCGGTGGTCGGGAACGGTCTCTGCGATCATCTTCTGGACGCCGAGAAGGACCAGCCCGGTCGAAAAGCCGTGCAGCGATTGCGCAACCAGGAAACCCGCGACGTCGAGGCCGATCGGCCAGATCAGCGGAAACGCCGTCCAGCGAATGACCGCTGCAATGCCCGCCATGGTCAGGAGGCCGCCTGCGGTAGAGCGCGCGAAAAGTCTCGGAAACGCGGCAAAAACCGCGACCTCGGCGACAACGGCCCAGGCCCATAACAGCCCGACCATCGCTTCAGAGATACCGATGGAGCGCCAGTAGATAGAGCCGAAGCTGTAGACCAGGGCATGGCTGGCGGCGACGAGCCCCGCGCCGACGGCAAACAGCATGAAGCGACGCGAAAACAGCGCCGGGCCGGCATCCTGCAGCGATGCGGCGGAGAGCGGTGACGGCAGTCGGGGACGACCGAGCCTCGGCGCGAACAGGGCGGCAGCCAGCGTCAGCGCCAGGCCGGCGGTGATCATGACCGGCACGGACCCCGCGCCCGTCGAGGCCAGCACGAGCCCGCCGGCGAAATTCGCGATGAAGAAGGCCGCAGAACCCCAGACGCGCATCCGCGAATAGTCGCAACCGAAGCGCCGCACACCCGAGAGCGCCAGCGAATCGGTCAGCGGCGCATGCGGCGTCCAGACGATGGCCAGCACAAGCGAGACGCCGAGCACCACCCCATAGGCCGGCGTCAGGAAGTAGCCCAGCGAGGCCATAACAGACACGGCAACGAGCCCGAGAAGCACGTTGGCGCGATCGGAAGCCTTGTCCGCATAGGCCGTGATGAGCGGAGTGGTGAGAACGCGCAGGAACATCGGCGCGGAAAGGATCACCGCGATCTCGCCCGGCCCGAAACCGGCCTCGGCGAGCCAGAGCGGAAAATACGGCAGGTGGATGCCGGCCGGAATGTAGAGCGCCGCGAACAGCAACGCGATCCGCAATTCGAAATGACGCGGTTTGACCAACTGGTCCGGCGTAAGCGGCGGCAGCGACATTTCTGGAAAGATCTTCTGCGGAATCAGAAGCCGGAATGGCGCATCAATCTAGCGCGGGATCCTTAGCCGCGAAATGCTGAATCAGGCGGCTTCCTCGCGCAGAGCATCGAGAGCAACAGGAACGAGGCGCGCTGGGGCAAGTTGCGTCCCGTCCGCCTGCGTCCATTGCAGGATTTCGAACCGCCCGTCAAAATGCTCGACGACGGCAGTGCAGCTTTCCGTCCAGTCGCCGGTGTTGATGTAGCGTACGTCGTCGATGTCGGTGATCTCGGCGTGATGGATGTGGCCGCAGATCACGCCCTGCACGTCGCTGCGCATGGCTTCCTGCGTCAGGACGGTGCGAAAATTGCCGATGAAATTGACGGCCTTCTTCACCTTCAGCTTCGCCCAGGACGAGAACGACCAGTAGGGTCGCCCCGTCATGCGCCGAAGCAGGGCAATCGCACGGTTGATGACGATGGCGAAATCGTAGGCGCGATCGCCCAGATAGGCGATCCAGCGCACGTCGTTCACGATCGCGTCGAACTGATCGCCGTGGATCACCAGATAGCGTCTTCCATCCGCCGCGACATGGATCGCCCTGTCCACAACGACGATGCCGCCGAAATGCGTGCCCTGGAATCCGCGCAGGAATTCGTCGTGGTTGCCCGCGACATAGGTGATTTTGGCCCCCTTGCGCGCCTGGCGCAGCAGCTTCTGGACGACATCGTTATGCGCCTGCGGCCAGTGCCAGGACCGACGCAGACGCCATCCGTCGATGATATCGCCCACGAGATAGATTTCCTCAGCCTCGTGATTGCGCAGAAAATCGATCAGAAATTCCGCCTTGGCGACCTTCGATCCGAGATGGACGTCGGAGATGAAGATCGTTCGGAATTTGCGAGGCAGGCTGGGAGACATGGCGCGATCCGTTTCGTCTGTCGGCGCCTCCATGCCCCGATTCATGTCACAGTGTGATGACGGTTGTGCATCAGGACGTCGGCGGCTAGTTTTGCGCGCCGAATTGAGTAGGACGCATGAATCGCATGAGAGGACTGGACGGGCATCGCGAAGCGGCCCTCATATGACGGCCGCACAGCCTTCCAGGGGCAGCCGACACACCGGTGCGCGGCTTGCCATCCGCTTCATGCAGCAATCGATTGGAACGCAGGCAACGACCAGCCTCAGACGGCACGCCACGCGCGCAAACGACATCAACACAGGGAGGTAATTTCTTGAAACTCATAAGATTTGGCGCGGCCGGCAGCGAGAAGCCCGGCGTCGTGGACAAGGCCGGAATCATTCGCGATGTGTCCTCTGTCGTTTCCGACTACGGACCGGAGACCCTGTCGCCGCACCTCATCGACGCGCTGCGCGCGGTCGATCTCGCATCGCTGCCCGCAGCACCCGACGGGGTTCGTATCGGCGCGCCGGTCAGCCGCATCGGCCATTTCATCGCGATCGGCCTCAATTATGCCGACCACGCCGCCGAATCGGGCATGGCGATCCCGTCCGAGCCGATCGTGTTCTCGAAGGCTCCGAGCAGCCTGTGCGGCCCGAACGACGACGTTCTGATCCCACGCGGCTCCAAGAAGCTGGATTGGGAAGTCGAACTCGCCATCGTCATCGGCACCCGCTGCGACTATGTCGAGGAAGCGAACGCACTTGACCACGTGCTCGGCTATGCCGTGTGCAACGACGTCTCGGAACGCGAATATCAGGCCGAACGCGGCGGCCAGTGGATGAAGGGCAAGAGCGCGCCCACCTTCGGACCGCTCGGCCCCTGGATCGTGACGCGCGACGAAATCCCCGACGTGCAGGCGCTCGACATGTTCCTCGACATCGACGGAAAGCGTGCCCAGACGGGCAACACGTCGACGATGATCTTCTCGGCCGCGCACATCGTGTCGTATCTCTCGGAATTCATGGTTCTGGAGCCCGGTGACGTGATCACCACCGGTACGCCGCCCGGCGTCGGGCTCGGCATGAAGCCGCAGCGCTTCCTGAAAGAAGGCGAAGTGATGCATCTGGGCATTGCGGGTCTCGGCGAACAGCGCCAGAAGGTCGTTTCACGATAAAGACCGACAAGGCGGGCGGCCCATCGACGTGGCCGTCCGCACTTTAGACAACGAGGGGCAGCGGACAGAATGAGCGCAGACAGCAAGGATCTCGACGAGGGCGCGCTCTTCTATCACCGGTATCCGAACCCCGGTAAGCTGGAAATCCAGGCGACCAAGCCGCTCGGAAACCAGCGCGATCTGGCGCTCGCCTACTCGCCCGGCGTCGCCGCGCCCTGCCTCGCCATCCACGACGATCCCGCAACCGCCGCCTACTACACGGCGCGCGCCAATCTGGTGGCGGTCATCAGCAACGGCACGGCAGTCCTCGGGCTCGGCAATATCGGCGCGCTCGCATCGAAGCCTGTGATGGAGGGCAAGGCCGTCCTCTTCAAGAAATTCGCCGGCATCGACGTCTTCGACATCGAGATGGACACGCCTGAGATCGACCGCATGGTCGATACGGTGGCAGCGCTCGAACCCACCTTCGGCGGCATCAATCTCGAAGACATCAAGGCCCCGGAATGCTTCGAGATCGAGGAGCGTCTCAAGGCGCGGATGAACATCCCCGTCTTCCATGACGACCAGCATGGAACGGCGATCATCGTAGCAGCCGCCGTGCTCAACGGCATCGAGCTTGCGGGCAAGGCGATCGGCGACGTCAAGATCGTCACCTCCGGCGCTGGCGCGGCGGCACTCGCCTGCCTCAATCTGCTCGTCTCGCTGGGCGCCAGCCGCGACAATATCTGGGTTACCGACCGTTTCGGCGTCGCCCATGTCGGCCGCGTCGAGGAAATGGACCGCTGGAAGGACCCTTACGTCAAGGACACCAACGCCCGCACGCTGGCAGAGGTGATCGGCGGGGCGGACGTGTTTCTGGGACTGTCCGCCGCAGGCGTTCTGAAACCGGAACTCCTGTCCGAAATGGCCGAGAAGCCGCTGATCCTTGCGCTTGCCAACCCGGTTCCCGAGATCATGCCCGACCTTGCGCGCGCCGCACGTCCAGACGCGATGATCTGCACCGGCCGGTCGGATTTTCCGAACCAGGTCAACAACGTCCTCTGCTTCCCCTACATCTTCCGCGGCGCGCTCGACGTCGGCGCAACGGCGATCAACGAGGAAATGAAGATGGCCGCCGTCCGGGCCATCGCCGCACTGGCGCGCGAGGAGCCTTCGGATGTGGCCGCGCGCGCCTATTCGAGCGAGACGCCGATCTTCGGACCGGATTTCCTCATTCCCTCGCCATTCGATCCGCGGCTTATCCTGCGGATCGCGCCGGCAGTCGCGCGGGCAGCCGCCGAAAGCGGCGTCGCCACGCGCCCGATCGAGGACATGGGCGCTTATGTCGACCGGCTGAACCGCTTCGTGTTCCGCTCGGGCCTGATCATGAAGCCGGTGTTCTCGGCGGCCAAGAACGCCGGCGCCAAGCGGGTCGTCTATGCCGATGGCGAGGACGAGCGCGTGCTGCGCGCGGCACAGGTAGCGCTCGAGGAGGAGATCGCCAAGCCGATCCTCATCGGCCGCCCGCACGTCATCGAGGTTCGGCTCAAGCGCTACGGACTGCGCATCCGCCCCGGCGTGGATTTCGAGATCATCAATCCCGAAGACGACCCGCGCTATCGCCACTATGTCGACCTGCTGATCAATCTCGGCGGCCGGCGCGGCGTGACGCAGGAAGCGGCGCGGACGATGGTTCGCACCAACAACACGGTGATCGCCGCCCTCGCGATGATGCGCGACGAGGCGGACGCAATGATCTGCGGCCTTGAAGGACGCTTCGAGCGCCATCTGCGCAATGTCGACCTGATCATCGGCCGGCGCGAGGGTGTCGCCGACCTCTCGGCCCTGTCTATGCTGATCTCCCAGCGCGGCGTCACCTTCTTCACGGACACCTATGTGACGGTCGATCCGTCGGCACACGAGATCGCCGAGATGACGGTGCTTGCCGCCGAGGAAATCCGGCGGTTCGGCCTGACGCCGAAGGCGGCACTCCTGTCCCACTCGAATTTCGGCTCGCGCGATTCGGCGAGCGCGCTCAAGATGCGTGAGGCCGCCGGCATCCTGAAACGCATCGCGCCCGACCTCGAAGCCGACGGCGAGATGCATGGCGACTCGGCGCTGTCGGCGGCCCTTCGCCAGCGGGTCTTTCCGCATTCGACGCTCACCGACGAAGCGAACCTGCTGGTGTTCCCGAACCTCGATGCCGCAAACATCACGCTGACCACCATCAAGACGATGACCGATGCGCTGCATGTCGGACCGATCCTGCTCGGCACCGCGCGGCCGGCGCATATCCTGACGCCGTCCGTGACGTCGCGCGGCGTGGTCAACATGACGGCCCTGGCCGTCGTCGAGGCGAGTTCGAAGCCCGAAGAGACAGCCTAAAACTCGCCCGCGAGCAGGGTAAACAGTACCTTAACCGCCTGCTGCTATGCCTTGCTGCATGGTAGCGGGCGGCATTCGGCATGGATTTCGGCGTCTGGCCTGGCGAATGCTGGGCGCAGTGTTGTTTGCCGCGACATGCACGGCCGCGCAGGCGCAATCCGGGACGAAGACCTGCCGCCAGCTCGAGGCGCAACTTGCAGCCGTTCCGTCAGGCTCGGGTGGCCAGCAAGCCCAGCGTTTCGACGCAGCGATCGCACGTCAACTGGAGCAGATGAGCAAGGCCCGTGGGCAGGCCCAGCAGGCAGGTTGCGGACGCGCGATCATGGGACGGGCGGTGGCCCAGTGCGCCTCGCTCAATGCCACGATCGAGCGCATGGACCGCAATCTCGCGGATCTGCAGCAAAAGCGCCGCGCGATGGGGAGCGGCAACGCCAGACGAGACCGCGCCCGCATTCTGGCCTCGATCAACGCCAATGGCTGCCGTGAAGCACGGCCGCCGCAACCCGTTGCTTCCAATCAGCCGCCAGCCGGCCAGGTCGTCACCAATGGCGGCGGCATGCGGTCCGGGGGCCTGAGCGGCAATTTTCGCACGCTGTGCGTCCGCACATGCGACGGCTATTATTTTCCGATTTCCTATTCCGTCGGCCCCGCCTCGTTCGGCCGCGATGCCCAGGCCTGCGCCGCAATGTGTCCGGGGACGCAGGTCGAACTGCACCATCACCGCTCACCGGGAGAGGAATCCGAGGACATGGTGTCCGCCGTCACGGGCATACCGTACAGGCAAATGACCAATGCGTTCGCCTACCGCCAACCGAACGGGGCGCAGCCGGGATGCGGATGCGGTGCATCCGCGTCGTCACCGACGCAGCGCGGCTTCGATGTCATCGGCGGCGATTACAGTTCCGACAATGCGCGGGAACGGGAGCCGCAGATGCCGGAACCCGCGCCGGCAGCAGCCCCGTCGACTGCCTCGGCACGCGCCGATCCGCCAGCGCCCCGGCCAGAGACGGGAAATCGCGCCGTCAGGGTCGTCGGGCCAACGTTCCTGCCCGCCCCAGAAGCGGCAGCAGATCCGCGAGCTCCGGCCCAGCCTCTCGCCCCGTAAGCGCAAGCCGCAGCGGCATGAAGAGCGCCTTGCCCTTGCGGCCGGTCAACTGCTTCAACCGATCGGTCCAGACCTTCCAGGTCATGCCGTCCCAGGGCTCCGGCGGCAGGTTGTCGAATGCCGCGTCGAGAAAGGCTGTGTCTTCCATCGAGCGTTCCGCGACGGGCTCCGGCCCCTCGGTCACGATCCGCCACCACGGGCGCGCCTCATCAAGCCGATCGAGGTTTCCGCGTACAGCCAGCCAGAACGGCTCGGCCTTATCGCCCTCGATGCCCATGTCGACCAATCTGTCCCGCGCGTCGGAAAACGGCATCGCATGGACGATCGAACGGTTGAGCGTATCGAGCTCGGCCGGATCGAACTTGGCCGCCGATTTCGACGTCGCCAGCGGTTCGAATCGCGCGGCAAGCTCGTCCATCGTGTGAACCGCCGACACGCTCTCCGATGTTCCGATCAGCACGGCGAGCGATGCGACCGCCATCGGCTCGATGCCGCGCTCCGCAAGGCTTCGGATCGACAGCGCGCCTGTGCGCTTGGAAAGCCCCTCGCCCGAGACCGTGGTCAGCAGATTGTGATGTCCGAAGGCGGGCGGCTCGGCTGCGAGCGCGCGGAAAAGCGCGATCTGCGCGCCGGTGTTGGTGACGTGGTCGTCGCCGCGAATGACGTGGGTGACGCCAAGCTCGATATCGTCCACCACCGAGGGCAGCGTGTAGAGATAGGTCCCGTCCTCGCGCACCAGCACGGGGTCCGACATAGAGGCGAGATCGACGGTCTGCGGCCCGCGCACCACATCGTCCCAATGGACCTCGGTGCGCTGCGGCGCGAAGGGATCGCCGGCATGGTTGGGCAGCAGGAACCGCCAGTGCGGCTTGCGCCCTTCGGCCTCGAACCCGGCCTTCTGCTCGTCGCTCAGCTTCAGCGCCTCACGGCCGTAGACCGGTGGCAGCTTGCGCGCCAGCCGCAGGCCACGGCGACGTTCCAGTTCCTCCGGCGTTTCCCAGCACGGATAGAGCAGCCCCGCCGCCTTGAGCCGCTCGACGGCCGCCGCATAGGTGTCGAACCGTGCCGACTGGTGCACGGTGACATCGGGCCGGATGCCGAGCCAGTGCAGATCGACCTGGATCCGGTCTGCATATTCCTGCTTGGAGCGCGCGACATCGGTGTCGTCGAAGCGCAGGATGAAGCGCCCGCCATGCTTCTGCGCGAACAGCCAGTTGAACAGCGCCGTTCGGGCGTTGCCGATATGGATATGGCCGGTCGGAGACGGCGCGAAACGGACTGTGATGGTCATGCTCTGCGGGTATCCCAAGGGGTGGATATTGGCAAGGTGGAGCGGTTCTTTCTATCGTCTTCTGGCTTTCGGCCACCACTCATCACTGCCACGCCCCGTTGCTCGTTTCGCTCACGCCCGAACGCTCCGCGTGGGCGCGTCGATGACGCGATGGTGATGGTTGGCCTGGGCGCGCGTCCTCGCTGCCACGCCCCGTTTCCGGTCTGGCTATTTCAGGAATCCCTTCGCCGTCCCGCGCCGTCATGACGTGTCGGGCGGCTCAAGCGCCCAGAGAGCCAGGCCATGGAGGGTGTCGAGCGCGTCGTGGACCTCGTGGGTTGGCCGCTTCTGCCAGCCCGGCGGGCGGCCGGGACGCAACGGCCAGACGCGGCCTCTCTTTCGCGCATCTGCGGCGTCATGGTTTCTGTTTTGCGCGTTTATGGCATCGCGGGCCGCGCGCCAGCGCGCGAAGCGGCGGGCGTGGGCGGGCAGATCGTCGAGCGCGCGACCGAGCGCCTGCAGGCGCAGCGTAAGCCGCGCGGCATCGACCGGATCGTCGGCCCGAGGCGGATGGCGCAAGGCGACCATCGACGGCGCGCTGAAACCGGGAACGCGGATGCGCGGCACGCCGAGCGCTGCCGGCCGCCTGCGTCCGCGCCATCGCGGCAGCGGATCGAAAAGCGGCAGGGTCAGAGTTCTGGCCGGGACTTTCGGGACCATACAGGGCGGTGTCACCGGTTTGCGATGCACGACAGGCGCTGGTGGCGTCGCCTTGGGCGTCGACGGTGGGGCCATGTCACGCGCGGCGACGATGATCAGCCGCCGCGCGGCGGCTTCCGCCGGGCGCAGCAGCCGCAGCACGGCGCGGTGGAGAACGCGCGGCATGGTGCGGTCCGCGCCGCCGCCGGCGATGCCGGCGAGTGCCACGAGGCCCGCCAGCACGCGCTTCAGCGCCTGACGGTTCGTCTCGATCGCGGCCTTCCAGTCCATCGCATCCTCCGCGCCCATTTGGTCAAGGCGGCGGGATTATCGCGCGGGTCGGGAGGGGGGTGGATAAAATGGGGCGGGGTTCGGAGGGGGTATTTCGCAACTGGCTGATCGGGCTTGGGAAACGGTTTCGGCGATGCGGAAATCTCTCCACCTGCGATCTCCACCTCAATTTCGTCATTCTCGGGCGACCGGAGCGCAGCGGAGGGAGACCCGGGAATCCATGCCTCGCCGGTTGGTGACGGGCTGGATGGTCGCGAATGGTCGCAGGAGCGCCAAGTTCTGGACCATGCTGCAACGGAACCGGCGAGGCATGGATCCCCGGGTCTGCGCATCGAGCTTCGCTCAATGCTCCGCCCGAGGATGACGAAGTGGATGGGGTAGGCTCACCGATAACCGTCACCGCCTCCGAATCTGACTCAGTCGAAACCACCCCACCTTAGCGATCTCCACCCCCACTTCGTCATTCTCGGGCGACTGGAGCGAAGCGGAGGGAGACCCGGGAATCCATGCCTCGGCAGTTGGTGGCGGGCGGGGTGGTCCCGATGGTCCGTCAATTTATGATGTGCGGTGAGTGCCAAGTTCTGGACCATCCTGCGGCGGGACCGGCGAGGCATGGATCCCCGGGTCTGCGCATCGAGCTGCGCTCGACGCTCCGCCCGAGGATGACGAAGTGGGGTGGGTAGGCCATCTCGAGTTCTGATACGACGCTGCCGGCTGTCTGGGCGACAAAACTACCGACTTCGCATTGGTGTCCAGGCCCCATTCGCGGTGGTGCATCATCTGATCTGGCACGGGGCATTCGGCTCGCCACCTCCCCCGCCTTCTCCGGCGAGCGAAGAAGGCGGAAGGGTTTGGGTTAGATGAACCCCTTGGTGAGCTCCAGCGCCTGGCGTTCGAACAGGCGGCGGTAGATGCCGCCTTCCAGCCGGATCAGCGCTGCGTGGTCGCCCTCCTCCACGACGCGGCCCTTGTCGAAGACGAGCAACCGATCGAGCGAGCGGACAGTCGACAGCCGGTGCGCGATCACGAGTGTCGTGCGTCCCACCATCAGCCGTTCCATCGCATGCTGGATGAGCACTTCCGATTCCGAATCCAGGCTGGATGTCGCCTCGTCGAGGATCAGGATCGGCGCGTCCGCCAGGAACGCACGCGCGATCGCCACGCGCTGGCGCTCGCCGCCCGACAGCTTGACGCCGCGTTCGCCGACCAGCGTGGCGTAGCCCTTGGGCAGCGACATGATGAACTCATGCGCGCTTGCAAGCTTCGCCGCCCGCTCGATCTCCGCCTGCGTGGCACCGGGCCGCGCATAGGCGATGTTCTCCGCCAGCGACCGGTGAAACAGGATCGGCTCCTGCTGCACGATGGCGATCTGCGACCGCAGCGAGGATTGCGCCACATCGGCGATGTTCTGCCCGTCGATGTAGATGCCGCCGCCGCTCACGTCGTAGAGGCGCTGGATGAGCTTGACGAACGTCGTCTTGCCCGACCCGGAATGCCCGACGAGACCGACGCGTTCGCCCGCCTCGATCGCCAGCGAGAAATCGCGGTAGAGCGGCTTGGCGTGCCCGCCATAGTGGAACGTCACGTCGTCGAACACGATGCGCCCCTCCTCGACCACGATCGCGGGCGCATTGGGCGCATCCACCACGCCGAGCGGCTGGGCGTGCAGATCGACCATTTCCTCCATGTCGTTGACCGAGCGCTGCACGTTGCGGACATGCATGCCCACATCACGCAGGTAACCCTGCAGCACGAAAAACGAGGTCAGCACGAACGCGATATCGCCGGCGCCCGCCCTGCCCTGGCTCCACAGGGTGATGGCGAAGCCGATGACGGCGATGCGCAGCACGAGCATGGTCACGCCCTGCGCCGTGCCGTTGATCGTGCCGCGAACCCATGTCCGCCGCGTACGGCTGCGCCACTTGGCGACGACCCGCGCCAGGCGCCCCTCCTCGCGCGTCTCCGCGCCGAACGCCTTCACGACCGAGTTGCACGAGACCGCATCGGCCAGCGATCCACCGAGCTTGGTGTCCCAGGCGTTGGCGAGGCTCGCCGCAGGCGCGACGTACCAGAGCGACAGCGAGACCGTGATCGCGATGTAGATGAGCGAACCCACTCCGACGATCACGCCCATCATCGGCCAGTACCAGCCGAGCAGCAATGTCGAGCCGAGCAGCATCACCGCGGACGGCAGAAGCGCGACCAGAATCGTGTCGTTGAGCAGGTCGAGCGCCCACATGCCGCGCGTCACCTTGCGCACCGTCGAGCCGGCGAAGCTGTTCGCATGCCAGTCGGTCGAGAACCGCTGGACGCGCGAAAACGCGTCGGACGCGATGTCCGCCATCATCTTCATCGTCAGGTCGATGATGCCCATGAACGCGATGTGCCGGAGCACGATCGCGCCGGTCGACAGCGCGATCAGCATGGAAAACGCGGCGATCGCCGCATCCCACGCCAGTTCGTCGCTGGAAGCACCGCGCGCAACTGCATCGACCAGCCGGCCCGAATAAAGCGGCGTCAGGACATCAGCCGCGGTCGATGCAAGCACCGCCGCGATGATGACCGACAGGCGAACGGGCTGGCGGCGCCAGTGATCACCGGTGAAGGAAAAGACGGTACGGAACGCGTTGCCGCGCCGTTTTGGACGTAAAGAAGTCATATCGCACGCCGGAGGCGGAAATGCCGTCCGGTCCCAATAAATCATTCGTAAGGAAATCGGCGCCGAGGCGGAAAACCGCTTCCGTCAGGCGGAGCCGACTGTTGCGGCCGGGAACGCGCTAACGCGTGCGGGCCGGGTGGCAGTCGCCTCGGGTGCCGATGGCTGCGTCGGTCGCTGAAGACCTAGGCGCTGCGTCCGGCGATGACGGCGCTGCCTTGAAATGCGGAATAGAATGCAGGCATTCAAATCTCCCTCAAGGTCAAGACAAGGAGGTCGCTTATAATCGGCAAAGTTGAGAACGCCAAGCGCTGGACCAACGATTTACGGCGCCAGCCAAGACGGGCGTCGCAAGCTGTGCTTTTTCGGCAACCCGCCGACGCACAGGATGGCAGGCGCTTGCCATTGATATAAGTCTATGCTTATCTCAGCGGCATGAGCGAATCCGATGTCTTCCGTGCCCTCGCCGACCCGACCAGACGGGCCGTCTTCGAGCGGCTTCTCGCCGGCGAGAAAAACGCCACCGAGTTGCGCGACGGCCTTGCGATCTCGCAACCGGCGGTGTCGCAGCACATCGCGGTGTTGCGGAGCGCCGGTCTCATCAACGAGGCGCGCGCAGGCCGGCACACGAACTACAGCGTCAATCCGGGCGGGCTCGAGCCGCTCTTCGACTGGCTGACGCGCTACCGCGTCTTGTGGCCGCAACGCGTCGAGCGCCTCAAGACCCTCCTGAAGGAGATGGATCAATGACCGATCTGGCCGACGAAACAATCGTGGTCGATTGCGAACTCGACGCTGCGCCGGACAAGGTCTGGCGCGCCGTGACGGTTCCCGAACTCGCGGAGCAGTGGATCACGGACGACAGGGAGCGTCATGACGGGCGGTCCTACACGCTGCTCGATGCCGAGCCGTGTACCCGCGTGCGCTATGCCTGGACCGACCGGGCGTCCAGCGAACCGGAAACGGTCGTCACAATCGACCTGACGCCGACGCCCGATGGGCGAACGCGGTTCCGGCTCACGCATTCGATCGCCGCGCGGGAACCGCTCTGCGCCGCAAACACCAACCGGCCGCACGCGATGGTACGCGCGGCCTGATCTGAATCAAACAGTCAACGAAGGAGGATCGCGCATGCGCGACACGATGAATCTCGTCCCCATGGTCGTGGAACAATCGCCGCGCGGCGAACGCTCCTTCGACATTTTTTCGCGGCTGTTGCGCGAGCGCATCGTCTTCCTCAACGGCGAGGTGAACGACGGCTCCGCGTCGCTGATCTGCGCGCAGCTTCTGTTTCTTGAGTCGGAGAACCCGAAGAAGGAAATCTCCTTCTACATCAACTCGCCGGGCGGCGTGGTAACGAGCGGCTTCGCGATCTACGACACGATGCAGTTCATCACGAGCCCTGTTTCAACGCTATGCATGGGCACGGCGGGGTCGATGGCCTCGTTCCTTCTGGCGGCTGGCGAACCGGGCAAGCGCGTCGCGCTGCCCAATGCAAGCGTCTTGCTGCACCAGCCCTCGGGCGGGTTCCGGGGTCAGGCGTCCGACATCGAGCGCCACGCCGAGGACATCATCAAGCTCAAGCGCCGCATGATACGGCTCTATGCGCAGCATTGCGGCCGCACGGAAGAAGACGTCGAGCGCACGCTCGACCGCGATTTCTTCTTCACGGCGCAGGAAGCCAGGGATTGGGGCCTGGTGGACCACGTCTACGATCGCCGCGATCTTGTCGAGAAACCTGCCTAACCCCGCACCACCAGATGCGCCTTCTGCGACGCGATGCCGACTGTGACGTCGCTGCCGGAGTTGAACTCGAGAAAATCGAACTCGATGCCGTCGCTGAACACCACGCCACCCTGGCTCATGCGCGACGACACGATGAGCGGGTTGTCCCGGCCGATCGCCCCATAGGCGAGCGTGGTGCCAGTAACGTTGCTGGGAAAGGGCTCGCGCACCGAAAAGACCAGCCGTTCGGCCGAGCGGTCGAACGGCGACGGTAGTGATGATGCGACGCCCGACGCCGCAACGACGACCGATGCGCCTTGAGCGCCAGGGCGGCGACAGTGGTGGGTGGCACGGCTTCGTAGATCGCCAGCTCCATTTCCTGCGATTTGACGCTGGCCTCGGCGAGCTTGAGCTTGTTGTGCGCCTCCGTATCGACGAGTTCCTTGCGGCGCTCTGCAAGCTCGATCTCGGCGGCAAGCTCGCTCTGCTTGATCTGCCGCTCCTTTTCCACGGCGTGCGCCCTGCGCGCATAGATCGCCTCGTCCGCCTCGCGTTGCAGGCTTTCGCGATACTCCGTCTGCAAGGACGGATGAACAGGCCCCCTCCTTCTGTCAGCCCCGATCGCGATAGCGATTGGTGATCGGGTAGCGCCGGTCGCGGCCGAAATTCTTCCTGGTGATCTTCACCCCCGGTGCGGCCTGCCTGCGCTTGTATTCGGCGATGTAGAGCAGATGCTCGATGCGATGCACCGTGTCGCGGTCGTGCCCGCGCGCGACGATCTCGTCGACACCCATCTCGCCTTCGACGAGACATTCGAGAATGTCGTCCAGAACCGGATAGGGCGGCAGTGAATCCTGGTCGGTCTGGTCGGGGCGCAGTTCGGCGGACGGAGCCTTGTCGATGATGTTCTTCGGGATCACCTCGCCCGAGGGGCCAAGCGCGCCTGGAGGCACGTTATCGTTCCGCCACGCGGAAATCGCGTAGACCTGCATTTTGTACAGGTCCTTGATGGGATTGAAGCCGCCATTCATGTCGCCATAGAGCGTCGCGTAGCCGACGGACATTTCCGACTTGTTGCCGGTCGTCACCACCATCGAGCCGAACTTGTTGGAGATCGCCATCAGGATCGTGCCGCGCGCGCGGCTTTGCAGGTTTTCCTCGGTGATGCCTTCCTTGGTGCCCTCGAACAATTGCGACAGCGCATTCGAGAACCCGTCCACCGGCTCGAAGATCGGCACGATGTCGTAGCGGGTGCCCAGCGCGCGCGCGCAATCCTCGGCGTCCTTCAGCGAGTCCTTCGACGTGTAGCGATAAGGCATCATCACGCAGCGCACGCGCTCCTCGCCCAGCGCGTCGACCGCGAGTGCCGCGCAGATGGCGGAATCGATGCCGCCCGAAAGGCCGAGAACGACGTTCTTGAAGCCGTTCTTGTCGACATAGTCGCGCAGGCCCAGCATGCAGGCGCGGTAGTCGGCCTCTTCCTTCTCCGGAATTTTCGACATCGGCCCATCGGTACAGGCCCAGCCGGTGTCGGTTCGCTTCCACGTCGTGACGACGCAGGTCGCCTCGAACTGGCTCATCTGGAAGGCGAGCGACTTGTCCGCATTGATCGCGAAGGACGCGCCGTCGAAGATCAGTTCGTCCTGCCCGCCCATCTGGTTGGCATAGAGCATCGGCAGACCGCTTTCGATCACCTGCTTGATGACGATCTGGTGCCGGATGTCGACCTTGCCGCGATAGTAGGGCGAGCCGTTCGGGACGAGCAGAAGTTCGGCACCGCTTTCCGCCAGCGTCTCGCAGACGCCCAGCTCGCCCCAGATGTCCTCGCAAATGGGTATGCCAAGCCGCACACCGCGAAAGTTGATCGGACCGGGCATCTCCGGCGCGGCCTGGAACACGCGTTTCTCGTCGAACTCGCCATAGTTCGGCAGGTCCAGCTTGAAACGCTCCGCGATGATCTTGCCGCCGTCCATCACGACGATCGAATTGTGCAGGCCGCTCTTGCGGCGCAACGGTGTGCCGATGATGACGCCCGGCCCGCCATCTGCCGTCTCGGCGGCGAACTCGCCTACCGCAGCCTCGCAGGCCTCCACGAAGGCAGGTTTCAGAACGAGGTCCTCGGGCGGATAGCCAGCGACAAAGAGCTCGGTAAAGAGGACGAGATCGGCGCCATGCCGGGCCGCCTCCGCCCTCGCCTCGCGCGCCTTCGCGAGGTTGCCGGCCACATCGCCGACGATCGGATTGAGTTGGGCAACGGCAATGCGAAGCGTGGAGGGAGCGTCTTGTGTCATGGGTTTCCGTGTAACGTGCACGCCGGGCGGCGGCAATGGCAAGCAACGCGCTCGATGCAGGGCCAGAGCGTCGGACGCCCTACTCGTCGAGATAGGAACGGATTTCGTCCGGCGTGTTGTTGATGCCGGCGGACATGGCGAGGATACGAGAAATGTGGGCGCGCGGCAGGTTGGTCTCGTCATGCCAGGCATTGAGCTGCGCCTGCACCTTGGCGAGATCGCGCTTCGACGTCGCGGTGTCGCCGATGTCCATTCCGGCATCCCGCAACGCCGCTATCATATCGGTCGAGACGATAAACGTGTCCCACCCCAGCCAGCGCAGGAGATACTGGCCCGTGTTCCCGCCGAGGCGCGCGCCATGCTTGCCCAGATAGGCGAGAAGGCCGACCTGATCGTCGGCCGGCCATTGCGCGAGAAACCGGCCGAAGCCGCCATGTTCTCCCGACACCGACTGCACGAAGCGCGCGTTTTCGAGAACCGCGCGGATTTTCTGCGGATGGCGGACGATGCGTGTGTCGGATGCGAGGTCGTGCCAGAAATCGTCTGGCTGAAACAGGAGACGCTTCGGCTCGAACCCGAGAAAGGCTTCCTCAAAATCCGGCCATTTCCGCTCGATGACGCTCCACACGAAGCCGGCGGCGAAGATGCGGTTCGCCATGGTCGACAGGACCCGGTCGTCGGGCATGGTCGCCAGAGCAGCATTGTCGGGCGTCGGACCAAGCAAGGTCATGAGCACGTCGTCGCCGCCCTTGCGGCGGGCGGCCTGCGCGCGAATCGAACTGAACGAATGCATGGCCTATCTCCACCTCTCCTGCCATCATGATGCAGCATCCGATTGCAGCCAAGCCGGAGTTTTCAGCCATGGCAAAGACTTACGAAGACCTCGCCTCCCGCTGGTTCGCCGACAGGAGCCTCAGCGAAGCCGAAAGCAAGGTCCTGAAAAGTGCGATCGATCGGCAGACGTTGGCACGCGATGTGGGCGAGACCTATTCCGGTTCGGCGACTTTCGGCAATCGCCTGGCGGATGCAATCGCGCGCGTTGGAGGCTCGTGGGCCTTCATCGTCGGCTTTCTCGCCTTTCTGGCGGTTTGGACGTTGTCGAACGTGTGGCTGCTGGGCCGAGACAGCTTCGACCCCTACCCGTTCATCTTCCTCAATCTGCTCCTGTCGATGCTTGCCGCGCTTCAGGCGCCGGTCATCATGATGTCGCAGAACCGGCAGGCGGCGCGGGACAGGCTGGATGCGGCGCATGATTACGAGGTCAATCTCAAGGCCGAGATCGAGATCATGGCCCTGCACGAGAAAATGGACATGCTGCGCCATCGCGAGATCGTGGCCATGCATGCGGACGTGACGTCGCTTCTTAGCCGGCTTGATCGCCTGGAGGCATCGTTGCTGTCGGCTGGCAAAACGCAGCCGCCGGCTGCCGGCTAGCCACCCAACTCGCGATCGCCCCGATCGAGGATCAGCGGGATGATCAGATCCTCCTCGTCATCCAGATGCCGCTTGAGCATCGCGACGAGCCGCTCGTTCTCACCGGCATAGGCGTCGGCCGCAAAGCGCTGGCGATCCTCGCTCTCCTGCATCGCGCGCAAAAAATCGTTCGCCGTCTGCGCATTGCGTTCCAGCGCGTCGTGGATCAGATGATGATCGGAATCGAGGATATCGAAGCCGCGTTTCAATCGCGGTTCCACGCGGGCGAAGACCGGAAAATAGTGCTGGTCCTCGACATTGTGATGGCCGTCGAGATTGCCGAGGAAGTGATTGAGGCGCGGCGCGAAGAACGATGCGAACTGCCGGGCGTCCGACCGGCCCTCGCGATAATCGGAGATGGCGCCGGTCAGAATGCCGCCGAGGTCGCGAAACATGTCGTGCCGCTGCAGCCAGAACGACGCCATGCCATGGACGTTGTGGTGCTGCTGCCAGTCGTCGCGCGGATATGTCTCCACGAGATAGCGCAGATCATCGGGCAGTCCGCCCCGCGCTTCGAGCAGCAGGTCGTCGGGAAGGTCGCTCATGGGTTCGATCTTTCGGTTGCGCCGCCCTCAGATAGGTCCGCCGCACGCCCATTCCCAGACGGCAAGCCCCCAGATGCCGGCGGCAAGCAACCCGGCGAGCGCAACGGCCAGCGAACCGCAATCCTTGGCAAGCCTGATATCGGTGTTGAACTCGCGCGAAAACGCATCGCAGGCGGCCTCGATGCCGGTGTTCAGCACCTCGACGATCATCAGGACGAGGATCGACGCGATCAGCAGGCCGTAGCCGCGCCATGACGGCGAGATGAACCATGCGACGGGAAGCGCCACCGCCAGCAGGATCGCCTCGAGCCGGAAGGCTTCCTCGTTGCGGATGAGGAAATTCCATGCGCGGGTGGAGTTCTTGGCGGCGTTGATCAGTCTCTGCATCGGGTGCCTGCGTGGATCATGAACCGAACCGTCATAGCGACGGTTCGGTTTCCAGAACAGGCCTCTCTTACGAAATCCGGATTAGTGAAACATGTAGGAATCGTAGTCGAAGAAGCCGAGTTGCTTCGACGCATGCGCCCGCTCGACCCTCGGATGCTCGCCGCCGGCCCCGTAGGCGAAGAAGATCGGCATCAGATGTTCGTCGGTCGGGTGGTTTTCGGCCGGGAACGGCGCACGCGCCTTCCAATCCAGGATCGCCTCGCGATCGTCGGCCTGAAGCTTTTCCGCAAACCAGCCGGTGAAGGCGTTGACCTGCTCCACCAGCGCCGGATCGGCCTGTTTGCCGCCGCGCATAACCGGAAACAGCGCGCGCAGATTGTGCGTGATGTGGCCCGACCCGATCAGAAGCACGCCCTCGTCACGCAGCGGCGCGAGCGCGCGGCCGATGGCATAGTGCCATGCGGCGTCTCGGGATGGATCGACCGAGACCTGCACCACCGGAATGTCGGCTTGTGGAAACGCCAGTTTCAAAGGTGTCCACGTGCCGTGATCGTAGCCGCGCTTCTCGATCTTAGCCGGCTTCAGGTCGGCTTCAGACAGCAGCGCAAAGACCTCTGCCGCGATTTCGGGCGCGCCGGGCGCGGGATAGACCATCTCGTAGAGCTCGGGGGCGAAGCCGCCGAAATCGTAGATCATGCTAGGGGCTGGGTCGGTGACCACGGAGACGCCGTCGGTCTCGAAATGCGCGGAGACGATGACGATCGCCTTCGGGCGCGGCAGGTGCTGGCTGAGTGTTTCGAGATAGCTGCGCGCCTCGCTCTCATCGAGAACGATGTTGGGGCCGCCATGGGAAATGAAAAGGCTGGGCATCTGTGCCATGAGTTTTCTCCTTGATGCCGATATAGGCCTCTCGGCTCACCTGTGGCAGATGGCACCGCCGCGACTCTTCGTTCATCAATATTGAACGACCTTGCAAAAGTCGTGCACAGACGAGCCCGCCGCCATTATCGCTGCGGCAGGCCGTCCTCGATCTCGTAATAGTCGCCTTTGTCCGCGACAAAGATGTGCTCGGATCCCTTCAGGCCCGACGGCTGATCGAAACTGCCCGCGAGTATGGAAATCCTCTCCGAGCCGTCGCTGTGCCAAAAGAGAGCGGACCCGCATGTCGCGCAAAACCCCCGCCTGGCCATGTCGGAGGCGCGATACCAGGTCAGGTGCTCTGTTCCCTCGATCTGGACATCGTCGACCGCACAATCCGTCGCTGCATAAAAATGGCCGGTCTGCCGTCGGCACTGCGAGCAGTGGCAGAACAAGACGCCGCGCAGCGCGCCCTTCGTGCGGAAGCGGATCGCTCCGCAAAGACAGCCGCCTCGATGCTCGTCACTCATGTCGATCTCCCTTCGCCTCCGTTCTCGAATTCCCGAAGCGTCGCAAACCCGCCGGTCACCCGATCCGTCAAAAGCGACACGGACATTGCTACATTACGAAGATTTAATGGACTGAATTCGACGCTGGTACGTTTTCCGGTCGAAACTCCCCACTGCGCTCCTTATGTGCGGCGCACCATCCATGGATCGACCGGACATCCCATGACCGAAAATCCGACGCGACGCGCACTCCTGCTCGTCAATTCCAAGGCGCGACGCGGCAAGGAAGCCATGGAGCCCATCATCGCTCGGCTGCGCGGCGGTGGTCTCGACGTGACGACGGAGCCATTCGAGGCGCTGCCCGAGATCGCGCGCGACATCGTCAGGCTGCGCGACACCGCCGACCTCGTGATCGTGTGCGGCGGCGACGGTTCGGTGTCTTCGGCAGCAGTCGCAGCCATGGAGAGCGGTCTGCCGCTGGGCATCATGCCGATGGGCACGGCAAACGACCTCGCTCGTACGCTCGAAATCCCGATGGACCTCCTGAAGGCGGCGGACGTGATCGCGGCCGGCAAATCGCGCAAGATCGACATCGGCACCGTCAATGGCCATGCCTTCTTCAACGTCGCAAGCATCGGCCTCAGCACCGAATTGGCTCAGGGTCTCGACCCGGTCCTGAAGCGGCGTTTCGGGCGGCTTGGCTACGCCCTCGCCGCGTTGAAGGTGCTGTCGCGAGCCAACAGATTCACCGCCGAGATCAAGGAAAAGGAAAGCGCGACACGCGTCGCGACGTACCAGATCGCGGTCGGCAACGGCCGGCACTATGGCGGCGGAAACGTCGTGCAGGAAGATGCCGAGATCGACGACGGCCATCTCGATCTCTACAGCCTGGAGATGGACAATGTCTGGAAGCTGGCGCTCATGCTGCGCTCGTTCAGGTCCGGCAAGCATGGCGCATGGCAAGAGGTCCGCACGGCCAAATGCGTGGAGTTCGACATCGAGACCAATCGCCCGATGCCGGTCAACGCGGACGGCGAGATCGTGACCTCGACGCCTGCGCATTTCAAGGTTCATCCCAAGGCGATCTCGGTCTTCACGCCGGAGACCGCCTCGGGTAACGCCAACTAGCCGTTGACGACCTTTTTCTGCGGCATGTCCGCCTTGACCTTCTTGAGAAGGTCGGAGACGAGGAACGCCAGTTCCACCGCCTGATCCGCGTTGAGGCGCGGATCGCAATGCGTGTGGTAGCGGTCCTGCAACTCCTCGTCGCGAATGGCGCGCGCGCCGCCCGTGCACTCGGTGACGTTCTTGCCCGTCATCTCGATGTGGATGCCACCCGGATGCGTGCCTTCGGCGTGGTGCACCTCGAAGAAGGACTGGACCTCCTTGAGGATGCGGTCGAACGGCCGCGTCTTGTAGCCGGCAGCCGTGATGGTGTTGCCGTGCATCGGATCGCAGGACCACACGACCTTGCGGCCTTCCTTCTGGACGGCGCGGACGAGCTTCGGCAGATGATCGCCGACCTTCTCCGAGCCAAAGCGCGCGATGAGCGTCAGGCGTCCGGCTTCGTTTTCCGGGTTGAGCAGGTCGATCAGCTCGATCAGCCCGTCCGGCGTCAGCGACGGACCGCACTTCAGGCCGAGCGGGTTCTTGATGCCACGGCAGTACTCGATGTGGGCGTGATCGGCCTGGCGCGTGCGATCGCCGATCCAGATCATGTGGCCCGACGTCGCGTACCAGTCGCCGGAGGTGGAATCGATACGCGTCAGCGCTTCCTCGTAGCCCAGAAGCAGCGCTTCATGGCTGGTGTAGAAGTCGGTCTCGCGCAGCGACGGATGGCTCTCCGCGTTGATGCCGACCGCGCGCATGAAATCGATCGTCTCGGTGATGCGGTTCGCGACCGCCTCGTAACGGCCGGCCTGCGGGCTGTCGGCAACGAAGCCGAGCATCCATTTGTGGACGTTTTCGAGGTTGGCGTAGCCGCCCTGCGCGAAGGCGCGCAGCAGGTTGAGCGTGGCCGCCGACTGGCGGTACGCCATTTCCTGGCGGGCAGGATCGGGAATGCGCGACTTCTCGTCGAAATCGATGCCGTTGATGATGTCGCCACGGTAGCTCGGCAGCGTGACGCCGTCCTTGGTCTCGTTATCGGACGAGCGCGGCTTGGCGAACTGGCCGGCAACCCGCCCGACCTTCACGACCGGCTGGGCGCCGCCGAAGGTCAGCACGACCGCCATCTGGAGCAGCACGCGGAAGAAGTCGCGGATGTTGTCCGCGCCATGCTCCGCAAAGCTCTCGGCACAATCGCCGCCCTGAAGCAGGAAGGACTGGCCCTCGGCAACCGTGGCCAACTGGCGCTTCAGCTTGCGCGCTTCACCTGCAAAAACGAGCGGCGGATAGGTCGCGAGTTGTCTTTCGGTCTCGGCCAGCGCAGCGGCGTCCGGATAGGCCGGAACCTGCTGGATGGGCTTGCCTCTCCAGGAATTCGGGGACCATTTCGTCATTTTCGCACCCAATATTGCTTGCAGGCCGGCAGTCGCCGCCACAAAGACCCGGTCGTTCGGGACCGCGGCTCCTTACACCAGAGCGCCCGGCTATTCTACCCCGCAAAGGGCTGCGTGGCGACCCGCTCTCTCGCCAACCCGCGCAGGAGCCGCGAGCGGGGCCAGCCGCTTCATTCTTGACTTTGACGTTTACGTCAATGTTAGCCTCCCGATGTGTCGACGTGAGGAGGCGACAAGGATGGCTGCAAATCCCAATCATGCCCTGCCGGAACCAGACATCGTCTCGGAGACACAGGGTCCGGAAGTCGGGATGAAAGAACTGGTGATCGAGACCCCGGACGGCTTTCCGCTGGGAGGCACGCTCTTCGAGGGCGCAGGCCCAGGTCCGCTGGTTCTTGTTTCGTCGGCGACCGCCGTGCCGCAGGGTCTTTATGCTGGCTTTGCGAAGTCCCTCCTCGCCGCAGGCGCACGCGCTGTCCTGACCTACGATTACCGCGCCACCGGCAGATCGCCACGGCCCGCTGGATGGACGGAGCGCATCAACTACAGGGATTGGGCGCTGAAGGATTTTCCGGCGGCTCTGGCCGCTCTCGAGGCGATCGCACCGGGCCATCCGGTTGTGGGCGTCGGGCAGTCCTATGGCGGCCACGCGCTTGGTCTTTCCGGCGTGGCATCCCGTTTCGAGCGCTATGCGATGGTCGCGACGATGTCGGCCTATGTCGGACTGCTCGACGACCGCTGGGCCTGGGCGCGCATGAACCTCATCGGCGTGCCGCTGACGATGCTCTATCGCGATACGCCGAAATGGCTGGGCATCGGCGACCCGATCCCCGGCTCATGCTTCCGGGACTGGGCGCGCTGGTGCCGCATGAAGAACTATTTCTTCGATGATCCCGATTTGCCGGAGATCGCCAATTTCGACGCTGTCCGCATTCCGATCCTCGCGATCGGCCTGACGGACGACGCATGGGCGACACCGCGCGCGGTCGATCACTTCATGGATCGTCACCCCAACGCCACCGTCGAGCAGCGCTGGATTTCGCCGCAAAACGCCGGAGGTCACCACATCGGGCATCTCGGCTTCTTCAGGTCCCGCTTCGCTGAAACGCTCTGGCCGCCCCTGGCCGACTGGCTGATGCATGACCGGCCAATGACTTTGGGCGCCGTCCGGCAACGATCCTAGCCGACGCGTTCGCCGTTCTTCACGCGGTAGCTCGGGTGATACATGGTCACGAGTTCTTCCGCCGCAGTCGGATGCACCGCCATCGTCTGATCGAAATCGTCCTTGGTCAGCTTCGCCTTGACCGCGATGCCGAGAAGCTGCGCCATTTCGCCGGCATCGACACCGAGGATGTGCGCGCCGACCACGCGTCGCGACCCGGCATCGACGACCAGCTTCATGATCATCTTCTCCTGCCGCCCGGACAGGGTGTGGCGCATGGGGCGGAACTCGGCACGGTAGATTTCAAGCTCGTCATAGCGCTTCGCCGCATCGTCTTCCGAGAGCCCGACCGTCCCGATCTCTGGCTGTGAGAAGACGGCCGTCGCAATGGCGTCGTGGTCCGGCGAATTCGGCTTGTCGCGATAGACCGTATCGACGAAGCACATAGCCTCGTGAATGGCGACCGGCGTGAGTTGAACCCGATCGGTGACGTCGCCGATCGCGTAGATGGACTCGACATTGGTTCGCGAAAACGCGTCCACGATGATCTCGCCCTTCGGCCCCATCTCGACCCCGGCGGCTTCGAGACCCAGCGATTCCGTGTTCGGCGTGCGCCCGATGGCCAGCATGAGCTGGTCGGTCACGATGGTCTCGTCATTGCTGAGCTTGATCGCAAGGCGGCCGTCGGGCTGCTTTTCGATTTCATGCGCGATCGTGTGCAAGACGATGCGCATACCCTTGGCTTCCATCGCTGCGTGCAGGCCGCGGCGCATATCCATGTCGAAACGGCCGAGGATTTCCTTGCCGCGATAGACCAGCGTCGTCTCGACGCCGAGACCGTGGAAGATGTTGGCGAACTCGACCGCGATATAACCGCCGCCGGCAATGACGATCGATTTCGGCAGCGTCTCCAGATGAAACGCTTCGTTCGAGCTGATCGCATGCTCGCTGCCTGGCAGCGCGGGATGCTCACTGGGCCGTCCGCCCGTCGCGATGAGGATGTGTCTTGCGGTCACGGTCCGGTCCTGCGCCACGATGCGAACCGTGTGCTTGTCCACCAGAACCGCACGGCTCTCGATGATGTCCGCGCCGGCGCGCTCCAGACCGCCTCGATAGAGGCCTTCCAGCCGCGTGATCTCGCGATCCTTGTTGGCGATCAGTGTCTTCCAGTCGAACGTCGTCTCGCCCACCGTCCAGCCATAGCCGGCGGCATCCTCGAAATGCTCGGGGAACTGCGACGCATAGACGAAGAGCTTCTTGGGCACGCAACCGCGAATGACGCAGGTGCCGCCGAAGCGATATTCCTCGGCGATCGCGACGCGCTTGCCCATGGAGGCCACAAGCCGCCCCGCACGCACGCCACCCGAGCCGCCGCCGATGACAAAGAGATCGTAGTCGTATTCGCTCATGGGGAGGCTCCGTGCGTCATGCGGTAGATCGACGGGCATCCGCTCGGACGCACGTCGATCCATCTTTTGAATAAGCATCGGAATCATCCGAAAACCGGACTCCACTTTTCGGTCCGATGCTCTGGTGTCGATCTATGCATCCGGCGGCCAAAAGAAAAGCCCGGCGCGATGGCCGGGCGATTCATCCATTATGCCAGGCAGGATCGAAACGATCCCAACAGGATCAATTCGCGGGGGCGGCTGGCGCGGCGGGAACGCCGGGTGCTGCGGGCGTCGGAACAACGCCGCCATCGGGCGCGACGCCCGTGCCCTGAACCTCGTCGCCCACCTGTGCGAAGAGTTCCTTTGCTACCTCTTCGGAAAGATCGCGCGACATGCCGCGCTGCCAGATTTCGGCGGCCTTGTAGAGCTCGCGTGCCACGATCGGACCGCCCTCGATCAGCTTGATGCCCGCAGGCGAGGCATAGAAGCTTGCGATGGACTTCAGTTCCTCTTCTGAGAAGACGCGCGCATAGGCCAGGGCCGCCTCGCGCTCCAGATCGCCGCGACGGGCCGCCATCGCGATCGCCTTCTGGTCGACCACCGTGCTGATGACCTGCTGGAGGTTCGGATTCTGCGCGATGAGCTGGTTCTTAAGTCCCTGCGCGGCGCGCGGCAGGATCACGTCGAATTCCTCTGTCGCCTTCATGGCGGTCAGCGCGCTGCGGGCTGCGGCCATGTGGGTGTCCGCGATCTCCTGCGCACCGGCGGGCGCGGCCGCTGCCAGGAACAGCGCGGCTCCGGCGATGGCGACAAGACGACGAGGGCTGCTGAGAAGCGTCATGCTGGCGAGAACTCCCTGTTCATTGAGCGGCACGCACCGTTCTGGCACCACCCGCGTCCGCAACAATTGCCACGTCCGCGAGCCCGAGGAAAAGTCCGTGCTCGACGACACCCGGTATAGCGTGAAGCGCGTCGGAAATCGCTCTTGTATCCGGAATGCGGCCAAAAGATGCATCGAAAATCAAATGACCGCCGTCCGTAGCAAATGGCTCGCCATTCGTCATCCTCAATGTCAGAGGACCATCGAGGCCGAGATCGCGCGCGGCATTCTTGATCGCATGTTCGGTCGCACCCAGGCCGAAGCGATTGACTTCAATGGGCAGCGGAAACGCGCCAAGCGTATCGACGAGCTTCGATGCATCGGCGATGACGATCATGCGATCCGATGCGGCCGCGACGATCTTCTCGCGCAAAAGCGCGCCGCCGCCGCCCTTGATCAGGGACAAAGCGGGGTCGATCTCGTCGGCACCGTCGATCGTGAGGTCGAGATGCGGGATATCGTCGAGCGTGGAAAGCGGCACGCCGAGCTCTCGGCACAATTTCGCGGTCCGCTCGGAGGTCGGCACTCCCACGACCGACAGCCCCTGGCTTACGCGCACGGCCAACAGCCTGACGAACTCCTCGGCGGTCGACCCGGTGCCGATGCCGAGCTTCATGCCGTCCGAGACGTAGGTCAGCGCCTCGCGCGCCGCGTCGATCTTGAGCGTTCTCGCATCCATGCGTGGTCGTCCCGGTGAAACGTGGTCATGCTCCTAGAGCATCTCTAGCGCAACGGGCAACCCCTCTGGCATGGTCCGCAGCGCTTGCCGCACAGGCTTGTGCGCGCTATCGCAAGGCCCTCAACGAGGAAAACCCCATGCTCAAGCCCATCATCGTCTTCGATCTGGACGGAACTCTGGTCGACACCGCGCCGGATTTGCTGACGAGCCTCAACCACTGCCTGACGCTGGCCGGCATGACTCCGGCCGAGCCGGGCGAACTGCGCGGGTTCGTGGGCATGGGCGGGCGCGTGATGATCGAACGCGCCTTCGCGGCCCAGCAAAGGGCACTTTCGGCGGAGCAACTGGACACGCTGCAGGTTTCCTTTCTCGACCATTACGGCAGTCACATGCCTGGCGAATCACGGCCCTACCCCGGCGCGCTCGACGCCGTGGCGCGCTTTGCATCGGCCGGATACGACGCGGCGATCTGCACCAACAAATACGAGGGTATGGCGACGAGCCTGATCGCAGCGCTCGGCCTCGCGGACCGGTTTTCCGCGATCTGCGGCGGAGATTCGTTCGCGTTTCGAAAGCCCGACCCCCGCCATCTGACGGAAACGATCGCGCGCGCCGGCGGCGATCCCGAGCGGGCCGTCATGATCGGCGATTCGCGCACCGACATCGACACCGCGAAGGCTGCCGGCATCCCGGTGATCGCGGTCGATTTCGGCTACACCGATCGCCACGTGCGCGAATTCGAACCCTCGCGGATCATCTCGCATTTCGATGAACTGACGGTCGAAATGGCCGAAGCGCTGCTGGGCGAAACGACGCGCTGATCGATCCTTGACTTGGCGGGGTCTCGCCCCTTATATCGCGGCACTTTCGCGGCCACGGTCGCGACGGGCGATTAGCTCAGCGGGAGAGCACACCCTTCACACGGGTGGGGTCGCAGGTTCAATCCCTGCATCGCCCACCATCCACCTTCCGGTGGATGGTGTCACGAAACCCAGATATTCTTACACACCGTTCGAGCGCAGCGCGTCGACCTTGTCGAGTGCGGCGCGGACCTTCTCGTCGCGGCTGTAGACGTCGTTGAAGTAGTGAACCTCGCCCGCACCGTCCGGCCATGCGGTGAAGTAGGCGACGTAGACCGGCACTTTGGTCTGCAACGTCTCGCGCGAATGCGGGCGCTCGAGCCGCTGGTCGAGACGATCGCGATCCCAGCCGAGGACTGCCGCAGCCATGCCGCGTGGATCCTCCAGCCGTATGCAGCCGTTCGACAGCGCACGGTTCTCCCGACCGAAGAGGTGCTTTTCCGGCGTGTCGTGCAGGTAGATCGCGTGCTTGTTGGGGAACATGATCTTGAGTTCCCCCAGCGCGTTGCTCTTGCCCGGGCGCTGGCGCACGTCGAAGGGAACGTTGGCGCCATACTGGCCCCAGTTCACCGAGGACGACGGGACGACCTGCCCGCGCGAATTCACCACCTCGAAGCCGTTGCGGTCGAGATAAGATGGGTCGCTATAGAGCTTCGGCATGTATTTGTTGACCAAAATCGACTTCGGAACGCCCCAATAGGGGTGGAATTCGACATAATCGATCTCGTCCTGGAAGAAGTAGGTCTGCGTTCCCAGACCGCCGACGACGGTGCGCATCGACAGCTTCGCCTCGCCGTCCTCGACATAGGTCGCGTCGAAAGCCGGCGTGTTGATGAACACGTGGCGCGGCGTGAAATCGGAGGGAAGCCAGCGGATCTGTTCGAGCGCGATCTCGACCTTCTCGATGCGCGCCGCCTTCGATTCGCCCGCCAGAGCCTGGATCGTGCGCGCACCGATCACGCCGTCGTCGCCGACGCCTGCGGCCGTCTGCGCCGCCTTGATGACGGGCACCAGTTCCTGCGTATAGGTCTCGCTGCCCAGATTGCGCGTCAGCGCATCGCCATGCACTGTCCGGAATTCGTCGGTTGCCTTCTGCAGGATCAGGCTGAGAATTTTGGGGAATTCCGCATTGGTCTCGCCCGGTCGAACGAGGGTCTTCGGCGCGATGACGATATCGTTCTCGCTGCTGGCGCGCAGCATTTCGAGCTCGACGCGCAACGCCTTGTACTGGTCGTCGACCGGATGCTGGGTCTCCAGCAGCGCGGCGACCTCCTGCGTCGAACGCAGGGACTGAAGCATCGCCACCTGATCAAGCGGCTTGGGCGCAAAATCGTAGTAGCCGGAAATGCGGTTCGGATCGATCCTGCCCGAGCGGGCATCGCGCACATAGCGAAGCAGACGCGCCGAAAGCTCCATTTCAAATGCGGTCAGCGCAGCAATGTCGCTGCCCACGGGCACGGCCACGGCGTAATCCTGCGCATTCAGGCCATGGCTTGCGGCCTTGCCGAGCACGTCCAGTGCCTGCGCAGCCTGCTCGTTCGCGCGGCCATCACTCACCCACATGAGTTCAGGCACCGCACTGTAGTGCGCGACCAGCGCATCTGCGATTTCTTTTTCTGCGAGCAGTTCGTGATTTTGCAGCGATGCGATCTGCTCATCGGTGAGAGGTTGCGACGCGGAGGCTGCCACAGTCGCGGAAGGCGGTTCGTCCATGTCGAGCGGCGCGGCAGTTTGGGCCGCATCGACGCCGATGGGTTTGGCGTCCTCGACGCGCGGAATCGCCGTCTCCGATGCGGCAATCTCGTCGGCCTTCGCTGCTTCCACCGCTTCGCTCGCAGCGTTCAGCACGCTCTCCAAATCGCCTGAAACACGCGTGCGGTCGGTCTCTGGCGAGATGGCGTCGGTCGCCACGCTTGGCTGCTGGAGCTGAACGACCTGGCGTTCGGGATCTACGGCGCTCTCGGCCCGCGTGGTGCTGACAGGCGTGTTGTCGAGCAAGACGGGCGCGGTCAGTCCGGCAGCATGGGTCCGGTCGGGCTTGATCGCCGCGAAATCCACGCGAACCAGCGCGTCGGTCTTGTAGGTATAGTAGCTCGGTCCCGTGATCCGAGGCGGCGCGCGGCGCGCTGGTGCTGGCGCCGCCCGCTCCACCGCGACGGGTGGCGGCATCTCCTGCTGCACGCGACGATCGTTGCGGAACAGCCGCTCGAAGAGGTTCTGGGCCGACGCCTGCTGCATGTCGGCGGCAAACAAGGCCGCGATCGCTGTGGACGAGATGGCCAGAATCCTGGCGCGCGACAAAGACATTGCTGATCCCCTCTTCCGCCCGTCGATCGCTGCCCATGGGATTGCAGGCGATGCGGGCGCGATCATGATGCTGAACGCCTGCGCGAAGCATGCGAAGCAGCGGCGACTGCGACTATATGGACTAAGCCCCGCGCTGTTAAGCGCCGGGCAGGATCACGCCTTCGCGATGACGTTCAACCGTGTCGCCGATACCACAACCCGGTTGCGGTTAATGAAGAGTAACCATGTCAGGCCGGGCGCGCGATCGTGATCGCTGTCCAAGAGGCTGGATTTCCGCGTCGGCCTCGCTAAAGAAGCGGCACAGTTCTTTTCGCGACAACGGATGCTAGCCATGGCCGATACGGCAACAGCCAATCTTTTTCCTCTTGGAGCGGACGAGACCCCCTACCGGAAACTCACCTCGGATTTCGTGTCCGTGGACCATTTCCGTGGCCAGGAGGTGCTTACCGTCGAGGCGGAAGGGCTCCGCCTTTTGTCCGAAACGGCCTTCTCCGACATCAATCACCTGCTGCGTCCCGGTCACCTCAAGCAGCTCGCCGCGATCCTGGAAGACCCCGAGGCGACCGACAATGACCGCTTCGTCGCCTACGATCTCCTGAAGAACGCGAACATCGCAGCCGGCGGCGTGCTGCCGATGTGCCAGGATACGGGCACCGCGATCATCATGGGCAAGAAGGGCCGTCGCGTCTGGACCGAGGGCGGTGACGACGACGCGCTCGGCAAGGGCGTGCTCGACGCCTACGAGAAGAAGAACCTGCGCTATTCGCAGCTCGCGCCGCTTTCGATGTTCGACGAAAAGAACACCAAGAACAACCTGCCGGCGCAGATCGACATCTACGAGGAAGGCGAAGACGCCTACAAGTTCCTGTTCGTGGCAAAGGGCGGCGGATCGGCCAACAAGACGTTCCTGTATCAGGGAACGCCGTCTCTCCTGACCCACGACCGCATGATCGACTTCCTCAAGGAGAAGATCCTGATGCTCGGAACGGCCGCCTGCCCGCCCTACCATCTGGCGATCGTCATCGGCGGCACATCCGCCGAAATGAACCTGAAGACGGTGAAGCTCGCCTCCACGCGCTATCTCGACGCCCTGCCGACCTCCGGCGGCGAGGACGGCCACGCCTTCCGCGATCTGGAGATGGAGGCCGAGGTCCACAGGCTGACCCAGCAGATGGGCGTCGGCGCACAGTTCGGCGGCAAATATTTCTGCCACGACGTGCGCGTGATTCGCCTGCCGCGCCACGGCGCGTCTTTGCCGATCGGTCTCGGCGTGTCCTGCTCGGCGGATCGACAGGCGAAGGGCAAGATCACCAAGGACGGCATTTTCATCGAGGAGCTGGAGACCAATCCGGCGCGCTACATGCCGGACATCGACGAAGACAGACTGACCTCGCATGTCGTCCGCATTGACCTCAACCAGCCGATGACTCAGATTCTGAGCGAACTGGCAAAACACCCTGTAAAGACACGTGTTTCTCTCTCTGGATCGATCATCGTCGCGCGCGACATCGCCCATGCGAAGATCCGCGAGCGGCTCGAGAATGGCGAGCCGATGCCGGAGTATTTCAAGAACCATCCCATCTACTATGCCGGACCCGCCAAGACGCCCGCGGGCTATGCGTCGGGCTCGTTCGGGCCGACCACGGCCGGCCGCATGGACAGCTATGTCGACCAATTCCAGTCTTTCGGCGGATCGATGGTCATGCTCGCCAAAGGCAACCGCTCGCGCCAGGTGCGCGAGGCCTGCGGCCGCCATGGCGGGTTCTATCTCGGCTCGATCGGTGGCCCGGCAGCCAGACTGGCGCAGGATTGCATCAAGAAGGTTGAGGTGGTGGAGTATCCCGAACTCGGCATGGAGGCGATCTGGCGCATCGAGGTCGAGGATTTCCCCGCTTTCATCGTCATCGATGACAAGGGCAACGACTTCTTCAAGGAACTCAACCTCGGCTGAAGCGGAGATCACCATGGCAATGAAGAAGGGATATCGGGCGCTGCTCGATGAGGCGAATGCCGAGATCGAAGCGGTGTCGCCGCAGGAGGCGCACGCGCTGGCGCAATCGGCAGACGTGGTGCTGGTGGATATCCGCGATCCGCGCGAACTGGACCGCGACGGCAGGATCGAAGGCGCGCTCCATGCGCCGCGCGGCATGCTCGAATTCTGGATCGATCCCGAGAGCCCGTATCACAAGCCGATCTTCGCCAGCGGGAAGACCTTTGTGTTCTTCTGCGCGGGCGGATTGCGGTCCGCGCTCGCGACCAAGACCGCACAGGACATGGGGCTTGAACCGGTCAAGCACATTGAAGGCGGGTTCGGTGCGTGGAAGGAAGCGGGCCTGCCGATCGAGGCGCCGAAACCGAAGACCTGACCAAAGCGGGGCTTGGTCAGAACCCCGCCACCGCGAATTCGGCGATCTGGTTCGCGATCGCCGCGTCGGCGATGATCCGCCGATGCCCCCTGCCCGGCACACGCACGAGACGCACATGGTCTCCCGCGTCCTCGAACTGCCGCGCGCTTTCGAACGACACTTCCTTGTCGTCGGGCGCATGGACCGCGAGCGTCTCGATGCGCAGCTCACGCAACTGATCGGCAGCGACGAAACTCTCAAGCGGATGGCCCGCGACGCGCTCCACCTGGCCGGCGAGCGCCATCTGTGTGCGTGTTCCAAGACCGAGGAACCGGCCGAAATCCTCGAAAAGACCCGGCATCGAACTCGGCGCGGCCACGAGCACCAGACGTTTCGCCTCGACCGGCGCGATCCCCCTTATGGAGCCGAAAACAGCGTTGACGGCCACCGCACCGCCGAACGAATGCCCAACGATCGCCGAAAACGGCCCGAACCAGTCGGCAGCCGCACGCACTGCGGCGACCGCCAGCGCGAGATTCAGACGGCGGCCGGTCGAGCGTCCGTGCCCGGGAAGATCGAGCGCGATGACGCGGAACCCCTGATGGCGCAGTGCCTCGATCAGCGTGCGCATATGTTCGGTGCGCGAACGCCAGCCATGAACGACGAGAACGGCCGGAGCGCTGCGCCCCTCTGGCGGCCCGAAATCATGGGCCACGACCCATCCGTCGCGCGTGCGCAGATGATGGTGCCGCGCCTCGTCCATGAACGCCGCCGAATCGCGCAACATGTCGGCTTCGCGCTTCGTGGGCCTGTCCGGATCGGGCGTGCGGCAGAAGAGCTCAAAGGCAACGCGGCCGGTCGCGCGCGGCGCGATTTGTTCGGCAAGCATGAATGCGCTACGGAAGAGCAGGTAACCAAAAGAGGCCATGGCCGTGATCCTCAAAGTCGTTCAAACGTGAACAAACTAGTTCAATCATGAACAATAAACAACCCCTCCCCTGGGACAATCCGCGCTTCCGCAACTGGATCGCGCTCGTGCGCGCCGAAAAGGCCGTCGTGCGCGAACTGACGCGCGCACTGAGCCACCTCGACCTGAAGATCGGCCAGCTCGACGTCCTGATGAACATCTATCGCCATCCCGGCATGTCGCAGCACGATGTCGCGCGGCGTCTTCTCGTCGGGCGATCCAACATCACGATGCTGCTGCCGCAACTGGAAAAGCAGGGGCTCATCCGGCGCGAGGGCGACGCCAAGGACAAGCGCGTGATGCGGCTCTTTCTGACCGACGATGGCGAAGCAAGACTGATGCAGGCGCTGGACGTCTATTCGGCCCTGATCGACCGGGTCATGGCGCAGTCCACGCCCGCCCAGTGCGACGCGATGGGCGATCAGATGCGCCGCATCGAGGAGATGCTGCGGCCGGACGAATGATCAGGCCGAGTGGCTACCACATCGTCTTGGCGGCGCGACCTGGCCATTCCGCATCATAGGCCTGTCCGTCGATAGACGCGTTGCTGGTGGCCGCGAGCATCGCGCCGGGCGTCGGCAGCGATTTTGGATCGACATGCCGGCTGGCATCCCAGAGCCCCGACCGCACGATCGCCCGCGCGCACTGGAAGTAGACGCTGTCGATTGCGATGACGATCACACAGCGCGGCGCGTGCCCATCGACGGCGAAGGACGCGCAGAGTTCCGCATCGGCCGAGAGCTGAGCACGTCCGTTGACGCGCAGCGTCGTTCCCGAGCCGGGCACCAGGAACAGAAGGCCGACGCGTCCGTCGCGAACGATGTTCCTGAGCGAATCGGCGCGGTTGTTGCCACGCCGATCCGGCATCATCAGCGTCCTGTGGTCATGGATGCGCACGAAACCGGCCAGGTCACCGCGCGGCGAGCAATCGAGCCCCTCCGGGCCAGCCGTCGAGAGCGCAACGAAGGGCGAGGCCTCGATGAAGGCCGCATATTCAGGGATCAGATGATCCAGTTCCTTGACGAGGGATGTCTCGCCCGGCTGGCCGTAAATCGCTTCGAGGTCTTCGATGGTGGAGATCGTCGTCATGTAAGGCTCCAGCCGGTGTTAGCGTCTGATGCGACAGCTATGCGACGTGGCGATGACAGGATCACGCGTCGCGGGCGAGCCCCTTCGCCGCCAATTCGCTCTCATATTCGGCCCAGCGGCTGTCCTTCTCGTGCCCGAGCGTATGAAAATAGTCCCAGGTGAAGATGCCCGTGTCGTGGAAATCATCGAACGTGATCCGTACGGCGTAATTGCCGATCGGCTCGAGCTTGAGGATCGCGACGTTGCGCTTGCCTGGAACCGTCACGCGCTGCTCGGCCGAATGCCCCTGCACCTCCGCCGAAGGCGACAGGACGCGCAGCATCTCGGCCGAAAAAATGAATGCCGCGTGGCCCGGAAAGGTGACGGACAGCGTGCGCCTGTCCTTCGAAACGCGCAGTTCGGTAGGTGGCGTCATCTGTGCATCCTTCGGTTCGCATCCGAACTAGGCGTGATTGCAGACCATGTGAAGAGCTGCGGTGTCGACCTGTACCAGAAAAATCGCTGATCGGGCGTCGCCTGCGTGATCCAGATAGTCGTCGCAGCACCTTGAAATGGACACGGCTTTGCCCGACATTCGGGCCACGGCGCAGCACGCGCCTCAAGGATATCAAGGCGCATGCATTCAAACGGCACCAGCATGATCGATCCGTTCGGGCGCGACATCTCCTATCTGCGCGTCTCCGTGACCGATCGCTGCGACTTCCGCTGCACCTACTGCATGGCGGAAGACATGACCTTTTTGCCGAAAAAGGATCTGCTGAGCCTCGAGGAACTGGATCGCCTCTGCACCGTGTTCATCGAGAAGGGCGTGAAGAAGCTGCGCCTGACCGGCGGCGAGCCGCTTGTCCGCAAGAATGTCATGCACCTGGTCCGCCAGATTTCGCGTCATCTCGAAAGCGGCGCGCTCGAAGAACTGACGCTGACGACCAACGGTTCGCAACTGTCGCGGTTTGCGCAGGAACTTGCCGATTGCGGCGTACGGCGCATCAACGTCTCGCTGGATACGCTCGACCCCGTCAAGTTCCGGTCGATCACGCGCTGGGGCGATCTCTCGCGCGTTCTCGCAGGCATCGAGGCGGCAGAGGCGGCCGGGCTGAAAATCAAGCTCAACGCCGTTGCGTTGAAGGGTTTCAATGATGGCGAGCTGCCCGACATGATGCGCTGGGCGCATGGTCGCGGCATGGATTTGACGGTCATCGAGACGATGCCGATGGGCGAGATCGACGAGGATCGGACCGATCAGTATCTGCCCCTGTCGCGTCTGCGCGCCGATCTCGAACGGCAGTTCACGCTGAGCGACATCCCCTACAAGACCGGCGGCCCCGCACGCTATGTGAAGGTTGCCGAGACCGGTGGGCGGCTAGGCTTCATCACGCCGATGACGCACAATTTCTGCGAGAGCTGCAACCGCGTCCGCCTGACCTGCACCGGCACGCTTTACATGTGCCTCGGCCAGGATGACGCGGCAGACCTGCGCGCGCCGCTGCGTGCCTCCGAGGGCAACGAACTTCTGTCGAACGCGATCGACGAAGCGATCGGCCGCAAACCCAAGGGCCATGATTTCGTGATCGACCGGCGGACCAATCGACCGGCCGTCTCTCGCCATATGAGCGTTACCGGCGGTTGAGCCCTGCCGGCATCGCGCGCAATTTGTCTTCCAGTCTGGCCTCATGGCCCCATGCATTGTCGCGACTGATGGTTGCGCTTGGCCCAATGCGGCCATAGACCGGACGCAAGACAAAAAGACTGCACCGGAAACGCTCTTGCCCCTTTCGCCCAATCTGCGCGGCTCGCTGTTCATGGTCGTATCCATGGCCGGCTTCGTCATGAACGATACGCTTTCGAAAACCGTCATCGAGACCCTGAACCAGGGACAGATGATGTTCGTCCGCGGCCTCTTCGCATCGGTGATGATCGGGGCGCTGGCGTGGACCCAGGGCGCGCTGCGGGCCCCCTCGCAAGTGGCTCATCCCATGGTCCTGCTGCGCATCGTCGCCGAACTCGTGGCCACCGTGACGTTTCTTCTGGCTCTGGCCAACATGCCGCTCGCCAACATTTCGGCAGTCTTGCAGGCGCTGCCTTTGGCGGTGACGATGGGTGCGGCGCTGTTCCTCGGCGAAACCGTCGGCTGGCGACGCTGGATCGCGATCGCAGTCGGCTTCGCGGGCGTGCTGGTGATCGTGCGGCCGGGCTTCGAAGGATTTACCGCCTATTCCCTGCTCGCGCTCGTCAGCGTCGTTTTCTGCGCCATCCGTGATCTCGCGACCCGGAAAATCCCGCACCATGTGCCGTCCCTGCTGGTTTCCACCGTGACGGCCACCTCGGTCACGATCGGCGGCGCGATCCTGATCGTTCCCTTGGGTGGCTGGACGCCGATGTCGGGTGCGGAGATCGGCATGCTCTTCGCCGCCGCGGTGTTGGTCCTCTTCGGCTACCAGTTCATCATCATGGCGATGCGCACCGGCGACATCTCGTTCGTAGCGCCCTTCCGCTATACGGCGCTCCTGTGGGCGATCCTGTTGGGCTATCTGGCATTCGGCGACGTGCCGGACACGGTCATGATCGTCGGCGCATCGATCGTCGTGGCTTCGGGCCTCTATACGCTGTACCGGGAGCGGGTCGTGGGCAAGCAAAAGCCCGCAGCCGAAAGCACCGGCCCGTCGATGGCGCCGGATGGGTTGTAAACGCGCTATAGGAAATCACCCCATGAAGCTCTGCTTCGCGACCTGAAACCGAACGGACACGATGGCTTCGACATTCTTCAATCGCGTCACGCCGCCTCACATCGCCACGCTCGTTCTGGCGACGGCGACGGGTGCGCTGGCGATGAACGTGTTTCTGCCGTCGCTTCCAGGTATCGCCCGACACTTCGATACGGATTACGCGATCGTCCAGCTTGCGGTGTCGCTGTACCTCGCCGCCACCGCGATCCTGCAACTGGGCATCGGGCCGGCTTCCGACCGGTTCGGGCGGCGTCCGGTCATGCTGGCCTGCTTTACGATTTTCATGATCGGGTCAGTTGCCGCAATCTATGCGCCGACCATCGAACTCCTGCTTGCCGCGCGCATCCTTCAGGCTTTCTCGGCGGCGGGGATGGTTCTGTCCCGCGCGATCGTTCGCGACACCGTGACGACGGACGAGGCGGCGAGCAAGATCGGCTACGTGACCATGGGCATGTCGCTCGTGCCGATGATCGGGCCGGCGATCGGCGGCCTGCTCGACGAGAATTACGGCTGGCAGGCGAGTTTCGTCCTGACGCTCGCCTTCGGCGCGGTGGCCTTCGCCTTCGTGTTCTTCGACCTCGGCGAGACCAATCGCAACCAGAGCTCCAGCCTGGTCTCGCAGTTCAAGGCCTATCCGGAGTTGATCCGCTCGCGCCGGTTCTGGGGCTATACGCTGACGGCCGCCTTCACCTCGGGAACGTTCTTCGCCTTTCTGGGCGGCGGTCCCTATGTCGCGACGGAAATCTTCGGCATGCGGCCATCGGAGTACGGGCTTTATTTCGGCATGCTGTCCGCCGGGTACATGATCGGCAACTTCATCTCGGGTCGCTTCTCGCGCCGCATCGGCATCAACGGCATGATCGTCACCGGAAACCTGATCACCGTGGCCGGAATGAGCCTCTCGCTGGCGCTGCTCGCGCTCGGTTTCATGCAGGCGATCGCCGTGTTCGGGCCCGTGGCGATCGTGGGCGTGGGCAACGGCATGACCCTGCCGAATGCCAACGCGGGTATCGTGGGCGTCCGCCCTCACCTCGCCGGGAGCGCGTCGGGGCTCGGCGGATCGCTCCAGATCGGCGGCGGTGCGGCAATCTCGCTTCTGGCAGGCTCCTTGCTGTCGCAGGAATCCGGTCCCGCGCCGCTTTTGTGGCTGATGTTGTCGACATCCATCGGCGCGGTGTTGGCCTCGCTCTACATCCTCTACGTTGCGCGCAGCGCGAGACCCATCTGAGGGCGTGGACGTGAAACCGATCGCAGGACTGATCCTCGCAGGCGGACGATCGAGCCGGATGGACGGTTCCGACAAGGCGCTGGTCATTCTGAAGGGGTCTACGCTGCTGGAACGCGCCGTCCGGCGCATCGGTCCGCAGGTCGATCATCTGGCGATCAATTCGAACGCCGACGCATCTGCATTGCCGTCGCTGGGTCTATCAATCGTGCCCGACCGCGACACGAGCTTCTCCGGGCCATTGGCCGGCATCCTGGCCGGGCTGGACTGGGCCGCCGCCCTGCCAGAGCCTCCAGCGGCGCTTGTAAGCGTGGCCGTCGACACGCCGTTCTTCCCCCTCGACATGGTCGCGCGCCTCTCCGGCGACAGCGAAAATCGCATCGTGGTCGCATCGTCGTCAGGCATGCGCCATCCGACCTTCGCGCTGTGGCCGCTGTCGCTGCGCGACGCACTCGCGGCATTCCTGGCGGATGGCGCGACGTTGAAGGTGTCGGCCTTTATCGACGACCATCCGAATGCGACGGTGGAATTCGACCTCGACGGCGGTGAAGATCCGTTCTTCAACATCAACACCCCGGATGATCTTCGTCGGGCGCAAACAATCGCAGAGATGCTTGATTGATGGACAAAATCATCGGCATCGCAGGCTGGAAGAATGCCGGCAAGACGACGCTGACCGAGAGCCTCGTCACGGAGCTGACCAGCCGCGGATGGACGGTCTCGACCGTGAAACACGCGCATCACGATGCGGATGTGGATGCCGCGGGGACGGACACGCACCGCCATCGCACCGCGGGAGCCAGCGAAGTCATGCTCGTCACCGGGCGCCGATGGGCGCTCATGCACGAATTGCGCGATGAAGAGGAACCGCCTCTCGACCAGATTCTCGCACGTCTCTCGCCCTGCGATATCGTGCTCGTCGAGGGATACAAGACCGGTCCGCATCGCAAGATCGAGGTGCGACGCACTGCGGCGCAGAACCAGGCGCCGCTCCCCGAGACGGCGAATGTGGTCGCGATCGCGTCCGACAGCCCGGTCCATATGGCGCCCGTGCCAGTCTTCGCACTCGACGACGTGACCGCGATCGCCGACTTCGTCGAGGTTGCTGTGGGTTTGCGCAATAGGTGAGCTTACGTTGCGGCCGGCAGTAAAACCCCAATTCGCGATTGCAATTGCTTCCAAAACAAGAAGAATATTGCGCTCATGGTGCGCAAACAGGACGCACTTGGGTCGACCCGCGGAATGCTCTCCGATCGTGGCCGAACCACCAACAGAGAGGAACGACATGCGTATTGCTTCACGAGTTTCCATGGCCTTGTCGGTCGCAGCCATCGCACTCACGATCGGCGGCGCTCAGGCGCAGGAGAAGCTCAGGATCGGAACCGAGGGCGCCTACCCGCCCTTCAACAATCTGACGTCGGACGGCCAGCTCGTCGGCTTCGATATCGATATCGCCAAGGCGCTGTGCGAAGAGATGAAAGTCGAATGCGAGTTCGTGACCCAGGATTGGGACGGCATCATCCCTGCACTGCAGGCCAACCGCTTCGACGCCATCATCGCATCCATGTCGATCACCGACGAACGCCTGAAGCAGGTCGATTTCACCAACAAGTACTACAACACCCCCCCGGCGATCGTCGCGCTGAAGGATACCGACATCACCGGTGTCACGAAGGAAGCGCTTGCGGGCAAGGTGATCGGCGTCCAGGGCTCGACCACGCATTCCAACTATTCGGAAGCGACCTACACCGACAGCGAAGTGCGCGGCTATCCGACCGCCGACGAATACAAGCTCGACCTGATCAATGGCCGCATCGACGCCGCCAATGACGACATCACCGTCATCGAGGAATGGCTGGCAACCGACGAAGGCGCATGCTGCAAGATCGTCGGCACCATCACGCCGGTCCCGGAAATCCACGGTCTCGGAGCCGGAATCGCGATCCGCAAGGGCGAGACGGAACTGGCCGAGAAGTTCAACGCCGCGATCGACGCCATCCGCGCGAACGGGACGTACAAGGAAATCAACGACAAGTATTTCGGCTTCGACGCCTACGGCGGTTGAGCCGGTTTCTCTGACGTGACGACCAGCAAGGCGGCGGGTGCATTTCGCCGCCTTGCTGCACATTGAAGCGAACGGGGACCGCCGGCTCGCATGGAAAAAGCGCTTTCACTCATCAGCTTCGGGCCTCAGGGCTGGGGCGACCAGATCGCCTCGGGCGTTGTGGTGACGGTATCGCTCGCGCTCGCGACCCTGCCGTTCGGGCTCGCAGCCGGCTTCATGATCGCGCTGGCGAAACAGTCCGAGGAACGTTCTCTCAGGCTTGCCGCGAACGTCTACACGACGATCTTCCGCGGGCTGCCGGAGCTTCTCACGCTGTTCCTCGTCTTCTACGGCGTGCAGCTTGGCGTCCAGCGCCTCGTGCAGCTCTTCAATCCGACCGCGACCGTCGAGATCAACGCTTTCGTCGCAGGCATGGTGGCGCTCGGCGTCGTCTTTTCGACCTATGCCAGCGAGGTGTTCCTCTCCGCATTCCGGGCGATCCCGCGCGGTCAGTACGAAGGCGGACACGCGGTCGGCCTGTCGAACTGGCAGACCATGCGCCTCGTCGTCCTGCCGCAACTCGTGCGCATCGCCCTTCCCGGCCTCTCCAATCTCTGGCTCATCCTGCTCAAGGACACCGCGCTCGTTTCCGTGATCGGCCTGTCCGACATCATCCGGCAGGCGGGCATCGCCGCGCGCGTGACCAAGGAAGCCTTCCTCTTCTTCGGCCTCGCCTGCCTCATCTATCTCGTGCTGGCGATCCTCTCCTCGGTCGCGTTCGGCTTCATCGAGCGCTGGGCCGGCAAGGCGGAGCCCTCCCGATGAGCGCTCCGACGCAGGCCGCTGTTGCGATCGTCGATCGCCCGCCACCCCCGCCGCGTGTCTGGACAGGGCAGCGGATCGCCGGTCATGCGCTGATGGCGTTCTGGATCGCGCTGGCCATCGGGCTCGTCGCGTTCCTCTACACCTCGTGGGACGCGGACATATTCGCCCGCTACGCGCCGAATTACCTCTCCGGCCTGATCGTGACGGTTCAGCTCGTACTGATCTCGATCGTGCTCGGAGCGCTCCTGTCGGCACCCATCGCCTATGCGCGCGTGTCGAAATGGAAGGCGCTCGCCTGGCCCGCATACGCCTACGTCTATTTTTTTCGCGGCACGCCGCTGCTCGCGCAGACATTCCTGATCTACTACGGCCTCGGCCAGTTCCGGCCGCAACTCGAAGCGATCGGGCTCTGGACGTTCTTCCGTGAAGCCTGGTATTGCGCGATCCTTGCCTTCACGCTCAACACGGCGGCCTATCAGGCCGAAATCCTGCGAGGCGCCGTGCAGAGCGTTCCGCGCGGCCAGTGGGAGGGCGCAGAATCGCTGGGCCTGCATCGGTTCACGACGTTCCAGCGCATCATCCTGCCGCAGGCGCTCATCGTCGCGCTGCGCCCCTACGGCAACGAAATCATCCTGCTGATCAAGGGGTCCGCGATCGTCGCCATCATCACGGTCTACGATTTGATGGGCGAGACGCGCCGCGCCTATTCGCGGACGTTCGATTTCCAGACATACATCTGGGCGGCGGTCGTCTATCTCGTGATCGTCGAGGCGCTCCGCAACGTGATCGACTGGATCGAACGCCGCATCACCAAGCATCTCAAGCGCTGAATGGCGCGGCGAAAAGCTCGCAAACGACTGTAACAAACGGAGGGAGCCGCATGGCAAAGGTAGCATTTTTGGGTTTGGGCGTGATGGGCTACCCCATGGCAGGCCATCTCAAGGCCAAGGGCGGACATGATGTCACCGTCTATAACCGGACCGCAGCCAAGGCCGAAAAATGGGCCAAGGAACATGGCGGTCGCGCGGCCACCACGCCTGCCGAGGCCGCAAAGGACCAGGATTTCGTCTTCGCCTGCGTCGGAAACGACGACGATCTGCGGGCGGTGACGCTCGGCGAAAACGGCGCGTTCTCGACGATGAAAAAAGGCGCGATCTTCATCGACAACACGACGGCCTCGGCGGAAGTGGCGCGCGAGCTCGATGCCGCCGCAAAGGAACGCGGCCTGGGCTTCATCGACGCCCCCGTCTCCGGCGGCCAGGCTGGCGCTGAAAACGGCGTTCTGACGGTGATGTGCGGCGGTGACGAGGCGACGTTCGCGAAGGCGCAGCCGGTGATCGACGCCTATGCGCGCATGGTCGGCCTGATGGGACCGGCAGGCGCGGGCCAACTGACCAAGATGATCAACCAGATCTGCATCGCGGGCCTGGTCCAGGGCCTCGCCGAAGGCATCAGTTTCGGGAAGAAGGCGGGTCTCGACATCGAAAAGGTGATCGACGTCATCTCCAAGGGCGCCGCCGGTTCGTGGCAGATGGAAAACCGCCACAAGACCATGAATGCCGGAAAATACGATTTCGGCTTCGCGGTCGACTGGATGCGCAAGGATCTCGGCATCTGCCTTGCCGAAGCGGATCGCAACGGCGCCAAGCTGCCCGTCACCGCGCTCATCGACCAGTTCTACAAGGACGTGCAGGACATGGGCGGCAAGCGCTGGGATACCTCGTCGCTGCTGGCGCGCCTCGAGCGGTAGACTTGGCGGAGCTGTCGCCCCTCTCGACCGCCGACGAGATCGTCGCGCATCTGCGCGCGATCGGCTCGGAGGAGAACCGTCAGGGCATGCTGCGCTACGGCATCCGCATCGATCGCGCGCTTGGCGTCTCGCATGGCATCCAGCGCGACATCGCCCGCAAGATCAAGCGCAACCACGAGCGCGCATTCGCGCTCTGGGACACCGGCATCATGGAGGCGCAGTTCATCGCGTCCGTGACCGCCGACCCGAAGCGCTTCACGATCCAGAATGCCCGCGACTGGGCAGCCGCGTTCGATTCATGGGACATCGTCGACGGCGTCACCGACCTGTTCGTCGACTGCGATTTCTGGAAAGAGCTGATCGTGGAGTTCGCGAACGACGACCG